>JBBIHB010000001.1:0-22077 GCA_037447215.1 Bacteroidales bacterium
CAAATATTTAACCTAATATTTTAAATCTTTTTTCTAATCTGTCAAAGTAGAATTACATAGGCATCTATATTTCAATAGAGACTAGAATACTAAATGGAACATAAATTAACATCCATTTTTTGATTTTTAAGTAATTTTTTCGTATATTCATCCATATTAATTTAAAAATATAATATTATGTCGAACAACACAGGCCATACGATTATCGCATTGCTCACCGGGGTACTGGTTGGAGCAGGCATCGGAATCTTGTTTGCCCCCGAAAAAGGATCGGTTACAAGGGCCAAGATCAAAACCGGTCTCGAAGAAGGAAAAGATGAACTTGTTCACAAGTTTAATGAACTTATTGAACTGCTTAAAAAGAAAGGCGGCGATGTAAAAGCTGATCTGGAGAACAGCATCGACAACCTGGTATCATCGGGAAGCTATAAAGCCGAAGAAGCAATTGAATTTCTTGAAAAACAACTGGAAATTCTGAAAGCTAAAAATGCAAAACTTCATAAATAAATTATGGCTTTTAATGAACTGAAGAATCAGGCGGAACGGGTTCAAGAGGAAACCAGGGCATATATTGACTCTACTTTTGAATATTATAAGCTCTGGGGCTTTAAAGTAGTAATGAAATCGACGGCCATGGCTGCAAAAGTGGTAATGATTGTAGTATGCCTTATCATGGTTTTCCTCTTCGGATCCGTAGCTGCCGCTCTTGCCATAGGCGACGCACTGGATAGTTATGCTTTAGGCTTTCTGGTTGTTGGCGGCTTTTTCCTTGTCATGTTTTTCCTTGTAATCCTCTTAAAGGATAAAATCCTGGAAGGCCCTATGCTCAGAAAATATTCAGAAATTTTCTTTAACGACTAATGGCATGGAAAAGAAAATCTATTCATCATACGATCAAATTGATACCGACTTGGCCATTCTCAGGCTCGAAAAGGAAATTCATCTGAAAAAAGCAGTGATACACCTTAAAAATGCACAGGCCACCTTATCGCCCGACAAGCTTGTAACCGAAACCATCAACTCCTTAACTGGCGGATTTTCCGGAATCATAACCAGCCTTTCAGGGTTAATTCTCCTCTATCTCGCAAAAAGGTTTTTCAGAAGAAGATAAATACATTTCATAATTTTAAATGGGTCAGAAATTACATGGAACCGGCTCCGTGACCGTTAATTAAAGTAATAGCCAATGGTGCCGAATGTGGCCCCCACGGAAACACAAAAGAAAACATAAAGCGCTGGAGGCGCCAGTTGATAGGTGGGGTGGCATTGGACAGATTCCATCGTCCTCCTTTCAGGCTCTGTCTTTCCGAATTTCAAATGCTTCGGTAAATGCAGCCCGCTGAATTGAAAAAATCATACCATTCTTGAAGCTCCAATGTGGTAATGAATTACTTACCGATCGGAGAGGAGAATGAAGCTTACCTTATCTCAAAATCAGGAGAAATTTTATCGTCTTTTTCACTGGTGGCGGAGAAGTTAGCCTTGATTTGTCCAATGTAAAAAGTGACTTCAGGTTAATGTGGATGAATATCCGAAAAAGGGAATGGCCCTCAGGGAACAGTATAAAAGTAGGTCAGGTTATCCTGTTGGCGCCTCACTGCGAACTGAAATGAATTGTAGTGTTGAAAAAAGATTAATTTGTTTAGGTTTTTTAAGGAAATTTACTTTAATAAATTGAAAACAAATATATTTGAAAACGAAAACCTATATTTGCAAGACATTATGAGATGGACAAGGGCTGGTGCAGTTCAAAAAGTTTGATTTCCGGATGACATGGCTCACTTCCCTTCACGGGAAACCGAAGAACCGGCCATACTAAACAAGCAAACTGAGCAGATCGAGAAACCTTTCACATAGATTTTCACTGCGGCTGTTACCAGTCCACCATCTCAATTCAAATAGAAAACGAACACTGGAAAAATTCTTTTATATAAATTCAAACGAATTTGTTTTTCTCAATTGCATCTTATCCCTGTTCTTCTCTCAAAATCTGTGAATGATAGGAACATCCATAACCTTTGCTGCTATCTTTATAGAATTCGGTTGCGCCGTCAGCAGCGGCAGCTTTCGATACATCGAGCAGTTCTTCGATTTTTGTTTCAGTAAGCGGCTTAAAATCTCGGGCAATATTGATACAAAGCTGCATCTCATCCATATTCTGCCATCCGCAAACCAGGGTGCTCACCGGAAGCGACATGGAATACCACCGGCAAAGTTCGGCTGATACATTAACCTTCTCTGAAATCCTGCTGAACCGACCAACCAGCGATTTCATACCCAAAGCGGCAATATTGCGATCGAGGACAACCGTTAATACCTTTTTCTGGAAACTGTTGTAGTGGGCATCCATAATGTTCAGGGGCATCAGTACGGCATCCCACTCAAAAGGCATAGCGAGCATGTCGAGGTGAACCTGTGGATTTTGATGTCCCGAAAAACCAATGTATTTTAATTTACCGGCCTTTCTGGCTTCTACCAGCGCCCTGACGGCACCGTTTTCCGGGTCAAAAACACGTTCGAGGTCTCTGTTATATTGCATGGAATGAAGCATAACCAGGTCAATATGGTCGGTCTGCAACCGGCGTAGCCCGTCTTCAAGGTGGCGTTTGGCACCCACATAATCGCGGGCACAAACTTTGGTCATCAGAAAAACCTTATCGCGCATCTTACCCAAAGCTATGGCTTTGCCAACCACTTCTTCGGAACGACCTTTATTGTATTCCCAGGCATTGTCGATAAAGTTTATCCCTTCGCCAACTCCCCGTTGGATCATTTGAATGGCCAGTTTCTCATCAATAAAACCAATGTCCCAGCCCCCAAAACCAATAATGGATACCCGCTCACCGGTTTTCCCAAGCAAACGGGTTGGAATCGTCCCTGCATTTGAGGCCTGGCTTTGCAATACAACCGGCCCGAGCAATACACCGGACATGAGTGTCTGTATAAATTCGCGCCTTGAAAATTCGTGCTTCATAATAGACAATATTTTTAAGCTCTGTAATTCCAGACGTTAAGATAATCCACATTAAATAAGATTTAAAGTACAAATTTTGTTCATTCACCACCAATAATTCAAAACTATTGAATTAACTGTTGACGTTTTTAGCGACAGCATAAATCCCACTTTTTCACTCTTTGGTTTCGGTTTTTTTCACCCCATAGTTTGCTTTTGTTTGTAGAAACCATCTTAACCAAGTTGTCAAAAATAATTTCAACTTTAATTTCAAACAGTTTGTCTTTGAGGTTCAGAATTTGCAATATTTTACCATTTAACGGGTGAATCCCGGCAATTACCATCACATGCGTCTCCGAACTGATTGAATGCATAATTTGGATGCCTGCATTAAGAAACTTTACTTACAAAAACAACATTTTATCGACAAAAATATCCTGAAAACCGGAATATCCTTCAAGGTTGATATGACGGGTCAAAGAGAGGATATCCCTTATTGAATCAGGTGTCAAAAACAGAAACATTTTTGCACCAATAAGGGCTGTATTCCCCATTCTTTGGATTTTTTCGCGATCGATATTCATCATTCCGGTAGTTGTCAGGTGGTCGATGTTAATGTAACTTCCGAACCCACCGGCAATATACAGTTTTGACATTTCGCTGGTAGCAATACCGAGATTCCGCGTAAGGATTTCAAGGCCGGCTGCTATCGCTGCTTTGGCCAGCTGAAATTCATTGATGTCTTTCTGTGTCAGGAAAACATCTCCCGAAATTTGCAACGATTCAGCCCCTGAAATGATTTCCCCGAAAATCCCAATCTGTCCGGTTTGCCTGAGGATTGCCACTGCATCTATCAGGGCGCTTCCGCAAAGTCCTTTCGGCTCAGTTTTTCCGATAACATCGGCAACTATGCCTGCACCCTCAAGTCTCAACGAAGAAATTGCTCCGGTTACAGCTCTCATTCCCATTGATATGCAGGCTCCCTCGAAAGCAGGTCCTGCAGCAGTAGAAGCACACACAATACCATTACGGTTCCCTACAGCAATCTCGCCATTGGTTCCAAGGTCGATCAATGCGGTAAATTCATTGCGGGTATGCATGGCAGTGGCAGCAATTCCGGCAAGGATATCGCTACCTACAAAACTGCCAATGGAGGGATAAAAACCAATAAAACCGCTTACCGGGAAATCCCATTCAATTTCTTCGGGTGTAAAATACTGTGCAGATGAATTTTCGACATGAAATGGATACATCGACAATGGCGAAACATCATGCCCACCAAATAAAAGACTCATGGCAGTATTGCCCACCAACACAACCTTATCCAGGTTTACCTGTTGAGATTCCAATAACACCCGAATCATCCGACCTATTCCTTGCCTTATCATTTGCGACATTTCGCCAACATGGCCATCTACACCAGCCTGAATACGGGAAACCAGGTCTGCACCGAATTTTACCTGCGGATTTAGACTGGTTTCGACAGCCAATACTTTCCCGATTGACAAATCAACCAACTGAGCAACCAGGGTGGTGGTACCCACATCCACTGCAACGCCAAAACCTTTGGAAGGTGTGAAGCTGAAATCCGATTCATCTGCAAGTATAAGATGGTCGAACTGACCAACTTCAAGGGTAATATCGCTTGTACAACGGCTAAAACATGCCAATCGCCAGTCGGGCGAAAGGTTCAGGTTCCGGAGTTTTTGCAGGTGTTCTACGGACATCTCAATCCCGCCAGCCAGAAGTTTTACCCTGCATTTGCCGCAGGTTCCCTTGCCCCCGCATGGAAACTCCACCCCGTATTCGTGCAGGGCATCAATCAACGTTGTCTGGTCGTTGACCACCAACTGCTTGCCTAAAGGAAAAAGAGATATCCTGTGCTGCTTCATATTTTTAGTTCCAGATGGTAAAAATCACTCAACAGATAACTTCTAAATTAATATGGGTCACTTTATTGCAAAAACATGCCTTAGGATTCTGGAGGAATTAAATGATACCAATAAAAATTGATATGTGCGGTATAAGCAGTATATTTTGTCGAATGTGTCTTACATTTTTATTTTTTTTGACGAACACCTCTGGCATTTTAGCATTATTTTTCTGAAATAATTTGGCAATATGGAAAATTTAATTCAAATTTCAATAGCATTGGCCAATTCAGTTGACCTGAGATTTAAAAGGTATTTATGGAGCTATATTAATTGGAACAACCGTCTGATAATTATTGTAGGGGCGCGAAGCACTGGAAAAACAGCCCTGATGTTGCAATATATTAAGGAAAACCTTATGAATAAAACCGATGAGTTTCTGTATGCAAGTCTCGACGATCTATATTTTTCAAACACAAATCTGGTAGATTATGCAGGAGAATTTGTAAAGCTGGGTGGTAAATACCTTTTCCTGGATGAAGCACACAATTATAAAAATGGGATTATCCAACCTTTTACTTTTCACGGTTTTAAGTCGTTTTTTTTTTAACGGTTCGTACCGATTCATGCGAAATTGAATCAACGATTTCCTGTTCTACCATCTTATAGGCCAGCAGCCGCAGTGACCATCCGGAAAAGCCTTTTGGTGGCTCACTGCAACTTATGGCCATTAACCGGGCCACAAAATCGCCATCCGTTTTCTTTTCAAATTCCCTGCTTGTCGGTTTTCGTTCCAACACAGCATCAAGACCTTATATTATAATTGAAATGACACTATAGTTTTTGTATTTTAACACGGAGTAATGTCCCTGGGTAGTAAGCCTATTAAAAACGCTCATTGACAATATTGTTGTAAATGGAACCAAATGTAAACTGGAATCCAAACTCGAAACCTAATTCATAGTTTGTGGCCATTTTTCTGCGTCGCAAAAGTACATCTTCCAACGATGCGTTTCCCTTCGGCAAATAAAGCTGATCGTGCACCATCTGATACTCAATTTCGCTGAATACCGAAAGATGCCTTGTCAGGCGTAACGAGATTTGCGAATCAAGAATCAACCGGCTTTTGCTGAAATCGTGAAAATAATGTCTCCCTTCCAGCCGTGATTCAACCCTTCCCCAGGGTTGGATAATCTCCAATTCCAGTTGCAACGCTTCATAATAAAGCGTTTCATTCAACTTGTCGTAAATGGTTACTTCCTTGTAGTCATGATTCGAAATTCCCACTAAATACCTAAAAACAAAAATTTTCCTGTTGCTGATATCCCAAGGAAAAATATTGTATTCGATCCCGGCATCAAAGCTGTAAGCATGTTTTATATTCAGATAAGTGGAAGAATTGTATTCTCCAAAAACTCCCGCCGACCATTTCGCGCTCAGGCTTTTTATGTAATTGGCCGAAATTTCTGAGTTTGTCTGGCGATTCTTAATTTTTTCGCCATCGTCGTAATAATTTTCATTGTTCAGGTCGTATTCTCCCTCTATCCGGGTTTTCCATTCATTAGTAACTTTTTGGATGCGAAGTTCAGTGCTCAGTGAAAATTCATCCTGGCTTTCCTCTTTTCGCAAATCGCTTCCCGTTTCAATGCTAAAAACCCATTTATTCCATGGATCGGCAACAATTTCTGTGGCGGTCATTTCTTTAGTGTCTTCAAGATCAATATTGATCCGGCTAAAAAAGTCTGTTTTTGAATAATACTGCAGGAGTCCAGCTTTTATGACTTTCAGCAAGCCTCGCCTGATTTCGTCATGGGTCTCTGATTGACCGGCAAGGTATTCATATTCATAATCTTGTCCTTCAAAAATGTTCAACCCAATAAAATTCAGGAAAAACCTTTCCCCGCCGCTTCCCGTTCGCTGGGAACTAGACAATATGTGCACATCAGCCAGTTTTGGATCCCTCACAAAAGAAACAAATTCGAGCTCTTGCCTCACAAAGGTAAAGTCACACTCCAAACAATCGAGAAAGAAATTCAGATTGGTTTGTTTGCCGGAAGTTTCCTGACCGATTGAATAAAATTGAAATTGAATAAAGCCCGCTATCAATAAGGAAAATATTGTTACTTTTTTCATGACATAAAAGCTGATTGGTTTTTTGCCCCCGAAAATTCAGGATTGTTCAAAGATAGAGAATCCGACCTTAATGCCATGCATTCCCGAATACATTTCTGAAATTTTACCAAGGCAATTCAATCAATTCAGGAATATGCATCATTAACGCATATATCTCACCTTCAATTTCTCAGTCTGAGTCCACCGGGATAAAATTGCTGTGGACTCATCCTGTGTTTACTTCACAGATATTGCTTTCATCCTTTGCATCGATGATAACCCGGACAGGTGGGGATAACTCTAAAAACCGGATGGCGTGACGTTTTCACCCCTTGCTTCGTAAAGAGCGTTGCAACCATATCCATGCTTTTATACATAATCCTGCAATACAATTCAAAGGCGTGCAAGGACATACTATCATCTGACAAACCAGTAATCCCCTGTACCATGTCCAGGCTCCCTATCTACCATCCGGTAAAAATGATTTGTTAAGGCCATTGATTGACAAGCACAACTGATGCCCCTGTATTTCAGCGAATATTCGATTCGCGTCCAGGGGGGGGGAAATACGCACGTGCAAACCCAAATTTTAAGTTCAGGGATCAGGAATATGCAAGGATTCTTGTACTACAACCCTCAAACGGAATGACTACCCTAATTTTAACATCGGAGAGATGTTAAGTCAATTGCTTTTTCCAAAGATCGGTACAGGCAGGATAACTATGCAAACAATAAGGCAATACATTATAAACATCTGAAAGACATGTTATCAAAAATGTTTAACCATAACCACAAATTTCAAAATTGAAACCCTTCGAGAATCGCCTGCATGAAATCAAAACCAACAAAGTACTCCCGTTTCAAGCGAATCGCGTTAAACGTGAAATGTCTGGTATCTTATTTTTTTCGTAATTTTACATGGGAAATTACCCTGAGAAGTTACAAATATGGAAATCAAAGTATTAGGAACCAATTGTGCCAACTGCCATAATCTCGAAAAAGCTGTCCGGAAAGCTGTTTCTGAGATGGACATCCAGGCTGAAATAATGAAGGAAGATGATATTGTGAAGATTCTCGGATACAGGGTTATGCGGACCCCTGGCCTGGTTATCAACGGGCGGGTGGTATCTTCCGGGAAAGTGCTTTCAGTTGATGAGATCAAGCATTTTATAAAACAAAATGACATATAGTGAAGGTGAAACTTTTGTTTATATATGCAATCCTGATAGTGGTTTTCAATCATGGGTGTTCACAAAAGCCATCAGATAAGAATAACTATCATCCGAAAACTTCCGTTGAAGTTATTTTTTTTCATACCAATTATCGATGTACAACTTGTGAGGCAATTAAATCGGAATCGAAAAAAATAATTGAGCAGGAGTATGGAAATAAAGTCAGGTTTCTCACATATAACCTCTATGAAAAAAGGAGCAGAGAAATAGCCAAATCACTCGGTGTTCATTCTCAGATGCTTTTGGTTATCGGCAGTCAAAACAAAATCGAAATTACTGTAGATGGTTTTCTGTATGCCCATACCAATCCCGAAAAGTACAAACAGGTGCTGGTAGAAAAAATAAACTCATTGCTGCCTTAATGGAAAGGCTCCTCACCGATTTGCTCTCTAATAGCACCATACCGGGTGTTACAGCCATGCTACTTGGATTTATGGTATCAATCAGTCCTTGCCCGTTGGCAACCAACATCACCGCAATTGGTTTTATCGGGAAAGATATGTCTATCCGGAGACTGGTATTTCTAAACGGGTTGATGTACACCCTCGGAACGGTTTTTTCCTATACCATTCTGGCCGGCATTATATATTTAGGGGCCGACAAATTCGAAGTGTCCGGATTTTTTCAGCGATATGGAATGCTGTTTATCGGGCCAATGCTGATTATTATCGGACTAGTTATGTCTGATATTATTAAGATTCCGTTTCCGGGCCTTACACGGATTACCCGTTATTTTGAGACCAAAGGAACTATAAAATTGCACCATGCTTTTTTTTTAGGCATTATACTTGCGCTGGCTTTCTGCCCCAACACAGGTGCATTGTATTTTGGAATGCTCATCCCCTTAACCATTGGAAGCGAAGCAGGCCTGCTCATTCCGGTGATTTTTGCAATAAGTTCGGCTTTGCCCGTCGTTGTTTTTGCTTATCTGATTGCATATACACTGAATGGGGTGGGTATCTTTTATGGTCGAATCAGGATCATTGAGCTTTTGATTCGCAGGATTGTTTCCTTCATTTTTATCTTTGCAGGAATCTTTTTGATTTATAAAGTCTATTTTTGATCTGATTATCAAAATGTTATATATTGAGATTTAAACTCTGACAATTATTGTAGTATATTTTAAAACAAGAGTTTAACAACACATTAACAGCAAAAACCATATTGCGACGTATTTTTACGTCAAAAATACGAATCGCATGGTTGCTTCAAAATTTGAATCATTCAATTCTGACCTTCAAAATAAAGCTAAACTGTTCAAAACTCTTGGTCATCCAGCCAGGATTCAAATACTTCAGTTTCTTGCGCAGACACGAAAATGTTTTACAGGTGATATTTCAGATAATTTTCCACTTACCCGTACAACCATTAATCAACATATACGTGAATTAAAAAATCAGGCCTTATCGTAGCTCACACAGAAGGAGTAAAAGTGGTTTATTGTCTTAATATCCACAAAATAAAAGAATTGGAAAATGCATTGAATGATTTTCTTGAGGTTGTGCACCTTCTTCCTGATTTTTGCTGCAGTTTAAATTTGCAAATCGGAAAATAATTTATGGAGTTTAAAATTCAGGAAACCACAATTGATTCGGTAGTTTTAAAAGCCCTTTTGATAAGCCGTGGGATAAGGGTTTCAAAAGAGGTTTACAGAAAGTTCTCCCAAAGTTACCGATTGTCATCTGACCCACTTAGGTGCAATACCATTATACTCCCCGACTTCACTGTTGTTCAACTTACCGATTTGACCTTCCACATGGAGTACATAAAAAAAGCAATTTCGTGGAGTGCCATTAAACAAATCCGATACCTGAATCAGATAAAAACACCTTTTACCCTCCAGGTGGATGAAACAGGGGGTGCATCCATTTTTTATAACAGGGAAAAAATTACCGAAGTTTATTTCCTCCCTCGAACCGCCTTCTATGATCAGAAAACTTCATCCGGAACACCTTTTATTGGAAACGCTATATTGCAGGGAACCCAATGGTTGTCGTTCCACTTTTTGTGGAAATGCGACTATGCCTGTGCAGGTGAACCCTGCCAGTATTGTTATTCCGGAGGGGAACTCCAGAATCTTGTAAAAAAGGAAAAGAAACTCCCGATCTACCCGACACCCGATGAAATTGCTGAAATGGTGGAATATGCACTGATTAAGGAAAGATGTGCCGACAGTGTGCAGATTACAGGAGGTTCAACTTTCAATGTTCAGGCCGAATGTGAAAAAATCATGGCAATTCTTGAGGCCATCGACAAACGGGTAGGACGTGAGAATATTGATGGCGAAGTTTTGGTTTATACCACGCCACCCACGGACCCCACCCTGCTTGACCATTTGTTTGATGCGGGTGCCGACAGAGTTGCCATGAGCCTCGAAATCTGGGATGAAAAACTTGCCACCAAAATTATGCCCGGCAAAATGAAATATACCGGAAGGAAGAGACATTTTGATGCACTGGAGTATGTGGCCGGAAAATATGGTAAAAACAAGGCCTGCTGCAATTTCATAATTGGGCTTGAACCTGCCGAAAGTATTCTTGAGGGAGCCGAATACATGGCCTCGGGAGGTATCGTTCCGGTGGCCTCGGTTTGGATCCCTTTCGGGAGGCCGGTTTTAGGTTCAATAAAAACGCCGGATATTGAATATTACAAAATGGTTGCCGACGGCCTGGCAAAGATTTATTCCGAATATTCAATTATCCCGCCCGGAGAAAAGGGGCTGAATGTTTGTATATGCAGGGATATTTTTCTACAACGTTAAATCAAAAACTGAAAATCAACTATAAAATTATTGAAATGAGAAAGAAAGTATGTACTTTATTATTAGCAGTTGCAGGGCTTTTTTTTCATGGCCATTCGCAAAACAATGTATTAAAAGGCAAAATATTGGGGGAAGATAAAACTATTCTTCCGGGTACCAATATATCGGTTGTCGGAACTTCATTGGGTACCAATTCAAACGAAAATGGAGATTATGTGTTAACTCAGCTTCCTCAAGGTAAAATTACCGTGCAGGCTTCGTTTGTAGGATACAAAACCCTTATAGCAGAAATCCTTATCAAAGAAGGGGTTAATATCTATGACTTCGAATTTGAGAAACAGGACATCAAACTTGATAACATAACCGTTACTTCACAAAAACGGGAGCAGCAGGTTATTGATGTTCCTATTACCATGAGCGTTATTGACGCCAATTTCATGGAAAGCAACAATATTACCGAACTTAACAGATTGTCGCAATTTGTACCCGGATTGCTTGTACGTATGCAGGGTACTGACCGTCCCACTTTTGTTATGCGCGGTCTTTCGAGCGATGAAGTCAGCCCGAGTGCCCAACCCCGGGTTTCGGTGTTTTTCAATAATGTTCCAATTAGCCGCATCAGTGGAGCCTCGGTCGAGCTTTTTGATATGCAGCAGGTTGACGTTCTTAAAGGACCTCAGGAATCGTTGTTTGGACGCAATGCTCAAATCGGGGCAATACATTATATCAGTGCAAAGCCAACTCCCGATTTTGGTGGCTTTCTGGTGGCCGGAGCTGGCATATTTAATCAGAAAGAAATTAAAGGGGCAATAAACATCCCGGTTGTGCAAGACAAATTGCTATTACGCGCCTCAGGTGTATATGAAAATCGAGATGGGTACATAAAAAATACATTTGGCGGGAACCTGAACGGTAAAAATACTGTTGCCGGAAGGCTCTCACTTAGGTATCAGCCAACAGAAAAAACCAGGGCCGACATTATAATGAACTACCAGAAAGACGATGAGCCGGGACTTGGTTTTATGAGTATGGTTTATCCGAATGCAGAAGGGAACAAAAATCCATTCGACTATACCACATCACTCGAGCAGGGAGAAAACCTGGAAACCGGTAAAAATATTTTTGATGTTACCCTTTCGGCCCGGCATTACATAGACGCAAACAACTTCCTGACCGTAATAAGTTCATACCGGGAAATAGGTGCCCGTTCGCGATGGGATGGTGATGGAACGGCAGCAGCAGCCATCGACATGAGTGAAGATGTGGATGCAAGGCAATTCTATGAAGAGGTTAGGTTGAATTATGCCCTTAAAAGTAAATTAACCGGGAGCCTTGGCTTTAGTTACTGGAACGAACATGCTAGCCAGGACTATTGGTTTTCGCCCAACGACCAGCATATTTTCCACCTGTTTTTCAATACCGGATTTCTGGTTACCCCTGCCGGTAAGCCTTATCCGGTACCAAAACTGCCAAACGATCCACGGTTGGGGCCCCTGGCAAGAATGCCATTGGGAACAAACCACCAGGAAACAAACCTAAGTAATGCCAAAAACCAGGCTTTCGAAAGTTTCGCTGACGCAACATTTCAACTTACTGATAAATTGAGTATTACGGGAGGTCTCCGACTGATCAACGAATGGTTCGAACTTTCGAACAAAACAAAAATGAGCGGAGGAGAACCATCTGTGTTAGGAATGCTTTCGGGCAATTACCCCAATTTGTTTTTCAAAATATACGACCAAAAAACAATTAATGAAACAGGTAGAGCTTTAACAGGACGTATCGGAATAAAATATGCATTCAATGAAAATACCAATCTATTTGCAGGATATTCGAAAGGCCGTCGCCCGAAAGTATTACAATTCACCTCTACAGGCGAATCTCAGATACTTAAACCTGAAACCGTAAACAGCTTCGATTTTGGTATTAAAACAGCTCCAACACAGCAGCTGTGGTTCGATGCAGGCATATTTTATCATGACTATAAGAATTTTCAGACAACAGCATGGGTGGCCGATGCAAACACAGGTGAATTCAATTATATTGTTAAAGATGCAGGCCTAGCATCGGCTTATGGCGCTGAAACCAACCTGAGATACGCGCTAATGAAAGAATTACAGTTGTTTGGCAACTATGCATGGATTCATTCGCGTTTTGCCGATAAAGATACCAAGGGGGAAAAACAGGCTTATGCCGGTAACAGATTCCGTTTAACACCCGACCATAGCTTATCTGTTGGATTGAATGCAAAGGTAGATGTTGCCCGTAACCTTAGATTATTTACAGTACCTTCATACTCCTGGAACAGTAAAATATTTTTTGAAGACGCAAACTCAGGTGGTTTAGAGCAAGATGCCTATGGGCTTTTAAATATTACCTGCGGTATTGAACTCCCCGCACAGAAAGTGACCTTATCGTTCTGGGCTAATAACCTGCTCAGCGAAGAGTATATTGTAAGCGCAGGAAATACAGGAAGTTTATTTGGCGCTCCCACCTGGATACCCGGACCGCCCCGGATGCTGGGAACCAGAATAACCTGGAAATTTTGATAATATATACTATTTAACAGTCTATTTTATTATTCTTATTGCCATAATTAAAAGAGCCGGATAAAACCGGCTTTTTAATTTTTACATCCACTTCCGGTTGCTACTATAATAATCAGAAATGTGGTTCATTGAGCCGAATGGTAATTCTGAAACATCATTTTTACAAAAATCCTTACCTTTACACGATAAATCCATATTAGTATGAGAAACCGACTTGTATTGCTGACCACCATCAGTTTGCTGATAAGCACTGCCGTTGCGCAGATAAAGCCTTCGAGAATAGTTGAAGACGGAGGTACCGGTAAGTATAAGGCCATTATGATGACCGAATCTTCATTGCCCACACATACCATATTCAGGCCTCAGAATATTTCCGTTTTTTGCAGAAAAAACAAGTTGCCAATAATTGCCTGGGGCAATGGGGCCTGTTTAAATTCACCGTGGGAACATGTAAATTTCTTAAACGAAGTAGCCTCGCATGGTTTTCTGGTCATAGCCATAGGCAAAATGCCTGTTGAAGTGGGAGAACAGGAACGGGGCCGCTCTGCATCGAAACAACTGCTTGATGCCATCGACTGGGCTATTGCACAGAATAAGGATAAGAACAGTCCGTATTTCAACAAAATAGACACGAAAAAGATTGCAGTAAGCGGCATGTCGTGCGGTGGCCTGCAAACCCTTGAAGTAGCCCCCGACCCCCGGATTTCGACCATTGTGGTTTGCAACAGTGGACTGTTTACCAACCCTAAAGGAGGAATGCCCGGAATGCCGCAAATGGATAAACAACATTTACAAAAGATACACACACCAACATTATATCTGCTGGGAGGTAAATCAGATATCGCATATGAAAACGGGATGGATGACTTCATGAGAATTAACCATGTACCAATATTTGTCGGAAATATGGACGTTGGCCATGGGGGTACTTACCGCCAGCCACACGGTGGCGAATTTGCCAGAGTTGCCACTCATTGGTACAAATGGCAACTGAAGAACGACCGTGAAGCCGGCAAACTTTTTACCGGTAATCCTTGCGGGCTTTCTCAGTCAGAAGTATGGACAGTGGAGAAAAAGAAAATGCCTTAGCCCAGTCCTTTAAAAAACTTTTGTTGCAATTACAATTCAACTGATTTAATTCCGACCCTATGCAGAAGTGAAGTCACTATTGAATAACCGCCGATATTTTAGGATGAAACCGTAAAAGATATCATTATTGGATTTTCGGGGCTTCAGAATGACCATTTGATTTATAAACAAAGATATGCAACTGATGATTGTAAATAGAAATTGGGACAAGCTGATAATTGGTTTTCCAAGAACAGGAATTGCAGGTTTTCTGTTTCAATGTATGCTTCTGTCAATATTATTAACATCGTGTGAATCTGATTCCCACGAATCGAACTTTCTCGCCGATGGAAATTTAACCATCAGTCAGTTCCTGGAGAAAAACCGAAATGAATATTCAAAATTCCACAGGTTATTGATTGAAGGGAAAATGTTGGGTGCCCTATATGCCTACAACCCTTATGGTGAGGGTTATACACTGTTTTTACCCACCAACGGGGCCATTGAACGGTTCATCCAAAAAAACCAGAAATACGGAAGTTTTGAAGATTTATTAAAAGACACCAGCTTCATCAAAATACTCACCCGTTATCATACCATAAACAGAAAAATCAAAGCCGATGAATTTCCCGACGGGGGGTTATCAGACCTTACACTGACAGGCGACCGCCTGGTTGTTGGTTATTTCACCGACGGTATCAATAAAATAATCAAAATCAATAACACAACCCCCATAATCAAACCGAACCTTAAAATGACAAATGGTTATATCCATGTTATTTCTGAGGTATTGGAACAAGCTAAACTTTCAGGTTATGACTGGCTTCAACAACAGAAAAATTATTCGATTCTGGCTGAAACTATCCGGCTTTCCGGATTGAGAAACAGGTTGTGGTGGACAAAATATACCATACTCGCCGAACACGACACCATTTATCACCGGAATGGCATTTATAATGTCCATGACCTGATCCGCCGGATTGCAACCCCCGGAATGTTGCTTACAAACAGGGATAATAAATTTAATTTGTTCGCTGCTTACCATTTCGTGGGAGGTGAGTATTATCTGAATGATTTTAACTGGGGAAATTATAATTATGCCACTTTGGCCAGTAAGCCTTTAACAGTCAGCGTCGGTGTCGATATTAATTTCAATCCGGGAGTAGAAACATATGGATTTAAAATTACTGATTCAGGAGATACAATTTGGACCGATTACATCAATCCGGTATGGGAAAACAGTAATATTTTAACCCGGACCGGCCCGGTTCACTCACTCAAGGAATTACTGTTTTATGAACCTTTCCCTAAAAAATAGTTGAAAAAATGGCTCTTTTAAAATCAGAATAGTTGATCGTCTAAATTATTAAAAATTGAACCAGTAATCTACGCCCCAGGTCTTTCCGTTATCTGCTGGCTCATTCATCGGCACCGGGACACAAGTTGTTATAATGTCTGACCGGTACCCTGCAGTGCTGGGAAGAGTCCCCCTGATGGTATTATTGGTATGGTCCCATGTGAGGGTTCTTCCACTTAGGGTTCGTATGGATTCTTTTCCATTGACAATTCCAGATACCGAAGTTCCAACCTGATTCAGAATCCAGTTTCGCAGAGTGTTTCTGGTTACATTTTCGACCCTTCCCGTATTCTTGTTCAATACTACAAAGTTATAATTCTCTTCATCGCGGTTGATCCAGTTTATAACCAGCGAAGAATCGACCGTAAGTGCATAATCGGAGATCGGGAAAAAATACAGTTTGCCTGGATGTCGTGCAATATCGTCAATGGCTCCTGAAAATAACAATGCCCGTCTGAATAGAGAAAAGTTTGGACGGCAGAAAACCGGACCGGTAACGCTTGTAAATGCCCGGTCTGGATTATATGTATCAAGGCCTATGAAAGTGCAATTGCTGCCAAATTCTTTCCTGATAATGCCATCCTCCTTTTGGTAGTATCTGTTTGCCTGATTAAAGATTTGCCTGTATTGATTTGTTGAAGGATATATGGGTGTCGATCTGAAATTTTGGGTTATAATGAGGTTGACAATATCTTTCGGCAGGGATTTAATATCGGGCCAGTGCGGAAATCCTGATTTAGCAGTTAATGTGCCGTCAATAAATTTCCTGAAAGCTTCATCGGTAGGGGCATACAAACCATTGTGCCTGGCAAGCGTCTGATTGAGATTGATGATACGCTCGCTATGAAGATTAAATGCAAGGTTCGCATATGTTAAATCATATAAGGTATCGACCACCCCCCCCTGTCGTACCTCAGGCTGATTAAAAGTTGCCGGTAGGTTGGGCACAAAATCGGGATAATACCAATATATCATTTCCAGGAAAAGTTTATACGATTCGTCAAACCTTTCCTTCTCGAGCAGTTCCCTTGCGTTCAACATAGGTTTTACTACTTTGTCGATTACATGAACAAATCCGTTTTCGGCAAAAATATCGGACTTAATAATTTTTGCCCCGGCATAATATACATTTCCGTATTCATATGGCCTGTCAAAATAGAAACGGAAATCTTCAGGGGTGATGCCATTTGTTTTTACATACTCATCGAAAAAAACGGGCACATATTTTCTCGACTGAACATATACCCTTCTGTACCCATCAGCATTAATGGAATCCAACAGGATCATTTCTCTGTTCCTATCCCTTTTAAACCAATATTTTTCGACAGGATTTCTAAACATGGTCTCGCGCTTATATGCTAGTGGGTTGGCATTTGTAGCATCCCCCTTCCTCCATCCGTTTATACCAAGAGTCTGCAATTGCTCATACGACCATGGATTCTGAATAATATGAAATTCGGTAATCCTTTCCAATTCGTCAGAAGGAATAACAGAGATACTTGAATAGTTGTTTTCAGCCAGAAACTGTCTCATAGCATCATCACTTGGCGCAAAAACGGTCCAACTACCCGAAACATCCAGAATTTTGTCCAGCTCCGTAAGCCTTAAGCATTCGGCAAACAAAGTAAGATTCTCCTGAACTTTTACAGCGGTGTATAACTTTCCAGGAAGCCAGGCCGGTCTTTTGTAAATCTCTTTTTCAGTCCATTTCTCGCAACTCCAAACCAAGGTGCACATAAAGATAAGGGAAAGTATAATAGTCTTATTTCTTAGCATCATTTATCCGCATTCCAATACATTTTATCCTCAAAATGGTAAAACTACATATAAATCCTAAATTTTATCACCTTTTTGCCCAGAGTAAATGTATTTTAAACAAAAAGAAATACTAAATAATTTAAGATGTGTTTGTAATCATTAAATTAATAACATCAATACCAGTTCGATGAATTACAAAAATCTAAACATTTAGCCCTTTAGAAAAATTGAACTGATTTTTTTTTTACCAGAAACTAACAAAACGTATATCAGCTTGTTGTATAGGATTAAAATATCTGCATGTATTTTAATTTTACGAAACGCTATGAAAAAATTTTTACACATCATTGTTTTATTGGTTATAGGTTTTAAACTTTCAACCGCTCAGGATATAATTTATACCATTAGTGGGGAATTAGATTCAAAGAAAGTAGCCCTCGACTCCATCCTTGTTGTGAATCTTACCAACAAGACCTGGATTTCGTTTAACAATCTTCCGCAACACGATTATTACCTGATAAATCTTACCAAAAAAGCATTTTAGGAAACAGTTGTGATTAATACAATCAGCAAGGAAAACCATTTTTAAGTGGTTTAAAACCTAATTGGAATTATTGAAGTTGCCTATACCAAAGGCAAACCCGAATCGGTGGTAATATACATTACACTGCCAGTGGACAAAAAGTGTTTCAAGAAAATAAAAGACCTGTTTTTCCAGGGAATACCATAAAAGTGAAACCGGGTTCGCAAGGATTATATTTATTGCGTATTGGAGTTATAAATAGTTCTATTACATACAAGTTTTTGGGGTGGTGGATTCAATAACGGTAACATTTTGGAAATAACCTCAAACTCATTTTGTCTAGTTTAGATATATCTTGCATTATTATCCTCAGGCAATTCGTGGCTTTTAAGGAAGCTTTCAGGCATGTCGGTTAGGTGTGTCAAAAATCAACAATGTGTTTATTATATGTATTAAACATTTGTATATCAATATATTAATCACATATTCAATTCATGCATATAAATGATATCCAGGTTGGATTTTTTTAATCGTCAAAAATCCCGACCTTTTCAATCGCAAATAAAAATTAACCTGTCATCTGACCAAGGTAAGTTTTTTCACCACAGAATTGCTCCAGATAAAATAAATGCCTGCACCACCGATGGCACTGACAGGAAGGGTAAATTCATTGCCCGGTTCATTAATGGTGAATACTGGTGTACCAAATGAATTTAAAATGGTTAGTCCGGTGTTTTCAGTATTCAGACGAAGGGTTACCTTCCCGGTTGCAGGGTTAGGATAAACCTGAAAATCATTCACGAATTCAAATGACCGGATTGCCGTTGATTGCGTGACTTTTAGAGTTTGCGATACTTCAGCAGCAGCTGTGTAATTCTTATTCCCGGTTTGCCTTGCAGTAATTGTTGAGGTTCCCACTCCATTAATCCTGATCATTCCGTTAACTATGGTTGCTACCGAAGGATTGGAACTTGTATAGCTGCAGGGGAGACCCGAACTGGCAACCGCTCCCGGATTGAAATCGTTGTCCCCGGTAACTTTTTCAGGAATTTCCGGAAATTGAATTTGCTGGTCACCCTTTCCCACTAAAAGTTTTTGTGCAACCGGTGTTGCCGGAGCATAAACCGTGTCACCCTGCTGTAAAGCTATGATATCACAGGTTCCGGCACCTGTAACTGTGACAATTCCGTTTTTCACCACTGCAACCGATGCATCTGAGGTGGCAAACTCAACCGGTAGTCCTGAACCGACCGTGGCAACAACAGCCAAGCTTTCATCACCCACTTTCATTGGGGTGAGCTGATCGAATTGAATCTCTTGTCCCTGCAGGTTGCCAACAGATTCAACCAACAGATAAACAACAGACAATCCCGGTAATTTTACCTTGATCTCCTCCCCGATGGTATCTCCGAAAGGCTTAATCGTATCATAATCTGAGGGGCCCCCTCCCGCAAGGGTTGTGGTTTTGCCATTAACAAACACTTTTCTCGAGAAATTCCCATTATCGGTACCTCCGGTCAGAACATAGTAATAATAACGTGCGCCTTTTTTGAACTGTTCCAGCCGCACCGAGGCAACCTGTTCGGATGCCGATTTGTTGACCAGGACAATTCCGGCCTCTCCTGAATAAAACCGAGATGCATAGCTTACCACATTGCTGTTGCCTGTTACCGTTGACTGAACCATTCGGTCGCCAAAAAATTTCTGAAAGTAATACATGTAAAAATACGGAGCCCGGGGTGTATAACGGGTTATTCCGGGTTCACCATCGGCCAATAATCCGTGATTGTTTCCATTGTCCCAACCGTTCACAAAATCCCACCGGTTAGCTTGCCCATATTGATTTTTAATCAGTTCACCCAAAACCAGGGTAGAATGCATTCCGTTAACGAATGAAACAGCCTGGCTGCTTCCTGTCGCAAAAATATTCCATTCTGTAAGGGCCAATGGCAAAGGTTCGCTATTGGCGTGGGTTTTCATACCATTATTAACGTATTGCTTTATTGTATTGGTAATTGATGGTGAATTCAGGATTGTGGCAACGTCAGAATTTTGGTCGTAAGGCGTAAAATAGGAATGTACAACCAGAAAATCAGCCACATCAGCAATATGGGGCATCATACCTTTATTCCAGTTCATCATAACCGTATTATAGGTAACATGAGAGTCCATGGTTACCACTCCAATTTTGATATCGCTTCCAATTTCTTTGGCTGCCTTTCGCATTTCTTCAATAAATATCCGGCAATGCCTTCCGTAAAGATCGCCCGAAATAATTTTTGGCTGCCCGTCCAGGTTAAAGTTGGTATCAATTTCATAACCCAATTCCCAGCTGCCCATGTTTTCGTTGCCAATTTCTCAGAACTTAGTACGGCCTTTGTCGTATCTGACCCAATCAGCCACATATCTGGCAGCTGTCCGCACGGGATCGGTACCGGTTCCCACACGTGCGTACGAGTAATTTACACTTATACTACCAGTGGAATTTGTTTTGGTCAACAGATCGTAAAAGTTGTCAACCGACATGGTCCAGCTACTGTTGTTCGAACCATATAGCAGATCCTGATATTTATAGCCGGGAGGAACATCCTGTGGTGCAGTAGCCTTACTGGTTGCTTTCCAGAAATATTCGTTCGACATGCTTCCACCCGGCCAGCGGATAACATTTGGCCTCAGGTCCCTGATAACTTTAACAGCCAGCGAGCTCAAGTTAAGTTTTCCTCCCCAGGCAGCTGCGTATTGTCCATAAATGTGTGGACTGACTTTGTTCAAGGTTGTACCGGCATTAACCATAATATTAACCGTTGCTGCCATATTTGTCGTTTCGACCGTATCAAAAGTTTTGATTTCAATGGATTTTGGGAGCCAATGATCGAGATAGAACCCCTCCTGCCCTGCCTGTGCAGATAATCGTGCTGGTGAAAACAGGATAATTATCGCTGTAATGGGTAAAAAATACTTTATCATTGAAATGATTTTCAGTCAAAAGTAATTAAGATTTAATCCGAATTCAAATAACAGTCCGGAAGTATGATTTAATAGTAAAAAGCCAAATATTTATTGTACTTTTCATTCGTTAAAAATTTCGACTAACCGGCAAATTTTTATCGCAGATTGCAAAATAAAATAATTGCACTATGAGGTATTTAAAAATCATTCGGATTTTATGTTTGTTTATGCTACTTGTTCCAATTGCTTGCGAAAAGGAAAAAGGGTTTCAAGATGTTGAAGTGACCGTAAAGCTGACAGACCAGAATTGGTACCCATTGCCCAATCATTCAGGGATAACCGTTGCACTTACAAAAGACAACGAAACATTTAAGGGTATTACGAATGAATATGGAAAAACGGTTTTCCCGAAACTTCCGTACGGCAATTTTAATGTAACCCTTGAAAAAGAAGGTTATATTCCGGATTTGATTGGACCTGTTGTCATAAACAATACAAGCGATTCGGTTTGGTCATATTTTTTCCAAATGGTCGAAATACCCACTTTCAGAATATCCATTGACAGTATTTTTTATAAAAGCAAAATGGATGACCGTGCTTTTGCATACGGGAATATTACCGATTTGAAGGGAATGCCTGCCGTTCAATATGGCTTGAGGGTCTTTTTCGGCAATACACCCGACGTCTCAAAAGACAACTATCAGTATTACCATTTTGGAACCATTATGGGAAGGCTGATTAAAGACGGTCGTTACGAAATGTGGATTTCCACCTGGTTTGGGAGTATGATTCAGGGCAATAACAACACCTTGTACCTGCGGGTTTATCCTTGCGCCTATTATAGCGAGTGGACTAAATTGCGAAAAGAAGGGCTTGGTACACCGGGTGAAGTTTACAAATGGGTTTTACCCGAACACCTGAAATAATACTATTCCGGATTAATT
>JBBIHB010000001.1:22087-255839 GCA_037447215.1 Bacteroidales bacterium
ATGAAGGGTATTTTCCGTTGCTTCCTTTTATCTGAAAAACAATCTGATCGGCTTCCCGTTGTAACAGAACTCTGCTTTCATTCAGTGGAATTTCAGTTTGCTGCAGCGTATGGGCTTGCCTGAATTGTTACTTGATATCATAACCCTGCACCCTGATTATTTGTTTTTACATTCACATAATAA
Organism: Bacteroidales bacterium; assembly: GCA_037447215.1. GTDB lineage: Bacteria > Bacteroidota > Bacteroidia > Bacteroidales > Prolixibacteraceae > UBA1413. The sequence goes on from JBBIHB010000001.1 coordinate 22,271, forward strand.
CATATTAAATATTAGGATATTAACCAAAATATCATGTTGCTTTTTTCAACATTAACCTATTAATTGACAACTATATTTATTGTGCGGAACTTTAGTTAATAATTTTATATCCACCAAATTTTCATACCTTTACTCGCTGTAAATATACTATAATTAAAAACCATTTTTATGGCAATTCCTTCCATGATAACCAACATTGCCTGTATTGGTGCGGGTTACGTAGGTGGGCCAACCATGGCAGTTATAGCACAACAATGTCCGCATATCAGGGTTACAGTGGTTGATATAAACCCTCAACGTATTGCCGCCTGGAACGATGAAAATACTGATAACCTGCCGGTGTATGAACCCGGACTGGCCGAAGTGGTTGTTGAAGCAAGGGGGCGTAACCTCTTTTTTTCGACCGATATCGATCAGGCTATCTGTGATGCCCAGATGATTTTCATTTCGGTAAACACGCCCACCAAAACCTACGGCATTGGCAAGGGAATGGCTGCCGACCTGAAATATGTGGAACTGTGCGCCCGGCGGATTGCAGAAATTGCCAACCAGGATAAAATCATTGTTGAGAAATCGACCCTTCCGGTACGGACAGCCCAGTCTATCAAACGGATACTCGAAGCATACGATACCCCTCATACATTCAGGGTTTTGTCAAATCCCGAATTTCTGGCTGAAGGTACAGCTGTAATGGATTTGCTTAAGCCCGACAGGATTTTGATTGGCAGCGAGGACGATGAACAAGGGAAAATTGCCGAACAAGCGCTAGTAGATATTTATGCCAATTGGGTTCCCACCGATAGGATTATCACTACCCGTATATGGAGCAGCGAACTTTCGAAACTTACGGCAAACGCATTTCTAGCCCAAAGGGTAAGTTCCATCAACGCCATTTCGGCCTTGTGCGAAAAAACCGGAGCCGATGTTGACGAAGTAGCCCGTGCAATCGGAATGGATAGCCGCATTGGGCCGAAATTCCTGCGTGCATCGGTCGGATTTGGGGGTTCATGTTTCCAAAAAGATATATTGAACCTGGTTTATCTGTGCCGCCATTTCACCCTGCCCGAGGTGGCCGATTACTGGGAACAGGTGGTAAAAATCAACGATTACCAGAAACACCGGTTTGCCAAAAACATTATCGAAACCCTATTTAATACTGTTTCGGGCAAAAAAATCACCTTCCTCGGATGGGCATTTAAAAAAGATACCAACGATACACGCGAAAGCGCTGCTATATATGTAGCATGGGAACTCATTCAGGATAAAGCCGAGATTCATGTGTACGATCCACGTGTTACAGCCCGGCAAATTACCGACGACCTAACCTGGCTGGCTGATATATACCCGGATATTTCAACTTCCTTAAATGAATTATCCGGACAGATTGTAGTGCATATTGAACCCTATAAAGCAATGGAAAATGCCCATGCCATTGCTATCCTGACCGAATGGGACGAGTTTAAAACCTATAACTGGCAGAAGGTTTACCAAAATATGCGGAAACCAGCATTTATTTTCGACGGAAGGAATATCCTTGATATGAATTTAATGCATGAAACAGGTTTTGAGTACCATTGCATAGGGCGATAAAACTGTACTGCAATGAATAAATTCAAGAAAATTTCTACTAATTTGTAATCTGTTTTTTCGATATTTGATGAACTAAAAATCGGTAAAATGAAACGAGAATGTAATCCGCCAGTTGGCGGAACACACAAGGTAATGATTAAAACACATGCAAGCCCCCCTGCCTGTCCGACAGATAGATACTTGCAGGAATAAAGCATTCGGACAGGTTCCAAACTATACCTTAGAATACAAACAATTTTAATAATATGAAAAATAAACTTATTCTAATCACAATCTGCCTTTTGGCAATAATTCCGGCAAAAACAAAGGCACAGAGTAATTTCTCGAGCCCGTTATTCGGTGTTGGGGTGGTCGTAAGCGACCTTCAGAAATCCCTGAATTTTTACATCAACGGAATTGGTATGGTTAAGGAGGGTGAGTTCTCGGTGAATCCGGATGTTGCCCGAAGGACGGGCCTCACAGGTGGAATCCCTTTTAACGTAACGGTTTTAAAACTCGAGAATTGGACTGAAGCCAACCAATGGAAACTGATGAGTTTCGGAAAAAAGAATAAAGGAAAGAAACATAAGTTTATCCAGGATGATTTCGGTATGCGGTATATAACCATCAATGTAAAATCGCTGAAACCATGCATCGAAAGATTGAAGATGATTGGGGTTGAATTCCTGGGTGAAACCCCTACCCAACTGGGCGAAAACCAATATTTCCTGCTGGTGCAGGACCCCGATGGCATTTTTGTTGAGTTGATCGGGCCCATGGAGTGAAAGGAATATTAAAGTTGGTGATTAAATCCTGCAGGATTTCATAAAAAGCTGCAGGTATGGGCAGCCTGATGTTTTCACATTTTAATGATATCGGTTTTTGGATATAGATAGAGTATTTTATTTGAGCATCAGGCAAACCTTCAGGATATGGATGGTTATGGAATGCGTAGTTGCCTTTGTAGGGCTGCTAGCTACACTATTCACATCTCATTTTATTTAATTTCACAACTGTCTGGTAAAAAAATAATTAAAGATGAGATTCTTCGCTTCACTTCATTAAACTCAGAATGAAAGCAAAATAGGTAATTGCAAAAGTATTCAAGTACTTGTCATTCCGATGCAAGGAGAGCCTGTCTCGCCAAAGGTATGAGTATCTCATTAAGTTAACCGGACAGTAGTAATTTAATTTATTCAATTTCAGGAGACCTCAATTTTGAATGCTGGACTTCAAAAACATGACCATTTTCAATTTTCATGTCTTTTTTAATGCTTAACTTAACCCGAAAATCATAACACAATCAACTATGGTAAAAATCAGCAGGCAAGAGGCTTTGGATTACCATTCGTCCGGGCGTCCTGGAAAAATTGAGGTAATCCCCACCAAACCCAACAGTTCCCAATACGACCTTTCGCTGGCTTACACCCCGGGTGTGGCGCAGCCATGTTTGTGCATCAAAGAGAATTACGACGATGTATATCGTTACACGGCAAAAGGAAACCTGGTTGCTGTAGTGTCGAATGGTACGGCCGTACTCGGGCTGGGCGACATCGGTCCCGAAGCCGGAAAGCCGGTTATGGAAGGAAAGGGGGTTTTGTTCAAGACGTTCGCCGATATTGATGTATTCGATATCGAGGTCAACGAGAAAGATCCGCAAAAACTCATCGAAGTGGTTAAAGCAATTGCACCCACCTTTGGTGGTATTAACCTCGAAGACATTAAAGCCCCCGAATGTTTCGAGATTGAAGACCAACTGAAAAAGGAACTGAACATTCCGGTTTTTCACGACGATCAACATGGCACAGCCATCATTTCGGGGGCTGCCCTCCTGAATGCACTCGAACTGGTTGGGAAAAATATTGCTGACATACGCATTGTGGTTAATGGCGCCGGCGCCTCGGCAGTTTCGTGCATCCGGCTCTATTTATCATTGGGTGTGAAACCCGAAAATGTAGTGATGCTCGATAGCAAAGGGGTACTAAATGCTTCAAGGACCGACCTGAATACCATTAAGAAACAGTTTATTACCCACCTCACCATAAACACCCTTGCTGAAGCAATGGTGGATGCCGATATGTTTCTTGGTTTATCGGTAGCCAATGTGGTCACCCCAGATATGGTCAGGAGTATGGCGCCCAACCCAATTATTTTTGCCATGGCTAATCCCGACCCGGAGATACCTTATGATGTAGCGGTCGCTGTAAGGTCAGATTTGATCATGGCAACCGGTCGTAGCGATTTTCCCAACCAGGTGAATAATGTACTCGGGTTTCCTTTTATCTTCAGGGGCGCCCTCGATGTCAGGGCCACGGCCATTAATGAAGAAATGAAAATTGCTGCTGTATATGCGCTGGCCAGGTTGGCCCACGAAGATGTTCCCGATATTGTCAGTCAGGCCTATAACCTGCGGAACATTTCATTTGGCCGCGAATACCTGATCCCGAAACCCCTTGATCCGCGGCTCATTACAACCGTAGCTCCCGCTGTTGCCAGGGCAGCTATAGAAACAGGTGTTGCGCGCGCACCCATAACCAATTGGGATGAGTATATCAGTCATCTTCAGCGGCGATTGGGGATCGATAATAAACTGGTTATGTACTTGCGAACGCAAGCAAAACAGAATCCAAAAAAGGTTGTGTTTGCCGAGGCGAATAATTTCAAGGTATTGAAGGCCGTTGAAACAGTGATAAGGGAAAAAATTGCACGGCCAATACTGATAGGAAACAAGGATACCATCCGTCAGATTATTGAAGAAAACCAGTTACATATCGACAATCCGGAAATTATTGATATTTACGGGAACGAGCAGGAGCCCATGCGCGAGAAGTTTGCCCGGCTGCTGTACGAAAAAAGGCAGCGAAAGGGAATGAGCCTAGAAGATGCCCGCGATTGCATGATGAACCGTGACTATTTTGGCGCTATGATGGTTGAAACCGGGATAGCTGATGCGTTTATATCGGGATTCACCCGGAAATATTCTGATACCATCAGGCCAGCCATTCACGCTATCGGTATCCACGAAAAATTTAACCGGTTAGCAGGTATGTATGTGATGATTACGCGCCGGGGCCCGATTTTCCTTGCCGACACCACGGTAAATGTACAACCCAATGCTCAGACCATGGTTGAAATTGCCCTGCTTTCAGCCACCGAGGTTCGAAAGTTTGGAATTGAACCAATTATGGCATTCGCTTCGTTTGGTAATTTCGGTTCCTATACCGGGCCTGGTAACCATCAGTATGTAGTGGATGCCGTAAAGATACTCCATCGTGACCACCCAGGACTGCTGGTCGATGGCGAAATGCAGGCCAATTATATTTTCGACGGCGAATTACGCTCACGAAAATATCCGTTTACAAAATTGGGCGATAAAGAGGTGAATACCATCATTTTCCCCGATCTGACTTCAGGGAATATTCTTTATAAAACGCTTCAGAGCCTCGGCACTGCCGAAGCAATCGGCCCCATTCTGATGGGCATGAAAAAGCCGGTGTATGTGCTTCAGATGGAAAGTTCGGTACGCGAAATTGTGAACATGACTGCCATCGCGGTTGTGGATGCACAGGCTAGTCAGGCGAAACATTAATTTAGTACAGGCTGTAACCATGTTTTTACTACTTTCGTGAAATCATGTTTGAAAGCCACTTTTATGAAACTTACTTTTCTGTTATTTTTATTTATTTTTCTATGCTATGCCTGTAATCCTCCGGTAGGAAATAAAAAGTTGCCCATGTCGGGTAACCCCTTGTTCGAGGGTTGGTATGCCGATCCCGAAGCTATTATTTATGGAGATACATACTGGATTTTCCCAACGTTCTCGGCCGGATATGAGAAACAGGTGCATTTCGATTGTTTTTCGTCGCCCGATCTGGTGAACTGGACCAAACACGAACGCATTATTGATACAGCAGAGGTGAAATGGGCATGGCGGGCTATGTGGGCACCTGGTGTAATCGAAAAAGATGGCAGCTACTATTTCTTTTTCGCTGCCAATGATGTACATCCGGGTGAAATTGGCGGTATTGGGGTGGCAAAAGCCTTTCAACCGCAAGGGCCATACCGGGACATCCTGGGTAAACCATTGATTAGCGAAAACGTGAACGGGGCACAGCCTATCGATCAGTTTGTATTTCATGATGAGGATGGCTCATATTATATGTATTACGGCGGCTGGCGGAATTGCAATGTTGTAAAACTGAACAGCAGCTTTACCGGGCTTGAGCCACTGCCTTCCGGCGAAATGTTTATGGAAATTACCCCCGAAGGGTATGTCGAAGGGCCGGTGATGTTTATCAGAAATGGCAAATACTATTTTATGTGGTCAGAAGGCGGATGGACAGGCCCTGATTACCGGGTTGCCTATGCCATTGCCGACAATCCGTTTGGCCCGTTTGAGCGGATAGGTACCGTTTTGCAGCAAGACCCTGAAATAGCAACGGGCGCCGGCCACCATTCTGTGCTGAATATTCCCGGAACCGACGAATGGTATATCGTTTACCACCGGCGGCCACTGACCGAAACATCCCCGCACCACAGAGTAACCTGTATCGACCGCATGGAGTTTGATGATAAGGGTTTAATTATTCCGGTTAAAATTACCCACGAAGGGGTAGAAGCAAGGTTATTGAAATAGATATTTATGCATAGGATTTAAAAATCTATTGTAAAAAGGGTTAGAGCAATACTGCGGGAATACACCCGTTAAGCAAAACGGCGGCGAAGAAAGGAGGTTTTGCGAAAGCAGGTATTGGAGAAAACTAAACAAGTCATTGATTTTATTGCGGGTAGTATAAAATCCTTGTGTTTGTTTGGTGAAACAATTGAATAATACTACCCAAAATTAATAAAAAAAAGGAGGAATAATTATGAATCAGAAACACATGAAATTAAGAATTGTAATATCCATTGTAGCATCCTTGTTGTTTTTTAATACTTCAAAAATTATGGCACAAACAGAAAAAACCGAAAATGTTTCCGACAAACTGGTTATAGTCTGGACCAGTGATGACCCTTACCTCGCCGAACGGATGGTACTGATGTATGCCCACGCTGCCAAAACCGCCGGATGGTTTAAAGATGTTACCCTTATTATTTGGGGGCCATCTGCTAAACTGTCTTCCGAAAACCTGAACATACAGATAAAGCTCAAAGCCATGCAAAAAGATGGTGTTGAAATTCAGGCATGTATTGCCTGCGCTGATGCTTATGGAGTTGTGGATGACCTGAAAAATCTGGGGTTTGAAGTAAAAGGGATGGGAAAGCCATTATCGGATTACCTGAAAAGCGATGCAAAAGTCTTAACTTTATAAACTTCATTTTGTCAGGATTTGCCCCATTCTTTTCCTTAGTACCCCTTCCTGTTCGGGTGACCAATACCTGCAATCGAGTTCGATAAAAACCGATGAATAGGGAATTACCTCTTCAGTTTTAATTACCATTACTTTAAACAACCTCGAAGCCTGGTCGATTTTTACAAAGACCGTATCGTGGAGGATGGTTTGTATATCATATCCTCTCAGTAGGTTTTTGAGTCCGGTATGGTATTCATCTATTGCAGGAACCTGTTCTGGGGTAATAAACGAGAGTTCGTGGTCAGTATAAATTACTGGTTTTACATGTGTCACATTTTCAATTTCTTTTAGCACAAAACAGAGAGCTGGTAAAAGGTTTTCACCTGAGTTTATCACTTCGATCCCGGTAGCGGTTTGTGCCGGAAAAGCTTTATCGACCACCAATATCCAGTTGCGGTGACCGAAAAGGTTCAGTTGTTCTCGAAAGGTTTCCTTCCATTTATCCGGAGATTCCATACTTTCTTTGCCCGATTGGTGACAGCAGGACTGAAATATTACAGCCGCAATTAAAACAATCAGATATCTCATTGCATCAATATTTTGAAAAATTCGTTATATACTTTCGAAGTCTCGTCCTGAAAAAAGTTTACAGTTTTTATTGTTAATCCTGAAATACATTTTCAAAGTTAATTTCAGTCCTGATATTGGTTTACAATAAGTTTATTTTTCGCGTAATAGTTCTTCCAGATTCGTTTCATTTCTACTGGTTCAATAGCATGATGAACTTTATCGGGAGTGTGATTGCTGATGCTCATGTGAGGTCGTCGGCAAACAGGAACAGAACGTTGGGCCGGGTCGGAAAATGGGTTCCTTTTTTAAAGCAATGCACATGAAAGGGCAAAAATCGATAAAAGTCCGGCAGTGGTTAAATATGCTGATTTTATACTGATCAAATTCAGCATACCAGGAATTGCGAAAGATAATTCCTGCTCGTTAAAATTGCAGAGACAATATCTTCGTGCGAACCTTCGAAGGCCTTATCTTCCACCTCGATACAAACCGGGCCGCGATATTTTACCGAGGTAAGTGCAGAAAAGAATGCACGCCAGTCCACATCGCCCAGTCCCGGTATTTTCGGTGAATGGTATTCCAATGGGTAGGCCATAATTCCTACCTGGTCGAGTTTCTCGCGGTATAATTTTACATCTTTCAGGTGGATGTGGAAGAGTTTATCCTTGTATTCGTAAATCGGCCTGATGGGGTCCATCATCTGCCATACGAGGTGCGACGGATCATAATTAAGCCCCAAAGCCGGTGACGGGATTATTTCAAACATCCGGTTCCAGATAGCAGGGGTTGTTGCGAGGTTTTTACCACCTGGCCATTCATCGTTGGTGAAAAGCATAGGGCAGTTCTCGATACCAATCCGGACATTGTTTTCCTCAGCAGTTTTAATAATAGCCGGCCAGGTTTGGGAGAATATCTTTAGGTTATCGGCTATTTTTGGTTTGGTCACGGCCAATAAAAGTATTTACTACATTGATGCCGAGTTTTGCAGCAGCCAAAATCACTTTTTTAATGTGTCCGATATATACTTCGGTCTTCTGCACATCTGGGTCTAGCGGATTGGGGTAATATCCAAGTCCCGAAATATACACTTTGTTCTTGGCCAGAGTGGTTTTTATTTCCTTAATTTTTGCCTCATCAAGCGTACCCACATCAATGTGGGTTACACCCGCATACCGGCGTTCGGATTTCCCTTTGGGCCAGCACATAATTTCAACGCAGGCGAAACGGTTTTTCCCGGCAAATTCGATTACTTCTTCGAAACTGTTATCGGCCAATATGGCGCTTACAAATCCTAAATCAAGCATAGTAAGATAGTTTTTATGTTGTCCTCTCAAAAATAGGGAAATATTTGAAAAGTTTATTGGGCTATGGTTTGGGGTATAACTAATTTTCAACTTGCTCTGTTAAAAAGAACTTCTAAATTTGAGGAAAAATTAAATCGATTTAACCATGAAAAACTTTATTGTCATTTTATCCCTGTTTATTTCCTCATCACTTTTTGCCCAGACCGGAATTGTATTCGACAACCTGACGATGGAGAGCAAAATCCTGAAAATGGAGCGGAAATATGCCATATACCTCCCTCCATGTTACGAAACCTCACAGCGGAGCTACCCGGTGTTGTACCTTTTGCACGGCGGAGGGGACGACCAGACTGGCTGGGTCCAATTTGGTGAAGTTTTGCACATCGCCGATAAAGCCATCAACGAGGGTAAAGCAACGCCCATGATAATTGTAATGCCCGATGCCGATACCGGACAACGTGGTTATACCAACGATGTAAGCGGCGAATGGCGCTACGAAGATTTTTTCTTCGAAGAATTGATGCCGCATGTTGAAAAAAAATACAGGATAAGGGCTCAGAAAAGATACAGGGCGGTTGCCGGTTTGTCGATGGGTGGCGGTGGAACTTTCTATTACGCACTACACCGTCCTGATATGTTCTCGTCTGCCTGTCCGTTGAGCGCATCTATCGGGCCGCTCAACCGCGATGAAATGAACAATTATATTAAACGGCGCGGGATGAAAGATGCACCCAAAGAAAAAATTGATGCATGGTTTGCGAAATACAGCGTACTCGATGCAATCCGGAGTATGCCCGAGGAGCAAAAAAAAGCTGTTCGCTGGTATATCGATTGTGGCGACGATGATTTCCTTTTCGAAGGCAACGCGCTGGTTCATATCGAAATGCGGAAAAACAACATCCCCCATGAATACCGGGTACGCAATGGCGGACACACATGGACCTATTGGCGCGAGTCGCTGCCCACTGTCCTCTCGTTTGTATCGGATGCATTTCATCAGTACTGAGAACTTTTCCGGAACATGGCCGGATGAGCTAAACTAAAGAACCACTATCCCAATAAATTATGAAGAAATACCTGATATTTTTTGGAGTATCATTGATTTTCAATGTTATATTTTCCTGCCGGTCACTCATGCATGAGCAGAAAATCGACCTTTCGGGCGAATGGCAGTTTATGATTGACCCTAATGACAAAGGTGTAACCGAACAATGGTATCTGCGACCTCTAACCGATTTGGTCAACCTGCCTGGCTCGATGGCTTCAAATGGCAAAGGTTTCAATGTGGATATCACCACCATCTGGACAGGGCAAGTGGTTGACAGCTCGTTTTTTAAAAATGAGAAATATACCCGGTACCGTGACCCTGCAAATTTCAAGGTGCCTTTCTGGCTGCAACCGGTTAAGCATTATGTGGGCGCAGCCTGGTACAAAAGAGAGGTATGCATCCCCGAAAACTGGGATGGCAGTTACATTGAATTATTTCTGGAAAGGTGCCATTGGGAAACCCGCCTGTGGATTAACGGGAAAGAGGCCGGAATGCGAAACTCGCTGGGGACACCGCATATTTACGACATTACCGGATTTGTTAAGACAGGGAAAAATGTAATTTCAATATGTGTTGATAATCGCATAAAGGAGATTGATCCCGGAATTAATTCTCACAGTGTATCGGACCACACCCAATCGAACTGGAACGGTATGGTTGGGAAGTTGTACCTTGAATCTCGTCCAAAAGTACATATCAGGAATATTCAGGTTTATCCCGATGCGGATCAGAAAAAAGCGTTGGTAAGGCTGACTGTTACAGGTTATAACGGCGAATCCCGAAAAATCAGCATTAAATTTTCGGCCTTTGGTTTGGGAAATCCTGCTCCGATAACTAAAAATTTTACCCTTGATGGCATTGAGAATATCATCAGGATTGAATACCCTTTGGGTGATAATGCACAACTTTGGGATGAGTTTAACACGGCAACCTATAAACTGGAAGTTTTACTGAAGGATGAAGAATCGGGGAAAACTGATAAAAGGGCAACCTGTTTTGGATTACGTAATTTTGTAGCCAAAGGAAGACAGTTAACCATTAATGGTCGCCCGGTTTTTCTGAGGGGAACACTCGAATGTGCCATTTCCCCGAAAACCGGTTATCCACCCACTGACAAGGAATCGTGGGCAAGAATTTTTTCTATTTGCAAAACTTACGGGCTGAACCACATGAGGTTTCATTCCTGGTGCCCGCCCAAAGCAGCTTTCGAGGCTGCCGATAAAGCAGGGTTCTATCTGCAACCCGAGGTATCGTGCTGGCCCAATCAATCGACCACCCTGGGCGATGGAAAGCCTTTTGACCAATATCTGTACGAAGAAACTGCACGAATGATAGAACATTACGGGAACCATCCTTCGTTTGTAATGCTCGCTTCGGGGAATGAACCGGGTGGCCGAAACCACCGGAGTTTTCTGTCGGAGTATATCACTCACTGGAAGTCGCAGGATTCACGCAGGTTGTATGTTTCGGCAGCCGGATGGCCCAATATCCCCGAAAATGACTTTATGAGCGATGCCGGACCGCGCATTCAGGCTTGGGGAGCCGGGCTCAGCAGCATCATCAACCGGGAACCGCCCCGCAACAACTACGACTGGAGCGGTTATATTATGCAGTTTCCGCAGCCGGTGGTCAGCCACGAAATTGGCCAATGGTGTGTATATCCAAATTTTAAAGAAATTGAAAAATACGATGGGGTACTAAAAGCCCGTAATTTTGAAATTTTCAGGGAAACCCTCGCTGAAAACGGCATGGCCCACCTTGCCGATAGTTTTCTGCTGGCATCGGGAAAATTGCAGGCACTTTGCTACAAGGCCGATATTGAGGCTGCTTTGCGAACCAAAGAGTTTGGCGGTTTCCAGTTGTTGGATATACACGATTTTCCAGGGCAGGGTACTGCATTGGTCGGCATTCTTGATCCTTTCTGGGAAGAAAAAGGATATATCACACCCGAAGAATTCAGCAGGTTCTGCAATACAACAGTACCCCTGGCCAGGTTCCCTAAACATATTTATACCAACAATGAAATTTTAGCTGTTCCGGTTGAGGTAGCCCATTATGGCAAGTTAGCCTTGAAATCTACAGTTCCCAAATGGAAAATTATTGGTCAATCGGGACAAATCTTACACGAAGGAATACTTTCAGAAACCGATATCACTGTTGGAAACGGTTTTGCACTCGGCGATATTACTGTTCCTTTGAGCCAATTTTCAAAGGCTCAGCAACTTTCCCTCGAAGTTTCGGTGGATAAATTCAGTAATAACTGGGACTTTTGGGTTTATCCAGCTCAGAAGGAAGAAGTTGCAGGGGATGAAAAGATAAGGGTTGTTCAAAAAATAGATGAAAATACCCTGAAGTTTCTCGAAGATGGTGGCAGTGTATTGCTTACGATTCCAAAAGGAGAACTTAACCCGGCCATGGGAGGTAATATACAAAATGGCTTTTCGAGTATTTTCTGGAATACTGCCTGGACAAGAGGGCAGGCTCCCCACACATTGGGGATTTTGTGTAATCCGAGCCATCCGGCTTTGGCCGGATTTCCGACAGAATATCACAGCAACTGGCAGTGGTGGGACGCTATGCACCACGGCAGCGCTATTGATTTAAGCAGTATGAAAGACATGCAGCCAATCGTGAGGATAATCGATGACTGGTTCACCAACCGGCCGCTTGCACTGATCTTCGAAGCAAGATTAGGGAGAGGCCGCATCCTCGTTTCAGGTATCGACTTTGCAACCCGTATTGAGAGCCGGCCTGAGGCGCTTCAATTGCTGCATGGCCTGAAGGTGTATATGGCCGGTAAAAATTTTGATCCTGAATCTGAAATTTCACAAGAAACCCTGGTTAGACTGACAGACTAAATGAGGATTGGAAAAAATGAAATTTCCATGATTTCAGGAACACAAACCGTTATGCCCGCCTGAACATACGGGCAGGAATAACATTTCTCATGGAAATTCCCCGCCAGAACCTTTCAGGCGGGCTGGCATCCGACCATAAAAAAACAAGACAATTTTTTACAGATGAACATTTTAGCACCATTTATTCCGAATCGCTTTCATACCCGGTACTGAAATTGATTATATCATTATTAATGAAATGTAGGCTGGAAATGCCAGATGAATTTGTATTTTCGTATAATTCAACCAAATCGGTCTGATGAAACTAAATTATAGCTATTTGCTCACCATTTCGGTTGCCACAGCACTTGGTGGCCTTCTTTTCGGGTTCGACATTTCAGTGATATCGGGGACTATCCCATTTATACAGGAATATTTTGGACTGAATGAGGCCATGAAAGGATGGGTAGTCAGCAGCGCTCTTATCGGGTGCATTATTGGAGCTTCGTTTGTGGGTAAACTTGGTGACAGGTATGGACGGAAAAAAGTATTGCTGGTTACAAGTATCCTTTTTTCAGTTTCGGCGGTAGGGACAGGCATGTCGGGATCGGTTCCGGTTTTCGTAATATACAGGATTCTTGGAGGGCTTGCAGTTGGCGGAGCCTCGGTGCTGGCCCCCATGTACATAGCCGAAGTATCACCGGCTCAGGTCAGGGGACGCATGGTTTCCATCAATCAGCTTACCATCGTTATCGGCATTTCGATGGCATACTATTCGAACTACCTTTTGCTGCCAATCGGCGACAATGCATGGAGATGGATGTTTGCTGCCGAAGCTGTACCTGCCATTGTTTTTATGGTGGCGCTGTTTGTAATCCCTGAAAGTCCGCGCTGGCTTGTAGCAAGGAAAAATGAAGAAAAAGCCCGGAGGGTATTGAAAAAAATTGCCAATGACGAGTTTGCCGAAATGGAATTGGTTGAAATCAAAGAATCGCTTATAGGAATAGAAAAAAGGGCTTCGCAAAAAGATGTCTTTCAGAAAAAGTACCGGTTCATTCTTTTCCTCGGCATTTTTCTGGCCGTGTTTCAGCAATGGTCGGGCATCAATGTCATATTCTTTTATGCCCCCGATATTTTTGCCAAAGCCCGGTTTGCTATCGATGATGCCCTGTTCCAAACCACACTGATTGGCCTGATCAATATTGTATTCACCATCCTTGCCATGCAGGTGATTGACCGCATCGGGCGAAAGGCCATGATGCTGATTGGTTCCGCAGGAATGGCGGTATGCTATGGAATCATCGGTTTCCTTTTTCTTAGGGGACAAACCGATGGTATCTGGATGATTTCGGTTTTATTGGCAGCCCCGGCATTTTTCGCATTTGGACTTGGACCTACCGTATGGGTGGTAATTTCCGAAATCTTCCCAAACCGGATAAGGGGGGTGGCCATGTCGGTAGCGACCTTTTCCCTATGGACTGCCTGCTACTTTCTTACCCTTACCTTTCCTGTATTTGTTGAGCAATTCAATGCTGCCAATACATTCTGGATATATGCAACCATCTGTCTGTCAGGCGTTTTAGTGATTTTCCGTTATTTGCCCGAAACAAAAGGCATTTCCCTCGAACAACTTGAAATTAAGCTGACCAAAAAATAAACAGGAGATGAAACATTTTGTACTCATTTTGCTGATTTTGTATGTATCACAATTGCACGCAAGGGTCTATTTTGTTGCAAAAACGGGCAATGATGCCAACCCCGGTACTTCGCAATTACCTTTATTGACCATTCAGGCTGCAGCCAATATTGCCATGCCCGGCGATACCATAATGGTAAAACAGGGGGTTTATCGAGAAAAAATTGTGCCTCCCAGTCGAGGAACTTCAAATGAAAACCGGATTGTTTACCTGGCTGCTCCCGGCGAAAAGGTCGAAATAAAAGGGTCGGAAATTATCAAAGGTTGGCAGAAAATAAGCGGAACAGTATGGAAAAAGGCAATTCCCAACTCCTTTTTTGGTGGTTACAACCCTTATACTGATATCATCAGGGGCGATTGGTTCCACAATCTGGGCAGGGTGCATCACACCGGAGAGGTTTACCTGAACGGAAAATCGCTGTGGGAGGTTGCCCTTGTTTCTGAAGTTTTTAACCCGAAAATGAAAACCGCCATGGCTAACCCCGAAGGGTCTATGTTAACCTGGTTTTGCGAAACCGATAAGGATAATACCTACCTGTATGCCAATTTCCAGGGGGCCGATCCCAATTCCGAAACTGTCGAGATCAACGTCAGGAACAGTTGTTTCTATCCAGACACCACAGGGATAAATTATATCACCATCAATGGTTTTTTCATGAGCCATGCCGCCACACAGTGGGCGCCGCCAACTGCCGAACAGATAGGCCTGATTGGAACAAACTGGAGCAAAGGGTGGTTAATTGAGAACAATGTGATCAGCGACTCAAAATGCTCAGGAATAACCCTTGGAAAGCATGGCGACGAATTCGACAATACCTCCGAAGATTCGGCCGAAGGCTATGTTGAAACCATTCACCGGGCCATTGAGCGGGGGTGGAGTAAAAGCAATATCGGTAGCCATATTGTAAGGAACAACACCATTTTCAATTGCGAACAAACAGGGATTTGCGGGAGTATGGGCGCTGTTTTCAGCCTCATTGAGAGCAATTACATATACAACATCTGGACAAAAAGGCAGTTTGCCGGGCACGAAATGGGCGGAATTAAAATACATGCCCCAATTGATTTGGTCATCAGAAACAACGTATTGGTTAACTGCGGGCGTGGCTTGTGGCTCGACTGGATGACGCAGGGTACAAGGGTAACAGGGAACCTCATGTATAAAAATACAACCGACGATATGTTTATCGAAGTCAATCACGGCCCTTATCTGGTCGATAATAATTTCATGCTGTCGCCGCTTTCCCTCCGCGACTGTTCTGAAGGAGGAGCCTATGTGCACAACCTGTTTGCAGGGAATATTGAGGTGTTGCCTCAGGATCGGTACACCCCGTTTCATAAACCCCATTCAACCGAACTGGCCGGCCTGAAACAAACCCTATGTGGCGATAACCGGTTCTACAACAATATCTTTATGAGTGGAAACCCTGAAAATGACAGACAAAAATCGGGACTTGCCGCATACAATAAAGTTGAACTTCCTATGTATGTAGGCTACAATGTATATATGAACCAGGCAGGATTATTCCGCAATGAACCCACCCGGTTGGAAATATGGGGTGACCCTGAATTAAAAATATGGGAAGAAGGGAAGGATATTTTTTTCAGCTTAAAAATGGACCTGAAGCTATCAGGAATGAATACACCGAAAGTAAACTCAGCTTTGCTTGGAAATACACTGGTTACAGGGCAGGGCTTTACAAACCCTGATGGAACTCCCCTTGAAATTAATGCCGATTATTCTGGAAACCTGCGTAAAGGGAAACATCCCATTCCTGGTCCAATTGATCGCATGGGATTCGATAAAATAAAGATAAGCAGATAGATTAAAAACAAACTACAATTATGACTCCACACGAACTATTTCTCAAAACCGTAAACCATCAATCGCCAGGGAAGGTAGTAGTCGATATGGGCTCCACCGGCGTTACCGGTATCCATGTAATGGCTGTTGAACGCCTACGTCAATACTTCGGGCTCGAAAAACGTCCGATCCGTGTTATAGAGCCTTTTCAGATGCTGGGCGAGGTTGATGAGGAGTTACAGCAAATTATTGGCATTGATGTGGTTGGCGCCGGAGGACGTAACAATATGTTCGGGATTTATAACCACGCACCGTTCAAAACCTTCAAAACTTTCTGGGGGCAGGAGGTACTTCTGCCATCGGGGTTTAATACTTCGTACGATTCAAACGGCGACCTGTTGATCCATCCCCAGGGTGATCTATCGGTACCTCCGGCAGGAAGGATGCCCACTGCCGGTTATTTCTTCGATGCGGTGATCAGGCAGGAACCCATTGACGACAACAACCTGAACGTGGAAGATAACCTTGAAGAATTCGGACTGGTTTCTGATGAAGACCTGCAGTTCTGGGCCACATCGGCACGAGAAGCCCGTGCAACAGGCAAAGCTGTGATTGCCGCTTTGGGAGGAACAGCACTCGGCGACATTGCCCTGGTACCCGGTCTTCAGCTTAAGCACCCCAAAGGTATTCGCGACGTGGCCGAATGGTATATGAGCACCATCAGCCGCACCGATTATATCCGTGAAATATTTGACCGGCAAACAGAGATTGCATTGGAGAATTTCAGAAGATTATACGAAGTTATCGGCGGCAATATTGATGCGGTTTTTATTTGCGGAACCGATTTCGGGACTCAGGAATCGGCATTCTGTGCACCCGGAGATTTTGATAGTCTTTGGTTACCCTACTATAAACGCATCAATGACTGGGTACACCTGAATACCCCATGGAAAACATTCAAACACTCGTGTGGAGCAGTTGAAGGACTGATGAGCCACTTCATAGAAGCCGGGTTCGATATTATTAATCCGGTGCAGATTAATGCCCGAGGAATGGACCCGCTGCACCTGAAGAAAACCTATGGAAAAGACCTGGTATTCTGGGGCGGGGGTATCGACACGCAAGTTACCCTGCCCTATGCAACTCCGGAAAAGGTTCGGGAAGAGGTTCTGCGGTTGTGTGAAATATTCAATCGGGACGGGGGATTTGTATATAATACCGTGCACAATGTGCAGGCAAATGTCCCTGTTGCTAACCTGGTTGCAATGATTGATGCAATAAAGGAATTTAATGGAACAAAATAATTTACTGAAATGAAACATACAATTTTAGCCTTAATCTTCTGTTCGATGGTATCGGCAGCCATGGCGCAACCCTTTCAACCCACCTGGGAGTCGATCAACAGCCGGCCTATACCGCAATGGTTCAGCGATGTGAAGTTCGGTATTTTTATTCATTGGGGCGTATATGCTGTACCGGCCTGGGCACCTGCCAATGCCGATATCGGTATTTATTCCAAATATGCCGAATGGTATTGGTGGCGCATTATGAACACCAACGATAAAGCCGGACAGCTTTTCAGGGAGTATCATAATGCCACCTATGGGAAAAATTTTCTTTACCAGGATTTTGCACCCATGTGGAAAACACCTCATTTTGAACCTGCCCAATGGGCCGAATTGTTTAAGCGGGCAGGTGCCAGGTATGTTGTTCTAACCTCGAAACACCATGAAGGTTTTACACTTTGGCCCAGTGCGCAAAGCTGGAACTGGAACAGCATGGATATCGGGCCTCATCGCAACATCTGTGGCGAACTCACCAAAGCCGTTAAAGATGCCGGCCTCCGTATGGGGTTCTATTATTCTCTGTACGAATGGTTTAACCCGTTGTACCGCTCCAATCTTGAAAAGTATGTTGACGACCACATGATTCCGCAACTGAAAGATCTGGTAACCCGCTTCGAACCCGATATTGTATGGACCGATGGCGAATGGGACCACCCAAGTGAGAAGTGGAAAAGTACTGAATTCCTTGCCTGGCTCTATAATGATTCACCGGTAAAAGACAGGGTTGCAGTGAACGACCGTTGGGGAAAAGAAACACGCGGGGCCCACGGAGGATACTACACTACTGAATATGATCTCGTGCACAATGGACAGGGCATCGGGAATGTTGACCATCCCTGGGAAGAGTGCCGCGGTATTGGCACTTCGTTTGGGTATAACCAGATTGAAACGCCCGATAATTATATGACCTCCGAAGCGCTGGTACATCTGCTCATCGAAAAGGTGGCAGCCGGAGGAAACCTTTTGCTCAATGTGGGACCAACAGCCGATGGCCGCATTCCTGCCATCCAGCAGCAACGCCTTATTGATATGGGCGATTGGCTCCAGGTAAATGGAGAAGCCATTTATGATACCCGGAAATGGGAAGGCGCCGCGGCTAATAAAAATCTGGCTAATATCTATTTTACAAGGAAAGGGAAAGACCTGTATGTGCTTTGCACCATTTTCCCCGAAAAACCTTTTGCCATACAAGGTATAATCCGTCCATCAAAGGTTAGTTTATTTGGGTTTAATGGAGCGATCAGGACACAAACTTCTGCCAGACAAATCACCATTATTCCACCTGTGGTTACCCCTGCCAATAATCCCTGTAACTATGCATGGGTTTTTAAACTCGAAAACGTACTTTAGTTAATGAATTCGAGGAAGATATAGGAGAATATAATTATTTTGGTGGATGCAACCACCAAAAAATCTTAAAAAATGGTGATTGTAATAATCAAAATGAAAAAATCATAAAAATCTGAAGAATGACAAAAGCAATTGAATTTTTAAAAGCCCATAAAATGACTGCCAACGATGTGGATATGCAACAGGTGGTCGATATTTTTCTGAGTGAGATGGATGCCGGCCTGGCCGGTAAGGAAAGTTCCCTGAGGATGATACCGACTTACATTGAGACAGATAATGAACTAGTGCCCAACCAGAAAGTGGTGGCTATTGACGCAGGGGGTACCAACTTCAGGACTGCAACGGTTTATTTCGACAACAACCTGAAAATGGTTTGCGGAAACCTGAAAAACGGAAGAATGCCTGCCATTGACAAGGAACTGGGGAAAAAGGAGTTTTTTGAAACTATGGCCGGCTACCTCGAAGAATATAAAAATGCAGCTGAAAAAATAGGTTTCTGTTTTTCGTATGCCGTAGAAATTTTTCCCGACAAGGATGGAAAACTGCTCGAATGGAGCAAAGAGATAAAAGCGCCTGAGGTAATCGGTGAAATGGTAGGCCACAACCTGCTCGAAGCTCTGGATACCCCGGGAAAACCACTCGTGGTACTCAACGATACCGTAGCCACCTTGCTGGCCGGAAAGGCAGCCACTGCCGGAAGGGATTTCGATACTTACATTGGGTTTATTCTTGGAACCGGCACCAATACCGCTTATATCGAATTAAACGATAACATTCTTAAAACACCAGACCTTAAGTCAGGGGCAAGTCAGGTTATCAATATTGAATCGGGTGCATTCGGGAAACCTCCCCGTACCGACATCGACCTGCTTTTCGATAGGCAAACCAAAAATCCGGGACGTTACGTATTTGAAAAAATGTTCTCGGGTGGATATTTTGGAGGATTATGTACCACTACACTTAAACAGGCAGCTTCCGAAGGGCTTTTTTCCAGTGAAACCATTGCAAGAATTTCAGCGCTCCCTGAACTGACTTCTGAAGAGGTGAACAAATTTGTTTGTGGGGTTGAACTTCAGCAGAATCAACTTGCCATGGCATTGCTTACCGATGAAGATCGCAAAACAGCAACCGATATTGTGGAAGGGCTCATTGGCCGGGCAGCAAAGCTGGTAGCAGCCAACCTGGCTGCAGTAATCCTGAAAACCGGAAAGGCAAAATCGGCCGATAAACCGGTGCTAATGACCATTGAAGGAACAACCTTTTACAAGTTAAAAGATTTCCAATCGAAATTTGAAACTTTCCTGCAGGAGTATTTTAGCGGCGATAAAAAGCGCTATTACGAAATTGTGGAAGTGGAAAATTCGAGCCTCATCGGGGCGGCTATTGCGGCAATAGTAAACTGATTGAAAGAGTTTTCACCCGTTAAAGTAAATTTTACCGGGTGAAATATTTCTTTATTTCGAGGATTTTAATGGTTCAATTATTTTGTAATTTTTAATTGAGCTCCTTTTAATAAACAAAATAGCACCTAAACACAATTAAATAAATACAATAATGTCTAAATATGTCTTTTTTTGAATCCATTTGATTTGAGTATATAACAAATTAATATTTAGCAATTTATATGTGCGTAAAATATTTTTTGTCTTGCATTGAATAAATTAAGTAATCTGTATTTAAACAATTAAATCTTACTATTTGAAAAATAATGCTAGGTTGTACAAAAGAATCATTGCGAGTATCCTGATTGTGCTTTAAGGTATCTTATCAATTCATAGGAAACATTTTCTCCCAGAAAAATAGTAATTTGGAAGCGAAACAGGGAGAGTGGAATTACAATTGGTTGTGAAGGCGATCAATGATGAGTGGAGGGTTGTTTTCGGGGATGATTATTTCAAAAGTGATATTAGATTAAGAAGAGGCGACCGGATAAGATGGTCATAGAAGGTTTGGACGTATCATTTCAGTTTCCTCCGTATAAATTGTTTTGTTTTTTAATGGTCGGATGCCAGCCCGCCTGAAACGTTCTGGCGGAAATTTCCATGAGAAATATTATTCCTTCCCGTATGTTCAGGCGGGCATAACGGTTTGTGTTCCTGAAATCATGGAAATTTCATGATAACAGGATATTTGGCGAGAATACCAGGGTGCCCCGATCAGGCAACTCAATGGTATTGGTTGTTTCTGAAAAAAGCCCCTAAGGTCAGGCCATGCAATTTGGCATCGATGATTTCCTTCCCAAACCGGTTGACTTTATTGTTTTAAAATAAAAGATTAACACGATAAAATCCTTATAATGTTTATTTTGCTCAGGAAAAAATTCAGTTTGGTGTTGGCTTTCTTTTTGCTATTTTTGGGATGAAACAATAAACTTTCACTTAAATCCATACCGAAATGAAGATAAAAATCAACCTGCTTTTCCTGATCTTTATAACTGTTCAGGGTTTATCACGGGGACAGAACGAAGGACGGAAAATCATTTTAAACGGTCTTTGGGACTTTGAACAAACCGAAACTGCATTTCCACCTGCTAAGTTTACTCGGAAATGCCCGGTGCCGGGACTGATTCACCTGGCCGAACCCAATATTGATGCCTACGACAAACTCTTCATAAGGCCCGACCAGGTTGAAAGCGAGGAAGCTTCAGACTACCGTGATATAGATTACGAACCACGTTACAGCTGGTATCGGCGCATTGTGGATATCTCTTCCGATTTGGGCGGCACCGAAGTGATGCTCACCCTCCTGAAAAGTAAATATGTAACCCAGGTATATGTGAATGGACATGATATGGGGCAATCGGTGGCCTGTTACACGCCCATCCGAATGAAAATTACCCATGCGCTGAAACCAGGCCAGCCCAACGAAATCCTCGTCAGGGTTGGTGAGCGCATATGGCTGCCCCCATGGGCTGCCGGCAGCACCGACAAAGAAAAAGCCAATTATATTCCCGGCATCTGGGACGATGTATTCCTGTCGTTTTCGGGCAAGCAGAAAATTCTGAAAAACCTGGTACTTCCGTCGGTTGCAGAAAAGTCGATAACAGTAAAACTGTTGATAAGGAGTTTCTATCCGCAACAGATTATGTATGGCGACCCGATGCTCGATGCCATAAAAGCTGAAATACTCATAAAAGAAAAAAAATCGGGCCGACAGGTGGCCAAAGCAGAAATATCAGGTCAGGCAGTCCGTGACAACGAAACACAGTTAGAAGTAAATTTGCCTTTTACAGAATTTACTTTATGGTCGCCCGAAAATCCCTTTCTTTACGAAGCTGAAATCCGCCTGTATGATAAGGATAAGTTGTCCGACAGAACATTATCAACTTTTGGGATGCGCAATTTTGAGCGGCGGGGGAAATTCTTTTACCTCAACAACGAAAAGTATTACCTTCGGGGGAGCAACATCACACTTCACCGTTTCTTTGAAGACCCCGACTGTAAGGAATTGCCCTGGGACCGCGAATGGGTGAAGAAAATGCTGATCGACGACCCGAAAAGTATTGGTTGGAATGCCATGCGGATATGCGTGGGTATTGTTCCCGGTTTTTGGTACGACCTTGCCGACGAGTTTGGAATGGTTTTTCAGAACGAATGGCTTTACTGGCAAAACCACGGCTGGGACCAACAGATCAGGGAAGAATATACCGACTGGGTGTGGAGTGACGGCAATCACCCTAGCATAGTGATATGGGATGCCATCAACGAAAACTGGAATTCGTTTATCGGCAATGTGCTGATCCCTGAGCTGGAGGCACTCGACCCCACCCGGATATGGGATGCAGGGTATATGGAAGCCAAAGACCTGGTTCACGAAGATCCCATCGACGAACCTCATCTTTACCGCGCAGGATGGGGACTGATGAATTCGCCCGACCCAGCTGATTACCTGAAAAGGAACCCATACAGGCTTGGCAAACTCAACGATTGGGAACGCGGTCACCTGAAACACCTCGATGCTTCAGCTGCCCAACTGGTGAACGAATATGGCTGGAACTGGCTCTGGAGAAACGGACAACCTGCCAAACTCACCAAAAAGGCCTACGACCTGCTGGTGGGAGAGAATGCAACGCCCGAACAACGCCGCGAATTTCAGGCATACTGGGTGCAATGCGAAACCGAATGGATAAGGGCTGAGAAGACAATGGCAGGCGTGCTGGCATTTACCCACCTGACCAATAATTATGGCTATACAGGCGATTGGTATATGAACCACATAAAAGATCTGGAACAAGGATTGTCGCTCCACTGGTTCAGGCATGCTTTTGCACCGGCCAATGTTTTTATCGACCTGGCAGACCAGCGCTACTTTCCCAATGGGAACTATGAACCCGGACAGCAACTTGCGTTCCTCCTTACCGGGGTAAACGACCAGAAAACTGAAGTTAAAGGCAACCTGAAACTCTTTATGCTGAATGCCAATGGTAAAATCGTCAGTCAGCAGCAACATGAAATTGCTATAGGGGCATATTCAAGGACAAACTTCCCGGTGGTACTCAATCTTCCGTCAGAAACAGGAGGTTACCTGATAACCACTGAATTTACTCCTGCCGGACAAACTGAAACTCTGAAAAGCCGGAGATATATAAGGATAGGTAAACAGACAAACATCCGGTTTCCGGAGATTGAGCCGTAATGAAAAGATGATATAATAAAATAATACCTGGAATTGGGTTATGAAATCAAAAAAACAGATTTTCAATGAACTGGCACAAGGGATACTCCCTGACAGGATACTTTTCAGGCCAATACTTATGCATTTTGCAGCCAGGTTTGCCGGAACCACTTATGGGAAATTTGCTTCCGATTACCGCACACTGGTCGATTGCAATATCCGTTGTATGGAGTATTTCGATACCGATATGGTGGGGCTAATATCGGATCCCTACCGCGAAACAGCAGCTTTCGGGGCAAAAATCAGCTTCCCTGATGAGGAAGTGCCACGCAGGGAGAATATACTGGTTTCGACATACAACGATGCTGATAACCTTAAAATTCCCGATGTATATAAATCAGAACGAACTTTAGACCGTATCCGCGGTACCGAATTGTTTCAGAAAGTACTCAGGGGCGAAGTGCCTGTAATCGGATGGATTGAAGGCCCCCTTGCCGAAGCCTGCGACCTGGCAGGTGTTTCCGAAATGCTCATCCATTTGATGATGGATCCCGATTTTTGTAACCTGCTGATGGACAAATGTGTGATCACAGCTAAAGATTTTGCCCTGGCACAAATAAATGCCGGATGCGATGTGATTGGTATGGGAGACGCCATCTGCTCACAGATTGATGCTGAAACCTACGATTTGTATGTGTTGGACAGGCACCTCGAAATCATTCAATTTATCCATGAAAAAGGTGCACGTGTAAAACTGCACATCTGCGGTGATATTACCCATCTGTTGCCCTCGATTGCCAGATTGAATGTGGATATTCTCGACCTCGACCACATGGTTGATATGCATTATGCCCGCGAAATAGTGGGGCCTGGCCCCATACTATGTGGAAATATTAATCCGGTACTGGTACAGGATTTACACCCCGGTGAAATTGACAATCGGGTTGCTGAAATGGTGCGTTCCATGGCAGGACAGAAGTATATCCTATCGGCAGGGTGCGAAATAACAGTAAATACACCGTACCATAACCTGCTTTCTATGAGCATGGCGAGGTAAATGCCTACAGGGCAAATTTCAATTTTGGATTCCTGAACTGACTATTGATTGTATTAATAGCTAAATGGCCTGGTATCAAAGATAAAGCATTGCATTATGTCAAACACATGCAAAAGAATATCCTGCTGCATCAGCAAGGGAATCGTTTTGGAATTAAGCCGTCGAAAGGAGGTATTTTATAACAAGATGCACTTAATACAAACAAAAATCGTAATACCGGCAATGTACCGTACTATATTTGCATCCTTCAATCCTGATTGTATTGAATTATTCTCAATCATCGTATAATTATTCATTCATCATGCTACAATTTGATTTTAATTTGGATGAACTGGACGGTGTATTCAGTTATGCCGAAGAATTTATGGGCTTTGAATCAGGTAAAGCGCCTGAACCTTTTTCGTCATATATGGCCGAAGCTTATGAAGAAATGCCTGCGCTGTGCAATGTTTCGACAGGTTACGTGGTCATTGACAACCCCGTATTCAAAGAAGCATCAAATACTATAGTTATCGATGGGATTTCGTTTAACCCCGGAAAAATTGTGTTTAACCAGTTAAAAGGTTCGGAAGCAATCGGATTTTTTCTGGCATCGGCAGGGCAAGGTATCAGCAGGCGGATTACCGGATTAACCCAAAAGGGTGATCATCTTCTCAGCTACGTTTATGATGCATTTGGGTCAGTAATTGTCCAAAAAGCCGTCGATAAACTGATTGACCGGATTGAAGAATCAGCAAGACTTAATGGTTGGGGAATTTCCGATCCTTTTAGTCCCGGTTATTGCGATTGGAGTGTATCTGAGCAACAACTTCTTTTTACATTTTTCCCTGAAGGTTTTTGTGGGGTAACCCTTTCGGAATCGTCACTGATGATGCCCCTTAAATCGGTCAGCGGTATCATTGGAATGGGTAAAACCATGCAGCAAAAAGGTTATCAGTGCATGATGTGTAACGATGAGAATTGTTTCGTTGGCCGGATTCTAAAGATGAAATATCAGAAATAATTCACTTTTTAATTGTTAATATTACAACAAGGGGGCATTAGAACAAATACAATTCCTATTTTTGGCCTGAACCAATTGATAGAGTTATGAGCCTGAAAATTTTTTACCGATTGCTGATGGTCACTTCATTTGCATTGTTTGCATTTGTATTCGAAACTGTTTCGCAGAACGAAGTGCGGGTTACCATTGATGCATCGGCCACCCCAAAACCAATTTCGCCTTGGATTTATGGCCGCAACAACAGTCTGTCGAAAAGTATATCAAGTCCGGTGGCTACTCTTCATTGGCAGCGGTTGCGCGATGCCGGTGTAACCATGCTGAGGGAAGGAGGCGGCAACAATTCAACAAAATACAACTGGCGTAGGAGAATGAGCAGCCACCCCGATTGGTACAATAATGTCTATGCCCAGGATTGGAATTATGCAGCCCGTACCTTGCAGCAAAACCTGCCTCATGCACAAGGTTTATGGACATTGTCGCTGATTGGGTGGGCGGCCAAAACCAATGCGCATAATTTTGGCGACTGGGCATATAACCAATCAAAATGGTGGGACGGTGTCCATCAAAATCTGGCAGGAGGTGGCGTAATTAATCCGGCAGGAGGAGGAAAAGCGCTCAAAGATGGAAACCCGGAGCTGTACCTTGAGAAATGGCCGGCCGATTCGGTTGTTGGGATTCTGAAATATTGGTTTGGTGAAGGTGGCATTGATCTTGACCCAACCCGGTTTTTATACTGGAACATGGACAATGAGCCCGAAATATGGAATGGCACCCACGATGATGTTATGCCGGTCATGATTCCGGCTGAAGAGTTTATGCAACGCTATTTTGAAACAGCAAAAAAAGCCAGGGCAATTTTCCCGGATATCAAATTGGCCGGCCCGGTTCCTGCCAACGAATGGCAATGGTACAACTGGAACGGAAACCGGATTTTATACAAAGGAAGGAACCATGTTTGGCTCGAATATTTCATCAGACGGATAGCCGAAGAACAGGCAGAAAGTGGCATCCGCCTGCTCGATGTGCTTGATATTCATTTTTACCCGGGCGAAACCAATGCGAAAGACATTGTCCAATCACACAGGGTTTATTTCGACAGGAATTATGTATATCCGGGAGCCAACGGGGTGAAACGGATAGGGGCCAGCGGTTGGGACAATTCCATCAATAAAGAATATATTTTTGGACGATGTGCCGATTGGCTCGAACAGTATATGGGTAAAGACCATGGGGTTACCTTCGGGGTTACCGAAACTTCGGTAAACACAAGCGATCCAAACGTTATTGCGGTTTGGTATGCATCCATGTTAGGCGAGTTTGCAAAACAAGGTGTTGAATTATTTACACCCTGGGATTGGAAAGTAGGAATGTGGGAAATTCTGCACCTCTTCACACGCTTCAGCCACAATGATTACCTCCCTTCGGTTTCGGGGCAGGAGGAATTTGTATCGGCATACCCAACCATTAATGCTGCAGGTGACTCTGTATCGGTTGTTCTGGTAAACCGTTCCACCGATCAGGTAAAAACAGCAAATGTTTCAGTAAACAATTTTACATTCGACCAGAAGGCCATATCCTATTTCCGTATAAACAGCCTGGGAGCAAACGAAACATTTGTTTCAAAAACACAAAACGCACTGAAATCCGGTACAACCAATGTCGTCCATAATGTGGTTTCTATAAGCCTGCCACCGTTGTCGGTTACAGCGCTTGTTGCTTCGGGTACCAGATCCATTTTGGGTAATAAACCCGAAATGGATAAAAAATTGCCTGAACTGATGGTATTCCCTAATCCGGCTTACAATAACATAACATTGCGCCTTTCACAGCGAAATAGTAGGGAATCGACGGTTTCAATTTTTAATGCATCGGGCATCAGGGTTTATACCCATAAAGTGGATGGTTTCAAAATGGGACCCATTGATTGGGCAATAGATGTAAGTAATTGGATGTCTGGATTTTATATTGTATCATTAAAAAATGGGGATTTTAATCAGAATGTTAAGCTCACCATCCGGTCAAAGTAATAGTAAATCCGGTTTGAAATTTTTCTGAAATTTTTCGAAGGATGGTTTTTTTATAAAAAAGTTTCTATTTTCACCCCGTCAATACCGGTCATTTTTGATGACCTTGAAAACAGAAAAGTTAATCTGATTTAAATTTTAAATTATGAGCCAGAACAAACCGAGGGTAATTAAAGATTACGACAAGCTGGATGCTTCTATACAGGAACAGATAAAACTGGTCTATCCGGCAGGGTTCAGCGATCATTTGATCTACTATTTCGATAAAGATGGAAAAAATGTGAGCGCCCTTCCATTCGAAACCGAAGACAAATATTACCTGATCAGGATGACACTGAGTGAAGCTGAAAGGATTATAGAAGACGATGACGATTACGATGATGATGGTTTCCTCAAAGACCACGTCAGGGAAGAGTATGAAGATAAATACCCCGATATGGAATTTGCGGCCGATGAGGAAGAAGAAGACGAAGCTGAGGATTTGCCTGAAGAGGATGATGGTGAAGACGACGATTATTAATATTTCGAAAGGGGGATTGCAATAAATAAGGTCCCCCTTTTTTTTTATTATTTTTCAAAAATCAAAAAACAATGAAGAATATTATAAATTTTTGTTTGGCAGTTTTGTGGTTAGTTGTTTCAGGCTTTAATTCTCAGGGAAGCAATTCACCAGGGCTGGATTCAAAAAAAATTGCCATTGAACCCAATGGAAAAGTAAAAGTATTTATCGAAGGGATTTCAATCGACTGGGATTTTATGACCAAAAATATGGGATTTGTAGATTTTGTCAGAGAACCGGCAAATTCCGATGTCCATGTAATTATCAATCAACGTTCGAGCGGTGCCGGAGGATCGGTTTACACCATGCACTTCAAAAGTGTTAACAATGATAATATAGGCGATTTCATTTTGTCGTGTTCGACAACCCCGGTCAATACCCGCGACGAATCGCGCCTGATAATAGTGAATACACTTAAAATGGGATTAATGCCCTATGTTAACCAAACCAAAGCAGGACAAAATGTTACCATCCGATACCGGGAAAGCCAGGAAACCGATGAGGTATTGGTACAAGATCCCTGGCGGAACTGGACTTTCAGGGGCGATGTTACCGGCGACCTGAACCTGGAGAAAAGCCGTAAAAGTTACAATTATAGTTATAATTTTAGGGCAGATAAAGTAACACACGATTGGAAATTCCGTAATTCGGCAAGGCTTACACAACGAAAACGGGAATACATCAGCGGGGGAACCAGCTATATTTCCGAAAACGCTTCAACATTTGTAAACTCATCGGCTGTGAAAAGTATAACCGAACGTTGGTCGGTAGGGGCATTTTACAGCTATTATAAAAGCAACTACGACAATACCCTCTATTCAACCACCATTAAGCCAGCCATCGAATACAATATTTTTCCATGGGATATATCCGACAGGAAAGTGTTTACCATTGCCTATTATCTGGGGCCCGAATGGAAAAAGTATTATCAGGAATCAATATTCAGCCGTATGGAGGATGCCTACTTTGAACAAAACCTGCGCCTGAACCTTCAGATAATTAATACCTGGGGCGAAGTTGAATCGACCCTTAACGGGACAAGCATGATCGACGATTGGAGTAAACACCGCATTTCATTTAATACCAACCTTTCGGTACGTATTGTCAAAGGGTTGTCGGTTCTTTTCGATTTCAGGGCCGAAAACATCCACGACCAGATTAATTTACCAAAAACTGAAGCCAGCCTCGAAGATATCCTGCTCAATAAGGTGCAATTGCCTTCAACATTTGCATTATATAGCGGTGTAGGGCTAAGGTTGCAGTTTGGTTCAATCTACAACAACATTGTAAATAACAGGTTATGAGGATTGATCACTGAATCAATGTACTCTTCTAAAAAAACTCCTCAGAAAGTAATGGACTTCTCTGTTCTGATCCTACCCACCCAAATCCTTCCGTTATATTGCCTGTAGTGTTTGTTGCGGTTTATATGCCCCGGAAAGGTGAACCAACAGCTATAAGGTCCATCGGGGATTGGATCAAACCCTGTCTGGGTTATGCTCCTGGTTATCGATTCTCCAGGATTCAGGGCATAGTACCAAGAATCATCGAAGCTATTAAAAGGTGTGTGTGTCGAACTCCCTGTATAGTGATGAAACTTTCCGTCGCTCATGGTGATACCATTGGTAATGTAATGAAACCTGTCAGCCCCCATCTTATCCGGATCGGGAATCAATAGCGTTTCCCTATCGCTGTTGGTTACTTTGTAGGTATATAAAATTTTTCCGGTTCCCGATTTCTGCACGTCCAGCAGGTTTACTGAAATGCCTTCCCTTAACAATCCGGCATCTGATAATGCTCTCCTGAATTCATCCGACTGGTGTGTTATTTTTTGATCCAGACTGTAAAACCCTCCCAGTTCAACCAGGTTTAATGGATATATAAAATTATCGAATGCCAATATTGAAGGCGAGGGGGGCATATAAGAGGCGTAAATCGGGAAAAAGAATCCATAAAATAAACGTTTACTTTCGGAAGTGACCACAAAATAACGTCCTTCATACTTTTGGCGTTCTTTATCCCGTCTCAGGTAGAACATATTTGCTGACCAATCGTAGAAATCAATTTCATGTCTATCAATCCATGGTACATCCTCAAGCGCCCAGTCGTTAAAATCATTGCTTAATGCTGCTTCACGGGTCATAGGTGCTGCAACAAAAATCTTTATGTCGCCATGGGCTGTCAGATAGTCAACTTCTCCAGTTTTGCATCCCCCAAAAGCTATACACAGGAAAAGGATTAATACACATTTCATCTTATATTGTTTCATTTTTAAATTGTCGGATGCCATCCCGCCTGAAACGTTCTGGCGGGGAATTTCCATGAGAAATATTATTCCTGCCCGTAAGTTCAGGCGGGCATAACGGTTTGTGTTTTTGAAATCATGGAAATTGCATAGTATTGGTTTTTTCAAAGATAGATGATTTTTTTCGATTATGGGTTGCGCATGACCATACAGTTTTTTTGTGCTAATTGTTAATTTAATTTGATAACCACATACAATTAAATGTTTACCGCCGAAAAAACGATAATTTTGTCTGTCAAAATCTGAGATATTAACGAACATAAAAATATATCATGGCTGATTATAAGAAAGCAATTCTGATTATTCTCGATGGTTGGGGAATTGGCGACGGAAGTGAAAAAGATATCATAGCCACAGCTCCCACACCCTTTATGGATTCACTGATCGAAAAACATCCCCACTCGCAGTTGCTCACCTGTGGACGAAATGTGGGACTTCCTGACGGGCAGATGGGCAATTCCGAAGTTGGGCACCTAAATATTGGAGCCGGCCGTATTAAATATCAGGATATGGTGAAAATCACCAAAGCCATCGAAGAACGGACACTATGGAACGAGCCTCAGGTAGTTAAAGCCTTCAATTACGCTAAAGAGAATAACAAGAAAGTACACCTTATCGGGTTGATAGGCCCCGGCGGGGTGCATGCTTTGAGTACACATATGATAGCGCTATGTCAGATAGGTACAGATATGGGATTGGATAATATTTACATACATGGCCTGACTGATGGACGCGATACCGATCCACGATCAGGTTATGGTTTTGTTGAGGACGATCTGAAAAATCTGGCTGGAACAAATGGCAAATTTGCTTCTCTAATTGGCCGGTACTATGGCATGGACCGCGATAAAAACTGGGACAGGATGAAACTTGCGTATGACCTTTATACGCAGGGAAAAGGAAAACCGAATACCGATCTATTGGCCGCCATCAGGGAAAGTTACGACGAAGGGGTTACCGATGAGTTCATTAAGCCAATTGTTGTGGTTGACCAGAATGGTGAACCATTGGCCAAAATCGAAGAAAATGATGTAGTGATATGCTTTAATTTCCGTACCGACAGGCTCAGGCAAACCACAATAGCCTTTACTCAGAAAGACCTGCCAGAGTTCGGGATGCATACCATGCCCCTACAGTGGTTTACCATGACCAACTATAAAGCCGATTTTAAAAACGTGAATGTTATTTTCGATAAAGACAATGTTACCAATACAATCGGTGAGGTAGTTTCAAAGGCTGGCCTGAAACAAATCCGGATTGCCGAAACTGAAAAGTATGCCCATGTTACTTTTTTCTTCAGTGGCGGACAAGAGGTCGAGTTTCCGGGCGAAAGCAGAATATTGGTACAATCGCCCAAAGTGCCCACATACGACTATCAGCCCGAAATGTCGGCCCCTCAGGTGAAAGATGCAATTGTTGCTGAATTGAACAAGCAATCAGCCGAATTTGTGGTACTCAATTTTGCCAATGGCGATATGGTTGGTCACACCGGTGTATATGAGGCTATTTACAAGGCGGTAACAGCAGTCGATCAATGTGTGAGAGAAGTAGTTGAGGCCGCCCGGGCTAATGGTTACCAAGTTTTGATTATTGCCGACCATGGTAATGCTGATAATGCTGTTAACGAAGACGGATCGGCCAATACAGCACATTCCCATAATCCGGTTCCCTGTATTTATGTGGGTGATAAAAGCGGTGTCAAACTGCAAAACGGAATACTTGCCGATGTGGCCCCCACATTGATTTCAATAATGGGATTGGAAAAGCCGGCTGAAATGACTGGTAAAGTATTGATCGAATCAGTCTAAATGGTTGAAATTGGCCACACCATAGTCAGCCGCGATATATTCGGGGAGTTTTTTTTGTGTGATCTGTTTCGATGCAAAGGTGCTTGCTGCATCGAAGGGGATTCGGGAGCACCGCTTACCAGCGAAGAAGCCATTGAAATTGAAAAGAATTATCCGGTTTTCGAAGTATATCTTTCCGGGATACATAAGGAAGAAATACTAAAACAGGGCTTTTCGGTTATCGATAAAGATGGCGATCTGGTTACTCCACTGGTAAATAACCGGCAGTGTGCATATTCCTTTTTCGATGAGAGCGGGATTTTAAAATGTACCATCGAAAAGTCATGGACTGAAGGTAAGTTACTTTTCAGAAAGCCTGTGTCATGTCACCTTTTCCCCATCCGTATTACCGCATATAAGCGTTTCGATGCAGTAAACTACCAGCAGCTCGATATTTGCAAGGCAGGTCGTGAATGCGGCCGTGCACAAAAACTCCCGCTTTACAAATTTCTGAAAGAACCCCTGATCAGAAAATATGGCGAAGATTGGTATGCGCAACTGCAAGAAGCGGCTGATTACCTGAAGGATCAACCCAGATAATATCTAAAATCTGTTTTCTGGTTTTTTCCCTAAAATACATGGATTCCTGAATTGGGAATCCATTTCCTGTTTTGAGAAGAATCTTATTGTTTTTCGAATGTTTAATGCATTAATAATCAGATATATATGAATTTATTGTTCCTTAGGCATATATATTGCTTTATGTTTTCGACGCTAAGAAGAATAAAGAGAATTTACAAACAATTTAAAATACAAAACAATTATGAAAAATTTATTATCAACTTTCGCAGCATTAATTTTGTTTTCAACAGTATTATTTGCACAAGAGAATCAAAAGTCACACAATGTCACCATCCAAGTACCTGAAGTAGCTATGTTAGGGATAGCCGGAAATGAAGCAGTTACCCTTTCAGTTGCAAAGCCCGAAATTGCCGGAAACGCTCTTTCTTTTTCAGCAACCAACAGCAATCTTTGGTTAAACTTCACATCCGTAGTTGCCAATTCGAATTCAACCCGCAAAATTACTTCGGCCATCACAAGCGGCAATCTTCCTAATGGAGTATCGCTTTTAGTTGCGGTTGGGGCTTATAATGGTAACGGAAAAGGAAATAAAGGCACTCCGGTAAATGGAGCAACTACCATCACAGGTTCGGGGGTCGATGTGGTAACAGGAATTAAGAGCGCTTATACCGAAAGCGGAAGCAATAAAGGATATCCGTTGACTTACTCGCTGAGCATGAACGATACCGATGCAGACTATTCATCTCTGGTTTCAGGAAATTATTCGCTTACAGTTACATACACAATAGTTAGTCAGTAATTCAGTTGATTGGTTTTGAAAAAGCGCCGACCAAATGGTCGGCGCTTTTTTTATGCCAATTTTTTGTTCCCTGCTTGATTGTCATATTTAATTACCAATTCCACAATTTGTGAAGCAGCTACGATATTTCGTATTTAATCTGTAATGCCGTTGTTCACTAATATATATTTATACAATAACATGCACAAAATCAGACAAATAAATAATGTCAGGCTTTTTGTATCCCTTCCATTCGTCTTTCGTATCAACTATTGAGTGAACCTTGTAAAATGAAAAAAGCTTTTGTCGCCATTTCCTTTGTGTTATTTCTGGTACCATTTTCGGTATTATCAGGCAATTCAGGTTCAGTGAGCCATAAAGTAAATGTTTCGGTTCCCAAAGTTGCATTGATTAATATTGTCCATAATGGTGATTCAAAAGAATATACATCATTTCATAAGCCCAGGCCTCGAAATGATATAACTGATGGACATTGGATAAATTATTCTTCGATAGTTAACCAGGAGAATTCAACCAGGTCGGTCATGGTTGCAATATTGGGAAAACTTCCAGTAGGGGTTTATCTCAGTGTTCAGACTACTTCATATCAAGGCAATGGAAATGGTAAAACCGGTGTTCCTTCAGAAAAAATAAACCTTTCGGAAATTCCACAGGCTCTGATCACCGATATTGGAAGTTGTTATACTGGAACCGGTTCAAACAATGGGCATATGATCTCTTATGCAATAGAAACTTGCCAACAGGAAAATATTAAAAACTTCAATGAAATAGGTCAGCTTGTGCGTATAGTTTATACCTTAACCGACTGACAACTTTGCAAAATATCTGCACATGATTCTGTAAGTGGATTTTTTCATTACAGAAGCATGATATTTAGCAGGAATAACTATTTTTACACAGCCGAAGTTTTTAGATATCAAGGTTATAAAGGGCGCAAAACGATATACAATGAAAAAATATACCTTAATTTTTTTTGGATTTCTGGC
Organism: Bacteroidales bacterium; assembly: GCA_037447215.1. GTDB lineage: Bacteria > Bacteroidota > Bacteroidia > Bacteroidales > Prolixibacteraceae > UBA1413. The sequence goes on from JBBIHB010000001.1 coordinate 56,805, forward strand.
TTATGCCATTGCATCGGCCAATATTATTGTGGTTAATGGTTTAACACACGAATTTCAGGTAATTCCGGGGCAGGATTACAAAGGGGCAATCGAAGTGCAGAATGCTTCAGATGAATCCAAATCAGTTAAAATCTATCAGACTGATTATTGGTTTTCATATACAGGTGAAAGTAAGCATGGCGAACCTGGCACAATGGAACGTTCAAATGCAGACTGGATAAAAACCAATTCGAGCTTTGTTACCCTTCAACCTAATGAAACCTACATGATAAGTTTTGAAATCAAAGTCCCTCAGGCAAATAATCTGAACGGAACTTACTGGAGTGTAATTATGGTCGAAGGAGTAGAAAACCCCGATCCTGAAGCAGGTAAAACGGGTTTCACTATCAATACCGTTGTCCGTTATGCCATTCAGGTAGTCACCGATTTTGCAAATTCAGGCAATGCAAACCTTGAATTTCTAAGGTTAGGGCTGGCATCAGAGGAAGGAATCCCCATTCTCGAAGTGGATATTGAAAATTCGGGCGACAGGTTGCTGAAACCGGGTTTAAGCGTAGAACTCTTTAACGAAAAAGGCGATTCTCAGGGAGTTATCCGCATTGACAGAAGGCGGATATATCCCGGAACCTCAATACGGGCAAATATACGGTTCGAAGGCATAAAGCCGGGTCATTATTCGGGGGTTCTGATTGCCGATTGTGGTGATGATTATGTTTTTGGAACGCAGCTTAACCTCGAACTGTAGGATGAAAAAGGCATCAATAAGTGCCATATTTCTGTTTTGTTCCTTATGCTTCAGCCTTTTAAGTTTCCGAAGTATAGCCATTTCCGTAAACGTGGAAAGGATCACCTTGAAACCCGAATTTCATGCCGGCAGGGTTAATAACCTGGTTTACAGAATTCATAATAACAGTGACAGTGTAATAACAGTTGCCGGAAACATAAAGCACCCGGATGGTTGGCGGTTGGCCATTCCCATGATGCCTTTAAAAATTAATGCCGGAGCTGTTGTTGTACAAATTTTTTCTCTGAGTATTCCACCGCAATTCAAGGCTGGTGTTGTGGATATAGAAGTTAATTTTAATCATTCCGGATCATATCAATCAAATATTTTCGCAGAAAAATTACATGTAACGGTAACCGAGAGGGAAAGCCTTTCTCTAGAGTTGATTGAAGCGCCAGGTTTTTTGAGAGCAGGAGATCATGTTAAATCCCTATTTGTATTAAAAAATACCGGCAATAGCGAACGGAGGATATTTCTAGAACCATCGGGTGGAGAAATACTGAATCAGCAATTTTTGACACTGAAACCCGGCGAATCGGTAATAGTAGATATGGTTATCAGAGCTCCCGTTAACATTCCATTAGCAACGTCATATAGCTTTGGCCTGACAGCCAGTGTGTCAGAGAATACCAGGGAGAGGGTATTCCGGAATATTCAGGTTTTTCCTGTTGCCGAAAAGCAAGAGGATTTATGGTTCAGATATCCGGTTAGCTTTTCGTCAAAATACCTTGCAAGGGGCCGGAACGGGCAATATTTTCAGGGATACCAGTTCGAAGCTTTTGGCGAAGGGTACCTGGACGAAAAGCAGAAACACCATTTTGAGTTTATGGCCAGGGGGCCAAACAATTTCGATTTGTCGTTTCTTGGTTTATACGATCAATATTACGCCTGGTATCGAAATAATACCATCGATATTTTTGGGGGTCATAAGTCGTTCAGCACAACACCTCTTATGGAAGCAGCCAGGTTTGGTACAGGTTTCGAAACCAATATCCGACTTGGAGACAAATTTAAGGCTGGTGTTTACTATATGGAGCCAAGGTTTTATCGAAACATCAAATATGCAATGGCTGCCTATGCACGGATAAATTTTTACAATAAAAATGAACTGGCAATTTATGCGATGAAAAAATCGAACTTGCCCGGAGAAGTAAAATCAGACTTATTGAGCATAACCTCAGAACTACAACCACTCAAAAATTCGCGCCTCGAACTCGAATATTCACTGGGAACGCGTGGAACGGAAACCGATGATGCCTGGCGAATAAATCTGAATTCACAGATTTGGAAACTTTTCATATCAGGGAACTATCATCATACAGGTAAAAACTATCCGGGTTATTATTCCAATTCAACATTTTATTCTGGAAACATCAGCATGAACCTGACCCGTAAATTGAACTTTGGTTTCAGCTCCCGGCAAGACTTTATGAACGCTGAACTTGATACCCTCTGGTCTCATGCACCATTTTCGAAAAATTACCAAATAGCAGCAAATTACAGGATCAGTCAGAACATGAACCTGCGGTCGTACTTCATGAAATACGAGCGTGAAGACAGGATGCCGGTCAGGCAGTTTCATTATTCAGCCGAATCGTTTAACGCCTACCTCAGCCATTTCATCAACAGGTTGGGTTATGAAATAGGTGGAGAATTCGGAAAAACTGAGAATTTGCTGATAATGGATCAGGAAAGGTTTAAAGATACTTATCGGTTGCTTGGGAACCTTTCGTACAGGCCTTCAGGTAATTTTTACATTCAGGCATTTGCCAATCTGACCAACCAGAATAGTTTTATTTCGGCCAGCCAGAAGGATTTGCTCTGGGGATTGAGCGCTTCGGGTACACTGACCAAAAATCTCCGCACCAGTTTATATGTGCAGAACAGTTATTCAATTGAAGAATATTACAGGAACCGGAACCTTTTCCAGTTCAATGTTGATTATACATTTCTGAGAAGGCATAAGATATCGTTAAACAGCTTTTATACCATTTTTCAGAACGAAATTGAAAAACCTGATTACTCTTTCGCTTTGAGCTATTCGGTAAACATTGGAATTCCGGTCAAAAAAACAGGGAGTTCGGGCACTGTTGTTTGCCTTGTAACCGGACCCGATGGATCCCCGGTAAACAATATGGTTGTTTTTCTTGAAGGCAGATCAGGAATAACAGACCCTTCGGGAATGGTTACATTCAGAAATGTGAAACCCGGATTGACTCAGATGCTCATTGACCGATCGGCACTTGGGCCATCGTTAATTCCCGATGTCGAAATGCCTTTGAACCTCGATGTAATGCCTGATTCCGAAAACAAAGTGAAGATAAAACTGGTAAACGGTGCAAGAATATCGGGAACTGTAACATTTGCACCAGTTGAAAAGATTGCCGGAAGTACAGAATTGACTCCACCTTCTCTCGAAAACATCATATTGGAGCTCCAAGGGCACAATCAATCTGTCAGGATAGCAACCGGTTCTCGCGGAAAGTTCAGCTTTCCTTTGCTCCGTCAGGGAATATGGAAATTGGTTGTATTCCGCAGTACCATTGATGAACGGTATAGCCTTGAAAAGGAAATCTATGAATTTGAAATTGAACCTGGAAAGGAAGAGGAGGTCGAAATCAGACTTATACCGCGTCAGAGAAGGATTATCTTCTCTCCCTCAACTGTAACACTATCAAATGCAAATACTTCACTGCCACTGAAGCAGATGCAGGTTGCCGACAAAGCAAGTGTTAGCCTTGAAGAAAAAGGGCTTAAGAAAATCTCCTTTGGAGTGCAGGTGATGGCTTCTGTTACCGAGGTTTCATCAGAAGAACTTATACTGAACGACTCCGAAAAATTGAATATGTTCAGGCAGGGAAACTGGTATAAATATTATTTCGGAAAATTTAATACAATTGTCGAAGCAAGAAAGGCCAGGTTAAACATTCTCAATAAATTCCCCGATGCATTTATAATTGCTTTCGATGGGGATAATCCAATTGACCTTGATGAAGCCTTAAAATGGATAAGAAAATAATAATCAGAATAGAATTCAATAGAAAATGATAAATTTAAGGAATTAAAGCTATGATAAAATATTTTGCTATGTATATTAATATGGTATTGTTGACTGCCATGGTACTGATTGCCGGAATGGTTTCAGCGCAATTCAGCAACCAGGCTCATGCCTCCATAATTTTTTCGACCCCTGAGGTTGCCATGCTCGGTGTCGATCCTCCTGGCTCGTCGAATATTACCCTTTCCCTGCAACCTGTTCCTGACCCCGGGGCTGGATTAACCGGTTCGATTGTTTCGGGTAGTGAAATCTGGCTGAATTATACTTCCTCGATGGCTATTGGTAAGCCGCCCCGTTCGATAAATGTTCAGATTACTTCAGGAATAGTTCCCCCGGGTGTCCTTTTAAAACTAAGGGCAATGCCCTATTCAGGGTCTGGCAAAGGGTTGTTTGGCGTTTCAACCGGTGAAGTAAATATTACCACTAATCCAGAGGTAATACTTTCGGGTGTGGGGCGATGTTATACAGGAACCGGTAAGAACGGGCACATGTTGGAGTACAGACTCGAAATATCCGATTTTGGAAGCCTTTCTCTCACTCAGGCAGCCAACGTACAGATAACCTATACTTTAACCGACAATTAGGATTGTTATGAAAACAATATTCTCTATATTACTTCTAAATTTGATTATTCATCTTACTTTATCAGCACAACTCAGGGTTACCCTCTCTAATCCCCAGGTAATATTTAATACATCTAATATAATAGTTAACCAGGCGGGCGAAGATTTTACTGGAAATGTTGAGGCATTAAATAACGTGCTGATTAAAGTGGAATCGGATGATAAATTAAACAATAATTTTAACTGGCAAATGGGAATTCACCGTACTGGTTTCAGTAGTACTACTCCTGTTTCATTACAGGTGCGGCGCACAGGAAGTGGTACCCGTATTGGTGGGGGACAAGCAGGTGGTCATGTTTCAGGAGGGACAGTTAACCAGGAGGTTACCACGGTACCTTCCTATTTTTTTTGTGCCAGGCAGGGTGCTCGTGAAAATATTCCTGTAAAATTCAGCTTAAACAATCTTTCGGTATTGCACCCTTCCAACCAAGCAATAACAGTGGTTTTTACTGTAACTGTTATCAGTACTTGCAATTAAAAAAATATTATTTCAATGAATACAATTCAATTATTAGCCAATAAAAAGGCTACCAATCGAACCTAATATTTTGTTTCGATAAATCAATACCCCACTTCATAATCAGGCTTTTTGCCATACGAAGGTCATATTTTTCGTGTCCTGCCCCGGGCTGCGAAGTAACTACATCAATTACTGCCGATTGAATGGCTGGATCGCTGGTGTTAATACTGGCCACCACGTTAAGCGCGTGGCATTGAGCCATTTCATCGGGGTTTGATATTACTTTTTCCAATGCTTTAAGTGCCAGTCCGATTTCTCCCAGATTGTACAACGCTTCAGCGGCAACCGAAACTACATTGGGAGAAGAATCATTTAATGCCTCAGTTAACTCGGGTATTGCAGCCCGTGCTTCCTCTTTTATGATGAGTAAACCCGTGACTCCCCAGTAACGGATGGCGCTGTCGGTATGGCGAATGTATCTTTTCAGTGTTTCCAGGTCGGATGCAGTGGCTGCCGAAGCCATGTTGGCGGCCTTTACAATCTCCTCAAATGGTAATTCCGGTTTGCGCATATACTCGTAAACCGGTTGGCCGGCAACACGCGCCGTTCGATTGGCTTCGGGAATAAATCCTGCATCCCTGATGCTCAATATCTTCTGGGTACATGCTTCCCGCATTCTTAATAATACATCAGTATAAGCCGGATCGGAAGCCAGGTTGTTCACTTCCCACGGATCGTTTTCGGAATCATAAAGTTCTTCAGCGGATTTCGGAAGCCAGAAACGACTTTGCATTTCATTGCATTCACCGTTTTTGAATGCCGCTTCCCATGAGATGACCGAAGGTGCCAGCCAGAGATACTCCAGGTGCTGTCCGTTTGGCCTGAAAGGCATGTAGTTGCGGATATACCTGAATTTTTTATCCCGGATGGCCCGGCTCATGTCATAACGCTCATCCATTCGGTCGCGGAAAAGATATACATATTCAGGATCCCTGGTTTTCTGATCGCCCAGAAAAGCATTTCCCTGTAAATATTCAGGAACATTAATTCCTGCTATACTCAGAAGGGTAGGTACAAGATCAACAAAACTGATAAGCCGGTCAATTCTGCTTCCGGGTTTTTTCGCAGGAAAGAGATATTTATACCTTTCGGGAATACGGACAATAAATGGTACGCGGGTCCCAGATTCGTAGAGGAAACGTTTGCTCCGTGCCAAAACGCCGCCATGATCCCCATAATAGAATACAATGGTATTTTCTGCCTCACCGCTTTCATCCAATTCTTTGAGAATAGTGCCTATCCATGTATCCATCTCTTCAATCTTATCATAGTATTGTGCCCAGTCATGACGCATATCGGGTGTATCGGGATGATAGGGCGGCAGCTTAACCTTTGACGGATCATGTCGTATTTCTTCAATCGGCGTGCGCCGGTGTATGGAGCTTTCATGTGAAATGGTTGAATTGAACACAGCAAAGAACGGCTGTCCGGGCTTCCGGTTTCTGTAATGGGCTGTCCGGCTCGATTCATCCCATATCCCACGGGTTTGCCCTGCAGGAAGGTTGTAATCTTCCTTCACATTGTTGGTGCAGTAGTAACCTGCTTCGCGAAGATAAACCGGATAGGGTTTTACAATTTCCGATTTCGGGTATTGGCTCCGCATGTGCGAATGACCTCCTGACGAAGCATAAACCCCGGTTAAAATGGTATTGCGGGCAGGCGCACAAACCGGTGCATTGGCAAAAGCACGCGTATATAGAAAACCTTCCGATGCCAGCCTGTCCATATTGGGCGTGGTGGCAAATTCGTCGCCGTAGCAGCCTGCAAATGGGCTGTTATCTTCACTGGTAATCCATAAAATGTTCGGAAATTCGGCTGGCCGTGGTTCATTGCACCCATAAAGTAACCCTATGGTACAAATACCTGTCAGCGCCGGAATTGTCAGTTGGGTTAGTTGGGTAATCTTTATTTTAATTATTTTCCTCCTAATCATTTATCCTTTAATAAGCCATTAGCTCGATCCGGTTCCCATCCGGATCAAGAATGACACTTTCGTAATATCCATCGCCGGTCACCCGGGGTTCGCCAATAACTTTAAAACCATCAGCACGGAGTTCCTGGGTTTTTTTATCCACATTTTCCCTCGATCCCAGATCAATGGCAAAGTGAATGATCCCTGAATACTGTTTCATTGGATTGTTCCGGTTATTTGGAATATTGGGCATTTCCATGATCTCTAAACGGCTTTCACCTTCAAAAGATAGAAAGTATGACCTGAATTCCCTCGAATGATTGTAGTAAGCCTTTCCTGGTATTGCATCGAAATAATGCATATAGAAATTTTTCATTCCTTCCAGATCGTATGTCCAAATAGCAATGTGGTCAATCTTCATGGTTGTTTCAGTTTATGTGATGCACCTACAAATATAATAAGAAAGCGGGTGGTTTTACGTTTTTGGTGCCAATATTACTTTCATTCGATGGGATGTTTTTCCGTTTGGTTTACTGGGTTACAGGGACAAATCCCGATTTTCCGGAACGGATGCTTCGAAAGATCAATTTTTCCAGGAGGAAATGCCACGATTTATGTTTCTTTAACTACTGTACTTTTATTGGGTAGTGTCCCGGATTTATGTTTTGAATTTACCTAATGATACCTTATTTATTCACCTTTCAGGTTGTTTTTCAAATTAATTTTTCACCATGATGCAGGTTTTCCATACAGAAAGTTTAGCCTTAGGGTATAACTAATTTCAATACTTTTGCGTCGTCTTTAAAACAGGGATTTTTTACAATAAGCATAAACAAAATAAATAATTAAATATGATAAAATACACAGTTCCGGCATTGCTCGAGCCTTCGTTTCAGAATTTCGGAGATCGGATTGCGCTTAGTATTGTAGGTGAAACCCCTGTTACATACAGTCAGTTGAAGGATAAAACGCTCAGGGTTGCTGCCCTTCTTGCTGCCAATGGAATAGTCAAGGGCGATAAAGTTGCCATTTTAAGTACCAATATGCCCAACTGGGGGATTGCATTTTTTGGTATTTCATATCTTGGTGCTGTTACGGTTCCAATCTTACCTGATTTTAGCACTTTCGAAATCAAATCCATAATCGATCATTCGGAAACAAAAATCATATTCGTTTCCGAAGGTTTATACCACAAAATTGAAAATGAGCATTTTGGAGGGGTCATAAAAGTAATTTTGCTCGACAAATTTACAATTGTTCCCGAAGGCACAAAAGCTAAAGAGCTATCCAGACTTGTTGATACCGATCTGAATAGTTTTGAGCCTGTAGTTGAAAGCCATGCTGAAGAAGACGACCTGGCAACCATAATTTATACATCGGGAACAACAGGTAGTTCGAAAGGGGTAATGCTGACCCATAAAAATATTGCATGGACAGGAAAACAGGCTTTTACCATGCAGCCAGTTTATGAAAACGACAGGTTTTTATCCATACTTCCACTTTCGCATACCTACGAAAATACTTTGGGCTTGCTGTTGCCCATGTTTCATGGCGCCTCGGTGTATTACCTGCGTAAACCCCCCACAGCTCCGGTTTTATTGCCTGCCCTCCAGGAGGTTAAGCCCACCATCATGTTATCGGTACCTCTGGTTATCGAAAAGATTTTCAAGGGCAAAGTAAATCCGGCATTACAAAAAAGTCCGGTTACTCGAACCTTATACAAGATTCCTCCCATGCGGAAATTATTTCATAAACTGGCCGGAAAGAAATTGATGAAAACTTTCGGGGAGAACCTGCACTTTTTTGGAATTGGTGGTGCAAAACTCGATGGAACCGTGGAAAGGTTTCTGCTTGAAGCTAAATTTCCGTATGCCATTGGTTATGGGCTGACTGAGACTTCGCCATTACTGGCTGGAACAACTCCACAGACTCCCCGTCATGGATCAACCGGAAAAGCCTTGCAAGGGGTTAAACTCAGATTGGCCAATGTAGATACTGATACTGGGGAAGGTGAAATACAGGCTCAGGGGCCAAATGTGATGCGGGGTTATTACAAAGCTCCGGAAATAACAGCATCGGTATTTACCGAAGACGGATGGTTCAAAACAGGTGACCTTGGTAGTTTCGATAATGATGGATACCTCAGGATTAAGGGCCGTATTAAAAATATGATTGTTGGTGCAAGTGGTGAAAATATTTACCCTGAAGAAATTGAAACGGTCATTAACCGCGAACGATATGTGCTTGAATCGCTTGTTTTGGAGAAAAAAGGCAAACTTGTAGCCTATATTCATTTGAACATGGAAGAGATTGAGCACCAATTTCAGGCCTTGAAGCACGATGCCGAAGTTTTTGCATCAAAAATCGGTCAGCGGAAGGATGAAATTCTGAAAGAAATTCATGAAAAGGTCAACGCCCAAGTTAATAAGTTCTCGAAACTGCAGCAGGTATTATTTCATAAAGAGCCTTTTGAAAAAACACCTACCCAGAAAATAAAGAGATTTTTATATCATAAAGATAACTGATATCAGTTGTTGCATATAATCCGGCTTACCATATATCTTACTCCCCTGATTTCGTTTACTATGGTTTTCAGTTAGTTCGATACAGGTGCGATCAGTATTTTGCACGAGCCGGTAAATGTATTCACAAGTCCTTCGCACAACACCACAATGGAAAATATTCCTTTGGTGGCTTTTATACCTGAAGCTCAACGCCGCTTGTGCGTGCCACTGCAAACGAACCGTCAACTGTTAGTGTATCGTTGTTCAATTCAATTTCGATGAGTGGCCCCGTTGAGGTAATAACTGCATGGCCAGTGCCGACAAAAGCGGCCTGAAACCAGGATCAGCATAATTACACCAATGATTATTTATTTTATTGTGCAGCTGCCTTGTTCATTTGTTTCGGTTTTGCTTTAAGGTGTTCTAACCGGCTTAACGGGCTCTTTTATCGAATTACTGTTTATTTGCGCCCCACAGTTGGAGCGGAATTTTACACCTTCATCGAGCGGAGTACACAGTCCGGGCATTTGGATTTTTTCATGTTTTATTTTGTTTGAATATCCTGATTGAGAAATTTTATATTTGATATTTCTGATAAAACTACTTCCCGAAAATCAACGATGCATATCTGATAATTGGAGAGCCTGTTGGTGGCTGAACGGTTACGGTTATATTATCCCTGACCCCGGTTTCGGCTCCCGGAACTGTCATTGAAAAAGTACCTGAAGATTGTTGCGGATTATTTACGGCAAAGTTTTGTTCCTGGGTATAACCATCCGATCCACTCATTTCTATTTTAATTTTTGTGCCCACGGGCATACAAAAAACAGTTGCCGAAACCGTATAATCCTGATCGGCTGAGGGCGAAGATGGCGAAAGTGTTAATGAAGTAATGCTTGGTTTGGCATTTTCACTTAACTCTGCCGAAAATGTTTTTGGAACTCCTTCTGCAATAGTAAAAGCTTTGGTAATATTTTTTGGTAAAGCATTTATAACTACATGAAGCCGCATATTTCCGGTAACCTTAAATTCTTCCAAAAGTTTTGATTCTATAATCTTATCCAAAATGCTAGGAGCTCCTATTCCGGCTGTCTGTCCAAATTTTTGACAGTACAATACCATAGCTTTTGAGAGGCCTTCACATGCAACTAATGCTTTTGGCGCCATTGTAATGCCAACCCCTGTTTTCGCCAAGGCCAAAGAAAGGGCCATGCAGAATTGCGATGAGGTGAGCAACTCATTTCCTAAGGTCAGGGTCATTCCATCACAAAATTTTGAAAGGACTCCGGCAAGTTTTTCTCCAGCAGCCTGAGGATTAATCGAAGGTGCAGTTCCGTCGGGTATTGTAATCTGATAATGCCCTTTGGCTACAGGTTTGGCATATAATTCTTTCAACATTACACTTCCTGATTGGTCGTAAAGTAAAACCCGGTAAATATCGGCAAAAGTGGGTGCACCGCACGATGTGAGCAGAAGATTGTGGGTAGTACCATAAGCTGAAGCTGATTTTAGATTTACCTGATTTTCTGGTTCCTGAAAATTGTATGGTTCAAATGTAATATCAAAACAGTCTTCCCTCTGATGCCTCCTGCTTGTAATTTCCGGTTCGACAATGGCCGATTTCTTTTCATTTTTCAATTCCGAAAGGTCAATCTCAGTATTCACCTGATTTATTCCATCATTAGCCAGAATATTTACGGCTACCCGCGAATTTGTAATCCATTCATATTGAAAAACCGTTCCGTTATCAGCAATGGCGCCGGATAATTTACCCGATTCATTAAAATAAAGCAGGTTTTTCTCTCCATTTTTATGTTCAAAATTTATCATCCGGATTCCTTGAGGTAATCCATTATTGTCCCTCTCCCCAAATACCCGGATTACGTCGCCATCGTTTGTAACAAGCTTAATAAACTCAGGATCGGCAGGGTTAATCGACATGTAGGTGCCTTCCGAAAACAACTAATTCTCCTCTGGAGTAATAATACATGTTGTATTCATTAAAAGAAAGCCAAGAGATGTGATTGTGAGGTACAGGGTTTTTTTTAAATAATTTTCCATTTGGTAGATTTAAGTGATAAGTAAAAAAAGTGTCGGGATCAAAATAAGTAGAATTTACTGTGATAAATCACAATAAAGTACATTCATGTTGAAGATCGTAAAAAGTTATTTGTGAAAGGTCATTCTTTATCATTTTTTTTCAATTCGTGTAATGAAGTTGAATTCAGTTTATTCCTGAAAAGAGTTACCTTTGTGCCTGATTGTTAAATATATTTATGAGACAATGATAACGGGTAACAGATATATTGCACGGGGTGTTTCAGCTTCGAAAGAGGATGTTCACGCAGCTATCCGTAACATTGACAAAGGATTGTTCCCTACTGCTTTCTGTAAAATTATTCCTGATATTCTGGGGAGTGACCCCGAATGGTGTAACATTATGCATGCCGATGGGGCAGGCACCAAATCGTCGCTGGCCTACATTTACTGGCGCGAAACCGGCGATCTTTCGGTTTGGGAAGGGATCGCTCAGGATGCCCTGATTATGAATATCGACGATCTGTTATGCGTTGGCGCCACCGATAATATCCTGGTATCATCAACCATCGGACGGAATAAAAACTACATTCCCGGAGAAGTTATTTCGGCAATAATAAACGGTACAGAAGAGATTTGCAGAGGATTGCGTTATTTGGGTATCGGGGTGTATCTCACAGGTGGCGAAACCGCCGATGTTGGCGACCTGGCCCGGACTATTATTGTGGATTCAACTGTAACCTGCCGGATGCGCCGTGACCACGTGATAGATGCAGGCAACATTAAACCGGGCAACATAATTATTGGCCTGGCTTCGTTCGGTCAGGCAGTTTATGAGAAGGAATACAATTCGGGTATGGGAAGCAATGGCCTGACTTCGGCACGACACGATGTTTTTGAACATCACCTTGCCAGGAAATACCCTGAAAGTTTTGATCATGCATTGCCCGATGAATTGGTATATGCAGGTGGTTTCTGCCTTACTGAAATGATCCCTGAGGTTGGGATGGACGCCGGGAAAATGGTACTGTCGCCAACCCGTACCTACGCACCTGTAGTCCGCAAAATACTTGAGACCCATCGTGATGATGTATCCGGAATTATTCATTGTTCGGGTGGGGCGCAGACAAAAGTCCTCCATTTTGTTGATAATGTTCATGTTATTAAAGATAATCTTTTCCCTGTTCCCCCATTGTTCCGCATTATCAGGGAACAATCGGGAACCGAATGGAAGGAAATGTACAAGGTTTTTAATATGGGGCACCGGATGGAGTTATATGTAGGACCTGAATTGGCAGAAGAAATTATCGGAATTTCCCGCTCTTTTGGAGTTGATGCCAGGATTGTGGGCAGGGTTGAGCCATATGAAGGCAGAAAACTGACCATCCATACCGAAGCCGGTATATCTGAATATTAGCTTCATCAAAACTATTGCATAACCTGCACTGCTTTGTCAATCAGAATTTCAATTTAATAAATACGTTATGAAAAATTTTCTTTTAATTCTCACACTTGCCATGTTAATGGTTTCATGTACAGGTAGAAAACAAGAAGCAAATACCATCAGTTTATTTAACGGTACCGACCTGGCTGGATGGCATTGGGATGTCCCGACTATGGATAATGATCCCGGAATGCGAAACCCTTTTATAGTTCGCGATGGCTTGTTGGTAAGTCTGGGAACTCCGGGAGGGCATCTGATTACCGATGCCGTTTTTGAGAATTATCGCCTCCATGTGGAGTACCGCTTTGCCGGTGAGCCCGGAAACTGCGGTGTACTGGTACAGGCTTCAACACCCAGGGCACTGTATGGTATGTTTCCCAAATCCATCGAAGTACAGATGATGCACCTGAATGCCGGTGATTTCTGGTGTATCGTTGAGGATATTGAAGTGCCCGATATGGAAACCCGACGTGGACCTAAAGAAAACTGGGGAATAACCGAGGGCAGGGAACGTCGGATTTTGAACCTTACAGATGGTTCCGAAAATCAGGTGGGTGAATGGAATACCATGATAATCGAATGCGTGGCCGACCATGTAAAAGTCTGGGTAAACGGCGACCTGGTCAATCATGGTTTCAACGCTACTGCAACAAAAGGGCAAATTGCTATCCAGGCTGAAGGCTCCGAAGTGGAATTCCGTAAACTTGAACTAAAACCCATTACAAAGCTTACTGAATAGATCAGGAGTTTTATAGAAATCATATTTTCAAGAATTATTTATTCATTAATCTAAAATCTATAGTCTTTTAGTCTTTAAATATGGCAGATTATTCATTAATAAATAAATACGAATCCATTCAACATCGTTTCGAAGAAGTTTCCCAGCAAATTACCGACCCTTCGGTGATGAACGATATGAAACGATATATAAAACTGAACCAGGAATACAAACGCCTATACTCCCTTGTGCAGGCATTCAGGGAATACAAATCGCTTTGCGACAATATTGAAGCAGGAAAAGAAATCCTCGAAATGGAAAGTGATCCCGAATTGAGGGAAATGGCCAGGGATGAAATAGAAAATACCGAAAAATTATTACCGGAAAAGGAGCAAAAAATAAAAATGTTACTCGTTCCTGCCGATCCTGAAGACTCTAAAAATGCCATTCTCGAAATACGTGCAGGTACAGGAGGCGATGAGGCCAGCATTTTTGCCGGCGACTTATTTAAAATGTATTCTAAATTCTGCGAACGAAAAGGATGGAGGGTTGAAGTGACCAGTGTGAGTGAGGGAACTGCAGGTGGATTTAAGGAGATTGTGGCATCGGTAACCGGTGAAAGTGTGTATGGGATACTGAAATATGAATCGGGGGTACATAGGGTGCAGCGTGTCCCTCAGACCGAAACGCAGGGGCGGGTGCATACTTCGGCTGCAACTGTTGCAGTACTTCCCGAAGCTGAAGAATTTGATGTCGAGCTGAAAGAAAGTGATATACGTAAAGATACTTATTGCTCTTCGGGGCCGGGTGGGCAGTCGGTGAATACTACCTATTCGGCTGTAAGGCTTACCCATATACCTACCGGAATTGTAGTTGCCATACAGGATGAAAAGTCGCAGTTGAAAAACCTGGCCAAAGCCATGACCGAACTGCGTACCCGTATCTACAACATGGAATACCAGAAATATATCGATGAAATTGCTTCGAAACGCAAAACCATGGTGTCAACCGGTGACCGATCGGCAAAAATTCGTACCTACAACTGGCCGCAGGGAAGGGTTACCGACCATCGCATCGGGCTTACACTTTACAACCTTCAGGCAATAATCAACGGTGATATAGATGAAATAATTGAAAAGCTGATGATCGAGGAAAATGCTGAACGGCTCAAAGAGGCAGAGATTTAAAAGGGTTATTATTCTATTTTTAATATCCTGAATGCACCTTATATTACCAGTGCAAATACAATTGTCCCGGTAATCAGGTCGGAGGTACCCGGAGCAAGCCAAAGCACCAGTAATCCGGCTGCTATTCCCCCTAAATTGATAATTATGGCCTGTAAAAAGATGCAGTTTACCGGATGGAAACACGTAAACCCCTTTTATACCTCAACACTCTCCGCCAGCCTGGCAAGCGGCTCATCTTTCAGCCGGTATATCAGCCAACCGTTGCGGCTAAATGCACCGATACCTTCGTAGAAATCAATGGAAGGTTTGTTCCAGTCGAGTACGGTCCACTCCATGCCCCAGCAGTTGTTTTCGATGGCAATTTGTGCCAGTCGCGCCAGAATAATTTTCCCGAAACCTTTTCCTCGGTATTGCGGCCTGATGTAAATATCTTCGAGGTACAATCCCGGAAGCCCTATAAACGATGAAAAGTTGTAAAAGTACATGGCATAACCGACCGTTTTGCCAACGTATTCGGCCATTAATGCACAGGCAACCTTTCGTTCAAAGAGGGAATCGTGCAAAATTTCAGGGGTGGTTTTTACTTCGTGAAGTATCTTCTCATAGGTAGCCAGTTCAAGAATCAGTTCGTAAAGCGCGGGTATATCCTGTTCTTCGGCAGGCAGAAGGGTAAATCCGTTATATTCAGTTTTATTCATATTATTGAATGTATTATCCCGTATTTTTATGGAAAGTATCAAAAATATGAAAATCACCTTTGATAAAATTGAATGTTGATAAAAATGGATATTTACTCCCCAAACCTGTAACCGATCCCCGATTCGGTAACCAACAGAGTAGGTTTGGCAGGGTCGTCTTCAATTTTCTTCCTGAGTTGTGCTACAAAAACCCTGAGGTATTGGGTTTGCTCAATATACCCAAATCCCCATACTTCTTTCAGGATATACTTATGGGTGAGCACCCTTCCGTTGTTTTTTGCCAGAAGTGCAAGTAGGGAAAATTCAGTAGATGTAAGTTTTAAAATTTCGTTGTTTTTCCGTGCTATGTGGTTAACCAAATCAATGGAAAGCGAGCCAAAAAACAGTACCGGTTCGTTCGATTTGTCGTCGCTGCTGCGCAGGGCTGCCCGGATGCGCGCAAGCAGTTCGCCCGACCTGAATGGCTTGGTAAGGTAGTCATTGGCACCGTTGTCGAGTGCCCTGATGATGTCAACTTCCAAATTGCGGACCGACAGGATTATCACTGGTTTATAAAACCATTCACGGAGTTTTTTCAGGATTTCGAGGCCATCAGCATCGGGCAGTCCTAAGTCGAGAATAATCAGTGATGGATGACAGGTTGCCGCATCCACTAGCCCGCTTTTCCCGGTGGCAGCGTGAAGTACCTTATATCCGTTGACCGACAGGGTAATTTCGAGCAGTCGCCTGATCTGCAGTTCATCATCAATTATCAGTATGGTTTCCTGGCTGTTCATTCGTTTTCAAGCTTAAGGTTCCTCATATCGGGATTTTCGGATGGGATAGCTATGGAGAATAATGCCCCTCCATCTTCTGCATTTTCGGCAGTAACAGTTCCTTCGTGTGCTTCAACAAATCCTTTGACTATTGATAAGCCAAGTCCGAGCCCGCCCGACTGGCTGCCTTCCGACCTGTAAAATTTATCGAATATTTTTCCGGTGTCGGAAACCGGGAATCCCGGACCTTTGTCCCTGACCTCAATCCTGAGCAGGTTATCGTGGTGGTTCACAGCCAGATTTATCTGTGAAGCAACAGGGGCATATTGTGTGGCATTGTAAAGCAGGTTATACAGTACCTGTTCCATCAGCCCGAAATCGACCTTTACCAACGGCAGGTTTTCGGGTATCGAAACGTTCAGCCGGTATGGTTTTAACTCGACCTTAAGGTCTTCGGTCACTTTATTGATCAGGTCGTTCATATCATACCAATCGAGCCGGGTTGTGATCATTCCGCTTTCTAAACGCGACATATTGAGCAGGTTTTCAATCAGTCGGTTCAGCCTGAGTGATGCGGTAAAAATCTCATTGCAGAGCGCCGACCTGACATTTTCGGGATGTGAGGAATTGAGAAGGGTATCAGAAGCACCCATAATGGTGGCTACAGGGATGCGCAATTCGTGCGAAATGGAATTGAAAAGAGTTTTGTACAGCCTGTCTGATTCATCGAGGAACCTGGCCCTATGTGCAATTTCGAGCAGGTACTCCCGCTCAAGGGCATTGGCAATCTGGGACAGAAAGGTGTCCCATAATAACCGCTGATCTTCTCCAAAGGGTTGGTTGAGCCTTATGACTGCTACTCCGGGATTTATCTGGTTCCCTGGAAGAGGGAAAAATGTGTATGGAGAATTGGCTGGAGCCAGGGTAAAGGCCCCTGCAGGTTTCATTGTGGTAAATGCCTGCATCGCAATTTGGTATTCGGCAGGCGAAAGATTCATCTCTTTACGCAGCCGCCCTGTGTGGCTCAGGATATTATTGCCATCCTGCAATACAAAAAACGGGTTAAGTTCAAAATACCGGATTATTTCACTGATAGCATTATTCAGGACCTCTTTGGTACCGCTTGCCCCGGAGAGGCTTCTGGTAAGCTGATAAAGGGCGTTGGTCCTTTTCTCCCTTTCTATGGCCAATTGTTCCTGACGGCGCACCCTTGTAGTGAATATCCCGTTTAGCAGCGCTATAATGAAAAACATTCCAAACATCAGGATATCTTCGGTTTTATCAATATGAAAAGTGAGATTTGGTGGAATAAAGAAAAAATTCCAGACCAGCGCGCTGAGTGCCGAAGCAACAAAAACCGGCCCGATCCCAAGAAAAGTAGCCATGATGGAAACCACAAACAATAAAATAAAAGAAACCATATGGTAACTCTGCGGATCGGACAAAGGCATTGATAGCAGGGCAGTGAAAGCCACTAGTATTATGGCCAGCAGATACTGTGTCGTATTCGATTTTGTATAAACCATCCAGCATTGTTTCACACGGTCAATTTCTGCTCCTTTCATTTTTTTTTTATTTTCAGATCGGCAGTTTCTTATTCCGACTCTATTCATTCAATAACAGGCTGAATCTCTTTCATTCGAGGTTCATGTGCCAAAATTAATCGCTTTTCTGCCGGAACTGGAATATAAGCCTTGATAATACTTTTTACATTAAACTTATCGCAAATATTTAGATGCAAAGTGTTTTGTTGATATCGAAGTATAATTTATCTCCTCCAGAAATTCAGGGTAAACAATTCTATGATGGTGTAAATTTCGAGCCTGCCAATCACCATTAACCCCGATAATATCAATTTTGTAATATCGGGCATATAATCGAAATTTCCTGAAGGCCCAATCTTGCCCAATCCGGGACCTATGCCGGCCATGCAGGTAGCAACAGAACTTAATGATTCCTGAATATCGATCCCGGTCAGCATTACAAGTAAGCTGCCTGCAACAAAAATCAGCAGGTACAGGATCACAAATCCGAGGATCGAATTGTTTGTATCATCGTTTATGGTATTCCGGTTAAGGGTAAGGCTGAAGATAGCTTTGGGTTGCATAAGTTGTTTAAAATTGCGGCATATATTTTTTATAACCACCAGATGTCGGGCCATTTTTATTCCACCGGCAGTTGAACCGGTACTGCCTCCAAGGAACATGGCCAGAAAAATAAGTGACCAGGCCATTGGGGGCCAAAACATATAGTCGGAAGTGGCATATCCGGTACAGGTAACAATCGAAATTACCTGGAAAAACGATTCCCTGAAAGCTGATTCCAAAGGTAGGTCCTGTTTTATGAACAGTATGGCAGTTATAACCAAACCAATTACAACGATAATTGTTAAATAAAACCTGAATTCTTCGTTGGCCTTCACTTTCTGAAACTCCCTCTTAACCAGGTAGTAATGAATGATAAAGTTAGTCCCTGCCAACACCATAAACAACATTACTATATATTGGATGTATGCCGAATATCCGCCAATGCTGCTGTTTTTGGGTGAAAACCCACCGGTGGCAACGGTTCCAAAAGAATGGCAAATGCTTTCGTACAGGTTCATTTTACCAATCATTAGTAAAATTATCTCGGCAAGGGTTAGTCCTATATAAATATAGAGGAGCCTTAACCCGACCGATTTGATTTTTGGCCTGATTTTTTCCTGTAGCGACGATTCGAGGGTGAACAAATGGTAGCCTCCGATTTGCAGGGTGGGCATTACTACAATTACCAACACAATAACCCCTATACCTCCAATCCAATGGGTCATGCTTCGCCAGAAAAGTATTGATTTGGGGAGCGATTCAATATCAGTAAGTATTGAAGATCCGGTTGTGGTAAAACCCGATACTGACTCAAACATTGCGTTGGTAAACGATGGGATTGCCCCCGACAAAATATAGGGAAGAGTTCCTGTCAGACTTATCAACAGCCATGCTGAAGTTACAGTAATATAGGCCTCTTTTCGGGTTATGGCAATTTCTTGTTTGTCTTTATTCCCGAATGGGAACAGAATTATCCCGGCAATAAAAGCAATAAACGCTGATATTGTAAACGGGAAAAGTTCTTCAGAATACATGGCAGCAACTGCGGTACAAACCAACAATGCCCCTGAAATAATCCACATTATTCGGCTTATTACTTTCGCTACAATCCTGAAATGAAAAAAATCGAACATGCCAGTTAAAAATCTTGTGCAAAGTTGCCTCCTGATTTGCAAAAAGAGTATTAAGATATATGGGAGAAATATAAATATTTTATAAAGATTTTATACTATCTGTTTTTTCAATTGTAGCGTGTGGTAAACTTTTTTTTGTCTTCCCTGCAAATCGATTTAATCAATCTTCGGCCCGACATAACCGAAGTGGGCAAACCTCCACCGGGTTCAACCCACTGGCCGCACAAATAAAAATTTTTCAGTCCGGGCAAAGTCTGCGACATTTTTTTCAATAGTACGCCTGAATTTTCGGGAGTGATCTGCCATCCTTCGAAGCTACCTTTCCAGTTGCCTGTATAGCGTTCAAAAGTCACTGGGGTGGCCACATCAATCATTTCAATGTTTTCTGAAAGACCGGGTAAAAATTCATTAAGCAAACCCGCAACACTGTTCCCCACCTCTTTTTTGGCTTCATTGTAAGCCTTGATCCCCTGTGCAAGGTTTTTCCAGTAATAGTAATCGCCATGCATCATGGCAACAATGGTGGTTTTCCCTTCGGGAGCCAATGATGGGTCGTGGTTGTAAATGTGAAAATGGATAGCTTTACGTTCCGATTCTCCAATCTTTACAGGTTCTTTAAGTTTATAATATGTTCCCGATACCGAATACGGAATATGTCCGAAGGTCTGTTTAACACCAATGCCCACGTACAATAAAGCCGGGAATGCTTCCCACTTTTCGTATGGCTCAAAAGTTTTGGCATTCCCATATTTGCCGTCGAGCATTATAAACAGGGTGTTATAGCCATCGGCAGCCGAAATAACCCGGTTGGCAAAATGTTCCTCTCCGTTTTCGAGCCTGATCCCGGTTACATGGCTGTTTCCCGTCAAAATTTTTTCCACTTTGCAGCCATAGTGAATCACTCCGCCGAGTTCTTCATAACGTTTAGCCATATTGATCGACATGGGCATGGACCCACCCAGCGGGTACCCGGCGTTTTTGTTGTGCAGGTAAGCGAACGTGAAAAGCATGAAAAACATAGAAAAACCCGGAAGCCACATTTCGCGGAATGCATCACACAGCAATGGGTCCTGAAATCGTTCGGAAAATTCAATGTTGGATATTTTCATCCACCGTTTCATCTTCCGGCCATTTATCGCAAACAGGTATCCTATTTTAAATCCTTTGCGCAGTTTTTGGAATTTGCTTTCGTGCCTCGAAGGGGAATCAAAATGAAGGCACATTCGTATTCCGGCAATAAATTCCCTGATGGGCGCTTCATCCTTTGGCGAAAATCCGAGCAAGTGTTTTTCAAGCCGGTCAAGATCGGTATAAAATACAAGCTTTCTCCCGTCACTCCCTTCAAAAGTTATGTATTCATCTATATTGATGATTTCCAGTCCTTTGGCTATGCCAACTTCTTCCCATAAATTGTACATTCCGCTTTTGGGCGACGAACCAACCAGCCAGTGAATACATCCGTCTATAGTATAACCTTTTCTTTTCCAGCTTGTACATAATCCGCCCGGGAGTGTGTGCATCTCGAAAATCTGAGTTTTGTAGCCATTCATCTGGGCATAAATGCCGGCTGCCAGCCCGGCAAACCCCCCGCCAATTATGAGGATGGATTCCTCATTATTAAGTTTGTCCATTTTAAGTTTTATTTTGTTGCATTGCAAAGGTACAGCCAGTCTTCCCCGATTGTTCGGGTTAATCAAAAAATAATGATTAGGGAAAGGTGGGTTACCATTTTTTTTTTGGAGGGTATAGGAGTATGTTTTGAAAATCTTTTTAGAAAATTAAACACTACTGACCGACAAAAACATTTGGATTTCTCGTTCTGACCGAAATGACGGGACATACAAGGGTTTTAGTGGTGAGGGGGGGAGGCGGCCTGGCCGTCGCCTCACCCCTCAGCAAACACCTGTCTGACTGTCATTCCTGCTCCCCACCCAATTTTAATCGGATCAATGAGGTAATGACAAATCTGCCCAATAAAAGGCTATTGTTAGATTCCACATTCCGCGAAGTTCCAATCGGAAAGACAAGCATTGTCAAGAGTGAGGGAGAAAGGGAACAAGGGCGGCTCAGCCACCATTGTTCCCTTTCTCCCAACATTATGCGACTTAATGTCTTTCCGAACGCCAGCCCGTATGAATGACTAGCCGGGAAGGCCAGACAGATCGGGACTGGCGGGACTGACAAAAACAGGCTGGCAGTGACGAATCTAAACAAATGAGGATTTGGATGATAAAATGTCATTCGTATGGAGCAAATGCCTAATGAGGAATCTGCTGCTTGGATGAAAGTAAAAGTAAACTATTAATTGATAATATTTTGAGAACTAATTTGCTGGATTATGGGAATCCAGGCGCACAATGAAATAATTACAATTAATTCTCTGAAAACAGATATATAATCAATAGCAAGGTTATTGAACGTCAGTTTACGAATTATTCATTTTTATGCACTGTCAGTTCTCTGACGATGATATTGCGCAGGGCGGCAGTTGTTCTCCATGATGCTATTCCAAATGGTCTTGAAAGACCAACTTCGGGGCGGATGGATAGATGTCGTCCGGTAGTGGTGAAATCAACCACCTGTTCATCGTCTATCCAGGCTTCGATTTTTTCTGTTGTTACCCTTAACCTAATGCTGTACCATTTGCCGTGTTCGAACCGGCGCAGGGAGGTGGTTTCGTTTTCCGAGGCATCGAGGCTTTCGATGCTGCTGAGCCCTACAATAGTGCCGCTCCAACCTCCCACAATCAAAGAGCAAAACATATCATTTACCGGAAAGGTCATACCACAGAAAAAATCATTTCCTGTAATTTTCTTTGCCTCCAATTGTACCTCATAATTTATAGTGGGAAATTCTTCTTTCCAGGAAATTCCGGTGAGGGCATCTCCCATTTCGAGGATAATGTTTCCTCCCGAAACATAAACCGGCCCCTGAGGTCCGAAGTTGGAAATCTCCCACCCGTCAAGAGACTTGCCATCGAAAAGCAGGGTCCAGCCAGGGAACTGCCCTGCTAAGCCAATCGCTGAATCGTGCTGCTTTTTGCCTGTATTTGTGCAGGCAATGAATATCAGAAGAAATGCAATTCCTAACCTGGCCGAAATAATACTTAAAGTGGTTCGAAAAGAATTCATGGCAATTCAGATTTTCTATTCAACAACTCATTGACTGTATTAAGATTGGTTTAAATAAATACAATGAGATTCCGAAAGCCTGCCTGAACAACGCTGCCGGGCAAGCAGTGAGGAATCTACATCTGTTAATATAAAATTTCTATACAATATTTCAAAATTATACGAATTTTCTATAAAACTACTTTGAATTAACCAGACTTGTCAGTTCAACCATCTGATTTTGAATTTTAATTTTGGCAACCTGATTAATCCCGGAAAATAAGGAGACAACCGTGACCCAGAATTGGCGCTTATCCTGACCCATGTATTTGTGCATGCACAGGGACTAAAACCCAATGTAATCAATATTATTGCCAACGACCTGAGCCGGGATGATTTTGGGCTCTATGGAAACAAGCAGGCAAAACACCGAATATTGACTGGCTCGTACAAAATGGTTTGAAATTCACTCAGGTTTACCTGACGGCCAGTTCGTGCAGCCCCAGCCGGATCAGCGTAATGACCACGTTACCCCCACAATACCTGCGCTGCTGAATTGCATACCCAACCGCTGGTAATCATATTATCATTTTCCGAATTGCTGAAAAAGAACAATTATTATACAGCCAAGTCAGGTAAATTCACACGGAAGATTATATCACCCGGGGTTTCGATGAAATAATTACCGACTTGAAACATGTTGGCTATGATGGTGAGGAGAAATGGGTTTCGCAGGTGTAAAACCGGCCAAAAGAAAAACCTTATTTTATGTGGTATGTTGCTTAGGATGAACATAGTGCGTGGATCCCAACCCTTTTTCCGGCACTCATCATCCTGAATAAATCACACCTCCGGATTATCTTGCCAATAGTGCAGGAAGCTGCAGCGATCTGGCAAAGTATTACAACGAAATAAAAAGATTGAACATTATGAGGGTGAAGTGGTCAGAGAGTTGGAATATCAGGGGGTTCTAAACAATACCATGATTATTTTTATGGCCGACAATGGCCGACCATTTTCGCACAGAAGAAACATACTGAACGACCAGAGAATGAAAACTACTATTTGGTGATCTGGCCTGCCGGTATTCCGAAAAACGGGACGTGCAACAGACTTGTCAGCATGGTGGATATTGCGACCACCATCTTTCTCTGGCAGGTTCCCGGTTTCGGAACAGTTTCTTGGATATAATTTACCTGGATTGTTTCAAAATCCGGGCATTTGGTTCAAAAATTATGTTTTTGCGGAACATAACTGGCACGACTTTGAAGCTTATGGGCGAATTGTCAGATTCAATCCTTTCTTTTACATCATTAATGCAAGGCTGCAGTTTCTGCAATCGGGGCCTGCAGAGGCAGCAGGCAGCCCTTCAAAATGTATCTGGATAATTTGAAAGAAAAAGGTAAACTTTCGGCCTTACAGTCCGAAGTGTTTATTATAGCACGCCCGCACCAAGAGTTATATGATTGCAATGCCGATCACGGTCAATTTCTGAACGTAGCCTCCCTGCCTCAATACCGGGAAGTTCTTGATTTTTCCAGAAACGTATTAATGGAATGGATGAACGAAACAAGCGATAATATTCCCGAAAATCTTCCAAAGGATTGGTACCTTCGAGAACGTAGCTATATACAGACTCCCCTTCAGGGCATAAGGGGCGAAATGCCGGGGAAGGCAACTGGCACAACAGAAAGTAATCACAAGGGTCCGAATTTGTTTTTACTTTAAACCCATTTTCTGATGCTCTGGAGCAAAAAACAAATTTCAATATTGGCCGTTGTGGCAACTACATCTTTCATGCGAACATTCATGATCTCATTGGTTAATATTGCTTTGCCTGCCATTGAAAAGAGTTTAGGAATGAATGCCGAATGGCTGAGCTGGGTCATTACCTCTTTCCTGCTTTTCACGGCAATGCTTTTACTTCCATTGAGAAGGTGGGGAAACCTTTCCGGAATCCGAAGATGTTTTTAAACTGGGTTTATTATTTCCACACTATTCTCACTAACACGCGGATTCGCCCCAAAGAGTGCCTGGTCAATTGTCTTCCGCTTTGTGCGGGGAAATGGTGTAGCATATATAAACACTCAGGTAGGGCCATTCTCATATCATCATTTCCGTCACAATACAGGGCAGGGTTCCGGGCATTTCGGTTTCGGCTGTTTATTTAGGGCTGGCTTTTGTACCGTTTGCAGGAGGATATAATACCCAATTTTTTGGTTGGCGGGCATTTGTTATATTTAGGCAGTTCTGGGGATAATTACCACAGCCTTTGCCATAAAATTTTTGGCAAATAAGAGGCAAACGTCACTACAGGCAAGAAAATCAATCTGAAGGGAACCATTTTCCAGATGATCGGCCTGGCGGCCCTGGTTTTTGGGTCATCAAGGATTCCATCAGTCACCGGGTGTACCTGGATGGCTATAGGAATTATTGCTTTGTTGTTTTTCTGGTGGTTCGAAAGCTAATCGGCTTTTCCAGCCTTCGATACAAGGATATTCACCAGAAACCGTTTGTATTCCTTCTCCAATCTGGCTGCTTTGGTTAACTATAGTGCTACCTATGCCATTGTTTTATACTGATTCTGTATTTGTAAAAGTTCGCCGGAATAAACCCCCGTAGTGCAGGGACTTTTCTTGTAACCCCATCAGCCGACATGGCGCTTTTCTCTCCAATTGCAGGCAGGCTTTAAGACAAGATTTGACTCAGATATTTAGCTACTGCCGGAATGAGTATGGACAACTTTGGATTAGCTGCATTTG
Source organism: Bacteroidales bacterium (assembly GCA_037447215.1). Lineage (GTDB taxonomy): Bacteria > Bacteroidota > Bacteroidia > Bacteroidales > Prolixibacteraceae > UBA1413. The sequence continues at coordinate 82,137 of JBBIHB010000001.1, forward strand.
CATTTTTGTAGGCCGCAAAATTGGTATGGTTCATCATAACACTCTTGCTTTGAGTAGGCCGGGGGGTTGCCCCATTTTCATCGCCCAACATGAACACCATTATGAGTGCAGTAAACCGGAGCCATTATGGCCTGTCATAGGGAACTTCGGCTACCTTGCGGGTTGTCGGTCAGATTGTAAGCATGACCATCGCACCCAGTTTTTTGCGGCCTTCCTTGGTGGCCAATCGGTGGGAACCATACCCGATCACCTGTTTATTGCTACTCATCGATGGGGATTTCTGACATTCAGTAATGTAAGTGTTGCAGGGATTTATTTTTCTTTTAACCGGGAAAATAAACCGGTGATACAATCTACAACCTATTAATGTCTTCATATTCAATAGATTGATATATTCTAAGCATTTTATAAGTCAGATTCTGTTATGAGGTGTTTTTTCATTGCATGTGTGGATGATTTAACCAGGTTGTGAACCGAATTTTAATCCTTTGTTTCTGCTTTTCTTTTTAAACAACATCCAAAACCCGGTAATGGTCAATATCAGCATTTGCAATCCGGTTAATGCTATATACAACGGTTTCAGGGTCCGGCCCACCAAGGCTTCACCTGTATGGAGGTCAACCACCAGCTTGTGCAGGGTGTAGGGCTGTGTTGTGCTGAGGGATTTTATGGCTTTGCGGAAACCTTCAGGAATAAACTCTTTTTCATTATCTTCTGAACCATCATAATTAACCAACTTGAAACCTTTTTTACCCATGCTTACCAAAAGCTTCTCATTGGGCAGCAGCGAAACACCAAATACTTCCTGATTCAGTATTTTTTTAACCATGGGTCCATCGATCATCAAAAGACCCTGTTTGGAAGCAACCAGCAAGGTGTCGCCCTTTGTGACCAATGATCTGATGTCGAATCCCGAAAGTTCTTCAATTTCTGTAAACGCTTCATTTTCGTATATATAAAGACCATTTTTTGTTCCTGCAAAGACCCGGTTGCCGGTTGCAATCATCGTTTTCATTTCAGAGTTGCAGGTAGGTTTCGACAATGCGGGCAGGTTAAGCTTCACACTGTCGAGGCGAAAGAGGCCGTTTAGTGCCAGCAAAACAGCAGTAATGCTGATTATAAAGGATGGCAGCAGGAAAATTATTCCCGGCCATTTATGCCATTTGCGCTTTATTTTGTATGAAACCATAGTAAATGTTGATTAAAATTTCCAGTCTAACCCGAACTGAAACATTTGCCCCCGGGTGTATTCAGTTTCAAAGTTTGTCGATTTATCGGTTATATCGGTTTTCTCTTTTTTAAGGGAGTTGAATACATCGGATACACGAAAGTTGAGTGAACAATTCTTTAATATCCTTTTCTCGATACCCAAATCGGCAAACCAGATGGTATTCTCAGTCTTTGAATTTGATATTTTCGGGCCTACCGCATTGACAATGAACTGAACCGACCACTCACTGTGAAGGGTAAAATCAGTGATGGCTTTGGCTGTCCATTTGAACTGGTCTTTCAGGGCGTCGCCTGCATATTCGCCGGTGATTATCTTTGAATCGAATTGTGAAAAACTTGCCGTGATCTGCCAGAAATCGAACGGTTTGGCCGTAGTCATCACCTCATAACCCATCACCCATGCACGGCCAGTATTTTCAGGCTTTTCGGTAATAACAAAATTGTCGTCTTCTGAAATTGTTTTCTGGATTACATCCTGAATATCGCGGAAAAACAGGTTGGCTCCAATACTGAATTTGTTGAAATTTCGGAGATACCCCAGTTCATAAGCCCATGCACGTTCAGGTTTCAGTCCGGGGTTTCCTTTGGTAATTTTGGTGGGGTCTTTTTGTTCGGTAAACGGGTTAAGGTCTTTAAATCCCGGCCTTCGGATCCGACGCCCCAGATTGATTGAGAGGTACTGGTTTTTGTCGATATTAAATGTAAAGGCGCCTGCAGGTAACAACAGGCCATATGTTTTCTGACCGCTCATTTCGGGAGATGGGCAGCTGCTTAAGGTTTGGGTTGCTTCATACCGCAATCCGCCTTTTAGACTCAATTTTCCGGTTTTTACTTCGTCTGAGACAAAAAAACCATGCGTGGTTTCCGATACCCTGAAATTATCGAATCCGTTGCTTGAAGTAACCCATGAAGTGTCTTTATAATTGAATTTCTCTGTTGTGTTTTTGAAAGCACGGCTGTCGTGCTCTCCTGAGTAGCCAAATATTATTGAATTGCGACCCATGTTAAGACGGGTAACCTGTGCATTCCATAGCCATTTTTCCCCGGTGGTTTCCTCGTTCTTATTTTCAAATGCAGGTTGAAAATTGGACTGTTTGCCATTTCGCTTCATGGCATAGGTAGTTTTTTCGTCCACTTTCTCCTGTTCTTCTGTCATATAGCTTGCACTTGCTGTAAACCTGGCCTGGTTTGCGAAAGTGTGTTCAATTCCGGTATATACCTGGTGGTATTGATTGGGTTTGTATTCATTACGTAGCTCCTTCCCTGCCGACCGCCATACACCATTGGCATCGGTTCGCGTAAAATCGAGGGTTTTCGATTTATCTTCCAACTGATAACCATATAAATATTCACCGCTGAGTTTTGTTTTGGGCCACAGATTATAATCAATCCCTGTTCTCAATTTGTGGTTGTTAAATGTCCTTTCCTCAAGTTCGTAAGCCTCTTCAACCTGATTAACTTTTCCATCTTTAAAATCGGTTTTGAGTTTGTCTTTCCATTTAGGAACATCGCGGTAGAGATAATCATAGTTTGCAAACAGGTTAAGTTTCTCCATTTTGTTAGAGAGTGATAGCGTTCCTCCACGGGTGTCGTGATTCCCTGCAACGGCTCCAACGAGGCCATGTGTTCCAAAATTGTAATTCTCTTTCAAAACAATGTTAACCAAACCATTTATCCCTTCCGAATTAAACTCAACCCCGGGCACCGATATAATCTCGATGTGGCTGATGCTGCTTGCCGGAATCTGATCAAGTACGGTTTCGCGGTTATTTCCGCTGAGTCCGGCTTCCCTCCCGTTGATGAGCACTTTGGTATAAGCGTTTCCCAATCCACGGAACCGGATATCGCGGTTATGCCCCGGACTGCCACCCATAGCTACCGAAGGCATATTCTTCAGGATGTCGCCTGCTGTACCGCCCCGTTCTGAAATGAGTGCGCTGGTTTTGTAACTTATCCGGGCAGGTTTGATTTCGCTTACATGCCTGCTCCCCGAAACCAAAACTTCGGAGAGTTGTGTAACCGAAGATTTTATCATAATATCAGGCAATTCGATTGTTGTATCATCCACGTTAATGCTTATTGGAATTACATAAATCTCAAATCCCACCATACTCACCGTCAGCAGGTAATTTCCAGGATTAACGTGCCTGAAACAAAAATATCCGTTTGCATCGGCCATCAGACCTGTGGTTCCGTTTGTTTGTCCTGCCGTTTCAATGATTACAGTAGCATAAGGTACCTGCTCATTTGCGTGGTCAATTATGTTTCCTGAAATCACACATTGTGCAGTTAAATTCAACGAACCAATTAAAAAAAATGTAAAAGCTGCTGCTAAAAATTTCCTCATTTAATTCAGACTTTTAAATACAGCGCAAAACTACATTCTGGTATCAGGTGCTACAATCCCAAATAATAGGGATTTTTTGAGTGAGAAAATTCGGTTAAAATTGGTATTTGTGGTTGAAGTCCAGTCTATAAAAAATGAATTACACCAAACTGATGTAACCCTATTGCTTTCAGTATCCCCGCAGGGACTCGAACCCTGGACCCGTTGATTAAGAGTCAACTGCTCTACCAACTGAGCTACGGAGACATCAACATACAAAATTAGAAATAAATCATACCCATTAACAATTTTTATGTCCAAAACATTATCAGGCAAGAATTGTTTTGTTTATCCAAATGGTTCAGAATAATTAAATTCAATTTTCGATCGATGAAAAAGCTATTTAGATTTACAGGTTTACTTCTCATGGTGTTTTTGCTTTCAATGTGTGGTCAGCAACAGAACAAACAGTCACAGCTTCAGCCTGTTTCCGAAAAAAAAATTGATGTGCTCGAAGTTCTTCAAACCATGCAATATACTTATTTACAGGTTTTGGAAAGCAATGAGGTTAAATGGGTGGCAGTAGCCCGCCAGGAAGCGCAGATAGGGGATTCGTTTTACTACGATAGCGCACTTCAGATGAATAACTTTCACAGCAATGAACTAGACAGGACATTCGAAGTTATCTATTTTGTGAACCGGATCAGTAAATCGCCTATGAATAGCATGCTAAAGCCACAGTTACCAAACACCCATTCGGGCCGGGTTAAATCTGAAGAAAAAAGCGATATCCTCATTTCAAAGCCACCTGAAGAGTTAACAATCGGACAAATTTTTGCAAATCCTGCTGAGTATTCCGGAAAAGAGATTACCATCAGGGGAATTGTGGTTAAGGTCAACCCCGAAATTATGGGAATAAATTGGATTCACATGCAGGATGGCACCGACTTTGGCAACAAATTTGACCTTACCATAACCAGTCATGACCTTCCTCAGATTAATTCAGAAGCTACTTTTAAGGGAACTGTAATTTTGAATAAGGATTTTGGCTCAGGGTATTTCTACGAATTATTGGTCGAAAACGGGGTAATGTTGCAGGGTGGAAGGAAAATCTGACAGGGTTTTTATTGTTTTTTCAGAATTATCCCCCGTAATATATTTCCCCTCATCGGGTAATATTTCAGACTTAACCGATACTTATTCAGATAATTGCAATTTATTGCGTTAAACTGAAAAATCTATCGTCATGAATATTAACTACACTCTGCCATTGACCAAAGGCTGGTCGCTCATGAAAAAAGAACTTTTTCAACCGTTCGATATCCACAAATGGATCAGGATTGGTTTTACAGCCTGGCTTGCGGGGTTGGCCGACTGCAGCGGAGGAAGCGGCGGAGGGAACCAGGCCGGTAAGGGAAAATTCAATTTTGATGAGTTCTTCAATCTTCCTGAAACAGTAACCAACTGGTTGCAAGCCCATCCGGTATGGACTGGATTTATCATTTTCGGAGTTGTATTGGCAGTGGTCATTATTTCACTTTTCATCTGGTTAAGTTCCCGCGGTAAATTTATGTTTCTCCATAATGTAGTAAACACCCGGAACGATATTCAATATCCATGGATCGAATATAAACACGAAGGTAATTCACTCTTTAAGTGGCGTTTCTTTTACCTTTGGTTTGTGATAATTATTTTCTTTTTCTTTTTCAAAAACTTATTTATCACTGCCAAAGAATTATATTATGGTGATTATGCACAGATTGTAATCATCCGCCGTGCTGCAGGAATGGTGCTCATATTCATCGGGCTGGTCATTGTAACCGGTTATATTTCGATGTTCCTGAATGATTTTGTTGTTCCCATGATGTATAAACACCGGTCAACCGCTTCGTGGGGATGGAACAGATTCCTGCCATTATTGGGCAAAAACCTTTTTGTTTTCATCCTATATGGTTTGTTTGTATTTGTTTTGATATTGGCGGTTGTTTTGTCTGTAATTTTTACCGGGTTACTCACCTGTTTTATTGGTTTTCTCCTATTGGCCATTCCATTTATCGGTTCGGTAATCCTTTTACCTGTCACTTACACCTATAGGGCTTTCAGTGTATTATTTCTTGCACAATTTGGCGAAGATTACAACATTATGCCTGCAATGACAAAAAAAGAACAGCCATAAAGCGTTCCTGATTCAAATACAATCATCTGAATGGCAATACTTTTTGCTTGCCACACACTTTATTTCAAATTATACCCTCTTTTTGCCTTTAAAAAAATTGCAGGGAAATAAAACAATTGCATATCTTTAACAAAAAGAATCAGTTTTATGAAATACCCTGAATTGATTGAAAATGACAGGTGGCTCGAACCTTTTGCCAATACCATCATCATGCGTCAGAAGCTGGCATTTGCAAAAATGACCGAACTGACAGGAGAAGGGCATTTATCTGATTTTGCCAACGGACATTTATATTTCGGGTTGCACCGGGAACGGGATGAATGGATATTGCGCGAATGGGCACCGGCAGCCAGTATGATTTATCTTGTAGGTACATTCAATGGCTGGAAAGAGAGCGAGGATTATGAATTAAAAACCATTGGTCATGGTGTTTGGGAAATCAGGCTTCCCGAAGAGCGTATGCAGCATGGCGATCTTTATGCGCTGACGGTTATTTGGCCTGGCGGATCGGGAAAAAGGATCCCGGCATGGGCAACCCGCGTTGTGCAAGATGAGATAACCCATATTTTCAATGCGCAGGTTTGGGCCCCCGATAAGCCTTATCAATGGAAAACAGTAAACTTTTCAAGGCCTCCTGAGCCCCCGCTTATTTACGAAGCCCATGTGGGTATGGCCGGTGAAGGGCTCAGGGTCCATACCTATTCTGAATTCCGTGAAACCATGCTGCCCCGGATTAAAGCCAATGGATATAATGTGCTGCAACTAATGGCTATTCCTGAGCATCCTTATTATGGCAGTTTTGGTTATCATGTTTCGAGCTTTTTTGCTCCTTCATCGAGGTTCGGAACGCCTGATGAACTGAAAGAACTGATCGATACTGCCCATCAGATGGGAATTGCCGTAATTATGGACCTTGTACATTCACATGCGGTGCGCAACGAAATTGAAGGACTTGGGAAATATGACGGAACCCGTTACCAGTTTTTCCATGACGGCACAAGAGGCGAACATCCAGCCTGGGATTCATATTGTTTCAATTACAACAAAAATGAAGTACTCCATTTTTTGTTGTCTAACATCAAATACTGGCTCACCGAATTCAGGTTCGATGGATTCCGTTTCGATGGTGTCACCAGCATGTTGTACCACGACCATGGACTTGGGAAATCATTTACAAATTACAGTGATTATTTTGACCTGAACTGCGACGAGGAGGCTATTGCCTATTTTATTATGGCAAATAAACTCATCAAAGAGGTGAATCCAAATGCTTTATCGGTTGCTGAAGACATGAGTGGTATGCCCGGGCTTGCAGCGCCAATCTCACATGGTGGGCTTGGTTTCGACATGCGCCTTGCAATGGGTGTCCCCGATTATTGGATAAAGATCATTAAGGAAAAAAGCGATGATGAATGGCACATGGGTGATATTTTCTATCAGTTAACCTCAAAAAGGATGGACGAAAAGGTGGTCAGCTATGCAGAATCACACGATCAGGCACTTGTTGGCGATAAAACCGTTATTTTCAGGCTGATCGATAAAGAAATGTATTTCAGTATGCGCAAAGACCAGCCAACCCTGATTGTGGAACGGGGAATCGCCTTGCATAAAATGATCAGGTTGATGACACTTTCGTGTGCCGGCGGTGGATACCTCAATTTTATGGGGAATGAATTTGGACACCCTGAATGGATCGACTTCCCGCGTGAAGGAAATGGTTGGTCATATCGGCATGCACGTCGCATCTGGAGTATTGCAACTGATCATGAGCTGAAGTTTCATTGGCTCCTTGATTTCGACTATGATTTGATTGGCCTTGTCCGTAAAAACAGGATACTGGGTTATCCGTCGGTTGATAAAATCTGGGAGAATAATTCCGATAAAATTATTGCTTACCATCGGGGACCTTACCTCTTTGTTTTTAACTTCCATCCGGCTAAATCGTTTACCGATTATGGTATCCCGCTTGGCGCCGGGAAATACAGAATTGTTTTGAACACCGATAACGGAAGGTATGGCGGGTATGACCGACCGGATGAGGAACTTACCTACTATACCCTGCCCGAAGCTGGCCCAAAGAGCCAACATTACCTAAAGCTCTATCTTCCGACGCGTACGGGGATGGTCTTAAAAAGAGAGTAAAATAATGACAGAGTTCAGAACACCTGTTGATGTGACTGATTTGCCCCGGAAAACAGGTTATGGCATAAAAAACTTGTTCATGGGTTCCTGCTTCACCGAAAATATCGGCGAAAAAATGGCTTCATTGTATTTTGAAGTGGATATGAACCCATTCGGGATTCTTTACAATCCGGTTTCTATTTCGCAGGCTGTTAAAAGAATTATTAATGGGAAACCCTTTGGGGATAAGGATCTGTTTCAATACAACGGGCTTTGGCATAGTTTTATGCACCATGGGTGTTTCTCAAACCCTTCAGCAACCGAAGTAGTCAAAAAAATCAACGGGAGGCTTGCCCATAGTTTCCCATACCTTGCTGAAGCCGGATTTCTTTTTGTAACCCTTGGCACTGCATGGATTTACGAATTAAAATCAACTGGCGAAATTGTGGCCAATTGCCATAAAGTTCCGGCAGGGGAGTTCCGCAAGTTCAGGCTTACTGTCAGCGAAACAGTTGATGCACTGAAGGATATGCTCGGGCAATTATGGAAAAGAAATCCAGGTATTTATACGGTATTTACGGTAAGCCCAATCAGGCACACAAGCGATGGCGCCGTTGAAAATCAACTCAGCAAATCGACACTTTTGCTTGCAGTTGACGCTTTGATTAAAGGTTTTGGGCAGGATCGGTGTGCTTACTTTCCATCATACGAGTTGGTAATGGACGAACTGCGTGACTACCGTTTTTATGCTGCCGATATGGTTCACCTTTCCGATGTGGCCATAAAATTTATCTGGGAAAAGTTTTGTTTGGCCGCTATCGATCAGAAAAGTATTGAATTGGCCTGTAGGTTTGAATCGGTAAACAAATCATTACAGCACAGGCCTTTCAACAGATTTACACTTGAGCATTACAGGTTTCTCGAACAGACATTGAAAAAAATTCTGGCATTATCCGTCGATTGTCCGTATATTGGCCTCAAAGGGGTATTAAAGGACATCCAAGATGAAATGAATCAGATAAAAGTGGCAGTAACTTTGCCAGACTGAATTTTGTTTTCCGTGAAAAATTATTGAAAGGGCATAGTTATGGGTTATATTACATTTGACCAACTCCAACTTAACCAACCCGGATTTACAACCACGAGGGAAATTTTACGGACCAACCGGGCCGGATCATACATGCTGAAAACCATTTCGGGCTGCAATACCAGCAAATACCATGGTTTATTAATTGTGCCCATCGAAAATTTCGGAGGGGAAAAACATCTTCTTTTATCACAACTCGATGAAATCATTATTCAAAGAAATACGGTTTTCCCCCTTTACTCCCGTCGTTTCCTGAATGGAATATCAGATCCGGGTGGAATTTCTTACCTTAAGCATTTTAAATACGACAAAATTCCGCGGTTTATTTACCGTACAGGCAATGTGGAGATAGTAAAGGAAAGGCTTCTGGTATCGCGCGAGCCCCGGATATTGATCAGATATACCTTAACAGAGGCCAATGCACCGGTTATCATCAGGTTGCAGCCTTTTGCCGCTTTCCGTAACATTCATCACCTCAGCAAGGCAAACCCCTATGTACGTCAGGAAACCGAACTGATTGCCAATGGTTTGAGACTTTGCTTATACGACGGTTATCCATATCTTAACTTGCAATTCAACAAAGAGGTTTCGTTTGTACCTATGCCTGATTGGTATTACAATTTTGAATATGAAAAGGAACTGAATAAGGGTGAACCTTGTCACGAAGACTTGTTTACTCCCGGTTATTTTGAAACTGAACTTAAAGTTGGGGAAAGCATTGTATTTTCGGCATCAACTTTCGAAACGGACACTGCAACGCTGAAAACCAGGTTTGCAAATGAACTTAGAAGACGTCGTCCGCACGAAAATCATATTGACTCATTGACCAATGCAGCAAAGCAATTTATCTGGCACAAAGGCCATAGCGACGATATTGTAGCAGGTTATCCATATTACGGCAGTAAATCGATGCAAACTTTTGTTGCAATTCCGGGTTTAAGGCTCATACAAACCGACCGTCAACTAGGAATGTCGGTACTCGATACCTATATTCCTTTTCTAAATAACGGCCTATTTCCAGCCTCCATATCCGATAAGTTTCCGGTTTACAATTCGGCCGATGCTTCTCTTTGGTTTATATGGGCTGTCCAGAAGTTAAAGCAACAAGGCCGAAGCCTGAAAGATCTTGGTATAAGGTACGGTAATGCAATTATCAGCATCCTGAATGCATACCGCGAGGGTACATCGGTGGTAAATATGCTCGAAAATGGTTTGCTGTTTTCGGCCGAAGAGTGCAGGGCATATACCTGGATGGATTCGTATCAGAATGGTTACCCGGCAGTTCCGCGCTATGGAATGCCAGTTGAATTGAACGCACTTTGGTACAATGCCATCTGTTTTGCCATTGAAATGGCAAAGGCTGCCGGCCATTCAGATTTTTTAATAAAATGGAAGAACTTGCCCGAAATGATCGAAGATTCTTTCATGAAAGCATTTTGGAGCAACGAAAAAGGTTATTTAGCCGATGTTTACAACGGGATGTACACCGATTGGTCGGTCAGGCCCAATATGGTGATAGCTGCGGCTATGGATTACACCCCGCTGGCAAAGGCACAGCGCAAATTAATTATTGATCTGGCACGGCATCATTTGCTGACTCCGTTAGGGCTGCGTACCCTTTCTCCTGAAGATCCTGCCTATGCGGGCATGATAAATGGTCAGAGGAACCTTCATAATGTCTCAGTGCATAAAGGAGCAGCCCATCCCTGGCTACTGCAGTTTTATGCTGAAGCTTATTTAGATGTATATAATAAAAGTGGTATAGCACATATTCATTCGATTATTGACGGTTTTCGTAACGAGATGAACGAAAATTGTCTTGGCACCATTTCGGAATATTACAGTGGAGATCCTCCGCATAAGGGTGGAGGTGCGCTTTCGCAAGCATGGAGTGTTGCGGCTATTCTATATATCATGAATTTGTTGGAAACAGTGGAGAAAATAACCTGAATTATTTTTGGAGATTTCAGAAATGAGTAAGCAAATGCGTGTTTTAATGTTCGGGTGGGAGTTTCCGCCACATATTTCGGGAGGATTAGGCACGGCTTGCTTTGGACTTACGAAAGGCCTCTCCGAAGTCGGGCAGACTGATGTAATATTTGTTGTTCCAAACTCACAGGGCAATGAGCATCAGCCCGAAGTTGAACTGATAGGGGCAAACCAGGTCCCGGTTGCATTGCATCAAACACCAAACAATGAAAACTCTTATCCGGTTCAGATGATCGGAGTCAGGTCGGGGATCATTCCGTACATTTCAAATGAACAATTCTGGAAACTTAAGCAGGCAGAATACGATGCCAATAGCCACATTGTGGAAGTTACAGAACAGGGTACCATCCGTTTTACAGGCGACTATGGAGCTTCGTTGTTTAAGGAAATCAGAAACTATGCCCTGGTAGCTGAAGAAATTGCCTCAAAAAATGATTTCGATGTTATACATGCCCACGACTGGCTTGCCTTTCCGGCTGGAATTGCAGCAAAAAAGGTTTCGGGCAAACCATTGGTAGTCCATGTTCATTCAACCGATTTCGACCGTTCTGGTGGCAATGTCAGCAGTATGGTCTATTCGATCGAAAGAGAAGGTATGGAGTTTGCCGATAAGGTAATAACCGTCAGTAACCTGACCCGCAAAACAGTAATCGAAAAATATGGCATTGAACCTGAAAAGGTGGTTACTGTTTATAACGCTGTGGGGCCTGTTCCCGAACGGACAAAACCTGTCATCAGAAAAATTCCCGGGATAAAAACCGTTACTTTTATGGGAAGGATTACTGTTCAGAAAGGGCCTGAATATTTTGTGGAAGCAGCTTCACTGATTTTAAAAAGAATGAATGGTGTCAGGTTTGTTATGGCGGGAGGGGGCGATATGGAAAACAAGATTATTGAGTATGCTGCGCGTCTTGGTATTACTGACAGGTTTCATTTTACCGGGTTTCTGAAAAACGAAGAAGTATATCAGTTGCTCGATATCAGTGATGTTTTTATTATGCCATCGGTTTCCGAACCATTTGGCATTGCTCCCCTTGAAGCCATGCTGGCAGGAGTACCTGTTGTTGTTTCCCGCCAGTCGGGGGTGAGCGAAATAGTTAGTTATGTTTTTAAGATCGATTTCTGGGATACTTTGGCTATGGCCGATGCCATTTATGGTCTTTTAATGTATCCTGCACTTTCCGGAATGTTTTCGAAACACGGGGCAGTTGAAGCCGGTAACCTCAAATGGAAATTTACAGCAGGCATAATTTCAGGTATATACAGTGACCTGATAATAAAGCCCGGGATGGAAGAAAAACCGGAGATCGATCAATCCGGAATAAGTAAATCGTCCGAAGTATAAAATCCATTAACAGTTTTGTGTAAATTATATGAAAAAATCGTTCAATCTGGTCTTTCAGGTACATCAGCCTTATTCGTTGCGTAAATACCGTTTTTTCGATATTGGCAATGACCATTATTATTACGATGATTATTCAAATGAATCGATTACGAACTGGTTGGCCCGTAAATGTTACCTGCCGGCTAATTCCATGCTTTTACGCAAACTTGTACAGCACAATGGAAAGCTGAAGGTGTCGTTTTACATTTCGGGCATAACTCTCCACCTTTTCAGGCAATATGCCCCATCGGTTATCGATTCGTTCAGGCGGCTTGCCGAAACCGGGCACGTTGAGTTTCTTTGCGGAACCTGGTCCCATTCCCTGGCGTCGTTGAAGAGCAAAGATGCATTTCTGAACCAGGCAACCATACACAAAAACCTGATCATGGAGCTGTTTGGCCAGGAACCGGTCACTTTCTGCAATTCAGAAATGATTTATTCCGACGAGATTGGCGAATGGCTTTTTCATGCCGGATTTAAAGCAACTTTTGCAGATGGGGGAAAACCCATATTGGGTTGGCGGACACCAAATGTTCTTTACAGCAATTCCATATTCCCCGAATTTAAACTGATCCTACGCAATAAACCCTTAAGCGATGAATTAAGCTATCGGTTTACAGATGCAGATTGGCATAGTTATCGAACATTGCCATCGGGGTTTGTCGAAAAGCTTGGAATAACCGAACCGGGCGAACAAGCCATTAACCTGTATCTCGATTACGCTTTGTTAGGGGCAATTTATCCTGTAAATTCTGGGATATTCAACTTTTTTGAAACCATGTTCAATGAAGTGGTCGGGTCTGATAACACTCAATTTACCACACCCGCCGAATTGGCAAAAATTTATCCACCCGCTTCGGTGGTAAGTGTTCCATTTCCGGTTTCATGGGCGGGCGACGATAGCGATATTACGGCCTGGAATGGAAATGAGTTGCAGCATGAAGCTTTGAATCAGCTTTTTAATTTGACAAAAAAAGTTGTGGAATGCCATGATCAGAAAATTATTGAGGACTGGAACAAACTTCAGGTCAGTGATCATTTTTACTATATGTCAACCCTGTTTTATACCAAAGAATTGCCACAAAGGCCCAATCCTTACCAAACCCCTCACGAAGCATTCGTCAACTATATGAATATCCTATCTGATCTGAAGCTCCGTGTTGAACGCACTGTATATTAGAAAACCACATGGTACAATCAATCTACAAATCTAATGAAATGAATAGTGTGATAAGAATTTTATAATATGGACTCCGAATGAAATGGATGCAAAAAAATAACCCACGCAGAAGGTCAACAAATAAAAAGGATTCATGAATTTCTCCCCTCAGGATAGTTGTCAAAAGTACAATTAACTTCTATCCGTAATTTGAAATTTATATTTGAACACTATTTTTGTGCCTCCTGTTATGTGATTTTGCAGGTCATTTGGATTGTATTAAAAATTGAAAAAAATGAATAGTAACGAAAGTGTAAGATATATAAAACCACCACGTGTTGAAGTGCCTCATTGGAGAAAATTTGTTGTGGAAAGTGATCTGCCCGAAAAGCTGAACCCGCTCCGCGAATTATCAAAAAATCTCTGGTGGGTATGGAATCAGCAGGCAAGGGAATTGTTTCAGTATATCAATCCCGATATTTGGGAGCAATGCGAACACAATCCGGTATTGATGCTTGATAAAGTCAGTTTTCAGCGGTTGAAAGAACTGGAAAAGGATAAAAAGTTTCTTGCCGAAATGCATAAAGTATATGACGATTTCGGTAAATACCTGAAAGATCGGGAAAATATGGTAGGCCCTCAGGTGGCTTATTTTAGTATGGAATATGGATTGCACGACAGCCTGAAGATTTTTTCGGGAGGTTTGGGGGTCCTTGCCGGTGATTACCTCAAAGAAGCAAGCGATTCAAAAGTGAACCTGGTTGGTATCGGGTTGCTGTACCGGTATGGTTATTTCAAGCAAACCATCAATATGTACGGTGAGCAGATCAATAACTATGTTGCCGAACATTTTTCAAAAATTCCGGTACAACCATCTTACGACGAGAATGGAAACTGGATTGAAATTGAAGTTGATTTACCAGGCAGGGTAGTAAAAGCGCGTGTATGGGAAGTACATGTGGGGGCAGTAAAACTCTACCTGATGGAAACCGATCACGATGTAAACCAGGAGCAGGACCGCTCCATAACCCACAATCTGTATGGCGGGGATAACGAAAACCGTTTGAAACAGGAAATGCTCCTTGGGATCGGCGGTATCAGGGCATTGAAAAAACTTGGATATAATTGTGACATTTACCACTGCAATGAAGGCCATGCAGCTCTCATTGGCATTGAGCGTATGGCCAACCTGATTTCAGACAGGGTGCTCACTTATGCCGAAGCCCGTGAGGTTGTCAGGGCAACTACCCTTTTTACAACACACACCCCTGTTCCTGCCGGTCACGATTCGTTCCACGTCGGCCTTTTCGGGACCTATATGTCCCATTATACCGAAAAACTTGGATTGTCGTGGGAAGAGTTTATCAACCTTGGAAAAGCAAACCCCGAGGAAGACCATTTCAATATGAGTTACCTGGCCAGTCGTATGTCGCAGGGAATCAACGGGGTTAGCAAACTGCACGGGAAGGTTAGTAAAGGTGTGTTAAAAGGGCTGTTCCCTGGGTATCTTGAGGAAGAAATTGAGGTGGGTTATGTGACCAATGGTGTTCATTATTCCACATGGGCTGCTAAAGAGTGGAAAGAATTACACAGGGAATATTTCGGTGATGATTTCACTGAAAACCTGATGGATCATAATAGATGGCAAAAAATTTATAACGTAGCGGATGCAAAAATCTGGAAAATAAGGCAGGAACTCCGGAAAAAGTCGATCGATTACATAAAGCAACGCTTTTCCGATGTATGGATAAAACGAAACGAAAACCCGAAGCTGGTAACCGAAATTATGTCGAAACTCGATCCCTGCGCCCTCACTGTAGGGTTTGCCAGGCGTTTTGCAACCTATAAAAGGGCGCATCTTCTTTTCAGGGACTTCGACAGATTATCGAAACTCGTTAACAATCCGGAAAAGCCGGTTCAGTTTATTTTTGCAGGTAAGGCTCACCCGGCAGATAAAATGGGACAGGATCTGATCCGCTATATCGTCGAAATTTCGAAAAGGCCTGAATTCAGGGGAAAAATTCTATTTGTTCAAAATTATGATATGAACCTTGCAAAAATGTTGCTGCAAGGAGTCGATGTATGGTTAAATACCCCGACCCGGCCGCTCGAAGCATCAGGAACCAGTGGTGAGAAAGGTGTAATGAATGGTACACTTCATTTTTCGGTTCTCGACGGATGGTGGGTTGAAGGATACCAGAAAGATGCCGGATGGGCACTTCCCATGGAGCGCACTTTCGAAGTCCAGGATTTCCAGGACGAACTTGATGCAGCTACCATCTATGATATTTTTGAAAAAGAGATAGTTGAAGATTTCTATAACCGCGATAAAAACGGAATACCCCAAAAGTGGGTCGGGTATATTAAAAACACGATTGCCCGGGTTGCACCCAATTTTACTACTACACGCATGATTCGTGATTATCAGGAGCGTTTTTATCTGACACAATTTGAGCGTTCGAAACGTTTGCTGAAGGATGATTTCAAACTTGCAAAGGAACTGGCTTCGTGGAAATATTGGATCAGTACAATTTGGGACAATCTCGAAGTGAAGGATATTAATATTTCCGATGGCATTACACATCCCATGAAAATAGGAGTGGAATACCCTGCAAAGGTCACAGTTGACCTGAAAGGTCTGTCGTGCAGGGAAGTTGGTCTCGAACTGGTGGTCACACTGAATGGGAACAAAGATGTGCCAAAACTCATAAACAAACATGAATTCGAAGTTGAAAGCTGTAAGGATGGTATGGCAACTTACCGGCTGAATGTGCAGCTTGAGCAATCAGGAACTTACAGCTATGGATTACGGCTTTATCCGAAAAATGAAAATCTGCCCCACCGGCAGGATTTCAAATATGTGAAATGGATATAATCTATTCTCTGCTTTTTCTGAAAAGTTTTTGAAAGATAATTGTAAAAATTGATATTCACCCTGGCTGGAAATGGGCAGGGTGTTTTATTATCATTTGTTTATAACAGAAGACTAGGCAATTAATAATAATACCTGAGTAATTGCTCTATCTTTTCCCATTTCAAAGGAATTCCCACTGCAAAAAAGTACGATTCCTGCACCTGGTTTATAATGTGGTAGTTTTTACCTGAAAATTTTCATACATTTAGCCACTGTTGTTTCAAGTCAGAGCTTATGTGTCGAATTTACTTTATTATTATTTACATTATAATTTCAATACCCTATACCTGGGCACAAAATACAGATGTTAAAGGGAACGATTCAGGGAAAAGCATAATCTACGAAAAATTGTACCTGCACATCGACCGTCATTTATATTCACCAGGAGACTACATCTGGTTTAAGGCATATCTGGTTAGGGGATTAACCCATAAGCCCATGCCAGGGTACAAAAATATTTATGTTCAGATGATCTCGGAAAATGGAAAAGTTGTTAACGATAGGGTGGTATTGGCTGAAGATGGTGTTGCTTTTGGCGATATTTTAATTGCCGATTCTATTCCTGATGGTTATTATATTATCCGGGCTTTTACCAGATATCTAGAAAATTTTGACGAAGAGAGTTATTTCCATAAACGGATTTTTGTTTCGAAAGCAAACAACTCTCTGTCGGCAAAAAATGTAACTGACTTCGAATTGACTAACATAGATATTTCTTTCCTTCCTGAAAGTGGAAATCTTGTTCTTAATGCCATCAACCGAATTGCTTTTAAAAGTATTGGACCAAATGGAAAAGGCATACACGTCAGCGGAAGTATTTTGGATGAAAAAGACTCCCTGGTTTGTCGTTTTTCAACTTTGTACAACGGTATGGGGAGTTTGATGTTTATGCCTGTAAGCGGTAAATCTTACAGGGCAATCCTCGATGAAATCCCCGATTTCAGTTACACTTTCGAAAATATTCAGGAGAATGGTGTAAATCTTCACATTAGCTCACATGATAATGATATCGCTGTAACCTTAAACCGGAATTTTTTACTCACTGATACATTCCCATGCAACCTCGTCGGAATTCATAAAGGGGTTATTTTGTTACATGAGCAAATCAATCTTGACGGATTCAGTAAAACGTACAGGTTAGAGAATGAAATATTTCCTGTTGGTATAACCAAGTTGATGTTGCTTGACACTGCTTTTCAGCCTTTGGCCGAAAGATTAATTTTCATACAGGATACATTAAGAAATGGAATATGTATCAATTTGAATAAAAGTGAGTTTAAAACGCGCGAAAAAGTTGAAATCGGGTTTGAACTTCCCTTAAGTGAGTATGACTCATTGATGTCCTCTTTCTCGGTGGCAATAGTGAATCGGTTTTATTTGTCGGGTAATGAGCCGGGACAAACATTAGTCAGTTACCTTCAACTCGACTCCGAACTGAAAGGTTGTATCGATTCCCCAGTAGCTTTATTTTACGACAGTAATGGTGTAACAAGTGCTGAAAAGCTTGATTTACTGATGCTTGTGAATGGATGGCGAAGTTATTACTGGGACGACCTTATTGAAAAAGACACAAGGGAGTTTTTGGGGTGGGATGATGCCGGAATAACGCTTGAAGGTTACGTAAGAGGGTTATTACGAAATCGACCTATTGTGAATGGAGAAGTCATTATTGGCCCGTTTTCAGGCGGTTTGCTTTACGAAGTTACCCGGACTGATCTTAACGGGCGATTCAGGTTTGATCGTTTATACCTTCGCAATCAGGAAAAAATATTTATACATGCCAAAAATCAGAACGACAAGGCCAATACCGAAATAATCCTTGATCCATTGCGTACTTTTGAGGCTAAACCATTGATATTTAATGATTGCATTCGTTTTTCTGAGATGGCTATACCCGGAAATTTCTTCAAGGAGAATAATTTCAGGTATTTACAGATAATAAATTACTATCCAGAAATGCGAAATATTATGCTCGGGGATATAAAAGTTGTAGGCAAAAATAAGCTGCATGAAGATGGTCATTTCAGAATATACCCTGAGGCTGACAGGGTTTTAACTGTTGCTGAAGATGATTATACCTATGCCAATGTTTTGGATTATCTGAGTACAAGAGGTTCGGGAGTAATCGTTTCAGGCGATCAGATTTCAATAAGGGGAGGAGGAATGCCGCTGATCCTGGTAGATGGAGTCAGGGCTTCTGATGATGTTATGGTTGAAGATGCTTTAAAGCGGATGTCGCTAAGTGAAATTGATAAAATTGAGATTCTTAACGATGCAGCAAAATTGGCGGCTTTTGGCTCTTCAGGCGGGAACGGTGTAATTGCCATATACACCCGAAGGGGCGATGGGCGTTATGATATCAATAAATTTGTCAAAGGCCGTGTTGGAATTCAGGTTAAAGGATTCCGGAAACCTGCACAGTTCTATTCCCCAAAATATACAACCGAAAATATAAACCATCCTGCACCCGATTTCAGGCCAACTTTGCTTTGGAACCCAAACCTTGAGTTTGAAAAAGGAAAATCATCTGTCGCATTTTACACATCCGACGAACTGGCCGATTATTTAATTATCATGGAAGGCATAAGCCGAAGCGGCAAGGTTTTCTCAGTTTTGGGTGAATTTAGTGTCACTGGCTATCACAACAGATAGGGCAACCAATTTGAAGTTTATCAGGAAATTTTACTTTTGTGGGTCAATTTTAATAAACTCGTTTATTATGCAATCTGGTAATATTGGTGAAAAAATCAGGAATTTCAGGGAAATGCGGAAAATTACCCTCGACGAGCTCGCCGTGAATGCCAACATGGATGTGGCGCAACTGTTGAAAATAGAGGAGGAAGGTATTGTCCCTTCACTGGGTCCCCTGATCAGGATTGCACGTGCTTTGGGTGTACGAATCGGTACCTTTCTCGATGATATTGGCCAGGTTGGCCCGGTTATGGTCAAAGCAGGTGCCGAACAAAGCACCATCAGTTTTGCATCGAGCGATCCTGCAACCCGTCAGCATCTCAATTTTTTTTCGCTTGCAGCAGATAAAGCCGGCCGCCATATGGAGCCTTTTATTGTTGATATTCAAACATCTCTTGAGTCCGATTATAAATTATCGTCGCACGAAGGTGAGGAGTTTATTTTTGTCCTCGAAGGTGAAATTGAAATCAGCTATGGAAAGGATACTTATCATCTTTCCAAAGGCGACTCAATTTATTACGACTCCATTGTGATGCATAATGTCCATGCTTGGAATGATCAACCTGCAAAAATTCTGGCCATTGTTTACACTCCATTTTAACAGATTGTTATTGAAGAGGTTAACATTTTATTTAATAATGACGTATTATGCAGCTACTCGATTATACATTGGGACAAATCCTTGAGAAATGGGCTTACGAGTTGCCTGATCATGAATTTATAGTTTACCCCGACCGCAATCTCAGGTTTTCGTATGCGTCGTTTAACGATAGGGTTGACCGATTGGCAAAAGGATTACTTTATATAGGTGTACAACCTGGCGATAAAGTTGGCATTTGGGCCAAAAATGTACCCGACTGGCTGACTTTTATGTTTGCAACTGCAAAAATCAGTGCGGTACTGGTAACCATAAATACCAATTACAAAATTACCGAACTCGAATATGTGGTTCAAAATGCCGACATTCATACCCTTTGCCTGGTTGATGGTTACCAGGACAGCGATTATGTACAAATGGTATTTGAACTAGTGCCTGAACTGAAAGTACAAGCAAGGGGCGAACTGAAATCCTCAAAATTCCCTGAGCTGAAGAATGTGGTATTCATTGGTCAGCAAAAGCATAGGGGAATGTACAATACACCAGAGTTATTGTTGCTAGGGTCGCATGTCGATCAGTCGGAACTTGAAACCCTACAGGATACTATTTCGTACCACGATGTTTGCATGATGCAATATACTTCGGGTACCACAGGTTTTCCTAAAGGTGTTATGCTTTCGCACCACAATATTTTAAATAATGGTTATTCGGTTGGCCAATGTATGAAATATACCCACAGCGACCGCCTGTTGGTTTGTGTTCCGTTGTTCCATTGTTTTGGAAGTGTCCTTGCCGTATGTGCCATTTTAAGCCATGGTGCAACCATGGTTTTCACCGAAGATTTCGATCCCCTTATGGTTCTCGCTTCGGTACAAAAAGAAAGGTGCACCGCACTCTATGGCGTTCCAACGATGTTCATTGCCGAACTAAACCATCCCATGTTTGATATGTTCGACCTGAGCAGCCTGCGTACAGGTATTATGGCCGGAGCCCTTTGCCCGATTGAGACCATGAACCAGGTAATGACAAAAATGCATGCTAAGGATATTATAATTGTGTATGGCCTTACAGAGAGTTCGCCCGGAATGACAGCAACACGTACCCACAATTCACCAGAAGTACGAGCCACTACAGTCGGCTTTGAACTGCCCAATGTTGAGGTTAAGATTTTTAATCCTGAAACGGGTAAGGAATGTGCTGTGGGTGAGCAGGGCGAAATTTGCTGCCGAGGCTATAACGTAATGAAAGGCTACTACAAAAACGAAGAAGCCACCCGCAAAACCATTGATGCTGATGGATGGCTCCACTCGGGCGATCTGGCCGTGAAAACCGAAAACGGTTTTTACCGTATTACAGGCCGGATCAAAGATATGATCATACGTGGCGGCGAAAATATCTATCCGCGCGAAATTGAAAATTTTCTCTATCAGATTCCTCAGATTGAAGCTGTTGAGGTGGCAGGAGTGCCAAGCCCTAAATATGGTGAACATGTTGGAGCTTTTATAAAAGTTAAAAAGGGTCATACCCTTAGTGAAGAAGAAATAGTAGATTTTTGCCGGGGAAAAATTGCCCGGTATAAAATCCCGAAATATATCTTTTTTATAGATGAATTTCCGATGACAGCCAGCGGGAAAATTCAAAAATATAAATTAAGCCAGATGAGTCATGGTTTGTTGGATGAAATGGGGAAGGAAATAGTTTGAGTTCTATTTTACTTAATGTTTCTGATCCATCTATAACTTAGTCGGCCAGTTTTTCGCTTAACGAATACTGTTCATTGAAAATAATTCCTGCTCGTAATGGTATTATCCGGTCCGCAGATAGGCCATTTGTTCAGCCTTTAACTGATTCCGGTAATTGATGATTTCATTTTCAATTTCGCGTGCTTTCAATAACGACACTTGTTCTGCATCTTTTTCGAGGTTCACATTCATTATCTCAAGAGCTCCCGCAACATGCTGAACATATGTTCAACTTTTTGTAATACCACTTCGGAAAGGATAATATTATTATCGAACATCCGGCTAATGGTCAGGGCCAGGTTAAAATTTCTATCACCAATACTTTCGATGCGCTGACCAGTTTCAATATCGATTGCATTTTACGCCGCCCGAAATCACCCAGTTTTCCCTGTGCTACTCGCTTAGGTAGTCTGCAATCTCAACCTCCACATTTTCCGATGTAATTCATACCTCTGAATTTTTTGTCACTGCTTTCACGGAGTAGTTTCTGAACAAAACCAAACATTTTGATGATATGTTTGGCGAAAAACTGCGTTTCACAGCGGGCCTGCAAAAGCGACAATTCAGGTGTTGATATCAATCCTGCCGTTATGTATTATAGCATGAATTCCTATTTCTATGACTGTTTTTGAGGCAGAACATTCACAACAGGCTTCGTAACTGAGGAACAAACCAGATAAATATTGAGGTATTAATAATGTTAAATGCTGAATGGAACAAAGATAGGGCAATGGAAACAACTGCAGGATCGGATGCCGGCGAATCGTTGTTTAAATTGGCTATTGACCGGTCAATTAGTCCGGTAAAAGTTTTGAAAATCAGGAGCGTCCAAACTACACCTCCATGATTGAAAAGCAGATGGCCAATGCTGCTATTTTTGCCGATAGACTCCCTACTGATGAAGCAATGTTGGCAGTTATTGTGGTTCCGATATTTTCACCAAGAAACATTGCAGCGGCCACTTCAAACGGGATACAACCTTCGGTTACCATAATATAGATTATAGCCATTGTTGCACTCAACTAATGTATGAAAAAATTAAGCACTGTTCCTACTACAAGAAATATCAGTACCGACCCGCATACCAGGTTGGTATAGTTTTGTAGAAATGACAGCATTTCCGTATTGGTATCAATATTGGGCATCGCAGCTTTCAGGAAATCGAACCTTAAAAATAAAAAGGCAACCCCGATCAATATTTCACCGATCGATCTGCACCGTGCCGATTTTGAGAATACCTGGTGAAAGCCAATGCCGATTAATGGCAGTACATATTGACTGATGCTGATTTTAAAGCCAAGTATGGAAATCACACATCCGGTCACGATAGTACCAATATTGGCTACCATAATTACACAAATTGATTCGACTAAAGTGATGAGACCGGCATTAACAAAACTAACAACCATAACATTAGTTGCCGATGATGATAGTATTACGGTAGTAAACAGCAAACCTGTAATACACAAAGTACCCGGTTAGCAGTCATAGCTGAAAGTACCGATCTGGGTTTTGCACCTGTAACCCTTTGGAGGGCTTCGCTAATAACCTTCATTCCATACAAAAACATTCCAAAAGACCCGGCAAGCTTCAGAAAATCAAAAAACGAATAATCCATGTAAATTATAAGTTACCATTAATTCATAAGCCTGAAGTAAGATAATATTCACAATTAATTTACTGAAATTATCGAAAATTTTACTGTATAAGGTTCAAATCCATAATGCTTCATCGAAATAAAACAAAAAAATAATGGTTAACTTTACCCCATGCAACTCGAAGTAAAGAAACAGGTAGAAGTGTTGCTGATGGAATATTTCAGGCAAACATACCCTGAATTTCCTAAAGGGAGACTGGTTCCTTCAGAATCGCCTGATTTTATTTTGAGGTTGAAAAACAGAACTTCGATGGGCATCGAAATTACGAGGCTCTATCCTTCCGATCAAAAGTTTATTATTCTTCCGCCTGAGGATGCTTTTATTGAAATGAAATTTATTGATCAGGTAAAGGAACAGATTTCTGCCTATTACAATCAGCCTATTTTTGTTAAATTTTTATTTCACACAGGTCACAATATAACTCCATCACATATTTTGAGTGGTGCATCCATGACCTCGGTTGCAATCAGAAAAATGCTTATAAAAACCAATGCCGACTTTTCGCATTTGATAATCCAGGATTCAGAATTACCATCTTTTTTAAGAGCGGTTTTGATATTAAGACATCTGCAGCTTGAAACTTCACATTGGGAAAAGGCAAACCACCAGGGGGTTACTAACCGTGTTTCGGCCGATATCATCAATACAATTCAGAAAAAAGATGATAAAATAAAACTTTACCAGGTGAAAAACCTTCAGAAATACTGGCTTTTGATTATAACCGATCAATTAGAGACTACATTGAATGTTAATATTGGAAACCAGATAACTCATGAAAAATTCAACTCTTTGTTTCACAAGGTGTTTCTTTTTGAACTTATGAAAGCAAGGGTTTTACAGCTGGCATAAAACATTGATGCTAATAATATACAACAGGATGTTAATATTATATAACGAATATGTTTCCTATTTGCCCATCTTTGCAACATCGATTTGAATATTAAAACAATATATAATATGGGAGATATGTTTGATATATCGGGAAAGGTAGCTATTGTTACAGGAGGTACAGGTACTTTAGGTGGAAGTATTGCCGACTGTTTGGCAATGGAAGGGGCTAAAGTGGTAATCCTTGGTCGCGATCCGATAAGCGTGGAAAAAAAAGGCGAAAAAATCAGAGCGGCCGGATTCGAAGCTTTTGGTGTTGTTGCTGATGTTATCAACATGAAACATCTGGAAAAAGCCAGACAACGGGTTATGGAAAAGTACGGGAGAATTGATATCCTGATCAATACGGCAGGTGGAAACACACCAGGTGCAACGATTAGTGAGAAGGAGAATATTTTTGATATGGATATGGATGAATACCGGAAAGTTGTTGATGTAAATCTAAACGGCACAGTATATCCCTGTCTGGTATTTGGTAAAAGTATGGCCGAATCGGGGAATGGCTCTATAATTAATCTCTCATCCATGTCAACATTTTCGGCCATTACGAGGGTTCCCGGCTATTCAATAGGTAAATCGGGTGTCGAGATTTTTACCAAATGGCTGGCTATGGAACTGGCCATGAAATTCAGCGAAAATATCAGGGTAAACTGCATTGCTCCCGGATTTTTCATCGGGAAACAAAACAGCCATGTGCTGCTTAATCCTGATGGCTCCTATACCGAACGCAGTCTGAAGGTAATTAACAAAACGCCTATGAAACGTTTTGGCAGAATGGAAGAGCTCAACGGAACTGTTTTGTACCTTTGCAGTAAAGCAGCCAGTTTTGTTACCGGAACAGTGATCCCGGTTGACGGCGGGTTTAGCTCTTATTCAGGTATTTAGATAAGTTAATAAAAATCAAGAGGAAATGGCATTCGAGAAAACCTGGCGGTGGTTTGGCCCGGAAGATGCAGTCAGGCTCCGCGACTTGCAGCAAATAGGAATCGAAGGTGTTGTAACTGCCTTGCACCATATTTCCAATGGCGAAATCTGGCCTGTTGAAGAGATTCTGAAAACAAAATCAGAGATTGAATCATACGGAATGCGCTGGAGCGTGGTGGAAAGCTTGCCTGTTCACGAAGCCATAAAAACGGCTTCTTCTGAATGTGACCGGATGATCGGCAACTATAAGCAATCGTTACAGAACCTTGGGCAATGTGGTATCGATACGGTGGTTTATAACTTTATGCCGGTAATCGACTGGATCAGGACCAGTTTGCATTTTGCTGCTCCCGGAGGTGGAGAATCCATGCTTTTTCATTTTCCCACTTTTGTTGCCTTCGATGTTTTTATTTTGAAACGTCCGGGAGCAATTGAAGATTATACACCTGAAATGCTGAAAAAAGCCGATAAGATATTCTGGGAAATGACACCTGAGCAACGGGAGTCGCTTGCCCGGACTATCATTGTGGTTACGCAGGGGTTTATTGATGGTGTTATCAAGGGTTCAACAAAGGAATACAAGCAATTATTTCTGGAGCATTTGCAGCGACATGCCCAAATCGGCAAACCACAGCTTCGCGAAAACCTGAAGTATTTTCTGGAACATGTTTTACCGGTTGCCGAAGAATGTGGTATCAGGCTGGCCATACACCCCGACGATCCGCCATACCCTGTATTAGGGCTGCCGCGTATTGTGGGAACACCTGAAGACATTCGATGGATTTTGGGCATTAGCAATTCACCGTCACATGGTTTTAACTTTTGTGCCGGTTCCTTATCTGCCCGCCGCGACAACAACCTGACAGAAATGGCAACTGAATTTGCCGGCCGGATTCAGTTTCTGCACTTGCGCAATACGCAGTGGCTCGACGATGATACTTTTTATGAATCGGGGCACATTGATGGCAGTGTGGATATGTATGAACTGATGAAAGTGCTGCTCATTGAACAACACAAACGGATAGCAGCAGGAAGGCCCGATTGGCGCATGCCCCTGCGCCCCGATCATGGTATTAAGATGCTATCCGATTTTCAGCTTTCGACCAATCCGGGTTATCCATTGGTAGGACGGTTGAAAGGATTGGCCGAGCTAAGGGGATTGGAGATGGGGATTGAGAGAGGTCTCAGTTAATTATGATGCTTCAAATCAAACTTAACATCCTTCACCTCATTCAGGTCGTGCACCGGGCGTTCCAATTCCAATGGAATTGGCCTTTGCGAGTAAGTCTGGAAATAGAGCAGGCAGGCATCGCGCCACCAAAGTGCTTCCCTGGCCTGAACTTTTAATTTATACTGAACATGCTTAAACCGATCCTCATCAATTTTGCCCTCTATGCTATCCCAGATTTTCTGAAAATTGCGGGCTTCGTTCACACCCCGTGTATATTCAAAACAAAGCTCATCCCAAAGTGTACGTCCTGATTTCATCGGGTGGTCCCACGGAAGGTGATGAAACCACAGAATAAGGTTTTCGGGACAGGATTCGGGTGAATCGAACTTTTCACGGAGAGGTGAAAAATATTGTGCTATGGCATTACTTCCTGCCGAACTGCGGTTAAACCCAATTCCATCAGCAGAAGCATTGTGGTAATATTTCGGCAACCAGTCGGGGCGTGCACGTGGAATATTTGTCCAGGGTTCAGGACCGTGATGATGGTCCCATCCCATGAGGTGGTGCAAACCCAGAGGGGTCATATAACTAACAACTGCTTCGCGCGAGCGCATCATGATGTCGAGCGATTTTTGCACAAATTCCTTGTCATGCGTAAAATTCATTTTCAGCCATTCTTCCCCGATTTCATCAGGAGATAGTTCATGATTCCAGGCAAGGCGCCCGTATCCATACCAGTTAGCCTGCCCAAAGTGGTGCCCGGTCCAGTTCACATCGCGCCCGATATTGGCCACTCCGGCAATTGCTGTCCTACGAAACGGAAACAACGTTCCATCGGTAGCTTTTGCAACTGTGGAACCGTTTCCTTTGGCATATGTATCAGCTTCTAATACTTCTTTCTGCATGGTTGCCAGATAGGCCAGATGGTTCGAGAACCCTAAATATTCCTGTGTAATCTGAAACTCGATCATCAGCGATGATTGCTGCATGGTGCCGAACAAGGGACTAAACGGCTCGCGGGGTTGGAAATCGACCGGTCCGTTTTTTACCTGAACAATCACATTGCGATGAAACTTGCCATCGAAGGGCATAAACTCCGTATAGGCCTGCTTTGCACGATCGTCGCCGGTAGGCTCATATACAAAAGCCCTCCACATAACCACACCATTGTAGGGTTCAAGGGCTTCGGCAAGCATATTGGCCCCGTCGGCATGGGTGCGGCCATAATCCTGGGGTCCTGGTTGCCCTTCCGAGTTGGCTTTCACCAAAAAACCGCCAAAATCGGGGATAGCGGTGTAAATCTCTTTTACCTTGTTTTTCCACCACTGCTTAACTTCCGGGTCAAGTGGATCAGAAGTTGTTAAACCTCCAATTAGCCTGGGCGACGAAAAGTTAATCGACATATAGATTTTCATATTATAGGGCCGCAAATACCCTGCAAATTTTGCAAACCTGCTGATATATCCTGGTGTGAGAACCTGTGGCGAAGCATTCACATTGTTTATGGAGGCACCGTTTATACCTACCGAAGCATTGGCACGTGCATAGGTGGTGTATAGTTTATTGAGTGTATCACCGTCGCCGGGCATTTCCCACCAGATCGAATGGCCGGCATAGCCTCGTTCCACAGTTCCATTCAGGTTATCCCAGTGATTCAACAATCGCAATTCATACTTCGGAAGTTCAAATATATTAAGTTCAGTTACCGATGCTCCGGTTTGCATCATCCTGATCAGGGCAAAGGTGCCATAGAGCAACCCCGCCTCGGTTTTGCCGGCAATAACAGTATATCGCGAACCCCTGCTTTCTCCCGAACGGATAACATACCCTTCGGCGCCACAATTCTCCAGATCGGCTTTGGGAACAATTTGCCTCACCAGACGATTATTGGCCGTTCCTATAATGAGTGATCCGTTTTTAAGATTTTTTTCCTTGGGTAGTT
Source organism: Bacteroidales bacterium (assembly GCA_037447215.1). Classification (GTDB taxonomy): domain Bacteria; phylum Bacteroidota; class Bacteroidia; order Bacteroidales; family Prolixibacteraceae; genus UBA1413. Next base: position 110,137 of record JBBIHB010000001.1, read on the forward strand.
CAGCACCGGTTAAACCTTCAAAAGCCATATCGAGCTCGTTTACTGCGGCCTGAAAAACTTCACCGGTTTCGGAAGCAATCAATGACTTGAAAACTTTTTTATATTCACTTTTCAGGTTATCAGATAATGGCTGATACCTCATCCAGAGTGCTGAACCATCTTCTGCTTTCAAATTCTGAACAAACGGAAAGAGTAACACTATAAAAACAGTAGTGATGATTTTTTTTTTCAACATAATAAGTCGGTATAAATCATTTAAAATGAGCTTATTGCTTAAAAAATGAAGGTTCTGGTCCCAGGTACGATTTTTTTAAACCGCCGGTATCGATAACCAGTTTTTGAAGCACCAGTCCGGGGTTAACCATGTGAAATTTAAGCACATGGTTACCTGGTTTCAGAATGTGTGTAGTTTTTCCCACAGTAATATTATTGGCAACAATTCTTTCCCATGCCCGCATCGATTCGTCTTGGTGGATATTTACAACCTGAGGTTTTTCGTTGTTGAAGGAAAGAGCGTATTTAAAACCTTCTCCACCTGTGTAGTTCAGGGTAGGTGAAAAGTGTGCATAAACGGTTACTTCTCCCCCATCGAAAAGGTGCACGGGATATTCAAGATAAGAACTACTGCCGGGTTCCTGAATTGCCGCTTTGTAAGGAAGGGCTATCACCCCCGATTTGGAATAACCAAGATTGGGGATAATCGTCCATTCAATTCCACCAGTTTCAACTTTGCGGCTGAAATCTTCGGCTTCGATTGAAATGTAACCATTTGCTTCGACAAAACCTGAAATTGATGATAATTCATTGTCCGATAATTTTCTGGTGTTTACACCGACAGTAAAGCTGTTTACAGGAGTCTCAACAATAAGCTGTTCTTTTAATAATCCATTGGGAGTGTTTTTCCAGTCGATGGCCACCCATATTCTCTCCTGTGAAGTAATTCTGCCTTCGGTTTTGGAAACCTGAATTAAGGGACTGGTTGCTTTTATTTTATAATCAAATGGTACCGAACCTTTGTTGAATATTTCCAAATAAAATCTCTGGTCATTCAGGTTGTCAAAAGTGGGTAAATCACCATTGCCCTCATTTTCAATACCTTCGATTTGAAGTCCTGGAATAGCACTATTGGGGATTTCCAAAGAATCGGTACTCGGAATAATGTTCATCTTTGGTTCCTGCCACGAACTGTATCCGATCCGGGTTTGCGACATCATATGGTTCCACTTTCCTTTAGCAAATCCATGGTGAAAATAGCGCGTCATTCCTGCATCGGTATCAAAATGGTATTTAACCATACCTGCCATAGGGTTAGCGAGGCTCCTGCGCTGTTTTGCGTACAAATGGTTCAATGCAGCTGAAAAATAAAGGTTGTACAAGTTTGACCCCGCTTCTGCAGGGTATTGAACGAGCTGATAATATGCATCATAATATAGTGGGTCGAGCTTTTCAGAAATATACGAGGCCAGATTTGCCAATGAATTAAATTCAGCCACTGCTCTTTCAAAATCACGGTAATGAATCAGGGAGTATGTTTTCCAGTCAACCAGCTCAGGTTTCCGGCGCCCGAATATTTTGGTATAACCGTCAAGTACGCTTGTAATTTCAAGGGCATATTCCGATCCGAACTGACTGTTTACCCAATTGTAGGTATAGTTACTCATATCTTCGAGGGTCATAATTGCCGGATTCCAGGCCATATCGAGAAAAAATGAGATGGGCAGCTCCATAGGCTTGATATCGCCAACATTCACAATCCACAAACGGTCAATCTGATGGTCGTAGGTTAATTTCATCTGCTCCCACACCCGTGGAATTGGATTGGTATTCAGCCATTTGTAATTTCGGGGACCACCCACATAATCGAAATGGTAATACATTCCACTCCCACCTTTCCTTAGTTTCTCTTTTTCGCCCGGCACACGTCTGATGTTTCCCCAATTGTCGTCACAATACAGTAGTGTAACATCGTCGGGAACGCGCATTCCCAGATCGTAATATTCCTGAACCTCCTTATATAAAGCCCACACCTGGGGTATCTCATCCGCAGGTTTACCAGTGACTTCAGTAATTATTTTCCGTTGGTCGTCCACAATCTGGGTAAGCAGGTCAATATTTCGTTCACGGCTCATGGGTTCGTCCCCATCACCGCGCATGGCCAGGGTAACAATACTCTCGTTGTCACCCATCCTTTCAATGCCGTGACGCCAGAATTCCCTCAACTTTTCAGTATTGGTCTGGTAATTCCAAGGGCCATCTCCATATCGTTGCCACTCCACATGGGCACGCATCATGGGTTCGTGGTGCGAAGTACCGATTACTATTCCGTAATCGTTGGCCATTAAAGGATTTATACCATCATCGTCATAAAAAGCTCTTCCCCACATGGCAGGCCAAAGTAGGTTGCCCTTTAGCCTAAGGATAAGTTCAAAAACATGGACATAAAATTCATGACCGAATTTCCCGTATCTTTCATGTACCCATCCTGAAAGGGCAGGAGCCTCGTCGTTGATAAATATACCCCTGTATTTTACTGCCGGTTCACCAAAATTGTAACGCCCCCTTTTGGCATAAAGTTCCGGGTGCTTTTTTACAGGCACATCGGCCCAAAAATACCAAGGCGAAACTCCAATTTGTTTGGATATTTCGAGCATTCCGAACATGGTTGCCCTTTTATCGCTTCCGGCAATAATAAGGCCGTGTTCAATACCCGGAAGAGGATTGTCTATCACTTCTATTAAGGTGTTTTCCCATTTACCCCTTATATCGTCCACATTCAGCTTGCCTTCGGCAACCAACTGATCGATCAGCCTGCTTTTTCCCACCGTTCCGGCAATTATGGCCACAGGTACCGGCAGGTAAAGGTCGGTGTACAGGGGAGGAAGTATGTTTGAAACCATCCTGATATCGTTGCGCAAAAGCATGGCAACCCTTGTAACACCAGGATAATCTGTTTCCGATACCAGGATAGTGGCTGCCTGACCGTTGCCTGCAAGCTGTATGGCACCGGGCTGTTGTGTTGTCGATATAAAATGTAATGATTCATTGCGCTTACTAAAACTGTCCTGATTTCCAGCACTCAACCGAATGCCAAATACTGTAATCAGGAAAAATGAAAAAAACAGAATTTTCATCGATTTCATTTCGTATAGTTTTTTTTGCAAAATAATAAATTTCGACAGAATTCGTACTTTCGTCCTAATCAATAAAAAACCATTTTATTTTTCCAAAGTATGAAACTGCTGTCTCTGGTAACCACTTTTATAATTTTTACATCATGCTCCCAAAAGCAAATTTCGGAAAATGGACATGAATATCCAATTGGCCCTGTCCCTTTCACCGAAGTCAGAATGACCTATGATTTCTGGCCGCAACGCATTAAAACCAATCATGAGGTAACAATACCCATTGCCATTCAGAAAAGTGAAGAAACCGGGCGTATTGAAAACTTCAGGATTGCAGGAGGATTGAAGGATGGAGTATTTTGTTCACCGTATCCTTTCGACGATTCGGATGTATATAAAATTATTGAAGGAGCCGCTTATTCATTACAGATGTTCCCTGATGAAAAGCTTGAAAAAACCATTGATTCACTGATTACCTTAATTGGGCTGGCTCAGGAAGAAGATGGTTACCTGTTTACCAACCGGACAATTATGGGTGAAAATGGTCATGAATGGATCGGGAAAACCCGATGGGAAAAAGTGGACGACCTAAGCCATGAATTGTATAACCTTGGTCATTTTTATGAAGCAGCCGTAGCCTATTATCAAACAACCGGAAAAAGGGAAATTCTTGAAATTGCCATCAAAAGTACCGATCTTGTTGATCGTGATTTCGGTCCGGGGAAAATCGAAAACTGGCCAGGACATCAGGAAATTGAAACAGGACTGGTGAAGTTGTACCGCATTACAGGTGAAAAACGCTATCTCGATCTGGCAAAATTTTTTCTTGATGTGAGAGGCCGAGGAATAGGAACCCCAAAAACGTACAACCAGTCGCATAAACCGGTTGTGGAACAGGACGAAGCCATGGGTCATTCGGTACGGGCGGCCTATATGTAGACAGGGATGGCCGATGTGGCTGCACTTACCGGCGACCGATCCTATGTCGATGCAATCAGCCGGATATGGGAAGATGTTGTTTACCGCAAGCTCTACATTACCGGCGGAATTGGAGTTGAAGGCGGTCACGAAGGGTTTGGCGGACCTTATGAACTGCCCAACGAAAAAGCCTATTGCGAGACCTGTGCGGCTATTGCCAATGTTCTATGGAACCACCGTATGTATCTGATGACAGGCGATGCAAAGTACATTGATGTACTAGAATGGTCATTGTACAACAATGTATTGTCTGGAGTTGGCTTGTCGGGCGATTTGTTCTTTTATCCCAATCCTCTCGAATCGCATGGACAACATAAACGCAGCCCCTGGTTTGGCTGTGCCTGTTGCCCGTCAAATATTTCCAGGTTTATCCCTTCAATGCCCAACTACTTATATGCTCAGAAAAACGATAACCTATATATTAACATTTTTGCTTCAAATCAAACCAGTTTTAAAATCCAAAACACCCGGCTTCAACTGGAACAGAAAACCTTTATGCCCTGGAATGGTAAAGTTATTATCGTTGTCAGTCCTGAAAAACCTGTCAGGGCAAAACTTCACATCAGGATACCGGGGTGGGCATCGGAAAAACCAGTTCCCGGCGATTTATAAGCTTTCCTGAATCAGCCTGAACAACCTGTCCGCATCATGGTGAATGGCCGCCAGATAAAATTCAAACTGGATAAAGGATACGCTTTGGTCGATAATAAATGGGAACAAGGTGACCAGATAGATGTGGAATTCCCGATGGAAATCCGCCGAATTTCATCACACCCTGCAATAAAGGCCAATGAAGGAAAGATTGCTTTACGACGCGGACCATTGGTATATTGTGTTGAATGGCCTGATGTTCCCGATTCAATGGTTTTTAATCTTGTAATAGATCAAAATGCTGAAATTAAAGTGCAACACGAACCGGGAATATTGAACGGGATTACTACACTGAAATTCAATGCAAAGAGTGTAAGAAACGGCTTTAATGGCGAGGCAGGTACTTCCCCGAAAATGGTGACTGCTATTCCATATTATTGCTGGGCACACCGTGGGCAAGGTGAAATGGCTGTTTGGTTACCAATGGAAAAATAAAAGAAATATAACCGTAATTTGTTGTTTATTTGTCATAATTTTCTTATCTTAGGCTTCATTTTCAAAAAATTCAAAATTGTCTGTTTTAGGTGTTTGCCATGAAAAATTATAAGGAAATAAACAGAAAAGAGTTTATCAATCAATTGTTTTTTGTTTCAACTTTAATGTTGGTTCCTTTACCGGTTTTTTCGCAGGAAATTAGGCGTCAGCCTCGGGTAAGGCTCAACTTTGGAATATCTACCGATTTATGGGGCAAAGACTGGGATTTAACCACCCTGATCGACAACCTTACCGCCACTGGTATAACCGGCGTTGAGCTCAAGGTTGGACATGCCCACGCCATTACTCCCGGACTTAACCGCGATGAACGCCGTGAAATCAAAAAGAGGTTCCGGGATAGTCAGGTTCAGGTTGTTGGCATCAGTACCAACCAACAGTTCGATTTCCCCGATCTGGCAAAACTACGCGAATCTATCGAAAAAACCACTGAGTACATTATTCTGAGTAAAGATATCGGGGGTACTGGCGTTAAAGTGCGCCCCAACCAGTTTCATCCGGGAGTTCCAAAATCGAGGACAGTAGATCAGATTGGCAGGGCATTGAACCAGCTTGCGAGGATTGGGGCCGACAATGGACAACAGATCAGACTTGAAATAAATGGTCAGGATACAAACGAAATTGAAGTGATCAAGGATATTATGGATGTGGCCGACCATCCCAATGCCACAATTAGCTGGAACTGTAATCCCCACGACCATAACGGACGTGAATTACAGGGTAATTTCAACCTGGTAAAAGACCGCCTCGGTGCAGTTACCCGGGTGCATGAACTTGATGATACCTCCTATCCTTACCAGAAATTGATCAATTTGCTGGTGAAAATGAACTACCGGGGCTGGGTCATTATAGAAGGTCGGACCGATCCTTCGGACAAAATACAGGCATTGATCCAGCAAAGAAAAATATTTGAGCATTTGATCGGAAAGGCATTAAATCTTAAATTTACGCCTTAAAATTTTTTATTGAAGCGCCTCTTTAGCTCAGTTGGTAGAGCAGCTCATTCGTAATGAGCAGGTCGTGGGTTCGAGTCCCATGAGAGGCTCTTTGAAGGCTTGAAGGGTGAAATATCAGAAGATTAGAATAAGCACATGCTTGTTAATCAAAAAATGTTTATGTCCATTTATGCCCCTCGTTTGACTTTTTTAATTTGCTCCCGAAAACTACTGGCATAATCAAACTTACACCCATCAATATTATCAGGACAAGGGCCACAGTCTGCATCATCGAGGCCAGGGCTAAGGAGGAACTGCCAAAACGGAGGTAAATTCCGGTTACTGCCCAGATTACCACCAACTGAAAGAACAGATCGTTGAAACGAAACCTGATAAACGTGGATAATCCGGCTGCAAAGATCATTATGATAATGGCCCATGCCGGTTCTCCCACCATGCCACCTTTCCAGCCCAGATCAACCAGAAGTGCAGTTGCATTGGCAATTGTGGCCACCGAAATCCAACCCAGGTAAACACTAATAGGAACGCGTAATGTCCATCTGTCGTGTCGTGTAATCAGGAAAAGGCGCATCAGGCTGAATAGCAACAGCAGCATCATTAACATCGAAAGCACAATCATTTTGTAATGCCAGGCAAATATCCAACCTGCATTTCCTATTCCTGCCACTACAAACCATTTATAATGGCTATAGGTTTTTGCAGGTTTAATGAGCCACATTTGAACAACATAAACAATCAGCAGCAAATAAATAATTCCCCATATTGAAAAGGTGATACCAGCCGGAACAAAGTAGTTAGGATAGAGCGCCGAAAGTTCTCCTGTGGTAATTCCGTTTAGTGGAAGACTGTTGGCCAAATAATTAACAAAAAGTACAATAAGTAACACCAGGGTTTGTATAAAATTTATAATTATTGGTTCTGTTCTCATGTTGCTTTTGCGTTTTTAGAAATTATAAGCCAGATAATTTAAAAAATTGCACATATAGTTTTATTTTCGAAAGAAGTATAAAGGTATAACAATTTCAGTTTGAATAACCGGGGAAAAAAAGTTTCAGGGAATCGTTGTTGCACGGAGCGGTGGAAAAGATGGTGGATAAAAGAAGGATTTTCAGCGCCGTAATCCATGTCGGAAACAGTGACGGAAGTATTTCATCTACCAGTGCAGCCGGTGATATGCATTCCGATAGCCGGTATTTTATTGCCAGTGTAACCAAACTTTATATAACTGCTGTGGTTTTGAGCCTCGAGGGCGAGGGCAGGATCAGTCTTAAGGCAAAATTTCAAAGTACCTTCCGGCTGACAACATGGATTGGCCCCATATTCTGAATGAAAAAGATTATTCGGGTGAAATTACTGTCAAGCACCTTATTTCAAATACTTCGGGGTTTCCCGACTAATAATTTTTCACAAACAACCAACCGGTAAAACCGTAGCTTCCGAACTGATGGAAGGAAAGGATGAACCCTGTCCCATTGAGCGTACCATTCACCTGGTTAAAGAACTCAAACCCTGGTTTGTGCCTGGATCAAGGGGAAAGGATGCTTATTCGGATACAAACTATCAGCTATTGGGAAAAATTATTGAAACCATAACAGGGAAAAGTATTGGTGAGGTGTTTCACGATTTTGTTTTTTCCGAACTGAACCTGACAGATACTTATGCATATAGTGATGAGAGCGATAATTCGCCGGTTCCGTTCTATTTCAAAGACCTTAAATTGTGGCTGCTGCAGTACATGACTTCCATAGCCCCTGAAGGTGGCATCGCATCGACTGCCGGCGAGGTGATGTTGTTTTTAAAGGCGTTTTTCAACGGATATTTTGTATCCTAATGAAAGAATTAATGAACTGAAGGAGTGAATCTGATTCTGCCGCCTCATGGGTTATTTTTCTAAGGCATTCGACTTGAAAAACTCTGGACACCCGGGATCGCATTGCCATTCAAACCCATAAAGGAAATTATTGGTTTATGGGGCAAACCGGCTCTTTGGCGTTCTATAACCCTGATTCTGACCTCTATTTCACCGGTACAACCAACCAGATAAACGGAACCGGCCACAGGGCTGCTGCAATGTTAAGAATTATCAAGTCGTTACTATAGAATATGAGAATCATCAAACAAATAAACTTTATTTTATATAATATCTGTTCAAAACCCTATCTCGGGTTATTGCTAAATGGTTTATCAAATCCTTCTATAGATCCGAACCGATAACTCAAACCTAATGAAAATTGGTTGATTTTTTTTGTATAAATATCAAATGTGGGATTGCCAATGATAAACATAGGCTCAATTATGAATTTATCTTTAGCTGTAAATTTCCCTGTTATAAAAAAATTACTTTCTGGGATAAAACCAACTTTTAATGAATAATTATCCAAATCACCAAATCCAGTTCCGATTCCAATCTGATGCCTGAATCCAGGGAGAGCAGAAGGGAAAAAATCAGCAAACCGATAATCTAAGAAAATGTAATCTCTCGGACCAAACCTCAGATTTAACTGTGGGTAGATATTCGATTCTATATTTCCGCTTTGTGGAAATGTAGTACCTTCTTTTCTCAAATTCTCGGTTATAATTCTCATATTTCCGATATGTAGTCCTCCTCCAACTCCCATCCATTTTGTTTCATAAACAGCATAAGGAGTTATTGCGAACAGGAAATTGGGTTCAATTAAATTGTCAGACAATCGAATTTCCTTGTGGTTTCCAATATATCCCTTAATTCCATATGAATATTGTTCGTTTTTAACAGGATAGATTTTTGTGGACTCAAAACCACCCCCGGCAAGATTATATCTCTGGTCGAAATATTCGGTATGGCTCACCCTGTCGCATCCTTCACCCGTTCCAATATTGTGTGAATTCTGAAAATGGCCTGTGGCAAAACCAATTTTCACGGTTTTATACTTTTTAAAGGTAGCGTTCCGATTTATATTATCCGGATAGGTTTGCGACATGAGCAGAATTAGCAAAAACAGGCTGGAGAAGTACATCCATCGGTAGGGCGACAGGTTATTCCTGCTGAAAAGTTGAAAAATAAAAATAGCTGCAGCAGTGATGAGAACAATTGAAATGGAAATAACTTCTGGATAATCCCAGAAATTTTTTAATGATCTGAATATCAAAGCAAGAATAAACAAGATCAGGAATGCGGGTAATAATTTAATTTCTGGTTCAACAATAAGTGCTGTATTATTACATGCACTTCTATCTCTTCTTCTTAGTAATAATGCCAACCCCACCACAAACGGAATAATAAATAATTGTGTAGAACTGAAAATCCAAACCATTTCTCCGCCTATGGTGTGTGCATGTGCATCTCTGAAGAATTCATTAATGAACCTTGACCCTAATACCAGAATGAACGACAGAATCATTAAACTGCCTTGTCTTTTTAACCTTTTCCTAAACCTGATAAGCATATAAATTACAATTCCCAACATGATAAATTCATAAATCTGCACCGGATGAACCGGCAGGGATATATAATCATGCAGTGTTAAAAGTCCATTGCTGAACTGATGGTAATGAGGCAACGTATTTACCGGATATTGAACAGCCCACGGCACACCTGAAATTTTCCCGTAACAACATCCGGAAAGGAAACATCCAACCTTCATTATTAATAGGGTTAGAGGTAAAACCAATGCAAATGCATCCGCAAAGTTTTTCCTGAAATGTAAAAGATATTTTCCTGCAAATAAAGAAATGGAACCAAAAACCAGGCTTCCGATCATCGATTTGCCGCTTGTTGACGGGAGTGTGAAGTTTTCCCAGAGAAATTGCCAGTCATAAGGAGTGTATGTAATAATTTTACTACCCAGGATGATAAAGATTTTCGATAGCAAAAGAATAAGAACCCATTTTAGCATCGGGAATGTTCTTTTGTGGCCTTCATAAAGCAGAATAATAAAGGCTATTGCAAAGGCCAGGTTGTAAAACAAACTGTAATAGGGGCCATTGGCGGTGATAATCAAATGTTGCTCCATGGCTTTTAAATTTTAACTTTTAACCCGGAGATTAGAATTCTTATACAAGTTAAGATATTTGGAGGTTAAAAGCAAACAATACGTGAAAAATATATATTTACATTATAGACAATTTAAGTATCTCAATAAGAAGTATATAGTGGTTAAATTAAAATAACTATCATATTAAAACCTAATTAAAACGAATACTCCAGAACCTCAATTAAATCGCTGTCTTTGAGTAATACCGGATTCCCTTTCATACTGCTGGCGTTTTTAGCTTTTTGGACCACATCTGAAAAGTCGGTTGGTTTAATACCAAAATTTGCAAGCGAAGGTATTCGAAGGTATTCAACCGTTTCTCTTAACCATTGTACAGCATCTTCAGCTTTTGCTAATGGGTTTTGGGTCAATATCTGTGCAAGTTCATCGTAACGTTTAACAGATTTATTCATTCTCTGAACTTTTAATTCCCTGATATTTACAGCCGTTACAGCAGGCAAAAGGGCTGCACAGGCAGCCCCATGGGGAACCGGGAACATCCCTCCCAAAGGTGCCGCAAAGCCGTGCACTGCTCCCAGTTTTACATTGGCCAGAGCCATTCCTCCGAGCATACTTGCCATCGACATATTGGTTCGAGTCTCAATATCGTTGCCGTTCGCAAATGCATTCATCAGAGAATTTGCCACATGGCTAAGTCCTTCTCTGCACAAAGCATCGATCAATGGATTTGGTTTGCTGCAAACAAATGTTTCGAGCAGGTGCGACAGGGCATCCATTCCACTGAAAGCTGTTTTATCAGGGGGCATAGATATGGTAAGTTCCGGATCAACAATTGCGATCGTAGGGAACATCATCGGGCTTCGAAGACTGACCTTTACCTGATGTTCGGGCGAATGGATAACAGCATTTTTGGTTACTTCGGCTCCCGTACCTGCGGTGGTTGGTATGGCAATAAATGGCAGGGGTTGATTCTCCAGCTCTTTGCTCTGTCCAATCACTTCAAGGTAATCGGTGATTTCGCCTTTGTTGGTAGCCATGGCCGATATGGCTTTTCCGCAGTCGATGACGCTGCCGCCCCCAAAAGCTATCACCAATTCACAACCATTGCTCCGTGCCATTTCAGCGCTTTCAGAAACCATTGCAAGGGTAGGCTCACGGTCGGCAACGAATTTGAAAACCTTATCATTATCTGCAGTTAATAAATCTTTTATGCGGCTTGAACGCTCCTTATTCCTGCCTGTTACCAAAAAAATCTTTTTGGGTTTGCCACCTGTGAAATGCGACAATTTCAGTATAGCGCCACATCCAAAAACCACCCGGGTAGGTATGGTAAATTCAAAATTCAGCCCCATCCTTCGTCGTTGGGAAACAGGTTATTGTATTTGACGCCCGTGCGTGGCGAGGCCATCATATCAGCCACGGTATCCCGCCATTTGATGTAATGGGCCGTTTCTTTGTGGCGCACCGAATCTTCAGAAGTCCGGTAAACCTCAACCAGGACAAACTTTGAGGGATCGTCCTGTTGTTGCACCACGTCGAAACGTGCAACTCCTGGTTCCATCATACTATTTCGGGCATTCTCAAGGGTGGCAGCAATAAAATCATCGATAAATTCTGCTTTTACCCGAACAAAAACGTGAACAATCAGCATAGATAAAATCAATTTCCGACGAATTTACAAAAAAGATTAAAGAAAATTGTCTCAAATCTCATCCATTACATGGGATCGGTTAATTTTGAACGAAAATTATTAACCATATTTTTATGAAAAATATTTTGATTTTGATGGTCCTGCTTGCAACCATTTCGTGTTCCCCAACCGGAAACAACTGGGAAGAACTATTCAATGGGAAGGATTTGGCAGGTTGGAAAGTCAGCGAAAATTCTGAAAGTTTCAGGGTCGAAAATGGCATGCTTGTATGTTCGGGCGAACGTGGTCATTTGTTTTATGAAACATCAGAACCGTTTAAAAATTTCGAACTCGTCGCCGAAGTTAAAACCCTGACATTGGCCAATTCGGGAATTTATTTTCACACTGGCTTTCAGGAAACAGGGTGGCCATCGAAAGGGTATGAAGTCCAGATAAATAATAGCCATATTGGAGCGAATAATTACCGTGAAACACGAAAAACAGGCAGTCTTTATGCTGTGCGAAACGTTTATTACCAGATGGTGAATGATGAAGAATGGTTCACGTTAAAGGTAAAAGTAGTCGAAAACCATGTTGAGGTATTTGTTGACGGGAAAAAGGTGGTGGAATACATACAGCCTGACCAGCCATACAGAGGTGAAGGATTCAGGGACCGGCTGCTTGGCGAAGGAACATTTGCCCTGCAGGCACACGATCCGAACAGTACGGTTTATTTCAGGTCGATAAAAGTAATGCGGTTGCCCGATGGGGAAAAACAACCCCTGAAAGTTGACGATGCATGGGATACTACTGTTACGGGGCTCATGGAAAAGGGATTCCCATTGGTCGATTACCATACCCATCTGAAAGGTGGGCTTACCCTTGAAGAACTGATGGAGAACTCGCTTTTGCTGGGTATTAATTATGGTGTGGCGCCCAATTGCGGGTTGCATTTTCCGGTAACCGACGATATTTCGCTGGCAGCATATATGGATACGGTGAGGGGTCAACCCATTTTCAGGGGTATGCAGGCCGAAGGAAGAGAGTGGATTACCCTGTTTTCGCCTGAAGCGGTGGCAAAGTTCGATTTTGTATTTACCGACGCAATGACTTTTACCGATTACAAAGGTCGTCGAAACCGAATCTGGATCAAGGAAGAAGTGTGGGTTGATGATAAACAGCAGTTTATGGATCAGTTGGTCGGAAAGATTGAGGCGATATTTTCGCAGGAGCCGGTGGATATTTACGTGAACCCTTGTGTTTTGCCTGATGCGCTGATGCCTGAATATGACCTGCTATGGACAAAAGAACGAATGGAACGCGTTATCAAAGTTCTTGCCGATAATGGAATTGCCCTTGAAATAAATGCACGGTACAAAACACCTTCGGCAGAAATGATCAGAATGGCAAAAAATGCCGGAATTAAATTCTGTTTTGGCACCAATAATACAGGAAGAGATCTTGGCCGGCTTGAATATTGCCTGCAAATGATTGAGGAATGTGGCCTCACTGCTGATGATATTTTTATACCAAAACCACATGCCAGAAAGCCGGTATTTGTAAAAGGACTTCCGAGGGAGATAACCGGTTAACCAGGATATTTTGTATCTTCGGCTATCGAAAATCTTAATATTTCAGTGATGAAAAAAATAGTGTTTGGATTTATTTTGTTGATTTTTTACCCTTTCCATAACCTTGAAGCTCAGCCTGATAAATCAGAACAGGAAGAATCCAAGGTAAAGATTGGGGTTTATGATTCGCGTGTGGTAGCTTACGCATTTTCAATGACAAAAGAATTTTCCGATAGTATAATCGTACTTACGGCAAAGCGCGATTCTGCACAGAAGCAGGGCGACCGGGCAATGACAATCATTTTCGATAAAACACTCAATAGTCTTAAAGGAGTTTATTACAGAAAGATTTTCAGTACATACCCGGTTGATGATATCCTCAGTACAGTAATCGATGAGGTAAAGCTAATCTCGGAAAATGCCGGGGTATCGGCATTGGTTAGCAAATGGGAGATGCCCTATGTTTCAGAAGGTCTCCAAATGATTGATCTGACAAAAGAGCTTTCCCTGCTTTTTGCCGATTCCGCAATAGTGGCAATGCTATATCCACCTGAGGGTATTCCGAAGCCAAAATCGTTGGTCGAAGCCGAAGTAGTTGCATCTGATATGCGATTAAAAGATTCATACGACAAAGGAAATCCTTGTTCGGTTGTAAAGAATGAGTATAAAAGTGATGATTTTCGCCCGAAAATGGTTGGGTTGTGGAGAGCCTCTGATGTATACATTAATGGAAGTCCAAGGCAAGGTATGTTGAATTGGTATTTTCTTTTTCATGAAAATGGAGTCATCGAAGTGGAGGAATTCCACAAGTATGTGAGTGATGGTGAATGGTTAGTAGGACTAAATGAAAATGTAATTGTCCTAAAGTTAACAGATGATAAAAAATCGCTTGCCGGTAGATATGACTTCAGAAATAATGCATTTATGATTGCCGGAAAAGGATTTACTGATCCATTCGATTACGTTTGTATTGTGCTCCGAAAAGTTGAACAATAGCCAATGCGGGTATAGAGTTGTTCTCGAAATGATAAAACTTTATATTCTGTTAAAAACAAGGCCTGCAAAAAATAATTGCAGGCCTTGTTTTTCTTAGTATTTTAAAACTCAAACGATACAACCGGAAATTGATGGTTATTAAAACTTAATACCAGTTGTAAGGATTTTTTTCCATACGATCTTCAACTTCCACTTCCTCATCATCAATTTGCCAATCAACCACAAAATGATATTTCTGGCTCTCGTATTTGATGCTGAATGGTTCAAAGATCTTTTTCCGTGAAGCGCCATTCCCAGGCATTGAATTGCCAAAGACGGGGTTAAATTGATTCATAGTGTTTTTTCCTGCTTCTGTCATAACCTGATGCTTTATTGTTTCTATCCACGGTTTATATAACGGCAAAAATACTTCTAATGTTTCTTTTTCCATGTTAATAAATGATAAATAATTGTGAACAAATATTCAATATAATATAAAAAGCAGGCATATCCGTTACTTGAATTTTCCTGGGAATATTTAAAATTTTGTAATTCAATTGTTTGTTGACCTTATTCGATTCGGGAAAATACCACGAAAAATAAATAGGTCTTCAAGCCGGATGGATGAAAATTTTTATTACTGAAATATAATTGCAATAGATTGATTAAAAATTGATACTTTATGCAACATAGTTGCTATTCATCTATTTTTTTTTGATTGTAAATTTATTCAGATTTATTTTTTTACAGAGGCTTCAGATCGATGTTCAGAAAGGTTCTTCATTTTTTGGGGAAAAATTGTGCATGAAACTTTTGCAAGCAAACCGTGATCGATTTTTTTACTTGTTGACGGTTTACATGCAATGATCTAATCCCGACACCATTTGTGGTAAAGGTTTCATACTCAAAAGTATGATTGTTGAGCAGATCGATTCAATGTTTTAAAAAAACAACATTTAGATGTAATCTGCAAAATGTTCATGAGGAATATATTCCAGCTATAAAAGAAACATTCATCAGAATTTATTTTAGAACTATGAAGCTCAGAAAATGAAAAATTTCAGGTTTCATTTAGTGCTTTTCACTGATTGGATGTTAGTCCTGAATGATTTATTCAAAAATAAATTCAATTGAAAATGCAAAAAAAGTTAAAACAACTCATTGTTGGGGGTATATTCATTTTACTGAATTTGTATATGCCTCTTCTGTCGTTCGCCAATGTAATCCACAAAGGCGAAATACCGGTCACAAGTTCTTCATCCGATGCCCTCCAACTATACCTTCAGGGGCGCGAAGCATTTGAAATGGGTAGAATAAGCGATGCAAATCTATTTATTGACAAAGCAATCCAAAAAGATCCGGTTTTTGCTTCAGCTTATCTTTTAAAGGCTTTGGCATCAAATTCGGGAGAAGATTGGAAAAAAAACATCGGATTGGCTGACAAAAACAGTAACCATGTTTCAGATGCTGAGAAGATACTTATACAAATGGAGATGGCTTCTCTTAAAGAAGATAACTCAATGCGGTTTGAACTTGCAAAAAAACTTGTGGCAATGTATCCCGAATGCCCCCGTGCCCTGATTTTACTTTCTGATGAATACCGGAAAGAAATGGACATTTTAAAAGCAAGAGACATTGCCAGTTGTGCAATAAACGAAGCACCCGATTCACCTTTAGGCTACCGTACATTGGCTATGTTATTTTTACTCAACGAGCCGGTCGATTTTGAACTTGCCATAAAGTATATGCAGAAATTTGCTGAGTTGAGGCCCAATGAATCAAATGCATTCATTGCCCTTGGAGATGCTTATCGTTCAAATCTTAGTCTTGAGGATGCAAGAATTGCTTATACAAAAGCAATAAAACTCGATCCGGAATCAGAAATCTCATTTTCGAAAAGAGGGTACATTAATACATACCTTGGTTATATGAATAATGCCCGCGAAGATTTTAATGCTGCAAGGACAATAGCCGAAAGAACTGGACAACAGAATCGATCGGAGGCCGTAATTGCAAATTATCAAGCCTATAACAACGCCAATAGCATTGGGGCCAATGTTGTGCCCGAAAATAGCAAAAGCGGCAGATATCGTCTTGATGGCCAAAAAGCTGATCAATATTTCTGTTGTACGGTAATAGGGATGGATCATGGCGCCTATTCATTGCAAGGACAATCAATTAATTGTTGCGCAGGAGTTGCATGTAATCTTGCATTTGAGTCTATCCCGCCTGATCCTGAATTGGTCGAAGCTAACCTGACATTCATGGAAGCTATACGAGCTATGAATTCAGGCGATTTCATCCTTGCCGAAAAAAAGACTATTGAACATGCACGTCAGGTTGATAACCACCGGAATCTTAAAAAATGCGAGGTTTATGACTACATGATGGGAAATATACACCTGAAACAGCATCATTACTCAAAAGCCGTATATTTTCTTGAAAAAGCGGCATCTGTCAATCCAGTTGCAAAATATGATCTTGGTCTCGCCTATTTGGGAAATGGCGAATTGGAAAAGTCTTTTACTGTTTTTCGGGAAGTGTTACAATGCCCAAGGCCTTCAGCAAATCAGCCTTATTTTATCAAAAGTGCAGAGAAGTTTGAGAAAAAGCTTGATTCCATAGTTGCTGAAAATAGATAATCTGAAGATCTGATAAGAATTTACCGGTCGGAAAATTGTATGCCGGAATCTAACGGGAAAGAATAAAGGTTGATACTAAAGTGAAGTAATAAAACAGATGCCTGATTCTTTCCCTTTTTTATATGTATTGAATCATGAATTTCAACCGATAATATTATCTGATTGAAATATTATTTATTTTTGGCACCTGTAATACTGAAATAATAGCGGGAGTAGCTCAGTGGTAGAGCATCAGCTTCCCAAGCTGAGGGTCGCGGGTTCGACCCCCGTTTCCCGCTCACCGATAATGAGAGAGTAAGATTAAGTTCTGGCTCTCTTTTTAATTTCATACCAGTTTTAATACTACTGATCAGTACATCAAAGTGGTAGAGCATGATTCTAATGAACTCCCGAAACATTTAGCCTTCCGATGGCTGTTTCACCGTTCTCTACTCCTAACCTGAATAAATAAATACCCTGTTCAAGTCCTTTTCGTTCAAAAATATACCTATGGGTTCCCCTGCTGAAAAATCCGGGCTGCTCATGCCTTATTAATTTTCCCTGAAAATCATATATATGCATTTGGATTTTGCTGTCGTTTTGAAGCACAAACTCAATGGTTGTAGAATTTTCAAACGGATTTGGAAAGCTTTTAAGGATAGCAATCCCATTTTCGGGCATCCTGGCCGATCCAGAAAATGTATTGATTTCAGTAGTCTTCATAGCAATGGTGGTTATCGACCGGGGAACAATGGTTATGGCAGAGTCGGGTTTACCCTCAATTTTTGCACCGTTTTCTGAATAAGAAGTTCTAATAATTTCGGTTTCATTGATTTTTAATCCTGAGATATTCAGCTTCAGGTTATAATTAGTGGTGGCCGAAGTGTTGATGCTGACAACCGTCAGTGAGTCGCGGTCCGGACTTATAAATGCCAGGTTTTTTACCATCACAGTTGGCGATGTGATGTTTACTCTTATCCATCCGGGATGTATATATGCCGAAAATTGTTTGAAACCATAAAACTCTTTGGTTCTTTCAAAACCAACATTGTTCTTCCACCGGTTTCTGTCCCATGGAAAATCGAGACTTACCAATCCTCCGTTATCCCATATCAGATCCCAGTAAAAATAAGCAACTACGCCTTCGTCATTAAGCGACTTGTAAATCATACCAATCATCGAATACCAATCACTCCTTGAGTATTCTGTCTGGTATTTGGGTACATCTTTTTTAAAATTCCCAACTTTGGTAAAATCGGTCGAAGCATACGGATTATTTTCGTCAACCCCATGATAAAGGTGGTGTGCTATTCCGTCGAGTTTCTTGATGTCAAGGGCATTCACATAATTTTCAACTGCATTATACCCTATTCCGATAGTCTCTGGCCCAAGAATTTTTGGTTTCAGGTTATGCTTCACCAGTGTATCGTAAACTGCATCAAGGGCTTTATTATAACCTGCGATGGTATCGGTGGCATTAACTACCTCCGAAGGCCTGAGCAGGCACGATTCCCATGTCGCTTTATAGTCTGGTTCGTTCTGAATGCTGATGTAGGTGGGATATACCCCGTTGGCATGATAATTTAATAACGATTGTTTCCACCATTGGGCAAAACCTGCATAGTCAAAATTTATTTTTCCGTTTTCGACGGTGTAACGTAGGGTACCCCCATTGCTTTTATCTTTATTGCTTTTAAGGGATGCAGGTGGCCCCCATGATGAAACCAGGATGGGAATTGGTTTGCCCAACGCAGTTTGTGCTGCTGTATTGAATTCCTTTACCCGCCCGACCATATTATTATCATAACCATAAGCATTACGGACCCTCAATATATCGAGGCTTAATTCCTTGAATATGGCATTATATATCTGTGACTTGTTTGGATGAGCTGTGAGCCAACCCTCATAATAGGCAAGCGAGGCACCAAAGCCGGTTATAGTTTGATAAGTTATTCCTGTATTCACTTTAACCTCGTCAATTCTGCTTTGGCCTTGGGCGTTGAAACTGCCAAGGAGCAAAAAACCAGCCAAGATAAATGCAATTCTATTCATATTCAGATTTTCTTACAGTATAATTTACTATTTATGGCGGCAATTTATAAAAAAGCTTGAAAAAAAGTTTAAAAACGTATCTTTGAAGGAAATTATTAATTATTAAATTATGGAAATGAACATCAGGGAAATACTTGTTGTCCTGCTAATCTTTTTGGCTGGCTGCCAGCAAAAAACACAACAGAACGATAAATCCTTCACTACTTTTTGTAATCCTATGGATTTGAGTTACCGTTTTTGCCTCGATCAACCATCGCGGCGCGAAGCTGCCGATCCTTCTGTGGTGTGGTTTAAAGACAGGTATTTCCTGTTTGCTTCAAAATCGGGTGGTTACTGGCACTCCAAAGACCTGGTGAATTGGACCTTGATTGAAACTGATCAGATTCCCGTTGAAGAATACGCCCCGGCTGCAATTGCCATAGGCGATACCATTTATTTCCTTGGTTCTTCAACCGTTAAAAGTACCATTTATAAAACCACCGATCCGCTTTCGGGAAATTGGAGTATTGCCGTGGAGCAACTCGAAATCCCGGTGTGGGATCCGGCTTTTTTACTTGATGACGATGAACGGCTTTATCTCTATTGGGGTTGTTCCGATAGCAGGCCTCTGTATGGCGTTGAAATAGATTACCAGAATAACTTTGCTTTTATTGGCGAACCAGTTGAGTTGAAACATGCCAATCCGGCCAAATATGGATGGGAAGTTCCTGGTGATTACAACACCCTGGTTAATCAGGCACCCTGGATTGAAGGAGCATGGGTAAACAAACATAATGGGAAATATTATCTTCAGTACAGCAGTCCGGGTACCGAATTTAAAAGCTATTCCGATGCGGTTTATGTTTCAGACTCGCCCCTCGGGCCTTATACTATTCAGCCCCATAATCCATTTGCGTATAAACCAGAAGGGTTTGCAGCAGGCGCCGGGCATGGAAACACCTTCACCGACCCACATGGAAATTTCTGGCATATCGGTACCATAACCATTTCTCAGAAACATATCTTTGAACGAAGGCTTGGTTTATATCCCACTTTTATTGACAAAGACGGCACAATGTATTCAATTACAAAATATGGCGATTTCCCTTTGATCATGCCCGACAGAAAAATCAGCGATTTCAGTGATATTTTTCCGGGGTGGATGATCCTGTCCTATGGAAAACCTGTTCAGGTTTCATCCAGCATCGATTCGTTGCCTCCTGCCTTTATGGTTGATGAAGATATTCGCACCTACTGGTCTGCACAAACCGGCAACAGTGGTGAATATGCAGTGATTGATCTGGAGGAATTGATGGATGTTTTTGCCATTCAGGTAAATTTTGCAGAACACAACACTCATATCTTTGGAAGGGAGAAAAATCTTTTTCACAGATATATGGTTGAATATTCGGTTGATGGAAACACTTGGTCAATGTTGATCGACAAGTCGGATAATGCAACTGATAATTCGCAAAACTACTTTCAGTTGCCGCAACAAACCCCTGCCAGATACATCAAAATTACAAATCTGGAAGTTCCCGGAGGTCATTTTGCCCTGAGTGGATTCAGGGCTTTCGGCAAGGGTTTAGGCAATGCTCCCGGGAACATCGGGCAGTTAAAAATCAACCGTTTTGATAACGACCGGCGAAAGGTCCAGCTTACCTGGAATAGGTCCGAAAATGCTGTGGGTTACAATATCTGTTATGGTGTTGTCAATCAAAAATTATATCAGAACTATATGGTATATGGTGATACTTCATTGATCATTAATACTCTGAATACAGATTTGACTTACTATTTTACCATAGAAGCATTTAATGAGAATGGTATAACCCATTACGGGGATGTTGTGAAAGTTGAATAATCCATTTTTCAGTAATAGAAAAAAGAGACACCGGGATGTCTCTTTTTTTGTGTTGCGAAGGTTAATTCTGAGGAGTGTTCTTACCGGCTTGTAAGTTGTTTGCCCAAAACCGCAGTTGTACAGAGAGAGAGTGTATAAAGGGGCGGTACCCCTTAACGTATTTAGAATTGTAAATGAACTTTTGTCAATAAAATCATTTTTTATTGCTTAATTGCCTGTTTACCCTCAGCAGTAGGTTCCATTCCGATTGGCGGGCTTTTTCGGTTTTTGTTTTTGCCGAACTGAATGAAACCGCAAAATAGATTAGAAGTATCAGCAAATACAATACTGAAGCAATCAGGAACCAGGTAATAAATGGATATTCAATTGCCAGGAGTCTCCACTTATCCGGAATAAATGCCATTATAGGGAGGATAAACCTGAATGTTACAAACACGATCAGGTTGATGATAAAAAGTCCGGTCCAAAGGTTTTTCATCTTTTTGAGCCTGGCTTCTTTTTCTTCACAGGTTTCCCTGTTATGACTTGCTTCTTTTTATGAAGCAAAGTCGGGTTGTAACGCATCAATCATAACACCATATTTTAAAGTTAAACATTGATTTTTCAATCCCAAAAGACATCCATATTGGTAATTACATAATGCATCAAAGTTGGTGCCATTTGTTTTAATAATCTGTTAATCATATATATATGTAATTATGAAATACCTGTTTCTTTGCCATAATAGTAAACATATTCCCATAATTGGAAAAAGTATTTACATAAAGTTTTCGTACTGAATGGTTTTGATTTAAAAATGTAATATCTTGCAGGTTCAAGAAACCAGTAACCGTATTATTTTCGAAAATAAGAAATTCAAAACATGAACGACCATACAAAATGGGTATCAGGCGCCCTTTGCTTTGCAACATTTGGTTGCTCAACCGGGGATAAACAAGTTCAGGAAGTCAAAAGCAAACTTCCGAATGTGATAATTATTTTCGCTGATGATTTAGGCTATGGCGATTTGGGAATTTATGGGCACCCTACCATCAGTACACCAAATCTCGACCGTATGGCCACCGAAGGGCAGAAATGGACAAGTTTTTACACCGCAGCATCGGTTTGTACACCCAGTCGTGCCGGTTTATTGACCGGACGGCTTCCGGTGCGTTCTGGAATGTGCAGTGATGGGCGCGGGGTGCTGTTTCCCGACTCGAAAGGAGGATTGCCCCAGACTGAAATTACCATTGCTGCTGCACTTAAAACAACTGGTTACCGTACGGCAGCTATTGGCAAATGGCATTTGGGTCATTTGCCTGAATTTCTCCCCACATCGCATGGGTTCGAGAGTTATTTTGGGATACCCTACTCAAATGATATGGATAAAGTTGATCCGGCTGATCATTTCATACTGGCAGAGAATGAACGATTCGAAGCTTATAATGTACCCCTTATGAGAGATACTGCAATTATTGAAAGGCCTGCAGACCAGCGTACAATTACCAGGAGATATACCGAAGAGGCTTTAGAAAAAATCAGGGAATTCAGGAATGAACCGTTTTTAATATATCTGGCCCATTCGCTACCCCACATACCCTTGTTCAGGGATGAGGCATTCAAAAATGTTTCGCTTGCCGGATTCTATGGCGATGTAATTGAGGAGATCGACTGGTCAGTAGGACAAATACTTGAAGCACTAAAATATGAAGGAATTGATGAAAATACTTTGGTGATATTCACTTCTGACAATGGGCCCTGGCATACTTTCAGGACGCATGGGGGCACTGCCGGTTTGCTTAGGGGAGCCAAAGGCGGCACTTTCGAGGGTGGAATGCGTGTTCCGGCAATTTTCTGGTGGCCGGCAAAAATAAAACCCGGAATTGTTCCCGACATGGCTACTACTATGGATATTTTCATCACCATCTGCAACATCTCAGGTACAGCTATCCCAAATGACCGTGTTTATGACGGATACGATCTTTCCCCACTTTTGACGGGTACAGGGAAAAGCGCAAGGGAATCCGTACTTTACTACCGGGGACAAAAGGTATATGCGGCCCGAAAGGGCGATTATAAAGCCCACTTTATCACACAGAACGAATATGGTTCACAAACTGCACATCCTATAACCATGCCGCCTGTCGAACTTCATAACCATCCAATCCTTCAGGAACCGCCCGTTCTTTATAACCTCAGTATCGATCCATCGGAGAAATATAACATTGCCGATCAGTATCCCGATATAATTGAAGACATCCGGAAAATGGTAGAACAACATCTGACCGGAGTAGAACCTGTTATCAATCAATTGGAAATCAGATAATGGACAGGCGTGAATTCTTAGGGCATACTTTGTTAACCGGCCTGATGGCTACAATGTTTTCAAAACAAACCAAAGGAAGCTATCCCAGCAATGAGACATGGTTTTACCATTTACCGGCAACATCGGTAAAGTCGCCCCCGGTTCAGGTGCTTCCAGGAAAGCGCACACCTTTCGAATGGGATACTTTTGTAGTTCCTCAGGCTGGGAAATCAGGCCGGGTGTCCATCGGTTTCGCACGAAACGATAGGCCTTTCGATGAAATGAGGTTGAGGGTTTGTTCGGTCATGGATATCAGTGAAGATATAATTATTAATGTTTATTCAGTCGCGTCAAAACTGCTGATCGGAAGTATCGATATCCGATATCCCCATATCCTTCAGCCCTTCGAATTGCTGATCGATCCTTCGCATCATACCGATATTTTGCGTAAAGGGGTGGCCTTGCGGATGGAAAGAGGCAATGTGCCGGTTTGGCTGCTTTCGCACAGGAATTCCGAAAATTTTGACAATAAAGCCCTTAGGGTACATTTATTGTTAAGCCGTGGAAAAGGGGGAGCCCGTGAGTTTACCGATTTGTTTGCATCGCTGAACTCCATCCAGCAGTTTGGATGGATGGAAGGCTGTGTGCTCGACGGTTTATTTGACCTGTTCAGGGCTACAGGCGAACATCGGTATCTGACCTCCATAAATGAGCATCTCAACCTTTTTTTCGATAATGACGGAAAGCTCAATTATGAAGACCCACGTAGCAATTACCTCTACGACACTATTTATGGTATTGAATGCCCATTGCCCATTGCAGTGATCGCCAAACTTGATCCACGCCATCCCATTCTCAGAAAACTTGAAGAATTTTGTTTTGCAAACGCAGCAAGCGATGGGCTGATTGGTGAAGGGCACATCACTACCGAAGGATGCTACACCCTGGCATACCCCATGGCCGAAACTGCAATAGCCCTGGCAAATCCGGAACTTGCCGGGCTTGCAATTAAACAGGTAATTCTGAGGCATAAATATCTATTTTTTGACGGGAACATCCACCAGCGGGGAACACGCAATGGGCACGAAGGTTATGCCAACTGGGCACGTGGTGTTGCGTGGTATCTTCTCGGTATGGCACGAACGCTGATTTCGCTGAAAAAAAATGAAGGGTTTTATGCGCTTGAAGGGGTTGCCGAAATGGAAAAATTATATGAAAATGGCGTGAAGTGGGCATTGAAATACCAGCAGCACAACGGTTTGTGGTATGCCTTTCTGAAAGAAGCACTTACGGGTATCGACACGTCAGGTTCAGCCGGAATTGCAGCCGCAATTGCCTTAGGAGAAAAACATGGGCTGTTGTCATTCTCTGTAAAGGAAAATACTGAGAAAGCTCTGTACGAACTCTATAAGTACCTTACTCCCGATGGATTTGTTACAGGAGCCGTTCAAAGCAATAAGGCAGGCGAAAGTTTACAGAGACGTGGATACCGTGTTATATCCCAATACACAAGTGGGCTGATGGCACAATTAATGGCAGCATTATCATAATTCCGTAATTTATAACTTTTGGCAACTAACAGATTTTTTATCATTGTTCCTATGGGAGTCAACACTTTTTTTTAGGGTTCAGATCAGGAATAGTTTATGAAATTCGACGAACAGATACTTGTTAATGGTTTGAAAGCGAAAAACAAGGTAATTTTTGACCTTGTTTTCATTTACTATTATTCAGGGCTTTGTGCGTTTGCCAATCGTATAGTGAATAATTCACAGGCAGCCGAAGACCTTGTTCAGGAGTATTTTGTAAAGTTATGGGAAAATTCAGGAAAACTAGTCATTACAACTTCTTTGAAATCGTACCTTTTTTCGTCGATAAAAAACCGGTCACTCGATTACCTGAAACATCAACAAGTAAAAAACAAGCACCTGACTTCTGCAACAACCTTCAGGACTTTTGCCCTTCCCGACGAACTCTGGGAATTTGCGGAGCCCGAACTCCGTGATTTAGTATCAGGGGCTTTACAAAAACTACCGCCCCGAACCAGTGAAATTTTTGAGATGAACCGATTTGGTGGATTCACCAATGATCAGATTGCCGGAAAACTGGGAATCTCGAAGCGGACTGTTGAGGTGCAGATCAGTAATGCACTTAAGATTCTGAGAATAGAACTTAAAGAATACCTTCCAATATTATTTATCCTGATCTCAGGTCCAACCTTACCAAGAATGTAGGATTCTTGAGCAATATCAAAAATAGTTGTTTTAATATATGTGTTTTTAATCGGATAGTCGTCCTATAATTGATAGACAAATTATTTTACGGCCAAAGATTATTTAACATTTAGATGCATTTCTATCAGGAATATATTGAAAAGCTCTTGCCCGGATATTTTCAGGGCACTTTAACCGAAGAAGAAATAAATACAATAGATGCCTGGAAAGATTTTTCTCCTTCAAATCTGGAAATTTTCAATCAAACGGCAAAGGTATGGCATTCGTTTATCCTGTTAAACGAAATGCAACAATATAACCCGGAAATAGCTTTACAGAAAATCAATGCCAGGCTGAATACAGATTTTCGCCAGCGGGGGTGGCGTATCTGGCAACAAATAGCCGCCATTTTGGTTGTCCCTTTACTGATCAGTGCTATCTGGCTTTCATTAATTAAGCCCGAAAAAATGTTTGTTACCGATATGCCGGTATGGAATACTTTCACCACACCGCCCGGAGTTAAATCGATGTTCTATCTGCCCGATAGCACTGCTGTATGGTTGAATTCATCTTCCTCCATTAGGTTTCCTTCAAACTTCGCTGATGATGTGCGAATGGTTGAAGTAAAAGGTGAGGTTTTCTTTGATGTACGGAAAAATCCTGAAAAACAATTCATTGTTAAGATGGGGATTTTGCATACAAGGGTTCATGGTACAAGTTTTATTGTGATCGATTACGAGAATGAGGATTCATCAGAAATTATCCTGGTATCGGGTAGCATCGAGGTTTGTTCCGGTAGTTGCGAAAAACCACGCAGTTTATCGTTGCTTAAGCCTGGTGAAAGGGCATGTTTTGATAAATCGGATAATTCCCTGAATATACATTCAGTTGATACAGAAAAGTATGTTTCATGGATTAACGGAACACTGATTTTCAGGGACGATCCAATGTCGGAAGTAATCCAGAAACTGAATCGCTGGTTCAATGTGAAATTCGAGGTTTCTGATCCCGAAATATTCGATTATGTATATACTGCAACATTCACCGATGAATCTATTGACCAGATTCTTGAATTATTAACGATATCGGCGCCTCTCCGATATCAGGTTGTTCAACGCGAAAAGCAGGCCAATGGGACATTCAGTCCGAAAAGAATTTTGTTATATATCAGGAAATAATTGAAAATCAATGATATTAAATTAATCAATCAGTTTTTTAAATAATCATTATAAACAAAGTTTGCCTATGGAAAATGATAAAAATCTGACAAAATGAAAAGGAGATGATGACTCACCTCCTTTTCGGGTTCCTATGGCTCAGCATCTTGCCGGAGTGAGCCAGAACAATGATTTTAAGTATTAATTTAAAACCAATCAAATGTATGAAAAAAAATCGATGTAGGATTTTTCCAGGAGTTATCAGCATCTGGAAATCAAAAGTTTTAAAAACTATGAAACTAATTGTGCTAATTTTATTAATTGGAATTTTTCAGGGTTATGCAGTGGAAAGCTATTCACAGGTAACCCGATTGAACCTATCAGGCAAAAATACCACTGTAAGGCAGTTGTTGAATCAGATTGAGGAGCAGTCTGAATTCTTCTTCCTGTACAACAGCAAATTGGTTGATGTTGACCGTCATGTTGACATTGAGGTGAACAATCAGAAAATCGGAGATATTCTGAACAATCTCTTTGCTGGTACAGAAACCAGCTATCAGATTGTTGATCGTCATATTGTTCTTACCCATTCAAATACGCCGCTTCCGGTAACAGCTGTACAACAAAGGAATACAGTTTCCGGATTGGTCAGGTCGGTACATGGAGAGCCTTTGCCTGGTGTGACGGTACTTATCCCAGGCACTACAATGGGTACAATTACCGATTTCAATGGTAATTATACACTCGAGGTGGGAACGGCGACTCAACTTACTTTTTCGTTTGTTGGGATGAAGTCTGTAACTGTTGAAATCAGTAGCAGGACCACAATAAATGTAACCATGGAAGAAGATGCCATTGCCCTGGCTGAAGTGGTTGCAATTGGATACGGTACGCAAACCCGACGCGAAATTTCCGGTTCGGTTGCTAATATTTCTGAAAAGAATTTCAACAAAGGGGTTACGCAGAATGCGGTAGACCTGTTGAAAGGGAAAGTTGCCGGTCTGAATATTACACAGGGAAGTGGAGATATTACCAGGGATCAAACCCTGAGGTTACGTGGTACTTCTTCGCTCACCGGCAGTAGTCAACCGTTTATTGTAATCGATGGTGTTCCCGGAATGAGCTTAAATTCAGTGGCGCCACATGATATTGAATCAATAAGTGTTTTGAAAGATGCTTCGGCTGCGGCCATCTATGGTTCGCGTTCGGCCAGTGGTGTAATACTTATTACCACGAAGAAGGGAAAAAGAGACCTCAGCCTGGTGGAATATGATGGTTATGTTGCCATGAGTACAGTTACCAATGTTCCCGATGTGCTCAACGCAGCCGAATGGCGTGACTATGCTTCAAAAAATAATATTAACGTAACTGGCCTGGATAAAAATGCAAATACAAATTGGTTCGACGAAATTATGAGGACAGGCGTCAGCCAGAATCACAGTTTTTCTATGTCAGGTGGCGGGCGCAACAGCAGTTACAGGGCTTCATTATCGTATCTGGGGCAAGAAGGGGTAGTTAAAGATAACCAACTCGAACGCTATAATGCCAGGGTAACATTTAACCAGAAAGCGCTGAACGATATGCTCGACCTGACCTTTACCGGTTCAATGACCATGCGTGATTTTTCCCCTACTGATACACGCAATTTTGTATTGGCCTACAATATGATACCAGTTTATCCGGTAAAAAATTCGGATGGTTCATGGTTCGATTCACTCGAATACGATCAGGGTAACCCTGTAAGAAATATGAGCTATAATAAGAACAATAATAAGGGTAGTATCTATTTCGGAAACCTAAGAGCCGACCTGAACCTGGTTGAAGGATTTACTGCCGGGATAAATCTGTTAAAGCAAAGGTCGTCGAACGATTATGGACAGTATAACAATTCACAGACTGAAAGGGGACGTAACGATCTGGGATTTGCTCAGCGTACAAACTGGACCAGCGACAAAAACCTGTTGGAAACCACATTGAATTATCGCAAACAGATTGATGACCACACGCTAAATGCCCTAGTAGGTTATTCTTATGAAGACAATTATTATCAGAATTCAGGCGCCCGAAGCCGTCAGTTTGTAACCAATTTTTTTGGTTACAATAATCTCGGAGCAGGTGAAACCCTTCGTTCGGGCGATGTTTGGTCGGGAGCCAATATGAATAAGCTGATTTCATTCTTCGGAAGGGTAAATTACAACTACCTTGAAAAATATATACTAACTGTATCAGTCCGTCAGGATGGCTCATCAAAATTCGGAGCCAACCACAAATGGGCTACCTTCCCATCAGTTTCGGCAGCGTGGCGTATCAACGAAGAATCATTCATGAAAGGTTTTTCCTATATCGACGACCTGAAGTTGAGGGTTGGTTATGGTGTTTCAGGGAACCAGGATGGTATTGATCCTTACAGGTCACTTCAGCTTTATGGTGCTGCAGGACAATATTACGACAACGGGAAATGGTACAGGGCATACCAGATCAGCCAGAATGCCAACCACAACCTGAAGTGGGAAGAAACAGCCATGTTCAATGCTGGGATCGATTTCAGCTTTTTGAACAGCAGGATTAGTGGTACAATTGAGTATTACGACAAACAAACCAACGACCTGCTTTATACTTACGCTGTACCCGTACCACCCTATCTGCATTCCACCATGTTGGCCAATGTGGGGTCAATGTCGAATAAAGGGGTTGAGTTCCTGGTAAGTGGTGATATAATCCGCAGCAGTAATCTCAGGTGGTCATCTTCCATCAACCTTGCCCACAATAAGAACAAAATTACCAGCCTCTCAAATGATGAATTTGTAACCAACAGAATTCTGACCGGTTCAGCATGGATCAGAGGTGGTTCGGATAATACCACACATATTGTTGAAGAAGGCCGCGAGGTTGGAACTTTTTATGGTTGGCGATGCTTTGGACTCGACGACAAAGGGAAATA
This sequence comes from Bacteroidales bacterium, assembly GCA_037447215.1. Taxonomy (GTDB): domain Bacteria; phylum Bacteroidota; class Bacteroidia; order Bacteroidales; family Prolixibacteraceae; genus UBA1413. The sequence continues at coordinate 139,597 of JBBIHB010000001.1, forward strand.
TATTATGGATGATATGGTTGATGGTAAGGCTGGCCTTACCAACGATGACCGGACCTATATCGGTTCGGCCCAGCCTAAGTTAACATATGGGTTTTCTAATATCGTAACCTGGAAAAACTGGGAACTTAATTTCTTCTTACGTGGGGTGTATGGAAACGATCTGTTAAACTTCTCAAAAATGTCGTACGCAACCACGCAATGGCTACCCGGTGCGAATGTACTCCGCGAAGCGCTTACCAGTGGCCTGACCGATAACCCGAAATATTGCAGCTATTACATTGAGAAAGGGTCATTCCTTCGCCTCGATAATGCCAGTATCGGTTATACATTTGATGTTTCAAGGATCAACGAAATCCAGAAACTCAGGGTTTATGTAACCGGTCAGAACCTTTTCACCATTACCAATTATACAGGACTCGATCCTGAAGTGGAAATGGCAGGACTCGATCCGGGCATTGAAGGACGTGAATACTATCCGAAAGCAAGAACCATTTCGGTGGGTGTAAACATCAGTTTTTAACCTTTAATTGTACTTAGTTATGAAAAAAACAAAAATATTATCATTGATCTTCGTCCTCGCCCTATCGTTTGCTTATCAGGGATGTACAAATCTCGACGAAGAAGTATATGATCAGCTTCCAGTTGAAGAGTTTGGCAAAACCACCGCTGAAATCAATTCGTTGGTTGCACCTATATACAGAACACTGAAAGGAGTATTTCCTAGTAACTATTTCCTTTTGAGCCAATGTTCGGGAGACATGGCTATTACCCCAACACGTAGGGGAGGCGACTGGTGGGATGGAGGCCAGTTTAAAGAACTCAGGCTACATAAATGGACGCCAAATACCGCCCTCGTTCGTAACTCCTATAACTCTGCCATGAATGCAGTTTCAGCATGTAACAGAATATATTCAATGATTGAGGATAATCCTGCCATAACAGACAAAACTCAGATTCTTGCTGAAATCAGGGGAGTTCGGGCTTTCTGGTATTATCTGTTGCTCGATTATTATGGGAATGTGCCCATTGTGACCAATTTTAAGGATACATCACTGCCTACTACAAAGTCGAGAAAAGATGTATATAGTTTTGTGCTCAGCGAGCTCAATGCAATTAAAGATGTTGTCAGGAGCGATGTAAGTTCTGCAAGCTATGGGAAAATTACCAAAGGAGTGGTTTATACCTTACTTGCAAAAATGTACCTGAATGCTCAGGTCTGGAATCCTGAAGGGGGATCAAAATGGCAGGAATGTATAGATGCCTGCAATGTGGTTATGAGCCTTCCTTATGTGATTGAGCCAAACTTCAAATCGAGTTTTGTGGTGCAAAACCAGAACTCGAAGGAGATTATATTCCCTATCGTATTCAGCACAAGCGATGGAGGTAATCATTTGGCACAGCGTACGTTGCATTATCTTGCTCCTATCCCGTTAAACCTCAAAATTGGCACATGGAATGGGATCAGTGCAATGCCTCCCTATGTTAAAGAATTCGAACTGGATGATAAGCGACTTGGCTGGTCATTCTTAACCGGACCATTGTACGGACTTGACGGAAAAATCCTTATTACCGCCCACGGTAGGGAACTTATTCATAATGTTGATATTACCTATAAATACAACATTGATGGTGATGGATGGGGACAAGTTGAGCAGGAAGATGGTGCCCGATGCTGGAAATGGGAATTTGAAAGCGGACAAAACGGAGATATGGAAAATGATTATGGCATTTTCCGTCTTGCCGATGTTTATCTGATGAAAGCTGAAGCATTGGTAAGGTTAGGGCAAAATAATGCTGAGGCAACACGCCTGGTTAACGAACTTCGTAAACGTGCTTTCGATAACCCTGCTAAACTGAAAACCGCTGTTAATCTTGATGATATTTACCAGGAGAGAAGATTTGAGTTGGCATGGGAAATTACTTCCCGCCAGGATATGATAAGGTTTGGTAAATTCCTTAACCCGATACCTGGCTGGAAACCTGCTACTGCAGCAAAATGCCTTTTATTCCCGATCCCACAGACTGCTATCAATGCCAATCCGGGATTGCAGCAGAACCCTGGCTACTAATCTGATTCTTATTAATTCATAAAAGAATGTGCCGAAATTTCGGCACATTCTTTTTTAGAAAGATTCTTAACCAAATGATTACTATCTTTCAGCTGAAAACATTTTTTATCCGTTTAATAAAATCAACATGAACAACAAATCTGAAAAAACAGCAGTTTCCCGGAGGGCTTTTTTGGGTACAACTGCTTCCGTAGCAACCGGTTTTACCATTTTACCAGGTAATGTAATTGCCGGCTTGGGCCATAAAGCGCCCAGTGATAAACTAAATATTGTAGGAGTTGGCGTGGGTGGCCGTGGCCGTGCTGTTTTGCGCGGTATGGAAACTGAAAATATTATTGGCCTTTGCGACGTCGATTTCAAATACAGCAAACCTGTATTCGAACAGTTTCCCAATGCAAAAGTCTATAAGGACTGGCGAAAAATGTACGACGAACTGGGTAAAAGCATGGACGCTGTCATGGTAGCTACTGCAGATCATACCCATGCCAATACGTCGGCTTATGCCATCGAAATGGGGAAACATGTATATTGTGAAAAACCGCTAACACATACGGTGTACGAATCGAGGTTACTCACTAAACTGGCCGAAAAATACAAAGTTGCCTCTCAAATGGGAAACCAGGGAGCATCCAACGAAGGGGTGAGCATTACCTGTGAGTGGCTTGCCAATGGAGAGATTGGTGAAGTTACCAAAGTGGAAGCCTTCACCGACAGGCCAATCTGGCCGCAGGGGTTAAACCGCCCAGAGCCGGGCATGTGGGTTCACAATGAACTCGACTGGGACCTCTTTATAGGGCCGGCACCTATGCGTCCGTACCATGCCCTGTACACCCCCTGGAACTGGCGTGGCTGGTGGGATTTCGGTACCGGGGCTTTGGGCGATATGGCCTGCCACATCCTCCACCCTGTGTTTGTTGGCCTCGAATTGGGTTATCCAACCAAAGCTCAAGGCAGCTCAACCCTTCTGCTCAACGATTGTGCGCCCAATGCCCAGATGGTGAAAATTACATTTCCGTCGCGTGTTCCTTCCCGTACATGGAAGGGCATGAAGAAAGGTGCTTCTCTTCCGGCGGTTGAAGTATCGTGGTACGATGGCGGTCTTCAGCCAATGAAACCTGATGGTTGGCCGGCAGGCAAGAATATGAATGTTCAGGGTGGGGGAGTAATTTTCCACGGTACAAAAGATAAACTCATATGTGGTTGTTATGGCGCCCAGCCCTGGTTGCTTTCAGGCCGTGTGCCAGAAGCACCGAAATTCCGCCGCCGCATCGAAGGCCGAAACGCTCATCAGCAGGATTGGATCAGGGCTTGCAAGGAGAGCCCCGAGAACCGCATTAAAACGGCATCCGATTTCAGTGAAGCTGGCCCATTCAACGAAATGGTGGTTATGGGTGTGCTCGCTGTCCGCCTTCAGGCGCTCAACAAGGAGCTGGAATGGGATGGGCAGAATATGAAATTTACGAACATTACTGCAGATGAAAAAATCAGGACAGTAGTTCGTGATGGCTTCGAAATTAACGATGGCCATCCCACATTTAAAAAAGACTGGACAGAACCGGTTTCGGCACAGGAATTTGCAGCCGAACTGATTAAGCATACCTATCGTCGGCCCTGGTCCCTGCCAGCAATGCCCGTTTAATAATAAATATGAAGAATATGAAGAGAAATATTGTAATTATGATCCTGTCGTTACTGATGGTTTCGACCGGGTTTAACATGTATGCATCGTCGCCATCAGGAAAAGGTAAGGTCAACAAACTGACCGGGAAAGAGAAAAAAGAAGGTTGGCAGTTGATGTTCGACGGAAAAACCCTGCATGGGTGGCGTGGTTACAACCGACAGGATATACCGGCTGTATGGTTTATTGAGAACGGAACCTTACGGGTTGACAAATCGAAACAGGTAAAGGGTGACCGCAAAACTGTGGGAGACATTATCTTCGACCGTAAATTGAAGAACTTTGAGTTTACTTTTGATTGGATGATCGATGAAGCTGGCAACAGTGGAGTATTTTTCTATGGTCAGGAAATAGAGGGGAAACCAATCTATGTATCGGCGCCTGAGTTTCAGTTGCTCGATAATGACAACCATCCCGATGCAAAACAAGGACGCGATGGTAACCGTAAGGCTGCTTCACTCTACGACATGATTCCTGCTGTACCCCAGAATGCAAATCCGGCCCTTCAGTGGAACAGCGGAGGCATAAAGGTGAAAGACGGCAAGGTGGAGCATTACCAGAATGGGGTGAAAGTGGTGGAATATACACTATGGACGCCCGAATGGCTCAATATGATCGAAAACAGCAAATTCAAAGGCTGGAAGGAAATGATCAATGTGGGTGGTGACAACCGCGAAGGGTACATTGGCTTACAGTGGCACAACGATAATATCTGGTTCAGGAATTTGAAAATCAGAGAGCTTTAGTGCGAAGTGCAGAGTATAAAGTGATTAATGTGATAATAAATTCTTAGTTAAAGCTTTTCAGCCAATTCAATTCTTTGATCACTTCACTTTCCAGGTTTGCCCAGTGAAAATATTCCCCTTCCCTGTCGTGGGTAAAGTGCATCAGCGGCATGGGACGGTACACCGGTTGGGTTACCCCGACCAGGTCCTGCCAGTATCCTGTGGCTTTTTCGAGCCATGCAATTGCGCTGTTCAGTGAATTCCTGTCGCTGCTCTGCATATATTTTCGATATTCGATTGCCGCCCGCAGCTTATGACTAAAATAAAGCCCCAGAAATGCCCACGATTTTATATCGGATACTTCGTAAAGAAGGTCGGTATTGTTTCCCGGAACAATAGGGCTCACCTGTTCCAAAGCTTTGGTGCAGAACGATTGGATGGAGTCGGCCAGTTGAACCGGGGTAATTTTGCCGGTAACTGCACTTTCACCGTTCGACAGATACTCACCTATGCTCATATAAGTTGGTTCCATAGGTGTTTTCTCGCTCATTGCCCGAAGTGACATCAGTTTTACCTGGTTGTTTTCCATGGCCAGCATTCCTTCTGAATAGAGCGTAAAATCCCATGTGGCATTCCAGTAAGATGCATACATCAGTGGAACACGGCTTACCCTTACCTGTGCCGCAAACAACTCTTTTCCATGTTCGGGGAAGCGGTTAATAAATGACTGTTGGAACACTTCACCTGGCGTTTCGGGGTTATACAACAACCTGCCCCAATTTTTGTAAAACATCCATTGCCGCTCGAAAGCGTATTTGTTGCTTGTCCCCGGAAGGGAGGTAATAAAATCTTTTGCCGGAATATAACAATCCGATCCCACATAGTAACCGTTCACGTATTCAAGTGCGTTTTCGGCAATATGCCGGCGGATAAAATCAGGCTGCCCCCAGCGCAGCACAAAAAAATCCTCGTTGCGCATCATCCAGGCAAGTTTGTAATTTTCGGGCAGTGGGTTCCAGTAAGTATCGGTAAGGATGCCACCGTGCACTTTTACCAGTGTCGGGGTAGAATGGGCATGAGACCAGTTGAACTTCAGTTCGGTATTTATTGGCCCGATGAAGCAACTCAGTGTGTCGAGCGAACGGCGGGTCATGCCCTCCACATCTACTGATGTTGAACCGGCGCTACCTAAATCGGCCGAGAAAGGGATCCGGTGGATAAACTTGATTTTCCGCGATGCATTGCGGGCCCCCTTTATAATGGTTTCGAGCATCCATTTCTGGCGCTCTTCAGGTGTCATGCCGCCCATGCCTTCGCCATGCGAAATGCCAAGTCCGGTTAAATCGGGATACAAATCAATCACTGCGCGGACACACTCGCGCATGTAATCCTTTACGATTTCAGAGGTATCGCCCTGATGGATAAAATACTCGTTGTTGATGCTGTATTGGGCAACGCCATGTGCTTTGGCAAACTCGGGCGATACAAAAATGTTCCAGTTAACTATATAGGTTTCAATTCCCCTGTTTTTTGCTTCCCTGAAAATGAAATTCCAGAACTTATGCCATCCGGCCATTTCCTCATCGGTGAAAACACAGGCCTCCGGGTATTTTTCAGTTTTTACCATGTAATGGAAAGGGTGCTGGCTCCAAAGGGTGAGTTTATTAAACCGGTTTTCGGCCATCATGTCAAGAAATGAACGCCAAAAACTGGTGTCGCGCACGGTTTCGGAATGGAGCTGCAAGGCCTCTCCGTTTCGGTACGACATCCACGGTAGGTTGAATTTTATTGCCCGGAACGGAAGATGCGGGGATTCGGATTTCGGAACGATGGTTTTCTGTCCGCTTTCCAGTTGTTCACTGATGTCGAGCAATCCATACATCAACCCGGTTGCATCGCCGGCCTCAACTGTCACAATGCCGTTATCTGTCAAAATGCCAAAAGCTTCGGTTTTATATTTCACAGAATCAACAACAGTGCGGATTATTAAATCGGGACGGTTGGAAACCAGGGTAATCTGACCTTTGTCCAGTTCCTTCAGTTTGTTCATGCCAAAAAGAACCTGTGGCAAGTCTGTTTCCACTTCCAGTTTTATCCGAAGCGCTTCACTATTGCATGAACTGCAGAGAATAATCACCAAAAAAAGCAGTACAGGGATAAATCTTTGAATCCAACGTTCAGGTTTGAATAGCTGTTCCATTTTTAGTTGTTATTTCGTTAGAAAGAATTTATACGGATTTCAATGTGGTTAACACCGGGTTTCAAACGAACCGATCCAAAAGAAAGGTTCACAGGATCACCATTCAAAGTTACTACATCTTCGGCAGAGAAATTACCGAAAAATTCGCCAACCATATTGGCTGGCAACTCAAAAGAAAATTTCGAAAACCTGTCGCTAACCCGGTTGTATTCACCTTTAATGTACCCCCTTATGGTGGGTACCATAATCGAACTCTGTTTCAGACTTCCCATTTGCGGACGGATGGTGACCACTTCAAATCCGGGAGTTTTGGGCTGAATTCCCCACATCTGCCGCGGGATGATATTGGCGGGAGCTGCGCCCCAGGAATGGTTCCAGTCGGAATTGGGCTTGTATTTCATGTCCCAGGCTTCCATCGTGATGGTAGCTCCCACTTTTATCATGTTGTACCAGCTCCGGTCGTGGGTGGCTGTCATCAGCTCCAGGCCATAATCAGCATCACCGGCATTGTAAACAGCTTCCATCAGGTATTGTGCCCCATAAACACTGCAGGCCATACCGCGCGATTTGATGTGGTCCATAACGCTTCGCCTGTACTCTTCGGGTACCATTCCGAAAGCCATCGGGAACATATTGGCATGAACAGAACCGTGGTCGGTGCCGATCCCATCGGTATAATATCCTTTTTCGTGGTTGTAGAGCTTTTCATTAAAGGATTTTTTAACCCTGACTGCACGGTAATTGAAATCGAGCATTTCTTCCGTTTTTCCCAACAACCGGGCAAATTCAGCCATAATTACCATATTCTGATAATAAAGCGCATTGATCACTGCATTCACCGGACGGAATACAAAGCCGTCGTCTTCGCCCATCACACCACCAAACCCTCCTTTCTGGGGCCAATCCACAATGTCGCGGATGCGTTGGGTGGTATCGGCAAACCCAAGTTTAGCCATAAACTCTCCCGTGAGTTTCGGAGAATGGGTGCTGATAAGCCCCTCATCGTATTCCAGTTCCATAAGGGTTTTGTGTTTGAGCGGTTCGTAGTATTTTTCGATCAGGGTGGTGTTGCCGGTGTACATATAATCCTGCCAGAACATCAGAGCCACATGCAGTTGCCATTCGGTGGGCCAGGTGGGTTTTTCCATAAAGTACTCTATGGTACGCCGGGCAATGGTATATTCGTTATCCACCGAATAGTGGCTGAGCTGGTTCAGATAGGCATCAGCCTCATAGGGAATCCGTTCGCGGTCACCATCAACGTAATAGCCTGAGAATGTGGTCGCCTTTTGCGAATATTTGCACAGCTCCCATACCTGGTTCAGAATGGTGTCGGAACTGGTAAACGAGCTTGTATTATAGTCGAAGTAGTTGAAGTAAGCAAGCTGAATTACATCCGAAGCTTTCAAATCCAGCCCGGCGCTGGTGAGACCTGAAATGGGTTCAATTTCGACTGCACGGAAAGGCATAATCACCGGAAACGAATCGGGCAGGGCAACAGCCATTTCATTGGTATTACGCTGATCGGGTGGTAATTCAATCCGGTATAATTGCTTTTCAGGTGTCACTTCCAACCTCACCTGCTGATAACGGATATGGCCTCCCGGATTGCGGTCAATCCTGCCATCGAGCAGTTTTTCGCCCAGGTGCACTACAATGGCGCCGGGTTTCGATACTATCAACCGGAGTTCCAAAGTTCCGAAAGCAGCCTTGCCAAAATCGATAAAAAAGCTGTCATTTTCTATCTTCTTAAAAACAGAGGGTTCAATCCGCTCCACAATAAACCAGTTTGGTGTGGTAATATTGCCATCTTCCGAAACACCTGTTCTGAACATCTGTGGTGCCGAATATTCCGTAAGCCGGTTATCCCGGTCGAAAATCCGTACTTTCCAGAAACAGGTTTTACCCGGAAGCAGAGGTTTACCACCGTATTCCACATTAACCGACTGGCTGCTGCGTACCACTCCGCTATCCCACACATCGCCGATGTTATGGTCACTCCGTTGTTTATCGGAAGACACCAGAACCTGGTATCCCATCTGGATTACCGCTTCGGCTGGAACCATCCAGGAGAAAACCGGGCGTGGGTTGATGATTTTTGTAAAACGCGGATCGCGGATAAATTCAATGGTAAGTCCCGAAGGTATGCCTAACAACGGATCGGCATATTTTTTTGTAAACTGGTCGCATTTGTTTCTCAATGCAGCCAGCATTTTACTGTATTCCGGTTTTCCGGCGTGGTTTTCAGATTCCTGAGAATCGTTTGCGAGGTTGTAAAGTTCCTCCCACGATTTATCGTTTTCATACCTGAGATATTTCCATTCTGCCCTACGCACTCCTTCGCTGGGCGAAATGTTTTCAAATTCCCACAATTGTTCTATTAAAATGGTATCCCTCCATAGGCTTTGTTGCTGGCCTGAAACAAGGGGCATCAGGCTTTTACCGTGCCATGTAGCGGGCTGTTCCACGCCAGCAAGATCGAACATGGCCGATGGGATATCTATATTGAGCGCCATCAGGTCGTTGTCGCGGGGCTTCTTTAGCCGTGGATTGTAAATGATAAGCGGCACCCTGATGGAATGGTCATACATCAGCCATCTGCCAGCCAGTTGGTGTTCGCCCAGAAAATAGCCATTGTCGTCCACCAGAATAAACACCGTGTTCGTATCCAAAGATTTCACTTTCAGATTTTTTCTGATTTTGGCAATTTCAAGATCGATGTTGTGGATCATCTGATAATAGCCTTTCACACTGTGCTGATATTTTTCGGGCGGGTCGAAGCGCCATGTCCAGCGGGGATAGTTAAACCCATCGCGCACCGGTGTGGGCTGTTGGAAAAAGTATTTGTCATCAGCCAGTTCAGGGCCCGACATATCCTTATCGCGGTACAGATGTTCCGATTCCTTTGTCCAGAAATATTGCAACGGGGCGGAATCGTGGGCATGTGGTGCACCGAAACTAAGCGACAGGCAAAAAGGCTTACCTTTTTGCGCTCCATCCAAAAAATCGAGCGCCTGCTGGCCTGTATATCGGGTGAGATGAACCGTATCCTTTCCAATGGTTTTAAAGAAAAATCCCCGGTGGTCGGTAAACCTGCCGTTCCGGTCATAATCATCGAATACATCAAACAGTTGGTTGGCAGCAGCATAGTTTACACCAAACTTTCCGAAAAAACCGGTATAATATCCAGCTTTTTTCAGCAATGCCGGATACGATTTTTCCATGTATTCACTTCGGATATCGCCCGTCTGGTAAGTGTATTTGTGGGTGCGTTCGTACAATCCGGTTAAAATGCTTTCCTGGCTTGCCGAACAAACCGGAGTGGTTACCAGGGCATTGCGGAAGTAAACCCCTTCTTTTTCCAGCTTATCCATTTCGGGGGTCTTGATGATTTTATTCCCGGCATATCCGAGGGCATCCCACCGCTGATCGTCGGTGAGGATGAAAATGATGTTGGGATTTTGAGGCTTACATTTTGCTGCAGGGAGTTCTCTTGCCTGACCCATTATTGCGGCACAAATTAAAACAGAGGCCAATCCGGGTTTTGTATTGTTAATTTTCATCCATATAAATTATTTTATTTTTAAATGGTCGGATGGAATTTCCATGAGAAATGTTATTCATAACGGTTTGTGTTCCTGAAATCATGGAAATTTCATAATATTAAAATGGTTTGTTTTCTAAGGTATAATATGGATCCTGCCCGACTATACAGGCCAGGCGGGCTTGCACGATATTAATCATCACCTTGGGTGTTCCGCCAACTGGCGGATTACATGCTCGTTTCATCAGAGAATATTATTGTCATCATGCCCCTCGTTTGAAACGAAGGGTTTATTGGTATAAAGTTGCTGAAAATATTATTCAACAACAAATCTCTGTGATACAGATTTTTGTCTATCCGAAACTTTTAAAATATATGTACCCGACGCTATTCTTATTAAATGAAATGAATGAAAAAAATCACCGGACAGTGTTCAATTTACACACATGTTACTTCTTGACCGATTTATTGACGTGTTTGGGATAAACCCATACTTGATTAAAAATCAAAAGCTTTCAAAGAACTTTAAAATTACCGCACTATTGCCGAATAAAAATTAACGGAGTATTGCCAAATGATAGTTTGAAATTATCATACCCCGGTATGCACAGGTCCTTTTTCGCGAATTGTCGTAAAGTTTAATTAAGTTTGCCCTAAAGCTTATCGATATGAAACGAATAAACCTTAATATTCTATCAAACCATATCCAAAGGGCATCATGGAAAATTCTGATGTCAGTTATTTTGGTGACCTTATCAACAGTGTTAAAAGGTCAGGGCCCAAAACAATGGAATGGACACTCCAGTGCCGTTGTACTGACCTACGATGACGGGCTGAACGTTCACCTCAACAAAGTAATTCCGGCTCTCGATGCTGCCGGACTGAAAGGAACATTCTATGCCGAAGGCAGGGCGCCCGCGCTCCACCGGAGGATGGACGAATGGCGAAAGGCTGCTGCCAACGGCCACGAACTGGGCAACCATACTCTGTTCCATCCTTGTGCGGGATCCCTGCCCGGACGTGGTTTTGTGAATGCCGACTTTGATCTGGATACCTACACCATACGCAGAATTACCGAGGAGTTACAGGTTGCCAACACCCTGTTGAAAGCGATTGATGGCAAATCGGTCCGCACTTTTGCTTATACCTGTGGCGACCGAAAAGCAGGTGATACTGATTTTACACCTCAGGTGAAAAACCTGTTTCCCGGCGCCAGGGGGGTAGCCTCAAAAATGGAAACACCCGAAACCATCGACTTGTATAATATTGGTGCATACATGATAAACGGACAGACCGGTGAACAGATGATTGCCCTTGTGAAGGAAGCACAACAGAAAGGGCGATTGCTTGTGTTCCTGTTTCATGGGGTTGGCGGAGAGCACAACCTCGACGTTTCGCTGGAAGCTCACAACCAGTTGGTGGAATACCTGAAAGAGAACCGTAAGGATATATGGGTGGCGACTATGCTGGATGTGGTTGAATTTTTAAATAACTCTCAAAGTCAATGATAACCAAGAATTTATTGTCCCACAAAGGCACAAAGCCCACAAATAAATTAGATTTCGAAAAATCAGAATTTTACCATTTTTTCCCTGTAAATCCCTTGACTGGTCTGGCATACCAGAATATAGGTTCCCGCAGGCAGGTGGCTTCCTTCTACCCGGAATGTAGATTCTCCTGAAGGCATAAGCCCATTGTGAACGTCCATCAGTTTTTTGCCAGTAAGATCGTATAACCCAACCAAAACCTGACCTCCCGCCACAATATTTACCTTCACTGTTGCATTATCTCCAAACGGATTGGGATATATCTGTATAAAACCTTTGTTTTCTGTTACAATTCCTGCTGTAGTGGTGCGGGTATTGAATGAAATCGTTTCGGACCATTCACCGGCCAGCAGGGAATTTACTGCCCGTACCCGTATGTAATAATCCATCCCGTTTGCAAGGTTGCCAATCAGGTGTTCTGTTAAGGACAATCCCTGTAAATTAACAATCGGATTGGTGAATTCAGGATTGGCAGCGACCTGTAACTCATATAACTGGATTCCTCCTACCTGAGCCCATACTATTCTTTGCTCGCCGGTAGCCATTGTACCGGCCAGAGGTTGAATAATCTGCGGCTTCGCCGGGCGGGCTACAACCCTTATATCATCGAGGCGAAGCTGTGCCCTTGCCCCGCTTGCACCATCAATATGGTGATAGCGCCAAAGGAGCTGCACATACTCTTTGCCAGCCAGTCCCTGGGGCAACAGGTATGGACCGTTTACAGCAGTGTCCCCATCGGATGCGGCTTCGTATAATGTTTCGGGCATATCTGTAAATTTTCCTTCCCAACCTACCCTATATTGTAGCCTGATTCCATATTTCCGGCTGTTGCTTAACAATGTCCCTGCCAGCCACTGAGCGCCAAATTCACTGATCCCCTGTGTGTTCAAAGCAAGGAGCGCCCCTCCCACATCGCGTCCTCGGCCAGTGTTGATAAATGAAATGCCGTTATCGCCTAGTCCGTTTATGCGGGTTCTCGAACTGTTCCGGTATGGGAACCCAATGTTGCCCGAATCATCTGCACCAAATTCATCGGGGGTGATGTAATAAGCATAATCAAGCTGATCATTCATGCCCGGATCGTTTTTATTGCTCTGCAGGAAAATCATATGCTCCGGAAATGTCATTTCGGGTGTGTCTTTATTCCATGAGGAAAATACAAAATCACCTCCGGATAGAGTGAATGGCTTTGGATAAACCAGTACCCTGACATTGAGGCCAACCGGATTATTGACCCTATCGGTGGCTGTAAGCTGAACTATACTCTCCCCTCTTTTCAGAATATATAATAAAACAGAATTCCCCTCTATTACAGGGTTGATTACACCCGGATGCTGTGACGTTACGGTATAGTTCAGGGCCTGGCCTTCGGGATCCCTGAATATTTCAGTTAACGAAAGCGGCAAATTTCCTGCACCTTCAAGGGTGAAAATATCGCCAGGATGGCTCGCAACAACAGGTGGAAGGTTTAATCCTTTATCAGGAACCCCTTCGAGGGTTATGTTGTCGAACCGGTTATTTCCGGACGTTCCCCCGTCGCCCTGCTCAAACCTGATCCTGATTTTATATGCTGCATTGTTATTTGCCTCCACGATATCAGAAAAATCGAGGCTGACCAGGACCGGATCGGCATCTTTTACCGAAAGCCGTTTTACTTCTGTATAGTCAGTTCCATTTATTGAGTACTCTACTATTTGTATTCCGGCACCCTGTCCCGACCGTCGGGTTTCGTATCTGAACCGGATCCTGGAAAAACCGGTTGTGGGCAGGTTGAATACCAAAGCAACCCCAATGGGATTGTTGACCCTGATGTGGCTTTCTGCATCGTCGCCGAAACGGGCATTCAAACCACTGAAATTCTGGCCAGTGCCATGGGTTATCTCTGCAATCCCGCCATTAGGAAGCTGAGTCCTCAGGGCTGCATCGTAAAGTGTGAACGATGGGACGAGCAACTTATCGGTTTGGTTAAAATTCCAGTAATGAACTACTTCCTCAGTCCGCGCCATTTTCCTGAAAACAGCAATAAACTGATGATTGGCATCGGGCTGCAATTCAATAACCCGATTGGTGTATCCGGCAACAGCAGGGATCCATCTTACAAATTCGTAGCCAGGCGCCGGAACGGCTTCGAGCCTCAATGGAACCTTTCTGAAATAATTACCCCGCCAGGGATAAGGATTTTCGCTCACCCCGGCAGTTCCGCCATGGATGGGAATAGTATTGACCACTACATAGCCGTGGCTTTTGTCCGATACATCAACTGAGAGAGTATAATCGGCTGCAAGACTGAAAAACTGCCTCAGGTGTGTACGCATGTATATTGGCCGTTGAACAGCAAAATCGCGCATGATATTCACATTGTTGTTCCAGTTGGTCAGAGATGAAGGGATTCGGTAGCGCTGGATATGCCTGCCCATTTCAGGTTCAATAACTGCACGCATCCGGTCAATAATTGCCTGGACAACATCGGTTTTTAATGCCGTGTTTAATTGATCGGAAAAACGGATGATAAAATCGGTTCGAAACGATTCATTTTCGAGCAATTTCCTGAACAGCAATGTTGACCACGGTGGATTAGGCCAGTTTGGCCCGTAGGCTTCCGTTGCAAAGGTTAACATATTTTTTGTATAATCAGTCGGAGTATAAATTCCAAACCCGAAATCGGTGTCGAACATCATCCATCGCCACCGCCCATCCAAACCTGGCCCTTCTTCAGGCATATAGGCAGGCGCTTTTCTCCGCCAGAATTTGATATTGTTGCCCGGCCAGTCGGTATTTACCATAAATATTTGCGACAACATGTAATCGATGAAGCTCGAAACATCAATCCGGGTTTTTATATAGTCGTAATGCTGTTTTTCCTTCAGTCCGTAGGTGTTTATATAATCTATGGTCTCCGTATAATGCTGGTTATCTCCCTGATCGACCTGCATGTTCCCCTCCAGTATATCGACCTGATCTTCGGGAACTCCAAACCTGCGGGCCAGATAATACTGGTCAAACCTTTCCCTGATGTTGTGAATCCCCCAGTATTCACCGTTCAGAAACAGGATGGAAGGCTGATAAGCCATGGTTTCAAAATTCATGTGTTTCACCATTTCCTGCAAAAAAGCGTCGCGGTACATGGTGTAATAAGTGTCGTTACCTGAATTGCGCAGAATTATACGCCGATAGGCACTATACGGTAAATCGCTGAAAAATGGGTAATTGAGATGCGAACCACCATAGGAATTCCGGGCATACAACCGGAGCGATTTGAACGGATGCGAGCGCGACCACCCGCCATGCATCCTGAATCCTATATTTTGTCCAAAAGCACGGGAACCCGAAGGTTCAAACAATTCAATATGTGCAGGGTATTCCCATTCGTCGCCCTCGCGGTGATAATTGGCAGGCCTGCCCCCATCGGCTTTCAGAGTTGGATTGGCGCTGCGCCATTTCTCATAATCAGTCCCGGCCACATAAATCCCTCTGTTAAAATCGAATAAATGATCCATCTGTGCGCTCATGGAAATTACCGGCAAAGAAAAAGGATTGCTGCCCCCGTTCCTTACAAAGTAAGTATGCGAAACTACGGGGCTAGCCAAAGCGCCGGGCTTTACAACCCGGGCTTTAACCACCACGGCCTTGTCGATGGGCTGACTTGGAAAATACCAGGGATTGCTGTGATAGGTGGTCGAAATCCTTGATACCCTGTTTGGATCGCTGGTGGGATCTTTCACCTCTATGGGCGAAGTATAAATATTGCTATTGAACTTCCCGCTTTGCATTATCCCTACCGATGAACCCGGTGTTTCGCGATATTGATTAAGATATTGAAAAGTTTTTGGACTGAGGTTTTCTGCGACAGGCATTGAACCATCGACCGAATAAATAATTGTTGCCCCCTGTTGTGTTGACGACAATGACAAATGAAATGGATTACTGTAGAACCCACCTTCGTGTGAGAATACAGGTGCACTGAGGGCCTCGCTGTAACTTTGGGTAGTATTGGAAACGCCTGGTGTGGGCTCACTGAAAAAGCCAAACAAAGTGCCTCCATCGGGTTTTAGTCCATACGAGATATCGGAAGGGATTTCAACCGGAGGCATTTCGTCCACAATTTCGCCCTGCTTATTTACAAGGATCAATACCTCGCCGGCAGAGCTGATGCTGAAATTGGAATGCAGTTCTGACGATTGCGTAAAAAGGTATTTCCCCGAAACTGGCCTGTCGAGGGTTCCATCGGACAATTGCCAGCCAACAGCCAGGTTATCGCCGCCACCACCTTCTTTCGCCAATGCCACAATATAATAAAGCTTGCTTTCCTGAAGGGAAATTGGTTCCGATTTCTGTTCAGGATATTTCAACCATTCACGGGAGTTTGTCCAACCGGGAACCGATGCAATCATCCGGAGATTTGCCATAGTTTCGTCGGTGCTAAGCCACAACTGACCATTGTCGTCGCTCGATATCCAGAAAGTATAATTGCCTGTGGCCGGGGCTTTTATCAGCCCATGCACCCTTTGCCCGTAGTTGTCACCTGAATTATTCGGAGCTTCAAACCTTGTTGTAATTATCTGTCTTTTCGATGGATGATCAGGATAGTCGGGATGGTTAATCAGATTATTGATGCTGCTTCCGGGAATGTTGGTATAAACGTCGCGCATTAAACCATTTATCCATTGCCCGGGAACAGGTTTGCGGTCTTTACCCGATGCCCAAACCAGCAGGTGTTGCCCTTGCTGCAGTGTTATATCCGGAAAAATCCATTTCTGCGGATTACTTTTGTTGTCGGATAGTCCCCACCCTAAGAGCGATACGGGAGAATTTCCGGCATTGTATAACTCAATCCAATCAGAATAGTCGCCATTTTCATCGGCAATTGCGCTGGCATTTGACGACATTATTTCATTGATAAAAAGGTTTTGTCCAATGGAAACTAGTTGAGCCAGAAAAAAGAGGATGGAGGAAAGGATTAAGGTCTTTATCTGCATTTTTTAAGAATTCATGAAATGTTATAAAAACTCATAAGTTATTTGTCTCAGATTCCTCATTCCGTAAACTCAATTCGGAATGACAACCATTTAAAAGAGATAGGGTTACTTTGAAGGGGCGGCAGCTCCGCTCCTTCAAACCAACATCTGTAACCCTGAAACCGTCTGTCATTCCGAACGGAAGTGAGGTTTCTCATCAAATTGCCAGATAGCGTAGTAAATAATCTCATTTAATAGTTATTCAGAACTTTACAAATGTCTTAATTTACCGGTTAATCTCCAAATTTAATGTAAAACTTACAATAACTGGTATAAAAAGCCCTCCGCCCAGCGACGGATGGCTTATCTGAAATCTTTGGTTTCCAGGCTAAATCTTATTTTGAGGTGCTCAGTAAAATAATTTGCCATACGGAAGTAGAAGAATTTTATGCCTCGTGTTCTTTGGTTAATCATAATAAACCTTTGGTTAGGGCTATTAATATTTTCTGCGATTGCATTTGTTGCCCCGTACCGGAAATAATTCAAGCCTTCCATAAGTTTTCTTTCGATCTTGATTTGAAGTTCAGCATTTCGTTGATTTCTGATTGCTCGACCTTTTCAAACCGCAGTTTTAGGTTCTATTTAAAGGTTGGCAGATCAACAGTAAGGTTTTTCCTTTTTTATCCATTCCCTAAACTCGCAGGCAAGATGATAAGCCGTTTCCAATTCGGGATATTTTTCAAAAAGTGCTGATGCCCTTGCCTTTTACCAGGATGTACATTCCGCGGGGTACCTGTAAAGAAGGTACCTGCTCCGGGCCAGCCCTTCGATTATTGTTTCACCGTGAGAAAGAACAGGTTCCTGATAAATGAGGTTTTCCCTTGTGTATGGCCCACCGTTTTTTTCGCATTCCTTTTTCGTTGTTTTTCAGATAGTTTATGTTTTTCGTATTCAATGCGTTTCTCCCTCAAAACTTCTCGTCGATAGCGTACCCTTATTTCCTGCGGGCATTCGAGCAATTCCCGGATAATATGAACCTTATCGGCAATATGGCTTGCATGAGGGAAGGCTGTGTTGCCAAATTTTGCATAGGAAGGAGACATGTCCCAGGTTAGGGCACAACAGTATAACGCTTTTCCCCGATACCCGATATGCCATATAAAACTCGCCTGCTACTGTTGTACAGGCTACCATGGCCAGTTTGCCTGTATCCCTGTTGGTAAGAGGGGTATGCATTTCGTCTCCGATTTGTTTCTCATCAATGGCTATGTTCGGACCTATATTCCCGGGCTTCAAAACCGGGACACGAACGGTAGTGGTTAGGTCTTCTTTTTCTGCCTCAATATCATGGGCATACCGTTCCTCAAATTCAGCTTTGCCACAAAAGCCGCTCAAATGATCACGGGACCAACGCCATAGTTTCCCGGGCTCAACGCATAAGCAAGCGGATATTATCGTTGTATTGGCCTGAAGTTTATCCAAAAGATTCTTTTAAAAAAAAAGCAAACTCTTTTGTTGCTATTATACCTTTCGGCTGGATATTGTATTTGTTCGAATAATGTTTGTTGCTTCTCTGTAACTTCCTTCTTAGTTAGTACAACTTCAAATATATAGGCTTGCCAATGATCGGAAAACCCTGAAGTTCCAATGGGTTGTAAAAACCGTCCAAAACTACCTGCCAGGTTTGGGGCATATCCGGCGAAACCAGTTCCCATAACTCTTCCATTCTTATTTCAATGGCGATTTTTACTTTTTTATAACAGATATCTCAAAATGGTTCGTGATATCTTCTTTAAAAAGCAACTTTAATAACGTAAGAATTACTCCTTTTGATCCATTTTCCAAAGATCAAAATTTTCTCCAGCAACCCTAAAGATTTAGCCGTTTTAGTTATTGACTTCGCAAATTACTTCATTTTACAATTTTAATAAAATGATAAAATCATTTTTCCATCCTCCCCACCATCTCATTAATCCAAATTGGTGCATAAGGCGATGTGCAACCTTTCGACACCGGATAGTCGCGATAGATGCCCATTTTCTCGCCCATAGCCACTGCCCTGCTACGCAATTGGGGATAATGTATCCCAATCTGCGCCAGTGTCATATTCATTGTCCATTGGGTTTCAGGGGCTGCTGTTGGCATTTCAGCTTCAATCCTGTCGAGAAGTGCAGTGAGATCATGGCCGGCAGCTTTTTTTGCTACACGGTCGGCCGTAATGCTCCACCCAGCCCGGGAAGCCATTGGGTCGTCACTTTTCATCCACATTTTGCGCAGTGTTTCATTCTCCGGATGCAATTTAACCACGTAAGCACTGAACCAATCGGCAATATGCGGGAATTTTTCGGAACGCACCAACCTGTCCACCTCTTCTATCGGCAGTTCCTGTGGTTTCATGATCAGGATTGCCAAAAACCTGGCTTCCACATTTCCGGTTTCCCAAAGTTCGAGTGCCAGTTGGTGATTGACCTTGATCTTTTTTGCCAGGGCCCTGATATCGCCCATCTTCACTCCGTATTGGTTTTCACCGGCCCCGAACTTCTGATTGTGTGCCCGCACTTTCCCGTCACCAAGCGATTTTAAATGTAAAAGTATTTCCTGAATGGTCATATTCTTAAAACTTTGTAAATTTTTCCCGAAAATACACAATCTGCACCGAAAATCATCGCGATTAAGAAATCTAACTTCCCGGTTTTCTCAATTTTATGTAGATTTGTACTGAAAGAAATTCAATCAGCTATTTAACTTAATTTATATCACATAATAAAAATGTATTCATCATGAAAAAACTCAGGAACATCTTCTTAGTGTTGCCCTTCGCTATTCTGCTATGTACCACACTGAAAGCACAAACACCCGCCGACGGATCGGAAGTAATCGGACGGTGGAACCTTACCTTTTTTATCGAAGGCAGGGAGCTGCAGGAATTAGGGTTATTCCGCCATGGTTTGATGACATCAGAAGGCTTCCCAGGCTGGCTCGAAGTTAAAAAATCGGGATTTTCACAACTGATTGGCTACTTTGTTGGGTACGAAGGGAGCGCCCGGCCCATTTCAGAAGTAAAATACGATGCTGCCGGAAAAAAATACCATTTTACCATCCCCCCGCAATGGATGAACATTCCGGATATCTACTTTGAATTCACTCTCAAGGACGATAAAATCACCGGACATAAAATCCTTGACGGTCACAGACTTAACTGGACCGGAGTGAGGGCGCCCAGCCTGAAAAGGGAAAAACCACCGGTATGGGGAAATCCGAAAAACCTGCTCGATGATAACCTCTCTCGCTGGATTATCCCCGAAAACAATAAGTTCAGAATGGTTGACGGAGTTTTGGTTAATACCGGAGTTGGCGGCAACCTTGTTACCAATGAAAAATTCGACGATTTTAAACTTAGCGTTGAGTTCAGGTATCCTGCCGGCAGCAATAGCGGAATATATCTCCGCGGCCGTTACGAAGTCCAGATTGAGGACAGCCCGGTTAACCATGTCAGCGATGTATCCATTGGTGGCATTTACGGATTTATTGAACCCTCTGTGTATGCCGCCAAAAAGCCCGGCGAATGGCAAACCTACGAAATCACCCTGGTTGGCAGGCATGTAACTGTGGTACATAATGGAATCGAAGTTATTTCGAACAGGGTTATACCAGGCATTACCGGAGGCTCGCTCGACAGCAAAGAAGGAAATCCGGGGCCAGTTATGATCCAGGGGGACCATGGGCCAGTGGAGTTCCGCAAGTTTGTGATTACACCAACTATGAATTAAGCTGTTTCCTGATTTTAAAGTTCAATCCTACCGGAATGACTGATTAAATAGCTTATGCAGCTGACGGCTTTAATCATTTTCATTGTAACTTATATCGGGATCATTTTTACCAGGCTTCCAGGCATTAATATCGACAGACCTTCAGCAGCATTTTTCGGGGCTGTTGCCATGGTGGTTTTCGGAGTCCTGGACCTTGCTGAGGCAATGGCGGCTATTGACCACAATACCATTGTGCTTCTATCAGGTATGATGATCATCATTTCGACCTTACAACTTGACGGTTTTTTTTCGCTGATTGCTAAGAAATCACTTTCCTGGTCGCGCACACCATTCCGGTTGCTGGTAATGATCACCTTTGTCACAGGCATTGCCAGCGCCTTTCTGGTAAACGATGCGGTGGTTCTGCTATTTACGCCGGTTATTATTACCATTTGTCGTGTATCCCGATTAAACCCTGTCCCCTACCTTATTGCTGAAATACTATCTTCAAATGTAGGAAGTGCAATGACTATAACCGGAAACCCTCAGAATATGCTGATCGGGATGAATTCAGGAATCGATTATTCCACTTTTTTCATAAAATTACTACCTGTTTCCATAATTGGTATGGTCATGATCGTTGTAGTTGTCAGATGGTTTTATCGATCCCATTTCAAGTCTGGAAGCGTAATTGTCGTTCAACCAGGTACTTTTGAGTACCGGTTTCAATCCATGAAAGTATCTGTGCCAATCTTTCTGGGAGTGGTCATTCTTTTCTTCATTGGTAAAATAATCGGTCTGTCTATTCCAGTGATTGCCATTTCCGGCGCTGCCCTTATCCTGATTTTCGGTAAGGTGAAACCTTCGGAAGTTATCAAAAATGTGGACTGGGTGCTGCTGCTTTTCTTTGCAACCCTTTTTATTGTGGTCGATGGAGCTGTAAAAGCAGGAATTATGGATTTCCTGATCCATTCGTCTGTTCTGACTGAAGATTTGGATGGAATCCTGAAACTTCACGGACTAAGTCTAATTTTATCGCAGATAGTGAGCAATGTGCCTTACACGGTTATGATGCTGCCGGTTCTCAAACCCATTCCGGGTGATATTTTGTGGCTTACATTGGCTTCGGCCTCAACGCTGGCCGGGAATGCGACCATCATTGGAGCAATGGCCAACCTGATTGTCATCGAATCGGCCAAAAAAATGAATGTGACCATAAAATTCATGGAGTTTTTCAAAATAGGAATTGTAGTAACCTTGTTGAGTTTTCTGATTTCAATAGCTGTTCTTTGTGTTTGGCTTTGAATATCCGAAATTAAAAATATCTCCGTGTTTTTTGTTTGTATCGGTGATATGACTCACCAAAGCGGTTTTCGAGGAAATGCTCTTCGGCCAGTGTTATCAGATGATAGGCATAAATACTGAATAAACCGGGCAGAATTACCCACCATTTCAGGGTTAACAACATAGCGGACAAGGTAATCAGATGTACCCCAATATACATGGGATTTCGGCTGAAACGATAAATTCCATGGATTTTCAGTGTGGTTCCCCTGACAGGAAGGCCAATCCGAATGGATTTTCCAAGGGTGAATGAGCTGACTAGAATATATACAATTCCGATAATCAGGGTCATAAAAACAAAAATTTCCAGCCAGAAGCCGCCAGGGTAACGCAATCCCGAAACTCCGGACAAGGCCAGTACCAGCATAAGCCAAGTGAAATAACCAGTAACTTTTGCAGCTATAAACATAACCGGATGCAGGGTTGGTTTTCCTGAAAATTCCATATTTAATTGTTTCAAATAATTAAGATGAATTTCAATCTGTGACCCAAATTTCTGGTTTTTTTTGACAAAATAGAAATAATCGCATAAAATTGATAATAAAGGCGACCCAACCATCAGGCCGCCTTTATGTTAATGAATTTATTTTATACGAATAATTCTAACCCGGATCAAGCCAGATCGAAACGGTCGAGATTCATTACCTTATTCCAGGCTGCAACAAAGTCATGCAGAAACTTCACTTGCGCATCTGAACTACCATACACTTCAGACAAGGCACGTAATTCAGCATTCGAACCAAAAATCAGGTCAACCCGTGTGCCGGTCCATTTCACTTCACCGGTTTTGCGGTCGCGGCCCTCAAACAGGTCGCCCGTTCCTGAAATATCTTTCCAGGTTATACCCATGTCAAGCAAATTAACGAAGTAGTCGTTGGTGAGGGTTCCAGGTGCGTTAGTAAATACACCATGATTCGACTTGTCGAAATTGGTACCAAGTACACGTAACCCACCTACCAGAACCGTCATTTCGGGCGCGGTAAGTGTGAGCAATTGTGCGCGGTCAACCAGCAACTCCTCGGCCGAAACCGCGAATTTTTTCTTCATAAAGTTTCTGAATCCGTCGGCAACAGGTTCCAGTACTGCAAACGATTCTACATCGGTCTGATCCTGAGTTGCATCCACCCGGCCGGGCGTGAAGGGAACTTTTACCTCATGTCCGGCATCGTTGGCTGCCTTTTCAATGGCTGCACATCCACCAAGGATAATCAGATCGGCAAGCGATACTTTTTTCCCACCGGTTTGAGTGCTGTTGAAAGCGGCCTGTATTCCTTCAATTGTATCGAGGACTTTAGCCAGGCGCGTAGGATGGTTAACTGCCCAGAATTTTTGAGGGGCAAGACGGATACGCGCACCATTGGCCCCTCCCCTTTTGTCGGAACCCCGGAAAGTGGAGGCCGATGCCCATGCCACCGAAACCAGGTCTGAAACAGAAAGTCCTGACTCGAGAATCTTTGCTTTCAGGGCATTTATATCATTTTCATCAACAAGTTTGTGATCAATTGCCGGCAACGGATCCTGCCAGATTAAGTCTTCCATTGGAACCTCCGGTCCCAGATACCGGAATTTGGGCCCCATATCGCGATGGGTAAGTTTAAACCAGGCACGCGCAAAAGCATCTCCAAATTGATCGGGATTTTCGTAGAACCGCCTCGATATTTTTTCGTATGCGGGATCGAAACGTAACGCCAGGTCGGTGGTAAGCATCATGGGCTGGTGACGTTTTTCAGGATTGTGGGCATCGGGTACACTGTTGGCGCCTGCCTGTCCGCGTGGTTTCCACTGGTGGGCACCGGCCGGGCTTTTGGTAAGTTCCCATTCGTAGTCGAACAGGTTTTCGAAAAAGTTATTGCTCCATTTGGTTGGAGTTTTGGTCCAGGCACCTTCGAGGCCGCTGGTAATGGTATGTTCACCATGACCGGATCCATAAATATTTTTCCAGCCAAGTCCCATTTCTTCAATGGGAGCAGCAGCTGGCTCTGGCCCAACATATTTGGATGGATCAGCAGCACCATGTGTTTTCCCAAAGGTATGACCACCGGCTATTAACGCTACGGTTTCTTCATCGTTCATTGCCATACGGGCGAATGTCTCGCGAATGTCTCTAGCTGCAGCTATTGGATCTGGATTTCCGTTTGGCCCTTCGGGATTCACATAGATAAGTCCCATTTGCACAGCTGCCAAAGGGTTTTCCAAATCGCGGTCGCCTGAATAACGCTTGTCACCGAGCCATTCTGCCTCAGATCCCCAATAGATGTCTTCTTCAGGTTCCCACACATCTTCACGGCCACCGGCAAAACCAAATGTTTTAAAGCCCATCGATTCGAGGGCACAATTTCCGGCAAGGATCATCAGGTCGGCCCACGAAATTTTCTTTCCATATTTTTGCTTGACCGGCCAAAGCAACAAACGGGCCTTGTCGAGGTTGGCATTGTCGGGCCAGCTGTTGAGCGGGGCAAAACGTTGTGTCCCGGTTCCACCACCTCCACGGCCATCACCCACGCGGTAAGTACCTGCACTATGCCAGGCCATACGGATAAACAAAGGTCCATAATGGCCATAATCGGCAGGCCACCAATCCTGTGAATTGGTCATCAATTCAAAAATATCTTTCTTAACGGCAGCCAGATCGAGTGATTTGAATTCTTCTGCATAGTTGAAATCATTACCCATCGGATTGGAGAGAGATGAATGCTGACGTAGCATATACAGGTTTAACATATTCGGCCACCAATCAAGGTTTCGGGTGCCCCTACCGGCAGCTTTGGGGCTGCTATGCCCGGTTACCGGGCATTTGCCTTCAGTATGTGCTGAATGATTGTGATTTTTGCTATCTTCCATAATTCAAATTGTTTTAATCCTTATACTGCAAAACTATTAAAATGTTTGCCTATTGGATTGTTTTTAACGATAGATAATATCTATGATAGCTTCAGAATCCTGATGGCAGGGATAGAGGAAAACAAACAATATTCATTCACTTCTTAATTATAACTTTAACTTTTTGGCCTTCGTGCCATTGTGGGATAATTTAACTGTATTATTTGCCACGAAGGCACAAAGGCCGCAAAGCAATGACTCCTCACTCTAAAAAATTAAGAATATTAATTACATATTATCAATTATTTAGAAACTACTTCAACTATTGCTTTTTCCAACCCATCAGCCGATGCGGAGATTTTTAAAGTACCAACTTCGCCCTTTCTGGATCGCACAATCGCCAGAGCCAATCCACTGAAAGCAGCCCGATTTTTCGAACCGAAGAAAACCAAATCGGTAGGGTCGCCATTGTCGGTGGCTACAATTTCTCCAGGCCCTTCAATGCTGAATCTGATGAGATTATTTGCATCAGGCACCACAAGCCCATCCCGGTCGGCTACTTTTACAGTAATAAATGTGAGGTCTTTCTCATCGGCATCAATAATTGCACGATCGGCCGATGCCAAAAGTTTTGCAGGCTTTCCAGTGGTTTTCACGATATTTTCAGACCACAATTTGCCCTTCCGGTAAGCTACTACCTTCAGTTCGCCCGGGGTATATACTACATCATCCCACCGAAGTCGGTACTCGTATTCAGATTTTTTCTTTCTCCCAAGTGATTGTCCGTTCAGGAACAGTTCTGCTTCATCGCCAGAAGTAAATACATGAACAGGTGTAACCAGTCCTATCCTTTCAGGCCAGTTCCAATGCGGCAGAATATGAGCAACCGGAAGGTCGGGCCTCCAGCGCGATTGATAAAGGTAAAACCTGTCTTTCGGAAAACCGGCCAAATCTATAATCCCGGAATAGGAACTGCGGCTGAGATAATAAGGAGTTGGTTCGCCAATATAGTCCCATCCGGTCCAGACGAATTCGCCTGCAACATAAGGATGCCGGTCGAGCGAGGCAAAAACCTTATCGGGCGAAGCCCCAAACTGTGCCGTATATAGTTCATAAGCACTTACATATCCCGTTTCGGGATCACCCCCTTTGCCATCTTCAGCCGGGGCGCTCATGCCTTCGTAAACCGGAAAAAGATAGGTACCCCGCGTACTTAAAGTCGAAGCGGTTTCACTGCTGATGATCAATTTATCGGAAAATTTTTCCTTAAACGCAGGGTACATGGGTGATGTACGGATGCCCCTCAGATGGGAATATGTTTCTGCATCCCTTATGCCTTCTCCCTGGTAGTTCAGGTTGATAACATCCACAATGGATGGGAATGCCATATCGGGTTTGGCCCAGTTCATTGCTGAAGTGGTTGGTCGGGTCGGGTCTTCTTCCTTAACAATCTGAGCCAGTTTTTTCCCAACCGCTGCCCCGGCCTCGGCAGTATATTGTTCACCTACTTCGTTGCCAAAGCTCCAAAGGATAATTGATGGGCAATTCCTGTCGCGTCGCACAAACGCTCGAGTATCGGGTTCATACCAATCGGGAAAAATCAGGTGAAAATCGAGTGGGGTTTTTCTGCGTTCCCATGAATCGAAAATCTCATTAATGACCAGGAAACCCATGCGGTCGGTCAGTTCGAGGAGTTCAGGTGCTGGTGGGTTATGTGCCATACGAACTGCATTACAACCCATTTCGCGTAGAATTTCCAACTGCCTTTCTGCTGCCCGGGTGTTGAAGGCTGCGCCTAAAGCCCCTAGATCGTGGTGCTGGTTGACACCCTGCAATACAATATGCTCGCCATTTACAAATACACCTCTATCCGGTTCAAAATCCACAGTTCGGACCCCAAACCTGGTTTCGTAACGATCGACAGGTAGGCCGTCGGCAATAATTTCAGTAACTGCCATGTAAAGATTTGGTTTTTGTGTAGGTGGCGGCCCCCATAGTTTCGGATTTTTCAATATTACCGATCTTTTAGCAATGGACGACTGGCCAGCAGCAATATTTTCACGGATTGCCGGAAATATTGCTACAGCCCTTGCTCCATATTTCAGATGTTCATCAAGTTCGTAAATTTTAGTATTTACTTCAACATACTGATTACTGTCGGAATGGTTATCGATGGTAACTGCCAACTCAACGGTAGCTGATGAATTGGAAACTTCTTGGGTAGTTATATACGTGCCCCAATGCCCCACATGAACTTTATTTGTTTTGACCAGCCACACATTGCGGTATAAACCTCCTCCCGGGTACCAGCGGGCTGAATGGGGAGGATTATCCATACGAATGGCCAATTGGTTTATTTCACCGGGAATAATATATGGTGTAAGGTTTAACCTCCATGAATTGTAGCCATAGGGCCAGCCCCCAACAAGATGTCCGTTTAACCACACCATCGCATACGACATGGCTCCGTCCACATCGAGAAATATAGATTTAATGGAATCCGACACAGGAATATCGAGCTTGCGGCGGTACCAGGCAACGCCATGGCTGGCTAAACGGCCCATGCCACCTCCCACTTCGGCATCCCAACCGTCTAAAAACGGACCTTCAATTCCCCAATCGTGAGGAAGATCAACCTTATTCCAACTGCTGTCATCAAAATCTTTCTGAACAAACGGGAAATCGCTGCCGGGATTTCCTTCAGGACGGATATGACGATCGGCCTCATTTTTGATAAATGGGTTGGCAGTAGGCATTATCCATGGCTTCAGCACTTCCTGCGCGTTTTCAACCTCAACGGCTTCGGTGGGACGTGAGTCGGCTACCCTTGCCTCAAACCGCTCTGAAACTTCCGGACGAATATCATAAATCAGATTATCAGCCTCATCAGGTGATGCATACCGCAAAAAACGCCATTCGTCATTGATTGATATTCTCTGCCTGCTATGCCCAAAATCACCTATTGATGGATTACAGGCCAGATTACCCAAAAGAATGCAAGAAATGAGGAATAATAACAGCTTAAAATTTACAATTCCTGAAAAATAGAAAAACTTCATAATCTGCAAAAATTTTCAGTGTGGATAGGCTCCTGGATATACCGTAACTGCTTTATTATTTATCCACTTCATAATATATTCTGGTGTTACACCGGCCGCTTTATAGCCCGGAAATTCAGGCACAAGACGATAATCAGCCAGATGCATTCCATGGAATAAAGGTCCACGATAATTTTTCAACACAACTCCTGAAGTTTCATACCCGGGAACTGCTTTTGATATCTCCTGTTGTGAGTTGAATGATAGCTGGCATTCACCATTCAAATGCTGACTCAACATCATAATTGGATCAGCCAAAATACGGTTTACATAAACGTTATGATTCAATTTTTCAAGAGCAGGCACCTGCAATTGTTTACACAGGGTATTGGGCTGCCATACATGCAGCAGTGGACGGCTGTAAGTTTCATCGCCAAACATCAGGTTGTTGACAAATTCATGACCTACACGTTCGTGTACATCGGGCCCGGTTCGGGGATGCCAACCGAAGTGGTCGCCTTGAGCACTGCGGTGGTCACGGGCAATGGCCGCCTGACTGTTTATGAAAGTATTCTGATAAATTTTGGCGCCCGAACTGTTCAAAATAAGGATTCCATTATCACATTCGGTGAAAACATTACCAGCCACAATCACCCCCTTTGAAATTTCAAAGAAAAATCCGCTTTGACCATGCCAGATGGTATTTGGCCTGAATGGAGTTGTACGTGTTCCGACTTTTTGAACCCAATTGTTCACAAATACCCCGTCGGTATTGCCAACATCGTACCATACTCCATTGGAATTAGGTTGATCCGTAATCAGGTTATCGCGAACAACGGCACGTTTGCATTGGTTGAATATTTTAACGGCCGCGGGATAGAAACCTGTCCAGCGTTCGATATTGTTTCGGGCAAAAATGTTCCGTTCGAGAAGAATATCTTCCGAAGCTACCACATATACCCCTTCGGTATTGGTGTCGGTTACAATACAGTTCCGCATAACCAGGCTATCGCCAATCACAAAAACTCCAATTCTAAAACAGTTCGAAAAGGTGCAGTTTTCGAGAACGGTACCCACAATGTCGCGCCCATGCTGATCGATAGCCAATACAGTTCCTCCAACATGTACCATTGTATCGGGGTACTGGGTAAATTCGATTCCACGGATAACAGGACCTCTTTTATCGGGTTTCTTGCCATTCACTTCGGCTACCGGTCTTACCAAAGCTTTTCGAAAGGCAGTAATTTCAACCAGTTTATCGGTTGGATCGGCTCCTATGTAAATTTTTTTTGCACCGTAATCCACGTAATAAGTGCCTTCATCAACTTCGGCTGCACTACCAACCGATTGCAGGTATTTGCCGTCGATAAATATCCCATCGTTGTTGAAACGGTGAAGCGGAGTGAATTTTTCTTCGCGATCTTTTCTCCACCAATCTTCCGGCCTTCCCGGGAAAAGGTAATTCCAACTGGTCACCCATGCCCCTCCGGCAGTTTTCTCCCATTTATCGGCAATGCGGGTTCCTTTCAGCACAGGGTATTCATCCTTGTAAGGCTGAATTGTAATTCCCTGATTAAAGGTAAGATTTCCGGTTCGATACACCCCACCGCGCATTACAATGGCATCGCCCGAAACTGCTTTCACAATAGCCGATTCGATTGTGGTTGGCGAATTTACTGAAGTACCGGGTGAATTGGCAGTCCCATCGGGCGCCACATAATATATGGTCCCTTTAACGTCAGGCAGTTCGTAATAAAGTTGTGTTGGCCCATAAGTTCCACCCGATGGTTGAGCATTTGCACAAACAATGGCAACCATTATTAAAATTGAAAATAACATACTGATCCTTAAATTCTTCATATTTACTTTGATTTTAATTAAATATCAATATTCGTCTTTTTGCGAAAATAATGGTTATTGATGATATTACAATATTTTATTTTAACACTTAAATTCGGGAAGAAAATCTTAGTAAAAGATAATGAATCTTTTTATTAATATTAACTGATTTTGAAACCGAATGTTATGAAAACGAAAGCTATCTTAATTCTCGCATTTTTACTCATCCAGTCTTGAAGCCCAAAAGAAAAAATAACTGACGATGAAGTCCTTGAAAAAGGTGCTGAAATTTCGGGGAAACTGCTTACTGCCCTCCTGAACGAATTAAACGCCGAGATTAAAGAGAATGGTGTTATCGCAGCAATCAATTACTGTTCGTTTCAGGCAATACCCATCACAAATCAGATTTCGGAAGACGAACAGGTTCTCCTCAGCAGGGTTTCGCACCGAAATCGCAATCCGTTGAATGCGGCCAGTGAAGAAGAATTAAATCTTTTTGAAACATATATTGAGCAGCAACAAAATGGCAAGGAATTGAAGCACGTAGTGGTGAAGGGTAAAAGAACAAAAACTTTTTACTCACCAATCATTCTGGCCGCACCTCTTTGCCTTTCATGTCACGGTAAGCCCGAAGAAATGGATACAGGAATCAGGCAGGCAATCTCAGAACGATATCCGGATGATATAGCGGTAAACTTTGAAATAAATGAGGTCAGAGGTATGTTTAAGGTGGTATTCGTTGATTAAACATCTGATATCATGCCGTTTAAAACAACTTAAGATAATAGAATTTGAAAAGGGGCAAAAATCATTGCGGATTTTGCCCCTTGTCAAATTACTGGCTTGAAAAAGGTCTGACTGCAGCAGAATTTCGCCGGAATTATCAATATTAAACCAGAATTTTGGTTGTCAGATTGTTAATGCTGACTTCAAGCGCTTCAAATGGTTGGCCGTTGCCCTGGTTGTCGTCTTCAACAAACAGATATTTCATTCCGGCAATATCTTTGGCTGCCATAATGCGGTTGAAATCGATTACGCCGGCTCCCACTGAAGTAATGTCATCCTTAATTACATCGAAGAATGGTTCTTGCTTGTAGAGCATGTCTTTCATGTGGAAAAGCTGGAAACGGCCAGGATACCTGTTAAACATATCAACAGGGTCCTGTCCTGCTTTGGAAGCCCAGTAAAAGTCAATTTCCATAGTAACAAGATCCGGTTCGAGTTCTGCCAAAAGGATATCATAATAAGGAACAATGCCATCGAGGTTGGCGAATTCGAAGTTATGGTTATGGTAACCAAACTGAATTCCTACACCTTTCATAATACGGCCTACTTCGTTCCAGTCGGCAACCATTTTCTTGTACGATTCCACATTGCGGTCGGCTTCTTCGACCCAAGGCTGTACACAGTATTTTACACCAAGTGCAGCGTGGTCATCGGCCATTTTCTGCGCATTGTCGATGGTAATACCTGCCGCTTCGACCTGGGTATGGCTGCTGATAATTTCCATCCCGAAGTCGTTCACCATTTTTTTGAATTCAGCAGGTACATAACCATAAAATTTTCCATTGGAATAGTTGGCAAGCTCAAGGTTTTTGTAGCCAATATCCGAGATTTTTTTCAAAGAACCGGGCACATCGGCATCCATGGCATCACGGATGGTATAAAGCTGTAAGCCAACACCAAAGTTTTTGCGGTCAATGGGCTTTGCTTTCGGTGTACAGCTAAAATGCCCTAAAGCCATGACCCCAAAGGCGCCGGCTGCCGAAATTTTCAAGAAATCTCTCCTGTTTTGTGTTGTTTTCATAATTCGTATAATTTTGTTTATTTACCTGTAAAGAATCTGAAATTAAAATCGGAGAATAAAAATAATAGAAATCGTTTAAAAAAAACAGAAATGGTGAATAAATCGATGTATTCAAACAAAAGAGGCATTTACGTTAATAACAGATTAATGATCGGAAAAAGATTTGTTTAAATTTGCCATTATTATTTTTTCGTAAATTTAATTACCAGGGAGAGATGATGCGTTTTTTTAGACCAGAAACAATTATAATTTTTTCTGTGGTTTTGTTATTATCCGGATGTAATACAAAAATTGAAGAAAACGAAAAGTACAAAAGCATAGTTATCAACGAATTGCTTCCAATGAATAAAAAATCGGGAGCCGATCAGAACGGTCAGTACGACGATTGGATTGAACTTTTTAATTTATCGGATGCAGATATTGATCTTTCGGGATGCTTTCTTTCGGATAGTAATAAAAATCCAGCAAAATGGAAATTTCCCAATGGAACCATAATTGGCAGAAATAATTTTCTGATTGTATGGGCCGATGCCGACACGCTTCAGGCTGGGTTGCATACCAATTTCAAACTATCAGCTGAAGGCGAAAAGGTACTTTTTTCATCACCCGACCTCATACTTATTGAAAGGGTTGAATATCCGGCCACTTATGTTGAACAATCTTATTCAAGGATACCCAATGGAACGGGTGGGTTTGTCTGGACAAAGCCGACATTCAATAAACCAAACCAATGATTGGCCATAAGAATTAATAAACTCATCAATAACATTCACCTCAATGGAAATGCAGCTATTATCTGGCCTGTTTCCGAAATCCTATTAATACCTTACCTTTGTCACCTATTATAAAACTTATGACATTCTGAAATTTAGGAATTATAATCCCCATCCTCGATACTTTAATAGCCGAAGGTTATGAGACCCCCACCCCAATATAGGTAAAAGCTATCCCCAAACAACTCAAGGAGAAAAACCTGTTGGGTTGTGCACAAAAAGGCACCGGAGAAACCGCAGCTTTTGCAATTCCCATCATTCAGCATCTTTCATGGAGAGCAAAAAAACTGAAGATTCAGAAAAATATGGACACTCCTAACCTGGACAAGCCAGAACCAAACAGGAAAAAAATATGAAAATTTGATGGATGGAACTAATATCGGAAACTTACTAGAACAAAATTTCCTGCGTACTTTCCTGTTACGACAGGCTGATCCTGACCGGTACCCTGCCGGAAATATCCTACTCACAAGGGATGACAAGATACATGTATGAAAATGGCATTATGATATTTGATTACCCCAAATTTGCTGATCCATTTAAAGAAACCATCCGTGCTAATGCTGAACGTCTTGCCATAGAAAACGGAGTAGAGATTGAATTCATCCGTAAATCTGGTGTCAGAAAAGAATCAATAATTTCAGAGAAAATTCAAAAATGGGGTAACCATCTCTGCATTGTCCATATTATCTCAGCCATGGAGGCATGCCATACCTATAAACCATGGCACGACAAATCAACGGGAAAAACATTTTTAAAACCAGACCAAAGCAAATGTTTGCATTACTATTTTTACTTCATTGACCCGCAGGTTAGTCTGGGGTATGTGCGTGTTCCGACATGGTGCCCTTTCCGGGTGCAAGTATATATTAACGGTCACAACTTGCTTGCTTCGGAACCAGGACTGGCTGGGATTGATTATACCATGATAGACAATGTTTTTGACAGCATTCAGGATGTTGGTAAAGCACAAGAACTTTCAGACAAGATAAGCATAGAAAAACTTCACCGTAAATTAGAAGAATTTGCATGGCAGTTTTGTCCGGTTTATAAAGATTTTAACCTGAGGTATCATTGGAGTGTTATGCAAGCCGAGTATGCCACCGATATGGTTTATAAAAAACAGGAAGATCTCCAAAAATTTTACAGTGAACTTGTGGCCACTGCCATACATACGATCAAGCCTGAAAACATCGCAACTTTTTTGGGACAAAAACTGGACCCCAGATACCAGGGTGAGGTTGGCAACAATTACAATGTGCGTATCGAAGGCATCCGCGTAAAACATACGATGGGGTCAGTATCGATAAAAATGTACGACAAGTTCAGCAAAATACTTCGCATTAAAACAACAGCAAACGATATCAGCTTTTTTAAACACTTCCGGGGGGTAGTACACCGTGACGGGACAACGTCTCACGAGATGGCTCCATTGAAGAAAAACATCTACAGCCTTTCTTTTCTGTCAGAGAACCTGAAAGCTTCAAATAAAAGATATCTTGAGTTTATTTCAGCCTTCGATAACAAAAAAATTGGGAGAAAAAGACTTGAGAAGGTTACATCATCAAAAATTGAAGGTAAACGGAACTACAAAGGCTTTAACTTCTTTTGTAAAGATGATTTACTTATTTTAATAGCCATCATCCGTGGTGAGTTTAATATAAATGGCTTCCGAAACAAAAATCTGCAAAAAATGCTTGGATACACTGCCAGCAAAATAAGCAGGTTGATTAAACGGCTAAGGGTACATGGGCTGATAAAAAAAGCATCAGACTCTTACAAATATTACATCACCAAAATCGGGAAAGAAACAATTATAATGGCACAGAAAATCAAAGAGCTGGTGCTTGTTCCCGCATATTGCTATTGAATATTATGCCAAAAAAAACATCAAGATAAAAGATAATGTACTACAATATACACGTACATGCGTTTATATTATAGATTATTCCCCTGAAATTCAATTTTTTCGAGATTATATGGATTGGCACCTAACGAATTCATCAATGCATTCATATCAAGGATATCGACAGATTGACTATTTGCAAAACTTGCCGGTAGAATTACTATCCTGAATACCTGGTCAAGTACTTCTGAAGGTCTCAGTGTCCTGAAATCAATAGTACCTTCGAGAAATATCTTTACATCGGCTTTTGTAAAGTCATAATTGTATTGCAACACCCCCCCATTCAGGACAATAGTTTGGGGTAGTAGTCTCCACACATCGAGCATTTTCCCGTTTTTGTCGGGTTGCTGCTCCCAAAGCAGGTAAACCAGTACAACATCGCTGTCGTAAACTTTGATTTTCGAAGGGAAGGTATAATGCAACCGATAGTTGTTGCCAGCTGTGAAGTCACCTTCAATTTCGAAAACCGTTCCAATCAGAGAATCACCATCGAAGCCGTCTTCTCCGGGTGGGCCCATTGGCCCTTCACAGGACATCAATAACGCTATGGCCGCTAATGTAAAAAGTCGTGTAATTGTTTTCATGGCTATAAGATTTAAATAAGACCTAATGATATGCAGAAATACAACATTGGTGCCAGGATGATCCTAAATGATGATATTGGTATTGAGTAGGAAAAAGATTTTAAAACTTTAAAGTATCGTAACGTTTGCAGATGTGGACAATAGAAGTGATATTTACAGGATATTTCCCAAATAAAATTTCCCGTTTAGCCTTTCCATTTTACCTTTCGTCACGCTCATATAACCAATCGGAGCTTTTCATTTTAAAACAGGCTTCATCCCATAGATATTTGCCTCAAAAAACAGAATCAATTATAAGGTGATGAAAACATTTTATTTAATTCTCTTTACATCCCTGGCTTTCTGTGTACAAGCGCAGGTAAATATTGAAGGGGTTGTAGAAACAAAGACAGGGATTCCGGTGGCAGGGGCTAATATATTTATTCAGGGTTCTTATGATGGTTGTACCACCGATGGGAAGGTTTGCTTTCACCACCAGCATGTCCGGCACACAGATACTGATAACCAGCTATATTGGCTATGAAACACAGGCTGTTAACCTCGATATTTCGGGAAACATATCGGGAGTCCGGATTATTCTGAAAGAATTGGTGAGCGAGCTCAACGAAGTGGTCATCAATGCAGGGACTTTTGAAGCCAGCGATGAGAAGAAATCGGTCATCCTGAAACCGATGGACATAGCGTTGACGGCTGGCGCAAACGGTGATATATTCGGGGCATTCGGAACATTGCCCGGATCGCACAGGGTGGGCGAAGAAGGCAGGTTATTTGTGCGCGGAGGAGAAAGCTACGAAATCAAAACCTTTATGGATGGTATGCTCATACAAACTCCATACTTCTCTAAAATGCCCGACCTGCCAACGCGTGGACGTTTCTCTCCCTTATTGTTCAATGGGGCTGTATTCAGCACAGGAGGCTATTCAGCCGAATTCGGGCAGGCGCTATCATCTATTGTGGCACTCAATACCACTGCCCTTGAACCGGAAGACAAATCAGAAATTTCGGTACTCACAGTCGGGGTACAAGGATCACATGCCCGCAGGTGGGGAAACACGTCACTTGCACTTACCGGCGAGTTCCTCCATACCGCCCTAAGCAACAAAATCTTCCAGCCCGATCTATACTGGATAAAAGATCCTGTAATTGCCAACTCTACCCTGATGTTCAGGCAAAAAACCAGCGAAACCGGATTGATTAAAACATTCGGGAGTTTCAGTTACGATGCCAGCCGGTTGCTTTACAACAATTTCCAGGAATTGGTTGTGCAGGACATAGCCCTGAAAAACACCAACAGCTATCTGAACACTACCTGGAATGAGGAGCTGAACAGCCAGTGGATAATTGGAACAGGCGTAGCAGCAAATATGGATGTGGATAACATACAACTTGATCAGTACAACTTAAAAACCACCAAAAAATACTTTCAGGCAAAGGTCAGTTTTACTAACCAAACGGACAAAAAGATCGCTACACGGATGGGAGCCGATTATCAATACTACGACTACCTGGAAGAAATAAGAATGAACGGCAGCTTTAAACTGCCTTTTACAAACCATCAGTTTTCAGCTTTTCTGGAACCGGAAGCTAAAATTAATTCCATTCTGGCCGTACGGGCAGGTATCAGGGCCGAGTACAATTCCCTTATCGATGAAACCAGCCTGAATCCGCGTTTATCGGCAGCCATTAAGACTGGAAAATTCAGTCAGCTTTCGGCAGCGTATGGAACTTTTATGCAAAACCCGGAAGATAAATACCTGAAATTCACTTCCGACCTCAGACCCGAAAATTCGGAACATGCTATTCTTACCTGGCAGTATAAAAAAGATAGTAAAACACTCCGGATAGAAGCGTATAATAAGAATTACTCCTACCTTGTAAAATTTAAAGAGGAATTCTCATTTGAACCCGACAATTACACCAATAGCGGGTCGGGGTATTCGCGTGGGTTCGATGTTTTCTGGCGCAACCAGAAAGAATTCGGAAAAAGCGACTATTGGATTTCCTATTCCTGGAACGATACAAAGCGTGATTACCGCGATTACGTTGAAAGGGCAGCGCCATACTATGCTTCAACACATAACCTTTCGGCAGTTTACAAACGGTTTCTAATCAGAATTAATTCATTTGTTTCCACTACCTATTCTTTTGCCAGCGGGCGACCCTATTTTAACCCAAACAACCCATCGTTTATGGCCGACCGGACCAAACCCTACAACGACATCAGCCTGGGTTTTACCCATATTTTCTATCTGTTTAATACTCAATCGGTGGTTCACCTTGTTGTTAACAATGTATTTGGGTTTGAAAATATTTATGGATATTCCTACAGTAAAACTCCCGACAACCGGGGAGTATATGCCTCTCAACCTGTTACTTCACCCCAGAAACGAATGGCTGTGTTATTAATCTCATTTCAGTTATAAACCATTAAAAACAGTAAAAATGAAAACTTTGATTACCATTATTTTCTCCCTGTTCCTGATAATCTGTTACGGTCAGGAAAGCAAATACGAACAGGCTATGATTCAAGCTATCGCGAAAATGAACAGTGCCGGTACCAACAGTGATTACATTGATGCAGCCAATACCTTCGAGCGGATCAGCCAAACTGAAAAAGGAGAATGGCTCCCCCTTTACCATGCAGCTTTTTGTTATGTTTGTATCGGGCACCTCGAACAGGATTTGTCCAAAAAAGATTCCTGGTTCGACAAAGCACAACAATTCCTCGACAGGGCATTCGCACTTGCCCCACAAGAGTCGGAGTTGTTTACCCTGCAGGCTTTTGTGTATCCGGGACGTATGGTGGTTGACCCAATGGGGCGGGGGATGGAATACATGGGAAAAATGAATGCAGCCATTGACAAGGCCATTCAGCTCAATCCGGATAATCCACGCAGTTATTATCTGAGGGCTGTAACCCTGATCAATATGCCCGAATCGTTCGGAGGTGGCCCGGCTGTTGCCAAACCCATTTTTGAAACGGCCAAACAGAAATTCGATCAATTCAAACCGAAAACGCCCATCTGGCCCGACTGGGGAAAAGAAATAAACGAAGCAGAACTAAAAAAACTCTGAAACCAGATTGCTTTTTCTACCTTTAGCATTTATTTCAAATAAATCAGATGCTTATGGAAATTGGCCGCAAACAGGTTTTTAGAGTAATAATACTGATTCTGGTACTTATTGTATTAGGGAACCTGGTGGTTCTCATTTCAATTCCCATATCGCATTTTACTTTTGCCATATTTTTATCAAATTCAGCCTTTTCGGTGGTAATTGGCGGCACTATGGCAATTGCCATATCACGTATTATAAGCTGGCTCGATAAACGCCATCCCTGGCTGAAAAACCCGATAAAGAGGTTGATCCTGCAATTAAGCCTTACAATTGGGTTTTGTTTGTTGGTTATTGCACTGGTAATTTTAGTTCTGATTATGCTTTACCGCGACCAGAGTTATTCCGACTTTATAGTCGAAAGCGGATGGTTTATGGTAAAGACAGCGATTATTTTCCTCACCCTTTCGATGCTGATTACCAATGCGATTGTTTTTTTTGTAAACTGGCGAAAATCGGCTATCCTGCAGGAGGAGACGAAACGTGAACAGTTGGCCCTGCAATACGAAACTCTGAAAAGCCAGGTAAACCCGCACTTTTTGTTCAACAGCCTCAATTCGGTAACCTCCCTGATAAAAAGCGACCCAGACAAGGCCATCCTGTTTGTAAAAAAGCTATCGGAAGTTTTCAGGTATGTACTGGAGCAGAGAGATAATGAATTATGCCCGCTCAGCGAAGAACTCAGTTTTCTTGAATCGTATGTATTTCTGCAGAAAATCCGATTTGGAGAAAACCTAAAGGTAATAATTGATATTCAGGATCAGAACCGGTTCATCATTCCCCTGTCGTTGCAGATGCTCATCGAAAATGCCATAAAACACAATATTGTTTCAAAGGAGTTTCCACTGACAATCCAAATCACTTCAAAAAACGGCGACTACCTTACGGTAAGCAATAACCTGAGAAAAAAACCGGCAATTGGCAGTAGCAACCTGGGGCTAGAGAATATCCGGTCAAGGTATAGTTTTTTCACTTCCTACCCGGTATTGATTTCTGAAACAGAGAATGAGTTCAGGGTTGAAATCCCATTAATAGAAAAAATACGGTAAAACCATGAAAGTACTGATTCTTGAAGACGAACAACCAGCTGTAGATCATTTGATTGCACTATTGAGGGCATTCGACAAATCCATTCACATTTTGGCTGTATTCGATTCGGTGAAAGATGTGGTGACATGGCTACAAACCAATCCGTCGCCTGATCTGATCTTTATGGATATCCAGGTAGCCGATGGTTTATGTTTCGACATTTTCGGAATAGTACAGGTACAAGCACCGGTGATTTTTACTACAGCCTATCAGGAATATGCCATCAGGGCATTTAAGGTTAACAGTGTAGATTACCTTCTCAAACCCATCGACTTTACTGAACTGAAGGATGCTATGGAAAAATACAGCAGGCTTTTCGGATCACAAAATGAATTGCTCGTTATTCACCCGGGGATTATAGAAAGTGTAAAAAAGATGATTGAAAAGCCATACAAAAACCGGTTTGTGATTAAAGTGGGCGAACACCTTCGTTCCATTTCAACTGAAGATATCCAATGTTTCCTCAGCCTTGAGAAAACCACAAATATATGTACAGGAGAAAGACGGATTTTTGTGATCGACTACTCTCTTGACCATATTGCGGAGCTTATTGACCCGGAAAAATTTTTCAGGATAAACCGAAAATGTATTGTAAACCGTGATGCCATTACCGATATTGTTGTCTATTCAACCAGCCGGTTGAAAATAAAGCTGAAAACCGAAACGGATGAGCCACTAATTGTAAGCCGTGATAAGGTTAATGATTTTAAGGTTTGGTTGGATGGGTAAGTGAAAATTGTTCAGAAGACTAAAAATTCCTGGGTAAGTGTCATAATGCATGGCGGGTTAAATGGCCCGAGTTTTATTGCAATTTGTTTTGGGCTGATTTAAATTAAGTGTTTTAAAAAAATCGATTTGTGAACTCTTTCCTGCAATATGTAGTTTTTATTTTAGAAAGCAACATTATCACATCTTCAAGAAATCAAGACCATGGAAAAGAATAAATTCCTTACCCAACAGGAGAAAGAAGAATTGCTCAAAATCCTGAAAACCCGCTTCGGAAAAAATATGCACCGGCATGATGGCTTTCAATGGACAGTTATCGAGGATAGACTTGAGAAAAATCCTGAAAAACTGTGGTCGTTGTTCAGGATGGAAGAGACAGGTGGCGAACCCGATGTCGTTGACAATGACCCTACAACCGGCGAATATTTTTTTTACGATTGTTCTGCTGAAAGTCCTAAAGGCCGCCGAAGCGTATGTTACGATCAACAAGCACTGGATTCGCGAAAAGAATTTAAGCCTGCAAACAGTGCTTTGGGAATGGCTGCCGAAATGGGTATCGGAATTTTATCTGAAGAGCAATACCGTGAATTGCAAAAAATGGAGAAATTCGACACCAAAACATCGAGCTGGATTCTGACACCACCCGACATCCGTGCCAAAGGCGGCGCCTTTTTCTGTGATTACCGTTACGGGCATGTATTTGTTTATCACAACGGCGCCGAATCCTATTATGGTGCAAGGGGTTTTCGTGGTTTTTTAAGGGTCTGAATATCTTACTTCGAACATCACATTACTAATATTTTGATTATGCGACATGAAAAATTTGGTAATACTGCAATCAACTATTACATGCCCTTATTGTGTGTTCAGCAAATCAGAAACCATGCCTACCGATGCTTGTCAGTTTTTTTATGAATGTACAAACTGCAAACAACTCCTAAAACCGAAATATGGCGATTGCTGTGTTTTTTGTTCCTACGGGAGTGTAAAATGTCCACCTATTCAGAAAAATGGTAAATGTGGCTGTTGTGGTTAACGATTAACTTGCCTGTTCTGGATTAACCCAAACAAATACCACCAACAATTTTCACGATCTGCTTGTTACTAAATCAGAAATGAGTTGTAATTGAACAGATATGAAACGAGTCCCGAATCGGGATGAGTTCCATACTATACTTTAGAAAACAAACAATTTTAATAGTATGAAAATCAGAACAATCATAATACTAACACTTTTGCTCACCATTTTGGGTTCCTGTACCAAAGAATCCATAGAAACCCAGGAAGAGCCAAAAGGGGAGCCACAAATAACCTTCAACACCCTGATTACAGGATATGAAATCATATGGGGAATGGACTTTTTCCCCAACGGTGACCTTATATTTGGTGAAAAGCGGGGCAGGTTGTATAGAAAAAGCAGCGAAACGGTAACTGAAATTACCGGTTTGCCGGCAGTTCTTGCATCTGGACAGGGTGGACTGCTCGATATCAGGGTGCATCCCGATTATGCAACCAACGGATGGATTTACGCTTCCTATTCGGCATCAAATCCAGCCGGTGGTGGGCAGCTCCGGCTTGTTCGGTTTAAAATAAATAACAACCAGGTGCAAAACATCGAAACCCTTTTTACCACAAACGGTACAAATACCTGGTATGGCCACTATGGTAGCCGGATTGTATTCGGAAAAGACAAGCATGTTTACCTGAGTGTGGGCGAAGGAGGCATCGGCAGCTACGGTGGCGCGAATGCAACAAACAAAAACTCACTTGATCCGAAATCGGATTGGGGCAAGATACACCGGTTTACCTATACGGGGGGAGTTCCTGCAGATAATCCAATAATTCCTGGCAATACAACAGCAACATCAGTGTATTCCTTTGGAAACCGCAACCCGCAAGGGATGGCAATTCACCCCGAAACCGGTGAAATCTGGTCAACTGAACACGGGCCCCGTGGTGGCGACGAGATCAATATCATTGCCAAAGGAGCCAATTATGGCTGGCCATCTTATTCCGTTGGAGTTAACTACGATGGAACAACCATTTCGGCTGGGCATAATGCTACAGGAATTACCCCGCCGGTTTACTCTTGGACACCCTCCATAGGAACCGCCGGTATGGCATTTATTACCAGCGACAAATTTAAAGCCTGGAAAGGCAACCTTCTGGTTGGCGGGCTTGCCACCCGAAAACTCTACCGTTGTGTGATCAGCAATAATAATGTTACTTCGGAGCATATCGTGGACGGCATTGATGGTAGGGTTAGGAACGTAATACAGACCCCCGACGGTTAGATTCTCGTTTCGGTTGAAAACCCGGGCAGGATTATTAAGATAAGCCCGGAATAATACTTTCTGAAATTCAAAAATAAATTCCGATCCGTTTTTTTGTAATTGCTGATTTTAAAATGTCATAGGCACTTCCATCAGCAGCAATTCAGATGCACTTTCTGAATGGATGGCAAGTTGATCAATATCCCAAATACCAAAACCATCGCGGGTTGACAAAGGCTGATTGTTTATTGTCACCTGGCCATCGATAACAAAGGCATAAACCCCGTTACCTTTCTTCTTCACGGCGTAACCGACCTGAATCCCTTCGTCGAGTTTTCCTAAGTGGAACCAGGCATCCTGGTGTATCCACACCCCCTCATTGTCGGGATTTGGTGAAAGAACCTGCTGCAACCGGTTGTGACGGTCGGCCTCAACAAGTGTAATCTGATCGTAGCGGGGCGAAACATTTTTCTTGTTGGGGAATACCCATATTTGAAGGAATTTTACTTTACGGTCCTTATTCTTGTTGTATTCGCTGTGAAAAATTCCGGTACCGGCACTCATCACCTGAATGTCGCCATGTTTGATGACCGTGGTGTTGCCCATACTGTCTTTATGCTCCAGATCGCCCTCCAGTGGGATAGAAATGATTTCCATAATGTCGTGTGGATGCCTCCCGAAACCCATTCCGGCTTCCACTACATCGTCGTTTAATACCCTCAATGCCCCGAAATTTACTCTTTCGGGATGGTAATAATTGCCAAAGCTGAAAGTATGCCGGCTGTAAAGCCACCCATGGTTTGCTACCCCACGGGTGTCGGCTTTATGTAGTACCTGATTCTTCATGACTGTTTAACCAATTGTATTTCTGCATTTAACCTGACTTCGTCACTCACCAGAACGCCACCTGTTTCGAGTGCTGCATTCCAATTGAGCCCCCACTCTTTCCGCTTGAATTTTCCGCTGATGGAGAAACCTGCCTTTTCATTGCCCCATGGATCTTTATTGATTCCACCAAATTCCACATCCAGGACAACTTCTTTTGAAATGCCTTTGATAGTAAGCAAACCGGTGAGCTTGTAAACATCATCGTCCACTTTCTTTAATTCTTTTCCGGAAAATGACAATTCACTGTAATTTTCCACGTCGAAGAAATCAGCACTTTTCAGATGGCCATCCCTGTCGTCGTTGTTGGTAAAAACCGAAGCTGCATCCATGGTTACCCTTATTTTGGCATTTTCGAAATTATTTCCCTCGGTATGTGCCTCAACGTTAAATTTACGGAATTCACCTTTCACGTTGGCAATCATCAGGTGCTTTACTTTGAATAAAATTTCACTGTGCGTGGGATCGCTAACCCACTTAGTATTGATTAAATTTTCCATTTCTTTTGTTTTTAATTGTTTTACGCTGCAAAAATAGGGCATAGTAAAGGGGCGCAAAATGGATAACTTACGGGTTGCATGGTAGAATTCAACAATTTTAATACTTTTGGGTATTTTATTAAGGTCTGTTTTAAGGATTCAGATTAATCCCTTTTTAAATTCGACAAATGATTGACCTGAATTTGCTTTAAAAAATTTACTGAAATGCGAAGGGTCGTCAAACCCGAGTTCAAAACCTATCTCTTTGCTGCTCTTTTCAGTATATACTGCCATCCGCCTGGCCTCGAGGATAATTCTGTTTTGTATGTACTCTTTTGCCGATGTTCCTATCGAAGTTTTAATCACCTCATTAAGGTAGTTTGGAGTGATATACAGGGCGTTGGCATAACATTTCACCTGATGCCACCGGTTATAGTTCTGATCGACCAAATCTTTAAAATTCTTAACCAGCGTTTTTCCAACCTCAGCAGATTGTGTGTCAGTCGCAGGATTGAGGGAACAATGCCCGTTGCACTCAATCAGGAATAATTTCAGGTAGGCGCCTATGGTTTCGAGGTACATATCGTTTTTTGCCCTGAATGCCCGAATCATCTGATCGACAAACACTCTCATGTTTTCAGCCATTGAAGGGGTAATAGGCAATGGCGGGGTTTCGTCACTATTTCTGAACAACTTCAAATCCGAAATAAAATCCCTACGGATGCTGTTTTTCTCGAGAAATTCGGAAGAAAAGAGGATGACAAATCCTGAAGGCTTTGGGTTGGTTATCATCTGGTGAATCTGACCCGGACTTACAAAGAATATATGATTATTCCTGATTTCATACTCCCTGAAATCGATAATATGTTTGCCCGACGCATTGACCGGCCAAATAACCGTATAATAGTTGTGCCGGTGAGGATTATCGGCGATGCCACCTAGCGCTTCATCAATTTCTTCCATCGTCTTAATCACAAACGGAACCGGATTACCATTGTGAAGTAAGTCAAGGCTGTATATTTTATCCTTGTCCTGCATATTAAACTTTTGCCCTCAAATATTGCAACGGCCAATCTATGTCAACCTGAAGTTCTTTTGCCGCAAATAATGTAAAATAGGGGTTCCGTAGCGACTCTCTTCCGATCAGGATCAGATCGGCCTGATTATTTACAAGGATTTCTTCGGCTTGCGCTGCATTAGTTATCATTCCCACCGCACCGGTACGCATCCCGGTTTCATTCCTGATCCGGTTGGAAAAAGGCACCTGATATCCGGGACCGAAAGGTATTTTTGCCCATGGCACCACCCCCCCCGACGAACAGTCGATCAGGTCAACCCCCTCGCTTTTCAGAATACCCGACAATTGTGCAGCCTCATCGATATCCCATCCGCCTTCGACCCAATCGGTGGCCGATATCCT
The DNA here is from genome assembly GCA_037447215.1 of Bacteroidales bacterium. Lineage (GTDB taxonomy): Bacteria > Bacteroidota > Bacteroidia > Bacteroidales > Prolixibacteraceae > UBA1413. The sequence goes on from JBBIHB010000001.1 coordinate 184,161, forward strand.
TACGAATAATGGCAGGTTTTGAGGCCATACATTCTGAACCGCTTTTACAATACCCAATAAAAAGCGTATCCGGTTTTCGAAGCTTCCTCCATATTCATCAGTTCGATGGTTGCTTACAGGTGAAAGGAACTCGTGATTCAGGTAACCATGTGCTGCATGGATTTCCAGTACTTTAAATCTGGCTTCGAGGGCACGTTGGGCTGCTGACTTGAAACAATCTGTTACCTGGATAATTCCTTCCTTATCAAGTATCTTCGGTAATCTGTCCTCCGGATTAAAACTCAGCACCGATGGTGCTACCGTTTCCCATCCACCTTCTTGTAACGACAACTGTGCCCCACCCTCCCATGGCTTACTACAGCTTCCTTTTCGACCTGAGTGTGCAAGTTGTATCCCGGGAACAGCCCCCTGCGACTCTATAAAAGCGGTTATCTGCTTCAGCTTGTCTATATGGGCATCGTAGTATAGACCAAGGTCACCGGGTGTTATGCGCCCTTCGGGTACTACGGCCGTTGCCTCCTGGATAATTAACCCGGCCCCTCCCGTAGCCCTGCTTCCATAGTGCGACAAATGCCAGTCGTTGGCAAAACCATCAACAGATGAATACTGGCACATAGGCGAAATAGCAATCCGGTTTCTAAAGGTTATGTCCTTAATTTTCAGTGGTGAAAATAGTTTTGTCATTTTATTTTGATTTAAACCAGTTAACTGGGTTAAGATTTTTCTTATAACGCACAAAAAGTTCCTTTCCAACCAAAAGGCCACCTGCCCAAAATACCACCTCCATCATAATAAAACTTGCTGATGCACCGATTACTTTAAATTTTGTTGGCAAATCAAGCAGCGGTATTATCAGGGTTCCGGCAAAGAAAACCCCTGAAAAAACCATCAGAAAAATTCCAATCTTTATTTGCAGATTCTTTTTGTTCATGTAAAATTGACTTTCTCTCATAACCAGACAGATACTTTTTTGTTGGTTGAAAGGTAAAATTTTTAAAATAATAGATTCAAAGATAACCGATACAACCAATTATTCGTAAGTTTACCTGACACTGAATTTCAACTAAAGAACCGTGGTTATGGAAAAGAAAATTGAAAGTTTATACCGGAAATTTCAAAAAGAAGGCTCTTCTCGACGTGACTTTTTAAAAAAACTCACCCGTATTACGGGCAGTACAGCATTGGCGCTAACGCTTCTCCCTGTCCTTGAAGACAACTCAATTTCGGCCGCAGAGAAAAAGCAGAAAATAGCCGATATAGTTTCGGAGTTTGTTAAATACCCCGCCGAAACCGGCGATATGAGGGCATTCCTCGCCAAACCCAAAAAAGGGAAGAAATTCCCCGCGGTAATAGTAATTCACGAGAACCGGGGTTTGGTTCCGCACATTCAGGATGTCACACGCCGGATGGCACAGGAAGGGTTCCTTTCGCTGGCGCCTGATGCGCTTTCTCCTGTGGGAGGAACACCCGAAGATGTATCAAATGCCGGGGAGCTGTTCGCCAAACTGAACCCCGAAGAAACCATAAAAAATTTTGTGGCCGCAGTGAAATACCTGAAAACCCATCCGAACAGTAATGGTAAAGTTGGGTGTACAGGCTTTTGCTGGGGTGGCGCCATGACCAACAATATTGCTGTAAACTGCGAAAACCTCGATGCTGCCGTTCCTTATTACGGAAGGGTTCCAGCCCCGGAAGATGTTCCGAAAATAAAGGCTCCGGTACTCGCCCATTTTGCCTCAGATGATGAACGCATCAATGCAGGGATTGCAGGGTTTGAAGAAGCTTTGAAAAAGCACAACAAAGAGTACCAGATATTTATCTATCCGGGAACACAACATGCGTTTAACAACGATTCCAATCCTGCCAGGTATAACGAAGAAGCTGCTAAACTATCATGGAGCAGAACAGTCGCTTTCTTTAAAGAGAAGCTGAAAGGGTAGAAACAGTTGTCATTGTTCTCGCACTAGTCTTTGTTGATTAATTATAGGGTTTATTAGCTGAAAGGTTTAAAAGACTAAGGGTTAAAGGGTTGATTTAGGTCTGCCGAAAACTATTTTATGCCACTAAGTGGCTAAATATGAATAACCCCGGTAGAGTTTGCTGAACAAGGGGATGATGATCAAACCAATATCTCAACCCCGAAGTGGGCTGAACATAACTGTAAAAAAATTATTATTGAACCCCTCTCGATCCGTCCGTTGATTCGTCGGCTGATGAACACCTGTTCAATCTCCAGCCGATAGAACCGGCATCTCTGCAAACGATTCCCTGAATAACAGGTTGTTTTTGAATACATACCCTGGATTGCCCGATATAGATATGGTATTGTTTTCGATAACATAAATGGTATCGGCCAGGCTGGCCAGTTGCGGCCTGTGGGTTACAATTACCACTGCCATTTCGTGTTTTAGTTTTTTAACCAACTCAACCACAAATTTTTCTGTCCGGCGATCCATAGCAGCAGTGGCTTCGTCGAGCAGCAATAACCCTGGTTTTTTGTACAATGCCCGGGCTAAAGCAATAAGCTGGCGTTGCCCGCCCGAGAGGTTGCTGCTGTTTTCATTGACAACAGTGGCGTAACCTTGCTGAAATTCCATTATAAACTTATGAAAACCATAATCCTGGCAAAACTGCACCACTCTATTCAGGTCGGGGGCTTCTTCAAGTGCAATGTTTTCTAAAATGGTAGCGTTAAACAAGCCCACATGCTGTGGCACCAATGCAACATTTTCCCTCCAAACGGGTGTTTCTATACTCTTCCATTCGCTGTTGTTTATGGTTACCATGCCTTCTTCTACCTCGTGAAAACGGAGCAATATATCCAACAAGGTGCTTTTGCCGCAACCTACTTCACCAAAAACCGAAACAATTTCGCCGATTTTTACATCGAGGTTGATTTTGTTGAGCAACAGCTTCTTTCCCGGAAACCGGAAACTCAGGTTTCTTACCGATAAACTGAAACTTGCGCCCATTTTATCCTGTTGGTTTTCTGTGTCCGCTACCTGATGGTGTTCCGGATTGGCCGATGAAAACTCGAACATTCGGCCAAACGCGATACGGGCTTCGTGGTACTGAATATTGGCCATGGCAATACCAATTACCGAAGTACCTAAGGTACCGGCAATGGTAATAATGGCGATCATTTGGCCCAATAACAAATGGCCTCCCAGTACCTGCCAGGTTACCCACGATATGATCATAGTAAGTCATAGTGAACTGACCAATGTGACCCAAAAACTCAGTTTTGCCGATATCAACCCAAGCTTATACGCACTTTGCATATAAACAGAATATACCAGGTTCACAATTTTCGAGAAAAGGTTCTCGCTGTTAAACGATTTTATGGCTTTTATCCCCTGCAATGTATCGATATATTTGCTTTCGGTAGCCGCATAGGTTTGCATTACCTGCTGTTGCGACTTAATGATTCGTTTGTTGAAAAGCCATGCCACTGTACCAAAAAAAGGGATGGCCAACAAACTGATAAAGTCCGCTGAAACCGATAAGGAAAATATGTAAGCATAGGAAGTCAGGACAATTAGCAGGTCGATAGTGACCTGACTGCTGAGGCTGACCACAACGCGTTGTATGCGCTGCGCATCGTTGAGCCGGGCAACCATATCGCCGGTTGTGGTGCTGTCGAAAAAGGGTTTGGGCAAGTATAAAAGCTTTCCGAAGAAACCGGAAACGAGCCTGATGTTCATATCTTTGCCCTGCCGTACTAGAAAAACCGTGCGCACATAGCCCATTATTGCCCTGGCTATTAGTACCAACCCAAAAATAATCAGGCCGGCTATCAGGTTTCCCATGTCTTTTTCGGGAATAAACCGGTCTATAATTTTTTGGGTGAAAATAGCCGTTGCAAGGCCCAATACAGATATAACGACGCCCATAAATGCGGCTATGCCAAGTACAGGCATATCGGGTTTAATGAGTTGAAAAAACCATTCGCGCTTTTTTGCCTTTATGGCGCTATAGGCTTTAAACCCCTTGCCCGGGGTTAGCTTTAGCAGGGCTTTGCTTTTCCAGATGGCACTAAGTTCTTGTTCGGACAATTGCAGCACCCCCTGTGCCGGGTCGCCAATGATAAATTTTTCATTGCTAAACCCGCAACACACCACAAAATGCTCAAGGCCTTCGGAAGTAATGGTGTGCAGGATTACCGGGGCATCCAGCCCTTTCAGGTTTTCTGTTGCGGCCTCATAGCCTCCTGCATCAAAACCTGATTTAACAGCAGCATGATAAAGCCCCAGCAAGCTTGTGCCGTTAAGTGTGGTACCGCTTATGGCCTGCAACTTCTCCTGTGTGGTATCTCCCCCATGGTAGCGGGTCACCGATGCCAAACAAGCCAGCCCGCAATAGAACCGGCTATGCTGTCTGACAAAGGTCTTATTGATGAGGCGAGTATTGGTTTTCATCGAGGTTATTCAGATAATATTTTATCCAAATCAAAAGGAGGAACATATAATTCCGATTTAACAAGTTTCTTGTTTTTGTTGTAAACAAATGTCCATGGAATAACCGACTTGCCAAATTTTGCACTAATGGTATCAAAGCCTACCTGACCATAAAAGACGTTGTCCATCACATGCAAATGATACTTCATTATAAAACTCTTAATTTTTGATAATGAATCAGGTGATAAAAACAGAAAGGTATAGTTTTGAAGATCTCCCCTATTTTCCGATATTTCTTTTGCTTCAATATGACACGCTTCACATCCGGGATTAAATAGGATCACAACATAGCCATTCAGCTCTGGCAGGTATGTTGTTTTGTTCCATGTGCCGTTAACATCAATAAATGAAAACTCAGGCAATGTACTAAACACCTTTCTTCTTTCTGCCTTTTTTATAAAAAAGATAACCAGAGCTACTATTATAACAATAAGCGAAATAAAATAAGCGAGCCTTACAAATAATCCTTTCATGGCTACATAAATATAAGAATAATTCCCGCCTGAAGGAGAGCCAACCCAAAACCATAAGTAATGCAAACAATGCCAAACAAGTGCCACCACGAGGCGATGATATAAAGTTTAAGGCAACTGGCAACATATAGCATAAAAGCCAGGTGGTAGAGGTTTATCTTTCCCAAAGCTTTTACAATTCGCATATGCATATCTGCTGTATCGAAAAAATACAAAACCGACAAAGGATAAAAATTCTTGATCTCTTCAGAGGTGTAACTTCCTTTTATCAGCACAAACCATACGGCCTTTACCCATAATGGGAGTGATAGAAAAAATGTACCGGTTACAATTATCTTAAACAATAGCTTATTATTTATTTCGATATTGTAGCCGGTTAACCCGATTTTTATTAACGCTGCAATAATAACCGAAAGGATAAAAAGATATAACGGGGACAAAATGTACCTTGCAAAATCGACCCTTCTGACCATGTCTTAGTAGTTTTCGAATCCTGTGTCGTTACGGTAACCGAATTCGTAGAGTTCAGTACTCCATACAAAATGGCTGAAAAGCGCCAACCCTACAAGGTAAAATAGCCAAAAGGCAAGAAATAATACCCATGTCGGCTTTTCTAAAATTTCAGTAATTTCCGATTTGAGCATGTTACTTCTTTTTGAATTGTTCTTCCAATGGTTTTTCAGCCTCTAAGTCTTTTTTGCATTGCAGGTTCAGCGGATGGTCTAGGAGCAGGTTGTAGTTTTCCCAAAAGGCAGGGTTGTATTCATAATCCATATCCCAAAGTGTTTTGTCTCTGGTCAAAAGGTTTCTGTTCCTTATGCGTTCATAATCCTTGCGGCGGGTGGCAATCTCGTTTACCATTAGTTCTGCCTCATGGAAATAAAAGTTATTTTCATCGTTTTTTGCAACCATATCAGGGATTCCACCAAAGTAATAAACATAAGCAGGATAATATTTGCCATCAAATTTCCGGTATTGAATAAAATCATTATATATAATGGAATCATTTTTAACTAAATCCTTGCTTTTTGTATTATAACTTATCACAATACATTCAGCCTTTAATACAGCAAAATCGCTTGCGTTTACGTAATACCTTAATTTATAATAAGTATCGGTTGTATTGTACTTTTTAAACATAAATATCCAACTCTCCTGCTTAAACTCTATTATATAAACAAGGTCCTCACCAATCATGGTAACTTCGATTAAATCAACTGAATAATGCTTGTTTTTTAAAAATGCTCTCAGGTAACTTTTCAAAGCATATTTTTCGGAATTAAGCGATCTGAATACCGGGTTTTGGTGGCCACCTAAAGCATGATATAAGAGCTTTTGCCCTACAGAAGTACTTAGTTCATCATAGTTCTCGCTGTTGCGTATCTCGTTTACCTGCACCCGTTTTTTCTCTTTCGAGGTATGGTCCTGATGCACCGAAATGGCAGCTTCGGTTAACCGGACAGTCTTTTTCTCATTGAATTGGTTATATACCCTGTTCCTGAAAAACGCTTCGAGAAAATATTTTTTGCCCGGATAATTATTATCAATCCTCGAAATTACCTTCTTCAGGATGGTATGTATATCATTTTCTCCGGGGGTTACCACTATATCTTTTAGCTGGTAATCAACAGGTGTGAGCCAAATAACCAGGGTATCATTTCCTATAAGCGAACTAATGGCGAACGTGCGACTTTTGTAACCAATACACGAGATATCCAACTGCCTGCTTGCCAAGCTATCGGGGATATTAAGCAGAAAGTCGCCATTAAAATTGCTGCTCGCCCCTATGGGCATGTTATGCACAGCCAGGTTCACGTACGGGATAGGCAGGTTGTTTTTCTCATCGATTATGCTGCCTATCAGGCGGATGTTCTGTGCATAAAGAATAGTTGAGTTCAAAAGAAGTAGTAAAAGAAAAACGATTAATTTAATATCAATTCTCATTTTATTATTTATTAGATATACTAATCCGTGACTATAAGAAAAATAAAAATAGGGCTATCCGGCTTTTACCCAGATAGCCCAAAAAATCGAAACATATCAGAGATTCGTTTCACCTCCGCACTATCCAAAACAGTGATTATAATAAGCCCAAAATAAATCATCCCAACTACCTTGATAGCCTCCTCCACCAAGTATCCAATAACATATCATTTGACAATAGCCACCACCTTGGAAATTCTCCATTTGTTCGTAATTTAACTTGTTCATTTTGATAAAATTTAATAGTAAAACAAATTGTGATTTTCTTGCCTATATATTATTCTCCCTTTAAAAATCAAATTATTTTGTTGCAGGGAATGTTCCCGGGAGCTACTTTTGCATTGGCATTGCAAAATGCCTGACCGCCTAAGGAAATAGCAGTTTCTTATGCGGTTTGCCTCCCCGGGCCGGGAACAAAATCGCAACTGTGAACCCCGGGGAGGCTCTTACACGAATTTGTTTTTGCCCATTATTGCCAGATTTCTCATTGCTTTTCAGTTTTTCAGGTTAACCGATGCTGTTCCGGGGGTACCGGGGTTGCTTTGGTTTTAATTTTCGGTTCAAGATAAAAAACATTTGGTTAATGTGCAAGGTGTTTTTACCCCCTCCCCCATTTATACATGCCTAATATTCAAATAATTGCATACATTTTAAAAATTGTTAAAACATATAGTTGTATTTCTGTATCAATTTCATTAAGGTTACAAGAATAGCTGGTGACTGTTCTCCTCTAAATGACATAGTCGAGTTGGTCCGCCGCCTCAAAAAGAAAGTTGCTTTACAGCCTCAACAAAAGGCCGGATGTGCGTAAAAAATGCCTTATAACCTTCGCAAAGGTAATTTAAACCGGGTTCTCCATCGGGAGACTGGATAAACCGGTTTTTGGGACATTCGCCATTGCACATATTTAATACCGGGCATTTGCGGCAGTATTGCGACAGTGTGAGCGATTTGGCAATTCCGAACTCTTTCTGCCGGGGATGATCGAGCAATGAAGCAAGCGATTCGTCCAGAATGTTGCCAATCTTATATTGGGTTTCAACATAATGATCACATGCATAAAAATCGCCATTGTGTTCGACAACCGGTACTCCACCACAATCAATCTTATACACACAGAGCGAATGCTCCTGATCGAAGGCTGTCCGTATGGCTTCCTCAAAAATCTGAACCTGAATTTTACCGATATCGTGTTCAACCCATTCGTCGAAGATTTCAATCAGAAATCGGCCAAAATCAGCAGCAGGAACAGAAGAAGGTGTTATTCCGCCCAAAAGATGCGGTTTATGCTCAACCAATGGCAAAAAAGTAATATACCTTGCCCCGATACTTTTAAAAAACCGATATACTTTAAGTGGAAATTGCACATTAACTGAATTAACCACGCAAAGTATTTCAAAGGTTATCCCAAATTCCTTCAATAGGTTCAATCCTTTAAAAACCCTGGCAAATGTGGCTTCTCCGTTTCTGCCGGTACGAAATTGGTTGTGCATCTCTTCTGTGCCATCGAGGCTGATCCCTACCAGAAATTTTTCACTTGAGAGAAATCTGCACCATTCCTCATCGAGTAGGGTTCCATTGGTCTGAATTCCATTTATCAAAGTTTTCCCGGATAGCAGATGCTGTTTCTGAAGTGCCACCGCCTTACGGTAAAAATCAATTCCGGCCAGCGCGGGCTCTCCCCCATGCCACGAGAACATGACAATATCACCGGTGGTGGCTTTAATATGTTGAATGATATAATGCTGCAGCAAAACGTCATCCAAATGCAGCTTCCGTTTTTCAGGATAATAGCCATTTTTGTTCAGGTAATAACAATAGCTGCATTGCAGATTGCATAGTGAACCAACAGGTTTTGCAATAATCTGGAATTCCCTTGATGTGCTGCTCATTCAAAATTTAATATTATCAGGAATTTCAAATTTAGGAATAAACTTCAGAATAAAACCTGTCCTGCTGGTCAGTTTACAAAATCAATTCTTCAAGTATCTTTTTGTTCAGGCTTAACCAATCCTTATAGCTCAGCAATTCCGGATTTAGTTTCCTGGAATGTTCCTCATAACGAATTGAACAAAAAGAATCTGCAAAATCGATATTAAATTGGAAAATGTATACCAGGTCATCAGCTCCGGGGAAACCAAAAGAACGGTAAACTGATATAGGAACCGCATTATATAAAACATTTTGCCCTAAACTTCGGATAGCCCGTTGGCAAGCTGCTGACCAGTAAAATGTTCGCCTGAAAAACCAATGGTCTTACCCTGATAGGTTGTTCCTGCTTTATATATCCCCAAGGCACATTTTCCAATGTCACAGGAAGCTATGCAAAGCAATTTTTTGTCATTGAGTGGCATAGTCAGGACGAGTTTCTCATCTGGAGTTTTTTGAGACCCCCACCAAAATTGAAAAAATTTTCCCAGTAAAAAGATGTGTTCAAAATGGTTTAAGGAATGCCGCTTTCTCCGAAATATACATTCAATTCACCTTTAGCGTCGAAATGGGAAACTTTATATTTTCCCATAAGCGTTGGAATCCTGTCATCATCAAGCGGAATCCATTTTCATGAATCTTCAAGAGATGACCATATTACATGTTTAACTCCGGTAGCGGCCGCAGCTTCAGCCATGTTTCTTACATAAGTTTTCTCCTTTTCGGGACTGAAATGCTCACAGAAGAAGGTAACGCAGAAAGCTCAATAAGCACCTTAAAATGCGTTGATCATACTATTCTTATCATCAACAACAACTTCAACAACTTCGGCGCCCAGGCCTGCAAGTTCCTTCGCTTTATCTGAATTTGGATTCATGGTATGGCCCGTGTTGTAAAACCACTTCCAGGGTCGTAAAATATCGCCCTTACCAGTCTAAAACCTTGTGCTCCCGTTGCACCAATAACCTCAATGACACTATTGTTTTCCATTTTATTTGTATTAAATCATTGATTAAAGACTACAAGGTATTAAATTCTCGTCAACCTTATCAATGTTTTAATACTTTTTTGTCTTTTTTTCAATCTAGAGAAGTTCTCATAACCGTTCAATTTATAAGTTATAAATTATGTAGTAACTCAAAAACATTAGTATTTATTGGCTATCCAGAACAATTTCAAATATTATCCCCTTCGGGATTTTCTATTGATTTACCTCGCTTTTCCATCCAATGGTATATAATTGGCAATACCATAAGTGTCAGGAAGGTAGAGGTAATTAAACCACCTATAACCACGGTAGCCAGTGGGCGTTGCACTTCTGACCCAGTACCGGTGTTAAATGCCATTGGAATAAAACCCAGACTGGCAACAAGTGCGGTCATCAATACTGGTCTAAGCCTGTCAGTAGCACCTTCAACAATCAAATTCCTGAGTTTTCCGGGTTTATCCCGCCGTAATTCGTTAATATGGTCAATCATTACTAGGCCATTCAACACAGCTACACCAAACAAGGCAACAAATCCAATGCTTGCCGATACCGATAGGTACATACCCCGGACCCAAAGCATGAAAACACCACCTGAAAGGGCAAACGGGAGGTTCAGCAAAATCAGAATAGTGTACTTCATTTTTCCAAAATTGAGGTACAACAACCCGATGATGATAAATATTGAAAGAGGTACCACCAGAAACAAATGGCGCATTGCCCTTTGCTGGTTTTCGAATGTACCGCCATATTCAATAAAATATCCTGAAGGAATATTTGCATTTTCCGCAAACTCGCGTTGCAGGTTGGCAGCATAAGTGCCAAGGTCAATATTTTTGATGTTTATCCCTACGATAAGTCTTCGCCATCCATTTTCACGCTGTATTTCGCGAGGCCCTTCCTGGAAAGTAATATTAGTTACTCTTTTTAGCTGAATAATCCCACCCGATGGCAGGTGAACCGGTATTTCCTGAATTTTGTGCAACTGGTCCCTCATATCTTCGGGATACCTTATGGCAATGCCAAAGCGTCGTTGTCCTTCGTAGAGCTGCCCAACTACCTGTCCGCCTATCCCCGCTTCAATCACATGCTGAACATCATCCACATTAAGGCCAAAAGTTGCAACAGCTTCCCTGTCAATTTCAATTGTCAGGTAAGGCTGCCCAATGGTTTGTTCTACATAAAAATTATCGGTTCCCTGCACGTCAGGCAATAGTTTGGATATATTATCGCCAATACGGCTTAACACATCCAGATCCTCACCATAAATTTTTACAGCCATATCAGATTTTACACCGCTTGTCAGCTCATCAACCCTCATGGCAATGGGTTGGGTGAAATTGTAGGCAAGTCCGGGTTCGGTTTGCAAAAATGGCTCAATCAATTCTATAATATCCTCTTTTTCAATACCTTTCCTCCACTCCTCACGGGGTTTTAAAACCACCCATACATCGGTCTGGTGAATACCCATCCAATCGTTTGCAAGGTCGGACCTCCCGGTTTTAGGAACAACTGTTTTTATTTCAGGAATATTATCCACCAACTTTCCAGCCAGCCAATTGGCATTTTCAATCGATTCCTGAAGCGTAACCGAAGGCATTCTTACCTGTTCAATCAAAATTGATCCTTCGTCTAGTTCAGGGAGAAACTCAGTTCCAAGCCTTGTCATAATGAGTATAGAAAGGGCAAAAAGAACTCCTGCAACAGAAATAACAAAAACTTTTCGATCGAAGTATTTTTCAAGATTATTAGCATAAACAGGTCGCAGCCAGTCGATCAGATAATTTTTACGGACTTTAACCCCCCTCCTGAAAACAATGGTTGAAATTGCAGGTACATAAATAAGTGCAAGCAATAAAGATCCAAAAACCGCTGCCGCGACGGTTATGGCCATTGGTCGATATAGAATCCCTTCCATGCCACTGAAAGTCATTATGGGCACATACACCATTAGAATAATCAGTACACCAAAAAATATGGGCCTGACTACCTGTTTGGCAGCATCCATAATAATTTCGTTCTTTTTCCCTGTCTGATTTTTCTGAAGGCGGTGTACAATGTTCTCAACCATCACCACCGAACCGTCAACCACCATACCGAAGTCGATGGCACCCAGACTCATCAGGTTGGCAGCCAGTCCAAACTCGCGCATCCCGATAAAAGCAAACAACATCGACAAAGGTATTACCATGGCTACTATCAGCGCCCCGGAAATTTCGCCCAGAAGTAAAAGCAACACTACAATTACCAGGAATCCTCCTTCGAGCAGGTTGGTCGAAATGGTAGAAGTTGTCCGTTTTATGAGCTCCGATTGGTCGTAGAATTTTTCAATAAACACCCCATCGGGCAATCCTTGGTTAATTAAATCAATTTTTTCTTCAATGGCGGAAATAACCTTTCGGCCATTACCCCCAGACAGCATCATCACAATTCCTGTCACTACTTCACCTTTTCCATCCTGGGTAACACCACCCTGGCGTATTTCAGTGCCAATCTCAACTGTAGCTACATCGCGGATAAATACAGGCTTATTGTTGACAATTTTTATAACAATATTCCTGATGTCATCAATTTTATTGATTAGTCCAACGCCTCTAATAATATACTGCTCACCATTATGTTCGATGTAATTCCCACCCGAAACACTGTTGTTACTTGCAATAGCATTCATAATATCCAAAATGCCGACTTGAAACAGATTTAACTGTCCGGGGTTCAGGATTACATTGTACTGCTTGACAAAACCACCAAACGAATTTATTTCGGTAACTCCCTTAACCACTTTAAGCTGTGGAGCAATAAGCCAATCCTGAATTTCGCGAAGATCAGTAAGTGAATACCCTTCGCCACGCACCACATATTGGTATATTTCGCCAAGTGCTGTTGATATTGGCCCTAACGATGGACTATCAACATCGGCAGGCAGTTCGTCAATAATCGATTGCAGCCTCTGCCCCACCATCTGCCGGGCAAAATAAATGTCAGTTCCTTCATCAAATTCTATGGTTACTGCTGAAAGTCCAAACTGCGAGATAGAGCGGACCTGTGCTACTTTTGGAATGCCATTCATAGCCGTTTCGATGGGATAACTTACCAGTTTTTCAACATCGTAAGGCGAATATCTGCCTGCTTTGGTAATAACCAGCACCTGCACCGGGGTAACATCGGGCAATGAATTGATAGGCAACTCTATTAAAGCAAAGTAACCTCCAACCGCCATCAGGACTACTAGTGAAAGAGCCACAAATTTTTGCCTGACACTGAATACAATTATCTCTTTTAACATAAGTTTTCATTTATCAGGTTTTCTTATTCATCTGAAATCAGGTGAAACCTAAGTAACGCTTTCAAGCTGAACACATTCGTGATGGCAATCTTATCGTTTTCGTGAAGGCCATTTTCAACCAAAATATTCTTATCACGAATCTCGGATATCAAAATGTACCTTTTCTCAAAAATCCCATTTCCCCGATCGACAAATACTATAGCCTGATTCCCATCGTAAGTAATTGCTTCTGCCGGAATCGAAATCATTTCAACTCTGGTTGATGTTCTGATTTGAAGCCTGAGGTTCTCTCCTGGTTTTGGCCAGCCGTTCATGCTGGCAACCACAATATTGGCAATAACCGAACGGTTGTTTTCATCCATCCCGGGGTTGATGGAGGTAATGGTAGCCCCGATCGGAACATTCTGGTCGCGTCGCATAATAAAAACAGAGTCGCCCGGTGAAATTAACCTGGCATCGTCGGGCGATACATAACCCTTTATTAGAACTTTACTGATATCAAGCATTCTGGATAGATTTTCCAGTGCATTAACCGATTGTCCAAGTTCCACAAAATTTGACTCGATTACTCCATTTATGGGCGAATGAATATGCAACATCGGGTTGATATTATCTCCTTCGGCAAACTGCCTTATTTCATCATCGGCAACTCACAATGCCCTTAACCTTGAGTAATTAGCCCTCAAAATGGCTGATGCCCTTTCAAATTCAGACGAAACGCGCTCCAGTTCACTTGCCGAACTTATGGTTTCTTCAACAAGTTGCTTCAGCCGGTTTAATCGGTTGCGCTGATAACGTTCTTCAGCATAGGCCTGCAAGTATTCCGAAACCAGGTTACCAAAATCAATGCTCTGTATCAGAAATAAAATATCTCCAGCCTTTACCCTATCACCCTCAAATTTATATATCCGGCTGATCTGCCCATTTATTGGTGTGCTTATAATGCTTGAATGACCCGGTGCTGGAAAAACTACACCGGGGGACATTACCAGATATTCAACCAGATTTCTGCTTACAGGAATGGTTTGTATATTTAATTCGGCTTCTTCTTTTTCACTGAGTTGAACCATTTCGACCCCGTGCTCTGTTTCCTGGAGTGAAGGAGGTAATTCTTTCTGTAGGGTTGTCTTTTCAAACACTTGAGTTTTTTCTGAACTACACGAAAATAATACTGTTGATCCAGCCATTATAATTGATATCCATGCTCGTTTCATAAATCTTTATGATTTACAGGTTTTACAATTTTCAATATACCAAATCTACCTCCAGAAATTTTTCAAGCGCAATCAACTGGAGGTAATAATCGCGCATTGCTGCCAGATATCTTTGTTCGCCTGCAATAAACGTCTGCTGGGCATTAAGCAGATGTAAAAGGTCTATTTCTCCCAATTGGTATGCTCTTAAACTCATACTCTGCAACCTTTCGGCACGGCTTTTCATCGATTCGATGTAAAGCTTCACAATGTTTCTGCTTACTTCGTAATTGTGCCAGGCATGTTCGATCTGCCGTTTCATATCAAGTTTAATTTCATTCTGCTTCCAAAGAATTTCTTCCCTCCGGGTAATTGAAGTATTAATTTTTCCTTTGTATTCGAGGGGATACCATAAAGGTATTGTCAATCCAACTTCAAACCCTCTGTATTTAAACCCTGAACCTAAATTCTGCTGATATAAATTGATTCTGATATCGGGAAGAAGATTACTTTTTGCTTCTTTCAACAAAAAGCTGGCAGCAGATAATTCGTGTTGCGTAGCCAAATAGGCTGGTTGTATTTCCTGTCGGGCAAGTGCATTTATTTCATCAATTTTTATATCGGGTGCATATAAGGTATCCGTAAATAAAATGCTATAACTTTGATCTTCAACAGCTAACCCCATAACAAAAAACAGACTATACCGGGCTTTATGGAGAATCCAATTCGATTGCTCAAGATCATTCATTGCCTCATCAACTTGTAGCTCAACATTAAGCAGATCGATGCCATTTGCCATGCCTGTTTCAAATTTGGTATAAACTGCTTTATGCAGATCCTGCAATATTCTCAATTGGTTTTCTCTCGATTTTCCAAGTCGCAGGGCGTAAACTACTTCCACATAATAGCTTTTAATTTCAGCTTTAATTTCTTTCTCGCGCGAAGCAATCAGGTATTCGAGCACTTTAACTTCTTCATCGATTGCTTTGAGTCGATACAGAGTAGTCAACGGAAAATCAATATTTTGCGAAACAGTAATGCGTTTTTCTTCAAATATATCACCCGGCCCCGAACCAATGCCTTCTTTAAAATAGCTGATCTCGGGCGATGATATTCCTGTTTCGGATCTCAATGAATTCTTTTTTTGTTGCAACCGGGCATACATCTGCTGCAATTCAGCATTCCGTAAACGTGCCGATTCAACAGCATCTTTTAAAAACAACGTATCGGTTTGTGCAAATGAAAAGAATACTGTGAAAATTAAAAATACCAGAATAAAGATTGGCTTAAACATGGTTTATTATTCTAAATAACATTCAAAGGAACTGATTATTTACAACCATGTTCTTAACGTAATGTTATTATTTAATGGTGTAAAATGTTTATTCCGAAAAGCAATACAAAGACTCAAAACCCCTAAGAATCAAATCATTGCCAACGATTACAGGCGATGCATGAAAATCATCGTCCAATACGTTTGAAGCCAGAATATCGGGCGTATTACCAGCACTGACAACCACAACGATATTTTTTGAAGCAATGTAAATGCGGTCGTTTACCCCTGTGGGTGATGAGAATAGGGTGCTGATGCCCTGAATATTTTCTTTTGCGTAGATTATTTCACCTGTTTTCGCATCGAGGCAGGTTAAAAAGCCATTGTTCACCCGCAAAAAGTACAACCTCCCATTCATAAGAACCGGATTAGGGGTATATGGCGTATCCTGACCGTAGGTCCAGAGAATAGCAGGGGTTCCGGTGATATCGCCTTTTGCTATTGCCGGATCGATGGCTTGCAGTGCACTGCCCCTGAAACCGCTCATCACGTACAAAATACCATCTGTATAAACCGGATTAGGGATTACATTGCGTGTCATGCCGGTACTTGTCCAGATAATTTCACCGGTATCGAAATCGTAACTCCGTACCTGATTAGGAGCGTTTGTAATTACTTGTGGTTTCCCTTTTACTTCAATTACCAGCGGGGTTGACCAGGAGGTAACTTCATCGCGGTCCTTGCGCCAAACTTCATTTCCCGTTTTGGCATCGAGGGCTACAATAAACGATTCTCCCTGGTGGTCCCATAAAATGAATAGCCTGCCTTTATAAAGGAAAGGGGAATCACCTTCTCCAAAACTCATGTGTTTTTCGGATTGCCCGAAATCTTTCTGCCAGAGAATATTTCCGTCAAAATCGAGACAATAAATTCCCCTGGATCCGAAATATGCATATATATGTTCTCCATCGGTAATGGGAGAATTGGAGGCCCAGCTACCCAGTTCATGGGTTGCTTCAGCCGGAAATTCACGGGCAACGGTTTTGTCCCAGATAATATCTCCATTGTCACGGTCAATCAGGATTACTTTAAATTCATGGATAAACTCCGCCCGGTTGGGAGCCATTCTGTTGTCCTGCGCTGAAGCATTGTTGTTTGCAACAGGTTTTTCACTGGTGGGGACCGATGTCAGGACAATTATTTTATCGTCCCAAACCACAGGGGTTGCATGACCTTTTCCCGGAATCTGAGTTTTCCATTTCAGGTTTTTGGTTTCGCTGAATTCGACTGGTGGATTTCCTTTTATGGCAGCACCTGTAGCCAAAGGTCCCCGCCACTGAGGCCAGAAATTACCTGAGTTTTGTTGTGCCCGAGAAGAATTGCTGATTGCAAATAATAAAATGACCGAAAATAAAAATGAAGTAATGCGATTTGAATTCATAACTGTTGTTTTTGTTTGTTCCGCATAATCAGACCCGAAAACAACATAAGGGTTTAATCAACTCAATCAACTATTTCGCTCTGATATAATTATTTACTTATTTTTCCAACAAAGACACAAATACCGCATGGATCGAAGATTTATCCTTTAATAGATTAGATTACTTTTGCCAAACAAATAAAGATTGTATGAAAAAATCAGCAAATAATAAAATCCATAAAGTTTTAGGCATCGGCAATGCACTGGTCGATATAATGATTGCCCTGCCCAACGACCAGCTTTTGGAGCAGTTTGGCCTTCCACGGGGCAGCATGACCCTGGTTGACAGTAATCAATCATCAACTATTTATCAGGCCACAAAACAATATCAAAAGGATGTCACTACCGGCGGGTCGGCGGCCAACACCATTCATGGACTGGCAAGTCTGGGGGCAGCTTGTGGTTATGCCGGAAAAATAGGCGATGACGATCTGGGTAATTTATTCAAAAATGAATTCCAACAGAAAAACATAAGCACTCACCTACCCTACAGCCAATTGGATACCGGTCGTGTTATGGCAATGGTGAGCACCGACTCGGAACGCACGATGGCGACCTACCTGGGCGCTGCCGCCGAAATGTTGCCTTCCGATTTCAGCCCGGAATTGTTCGACTTATATGGGCTGGTCTATGTTGAGGGCTATCTGGTACAAGATCATCAGCTTATAGAGTATATTTTAAAAACAGCTCACCAACAAGGCCTTACGGTAGCTATCGACTTGTCGAGCTATAACATTGTGGAGCAGAACCTGGAGTTTTTAAAACAACTGGTGGCAAACTACGTGGATATTGTTTTTGCCAACGAGGAAGAGGCGATGGCCTTTACGGGTTTTGAACCTGATAAAGCACTTGAAACGATATCTGATTTATGTGAAATAGCAATAGTAAAAACCGGCAAAAAGGGATCGATGATCAGAAAAGGAACGGAAGTTTTCAATATTTCGCCTGTTCCAACTCATTCGGTTGATACCACCGGAGCCGGCGACAGCTATGCAGCAGGATTCCTGTATGGTTACTTAAACGGATTAAACCTTCAGCAATGCGGCGATATTGCCTCCCTGGTATCGTCAAAAACTGTTGAAACCATGGGCGCGCGGATTCCGGAAGAAGCTTGGCCCGGATTACTGGAAAAGGTGAGGAAAGTATAATGCCGGATACAAATCATCCGTTTCATTTCCACCTGGCTGCCACCAGTAATCAGCCCGCACAAATATATCCCTGCCTTAAACTCGCCAGCACTGATGATTACGCTTTCGGCATTTATGGGTAAAACTTTGTTGAATCGGGCGGTGTGATAATCTCAGTCACTGCAGTTAGTTGTTTAACCCGGGTTGGAACAGTAGCCCCGTTTTCGTAATATTCCACTGTAATTTCACCGGCTTCGACAGCTATCCACGTTATAACCCAAAATTTGTATTGAATAATTTTTTGCCATGTCATAAAGAATATTCACATCGTTCGTTTTCGAAAGTTTTACATAAAAATTATTGGAAATACCCAGCTTCTTATCCATAATGGTATAAGTTGGAGATACTTTTATTATACTTTCTTCATTTTGAAGGTCTTGTATGATAGAAAAATATTCCTCAGTGTCAATTTTATTCAGAAAATCAATTTCAGTTGTGAAAATTTCTGTTTTTTGTTTATCAAGAGAAATTATATTTTGTGTAGTAAAACTTTTCTGTTGATTTTTAATGTTAAAATCAGGCATAATAGCTCTGTTTTTAATTATATCCAAAGTGATTTCCCCTTCCGACACTATTGATATCCGGGAATAGTCGATCCCTAAATAAAATTTTTCTCCCTGATAATAATAAAATGTTGTTGGTTGGCCTTTGCAAATAAACAGGCAAAAACAGATATAAGCAGTATGTAATATTTAAATTGTGGTTTCATTATGGGTAATATTGTTGTTTAACTTCTAACTTAATTGTAGTACTCCCTATAAGTTTCGGAGCAAGGATCGCAACATGCCAGAAACCAGGCATTGCTGTCATATTCATTATGATTTTAACCATTAGATTATAATCATTGATAGAAGTTTGCTGAAAATGACGACTAATACTATGAACACCGCTTGGCGTAACGCCTGAAGTAAGAAGCAATGAATGTTTTTCGAAATCAATTGCAGGGACTACATCTTTTTGACAGGTAATAAACATAAGAAGCTGTTCTGCCGAATTAATAACATAAACTGTATATCTTTTCATGGTTTGCCAATTCCAGTTACAAGTGGTTTCCGTTAAGCTAAAATCACTTACGTTCATATTTATAGGATAATTTACTGTTATGTCATTGTTCATTAAGTTATTACAACCTGAATAAATAATTGCACAAGCGAATCCAACCAATAAAAATTTTAATAACTTTTTCATGATTCATTTCCTCCTATTCCGTTAAAACCATACGTTTCATGTCAATCTGTTTGCCGTCGGCAATAAGCCCATACAAGTAAACCCCTGCAATAAACTTTGGCCAAATAAGTTGACCTTCATCGTTATAATAACTATAACCTTCCTTTTTTAACATACTAAGATTTAATATCCCATTAACAACTTCATAAGTTGCACCAATTGAATCAATAAAAATACAGTTTCCTCTTCCAAAGTTTTCAACTACATTCCATTTATTTAAATCTAATGAACTCTGGCTAAAATCCTCACTAAAAATTGTATAAGACCAATTTTTATCCCAATCGCGAGGATTATAAGGTAACAATTGAGCATAAATTTTTAAATCTATCACTATAATAAAAATGAGAGTAATTAATGTTTTCATATTCAGAATGTTAAAAATTTGAACAAATACTTATCCCATAAACAAAAGATTTATATTGCCAATCATTATTATCTGACAATAAAATTCTATATCCAATAAAAGGCGCCAAGCTGATTGTGCCACCATTAAACTGTATCAGTCTTTGAGCGATGCCAAGATTTACATCGGTATAAAAGCGGTCAAATTTTGTTGGAATTTTGTAATATGACTGGTTTTTCCCAAAATATTCTGCATGGATACGATATCCGGGGATAATCCCCAAGTAGGCAGAATAGATAATTGATGCACCAGTTTTTGCTTCAAAGTAGAAAGGCAGGCTTAGGTCGAAAAGTGAATGCCGCCGGGTTTATTCTGATGAGAAAGGCCACCAACCAAAATCATCGCGCCACACAAGCCTGCTTACACTTTCAAACCAATTGTGTTCCCCATACATAAACCCTATACCGGTTGAGAATTTGACTGTGTTGTTCAACTTGTGGTGGGACAGTAACTCAAGTCCCGGATCAACCGAATAATTATAATCGTTATCCTGATTTGTTAAAACAGGGTGTTGTAGTTTCATGTTTATACTAAACCGATAGACCATATTCTGCGATTTTGCATTGATGCTGATGATTGATAATACAATGGCGATTATTAAGAATTGCATATTGGAGTGAATTATTTTTATAATTCATAACCTAGGTAATTTTAAAAATCCGTATTACCTCCTTACTTTACGTAAGGCGGCAAAAACAATAAAAGTATTCATGGAAGGAAAGTTGATATATAAATTTTTTTCATACAAAATGGTTCCTGTCAATTTAATATCAATAATTTTGTCTTGATTAACTGCTGGTTGTGTTTTTGGGTATTTTCCCGGTATTAAACTATATGTTGAAAACTGGATTCCAACACATCAATCACTTGTATTTAAGGCTAATGTCATATTCCTGGTTTTTTAAATTGGCCAGCGTTGCTCCAGGCGTACAGGAGCTACATTGGCTTTTGTTTTTAAATTTATGGATAAAATATTTAAAAAGTAATAGCAGGTTTACAGGGCAATCCCCCCCATACAAAAACAGTTTTAATGTAGAGATAATAAGGGGTTTAGGCAAAATGATAGAAAATGTTAAATATTTTTATCGACTCATACTCTGCTCAAAATCAAGGCGGTTTACAATGGAGCGGCCAAGGGTAATTTCATCGGTGTATTCCAGGTCGTCGCCTACAGATATTCCCCGGGCCAGAGTAGTAACAACCACACTGAATGGCTTTAGCTTACGAAAAATATAATAATTGGTGGTATCGCCTTCCATGGTTGTGGGCAAGGCCAGAATTACTTCATCAATACCGCCTGCTTCAACTCTTTTGATCAGTGAGTCGATTTCGAGATGCGATGGGGCAATTCCATCCATTGGTGAAATAATGCCGCCCAAAACATGGTATAAACCATTGAACTGATGGGTATTTTCGACCGACATCACATCCCTGATATTTTCGACAACACAAACAATTGAAGGATTACGCGAAGGATTTGAGCAAATTGTACAAACTTCGGTATCGGACACATTATGGCAAATCCTGCAATGAACAATTTCGTTCCGCAGACGAACCACCGACTCACCAAACCGTGTAACCGCTTCCTTATCCTGTCTGAGTAAATGCAAAACCAATCTTAATGCAGTTTTTTTCCCGATGCCAGGGAGTTTCGAAAATTCGTTTACAGCATTTTCGAGTAACCTCGAAGAATAATTTTCGATATGCATTTTTAAATATTAAAAAAGGCCATGTATTAATGCGTCAATTTTGTTGATTACCGTGCTCAAATCTTCTTTACTGGTAGCAAAATTAAGTTCATCAACATTAATAATGAGCAACTTACCCAAAGTATAGCCTTTTATCCATTTCTCATATCTGTCGTTGAGTTGCCGCAGGTAATCGAGCCGGATAGAATTTTCGTATTCTCTCCCGCGTTTCTCAATCTGGTTGACGAGGGTAGGAATTGTAGCCCTGAGGTAAATCAGGAGATCGGGTGGCTGAACCAGGCTTGTCATCAGGTCGAATAGTGTTTTATAGTTTTTGAAATCGCGGGTGCTCATCAATCCCATAGAATGAAGGTTAGGGGCAAAAATCTCTGCATCTTCATATATAGTCCTATCCTGAACAATTGTTTTCCCCGACTTGCGGATTTCCAATATCTGGTTGAACCTCGAATTCAGAAAGTAAATCTGAAGATTGAACGACCAGCGTTGCATATCGTTGTAGAAATCGTTGAGATAGGGATTATCGTCCACATCTTCGTAATTGGCTGACCATCCGTAATGTTTAGAAAGAAGCTCGGTCAGGGTAGTTTTGCCTGCACCAATGTTTCCGGCGACTGCAATATGCATAGTTTCGATTTTTTAAGTTGCAACAAATTTAACAGCTATTTTCAATTCAACAATTCGAGAAGTTGATCTAAATATTGACGATCGTTCGATAATCGGGGAATTTTATTTTGCCCTCCGATCTTACCTCTCATTTTCATCCACTTATAAAAAGTACCCTGAGGGGCGTTTACTAAATGGGGCATTTCGAGGGTCAGGTTTTTATGCCGTTTGGCTTCATAGTCCGAATTGAGCATTTTCAGGGCATTATCGAGGCACGAAACAAACTGTTCGAGGGTTTGTGGCTGTTTCTGAAATTCGATAATCCACTGGTGCGCACCTTTATTACCCAACCCCATAAAAACAGGACCTGCGGTATATTCGCTGATAATGGCACCGGTACTTTCACAGGCAATCCGCAAAGCCTGTTCGGCATTATCAACAATCACCTCTTCTCCAAATGCGTTGATGAAGTGTTTCGTCCTTCCGGTAATTTTTATTTTATACGGATACTTTGATGTGAACTTTACTGTGTCGCCGATAATATATCGCCATAAACCCCCATTTGTACTGATAACCATGGCATAATTTTCGTCCATCTCCACCTCCGAAAGTGGAAGAACTGTTGGGTTACTGCTCCCCCACTCCGTCATGGGAATAAATTCATAGAACACTCCTATATCGAGCATTAGCAACATATCGTGGGTACTTGGGTTATCCTGAATGGCAAAAAAACCTTCGGAAGCATTGTAAGTTTCCATATAATTCATGGAAGGTGAAGGGATGATTTCCCTGAATTGCTCCCTGTATGGATCGAAATTCACACCTCCGTGAATAAACAGTTCAAGGTTAGGCCATACTTCAAGAATATTTGACTTTCCAGTCCTCTCGAGTACTTTTTTTAACATTACAAGGTACCACGATGGTACACCTGCCATACTGGTAACATTTTTGTTGACCGACGTATCTATAATTTTATCAATTTTCTCTTCAAACTCTTCAATCAGGGCGATCCCGGGCGGAGGAATCCGGATAAATTCTGTCCAGAATGGAACATTTTCAATAAGAATAGCCGACAAGTCGCCGTAATAGGATTTGTTGCCGAAATTATTTATACGGGTGCTGCCTCCAAGTGTCAGCGATTTGCCCCATATCAGATTGGTTTCGGGGTGGTTTTTTAAATATAGGGCAAGAACATCTTTCCCACCCCTGAAATGACAATCCTCGAGTGCTTCACTGGTAACCGGAATAAATTTGCTTTTGTCGCTGGTAGTCCCCGATGATTTGGCAAACCACTTCACCTCACCCGGCCAGAGAATATCACGCTCACCCTGCCTCAATCGGTCAACCCAGGGTTTAATATCTTCGTAGTTCTGAAGTGGCACTCTTTTCTGATATTCCTTAACAGAGGTTATACCAGAGTAATCGAACTTTTTCCCCCATTCGGTATCGGCAGCCAACCTAATCAGATCAGAAAACATTTTCTGCTGGATATCGCGGGGATACTTCCCATACAATTCAATCTGATATATACGATTGACATTAAGCCAGTTAATTATAGAATTCAAAAACGGCATATCCTGATTTTTGTCCAAAATTAGAAAATTTTATCCGCCCAAAAGGCTGGTATAGTTTTTTTGTACCTTTAGCCATCTAAAATACTTTTCCATCATTATGAATTACATAGATATCATATTACTGATCCTGATTCTCCTTTCAGCCATTAATGGGTTCAGAAAGGGTTTCATCGAAGAATTGGCCGGCCTTGCGGCATTAATTTTAGGTATCTGGGCGGCACTGCAATTTTCGGGGCTCATTGCACAGCTCATTACTGAAAATTTTGATTACCAGAGTCGATTCCTTTCGGTAATTGCTTTTTTGGTAACATTTATTATAGTCCTGATAATTGTAAACATAATCGGCGCAATGGTAAGTAAATTAATAAAATCAATTCATTTAGGTTTTTTGAATCAATTGGCAGGTTTGGTTTTCGGGGTTGTAAAAGGTGCCCTTGTGTTGTCTGTTTTTCTGGTAGTATTCAACAAACTCGATCAGGATGTGCATTTGATTTCGAAAGAGGCAAAACAAAACTCCCGGATGTATGAACCCGTAAAAAACTTTGCACCATCAGTATTCCCTTTTCTCGATTTCTGGGGCGAATTAGATCAGAAAGAAAAGTCCGGTGAGCAAATTCATTAGCACATTATGCCGGGTCCCGATATTTTCCTGTTCAATCCTACCTGCGATTTTGCCATAGCCAACAAAACAGCGAGCTGGAAGCCTAATTTGCTGCTGCAAACGATGGAGAGGGATCTTACAAACTTGCCGCAGTTTTTATGCCAGCAAAACGATATAGTCCTTGTTCACGAAATCCCATCAGAGCAGCTTCTTAAAAATCTTCACCTCGCAGGTTTTACAATTCCCCGTTTTAAAACCATTACTGAATCTCTCAGCGACCAAATCTTTATTTCGGAACCCATATCACACCTCAGGCCATGGGGTTGGAGTCCGGCAGCCCATAACCTTTTAAAACCTTTTAAAGCATCATGCAGTAAAACTTTTTATAAATCGCCCATCAGCAACTGGAACGAACAGCAACGCAGGCTTTTCAGCCGCTCAACAGCACTCGGTCTTTTAGATAGCATGTTAAAGAATTACAAACACAAATCGTTTATCGACGCAGGTTTTTTACCACAACCTTGCGATTCGGTCGAACAGATCGAAAAACTTTACCTGAAATGGGGAAAACTTATGGTAAAGCTCCCCTGGAGTAGCTCGGGCAGGGGGTTACAGCAAGTTACCAGTTACCCTTTACATAAATCAATCAGGCAACGATTGGAGGGAATGATACAAAACCAGGGGATTGTTATGGTTGAACCGTTGCTGAATAAAATTTTTGATTTAGGCTTTCTTTATGAAATTCTCCCGGATGGTATTCAATTTCTTGGCTATTCGAGGTTTTTTACCGACAGTAAGGGCCAGTACAAGGGAAATTATCTTAAAGGATATCCCACATCCGTACCCCACGTTGAAAAAAGATTCATCGATTCGATGGAAAAATTACTCCCTTCCATTCACATCCAAATGTTAACAGAAATGGAAATTCCATCGCACTATCATGGCCCAATCGGTATTGACACTTTGATATTCCGCGATGATGCCGGTTTACTCAAAATCAATCCAATCCTCGAAATCAACTGGAGATATACAATGGGGCATGTGGCATTGAATATAGAAAAACGGATTATCCCAAAATCGGTAGGAACATTCGGAATCTGGTTCAACAAACATAAATCATTTACCAGATATGCTTTGGAAAGAATTCAAAGCCATCCCCTTACTTTAGAATCAGGAATGGTCGCTTCAGGATTTGTCCCTATTTCTGAATTTACAAAGGACAACATTTTTGGTGCTTATCTCGATGTTGTCAATTCTCCCTTGTCTCCGTCATTTTAAATAGTTGGGTATCCTGATCGGGAATAAAGCCTGTAAACAATTTTTCACCTCCCTCGCCGATGATATAACCGCGCTCTGTAAATTCATAATAGGCATAAGTCCAATCCATCTCTTCAATTTCGCCATTCTCACCCCTGAAAGGAATGGTTTCCTTCACAGCAAGTGTTGCCGATTGCCTGAGGATGCTCCCCTTTTTCCCTTCAAGTTCGTTTTTCATAGGAATACCTTCCTCTGCCATTGCCCTGCAGGTAGTTTCAATATCGGGCCAAATAGAGACACCCTGAAAATTGATTGCAGCAGCAAAATGGTTTACAGAATTTCCATGAAGTAGGGTCCATGCTGCATATGGTGAAACATCATTGATTTTTAATAAATCATCCTTTGTGGGCAGTTTCCAGGGCCTTCTGAAATACCCGGTCAATTCTTCAACAAGAATTTCACCTGCCTCGTTGGTGATTGAACCCTTGTTGCCGAGATTATTCAAGAGTTCGATAGCTTCATCGGAAATCAGATAATGAGTTTCGGCAACACAATCGTTAATTATAAACTGAGCCCAGCCGGGCAATTCAGCAACTTCGAGCTGGCTGACAAATATTTTTGGCAATAATGGGTCGGGATGCTCAAAATGGGCAGCAGTTGCCTTCATTTTAGAAAATTTATATTTCCCCGACTTCTGGTAGTTCAGTATTTCGAACAGATGACCCAATGCTTTGATCCCATTGGGTTGCTCTCCTGTATTTGTATTGAAAGTACGGAAAGAAATATGGTCATGCGCCACCTTTCCCCCTTTTTCGGTAACCAGGTCGGAATAAATCCGTGCATAGGGTACGCGTCGGATGTATTGCTGCCAAAGGTTTTCAGTCAAACCTTTCATCAGCTTGACAGATGTTGTTTTCATAAAAACAGTATTTTTTTATTAAACTGAAAACTGCTGCTTCAGGTTACCAAAAAAAATATGTTTTACAATATTTTTTCTACAACTTTAATTGTTTCAGATAATTGGCACTGTTTTGCAAACAATTGATGCCATCAGTTTCACCATCGCGTTCTACAAAATAATGCTTAATCCCCTGATCTATAGCAACTTTCATAATCGGTTCAAAATCAATTATACCATCGCCCGGACATGCAAAACTTCTGTCGGTTTCGTTGTCCATATCCTTCAGATGGAGTATGGTATATCTTCCAGCATATTTTTTGAGGGTTTCAAGTGGATCGGCCCCACCCTTTTTCACCCAATAAATATCCAACTCGACGCTCACCAGATTTGGATCGACCCACTTCATCAGCAAATCAAAAGGAAGCCCCTCACCAGTGTTTTTTAAAAATTCTTTATCGTGGTTGTGCCAGCAAAATTTCAGGCCGGCTTTTTTGCACATTTCTCCTATTTTGTTGAGGGTTTCGGCCGACTGCCTGCATTGATCGGCAGTAATATTGTCGGCACCATCGAGCCATGGCCAGTAGCAAACCAAAAAATCATTTTCACATTCGAGAGCCCTTTCGATATGCTTTTCGGTACCGTCGAGCAATTGAACCAGGCCTAACCCACCGGCAACCGGCCTGATTCCTATACTTTTGCAGTATTGCAGCATCTCTTTTGGCGAACTGCCAAGGTTCCAACCACCTTCCATCTCGTTGTAGCCCATAGCTGCCAACGATGCAAGGGTTCCTTTCCAGTCTTCTTTCAGGAAATTATTTACAATCCCTGAAATAAATCCCATTGAATGTAACTTCCTATCGGGGAGCCCGGCAAACAGGTGTGCTGATCCCAATACGCCTGCGGTGGTTATTGCTGACCGGAGAATAAAACTACGTCGGTTTATTGTTGTCATGATAGTTTGAATTTAATTTTTTGTAAATCGTTTATAAAACAGGTAATTCCCATGGTTTACGATATTCGGGGACCACCATTTTATTGGCTTTTTCGGAATTCGAGAATTTACCTTTGCCTTCGTCCCACACCAGGAAGTTTTCATTGGTGCGAACAGCAATATTTGCAGCGTGGGCGGCAACAGCAACAGCCCTGCCTTTTTCGGGCGGACAAGCCGGGGTTTTACGGCTTTTCACACACTCTATGAAATCGGCCACATGTTCGCCATGATTTTCTCCCCGCATAGATACTTCGAGGGCTTCGGCCCGGTTTGCTTTTTTGTTATTATCCCACTCGGGAATAATCTGGTATCCCTGCCGGTTGACCACAAGGGTTGCATCGTCGCCAATAAAGGCCAGGCCATAATTTTTTCCCCAGGGTCCGTTTTGTGTTCCGGCAGTATGTTCCCATGTTACAATAAAATCGTCGTGTTGCCAGATTACCGACATGGTATCGAATGTTTCATGGTCGTTGTTTTCGAATGAAAGATTACCCCCCGATGCCATGGTAATTTTAGGCGGAACAACCAAGTCTTTTGCCCAAAATGCCATATCGATTAGGTGAACGCCCCAGTCGGTCATCAAACCGCCACCGTGATCCCAGAACATGCGCCAGCTTCCGTGGAACCGTGCAGGATTAAAAGGCCTTAAAGGGGCCGGCCCAAGCCACAAATCGAAATCAACACCCTCGGGGACAGGTTGATCGGGCTGTTTAGGCTGCCCAACCCCATAAATAAAATTACCCCAGATATTGACTTTCCGGAGCTTACCTATTTTTCCCTCCTTAATTTTGCGGTTAACTTCTTTCCAGTGAATACCACTCCGTTGCTGCTGGCCAACCTGAACAATTCGGTTATACTTTCTGGCAGCTTTTACCATGATGTCGCATTCGGCAATGGAATTTGCCATTGGTTTTTCAACATATACATCTTTTCCGGCTTCGCAGGCATTTACAGTTTGAAGGCAATGCCAATGGTCGGGCGTACCAACTATTACCGCATCCACATCTTTGTTTTCGAGCAGACTCCGGAAGTCGCCATAAAGTTTTGGCTTCTGCCCAAAGTTATTCAGAACATCGGCGGCGCGTTTATCGAGTAGGCTTCTGTCCACGTCGCACAGAGCAACACAGTTAACCTTACCGGTTTCCAGATGCCTCTCAAGGATTCCGAAACCCATGTTCCTTACGCCTATAAGCGCAACATTTATTTTTTCGGAGGGAACCCCTGAAAATGAGGAAGCTTTAAGTGCCCCCCCTACAGAAACAACTGCTGCAGCCAGTGAAGCAGTGCGAAGGAAATTTCTACGGTTTGTTGTCATAATGCAAAAAGTTGATCAGATTTGCCCATAAAGATAAACATTATCGGCGTTCACCCTTTCGCATCAATTCAGTAATTCTTTTTTTGGTGACCAATGAAGTTGCTCCATGTGTTGCAGCAGTTGCAGCCCCGGCAGCATTTGCGAATTTTAAGGCCTCTTCAACATCCTGGTTTCCAAGATAAACATTTAAAAATCCGGCAGAAAAAGCCGAACCTGATCCAACCGTGTCAACAAGGTCAATTTTGTATCCGGCATCCTCGAAATAATCGCCCCCCCGGGTAATTGCACATGCGCCCGATTTACTTTTGGTAACCAATACTATATCGAGTTTGTATTCATTAATTACTTCTTTTGCCAATTCCCTCGTTTCAAATTCGAAGAGGCCCAGTTCGCTTTTCAGGGTATAAAGTTCGTTCTCCTTTACCCTGAGAATGTTTGCAATATGAAGGCTGCTTTCGAGAACCGGACGGCTGAAACAGTTTTTCCGCAATTTCAGGTCGAGGTACTTAATGGTTTGTGGCGATTCATTCAGAAGTTCGCGAAGGGTATTTTTTGATATCCCGTAGCGTTGAACCAGTGTTCCAAACACCAGGCAATCGGCGCTACGGATCAGCTTAAGGGCTTCTGAAGTAAATTCAATATGATCAAATGCCATATCGGGTTCGATAATGTAATCGGCCCGGCCTTCGCTTCCAATTTTTACTTGGGCTGTTCCGGTAGGGAATTCAGGGTCGATCTGAACATTATCATCCAAAATTTCAAGCTTATTCAATTGGGCTAATGCTTCATGGCCAAGTTCATCATCGCCGATTCGCGAAAGCAAAACACCTTCGTCGCCAAAAGAATTTACCCTGTAAACCAGGTTTACCGGAGCGCCGCCCAGCAATTTGCCATCGGGAAATATATCCCAGACCAATTCCCCGAATGCGACTATCTTTTTGCCCATAGCTTTTCTAATTTTCAATGTGCAAAAATAACAAAATAGCCCGATTAAACGGAAGAATTATTACAGATGGTCGGGAATGAAAATCTGTCCCAACAGATAGGAAAGCCCATAATAACACGTCCCTTGCCGGATTAATTTTGAGGATTACATGTCAACAATTTATAATTCAGCCTCTCTGAAGGTGAAAGCGATTTATGAAACCTGTCAGCACTTCATCCAGCTTCGGATAACCAATTTCCTCAAGATCGTAAAAAACACGGGTTGCCGGTTTATTAATTTTTATCAGACGTTTCAGGTCAATAGGTGTCCCTATAATCACCGCATCGCAATCGGTATTGTTTATGGTGGTTTCAAGGTCTTGTACCTGTTCGGGGCTATATCCCATGGCCGGTAGAAGGGTTCCAATATTGGGGTACGTGCAGAACGTGTCGTTCAGTTTTCCGGCTAAATATGGGCGTGGATCAACCAGTTGCGAAGCCCCGAACTTCTGGGCCGCAACCACAGCTGCCCCAATCTTCATTTCACCGTGGGTGAGCGTGGGCCCATCTTCCACAGCAAGAACCCTCTTTCCCCTGATCAGCGATGCATCATCAACCCGTATTGGGCTTGCTCCATCAATGACAATGGCAGCAGGGTTAATCAGTTCGATGTTTTTTCGCACCGTATCAATACTTTCAGGTGATGCAGTATCAATTTTATTGACAATCACCACATCGGCCATGCGTATATTCAGTTCGCTGGGATAATAGGTGAGTTCGGCTCCTGCGCGGTGCGGATCGGCAACCACAATAGCAAGGTCGGGTTTATAAAACGGAAAATCGTTGTTGCCACCATCCCACAAGATTACGTCGCATCCATCGGGGTCGTTTTCGGCAGCACGCAGGATGGCCTCGTAATCCACCCCGGCATAAATAACATTGCCCCTGACTATGTGTGGTTCATACTCTTCAATTTCTTCGATGGTGCATTTATGCATGGACAGGTCATCGATAGTTGCGAAACGCTGAACCTTCTGTTCTGTAAGGTTTCCGTAGGGCATTGGGTGCCTCACTGCTACCACGCGCAGGCCTTTTAGCATCAACATCTGCACAATTTTTCGGCTGGTCTGGCTTTTACCGGCACCGGTGCGGGTGGCACATACTGAAATTACCGGTTTAGTACTCTTCAGTTGGGTTTGTTTTGGCCCTAAAAGCATAAAGATAGCCCCACTTGCATTAACCAGTGCCGAAAGCCTCATTACATACTGGTTGGGTACGTCACTATAGGAGAATACACAGATATCAGCCTGGAGGCAAGAAATTAAAGTATTCAATTCATCCTGATGATAAATGGGAATTCCTTCCGGATAGAGTTTCCCTGCAAGTTCTGATGGATATTTCCGCCCGTGGATATCGGGGATCTGCGCTGCAGTAAATGCAACTACCTGATAATTATCGTTGTTGCGGAAAAAAGTGTTGAAATTATGAAAATCGCGGCCTGCTGCGCCTATTATAATTACTTTTTGTGCCTTCATATACTTTTTCTTTTTGATCCGAAAAGTAGTCAATTAGCCATTTCAAAAAACAAGATAAATCTCATCCCATAGTACAAAAAAGTGTGTTAAAAAACATTTTTGGGTTACCTTCGTTTCATTGTGTTAAATATTGATTTTTGTGAATTTTCTGGCACATCTCTACCTTTCGGGCGAATCGGATGAAATTAAAACCGGCAATTTCATGGGCGACTATGTTAAAGGGAACCGGTTTGAACAATATAGCGGCGATATCCGCAAGGGGATACTTCTGCACCGGTCTATTGATGACTTCACCGATAGGAACATCCATTTCAGGGAAGTAAATGCACTTTTCAAAAATCATTATGGCCGATATTCCGGTATCGTTGTCGATGTGGTTTTCGACCATCTCCTGGCCAAACAATGGAACCGGTTTTCGGGGCACCCGCTTCGTGATTTTGCACGGAATGCGCACGGTATCCTACTTTCTCATTACCTCAGGTTACCGTTCAGGGTGCAACAATTCCTCCCGATAATGATTCAGCATAAACGGCTCGAATCGTATGCAACAACAGAAGGGCTCGAAAAAGCCCTCCGGATAATGACTAATTACACTTCACTTCCAGCCTTAAGCCTCAAAGCAATTGAAGTATTGGAAAAAAACCACCAAACTATCAATGAATCATTTCTCCTGTTTATGGAGGAAATAATTTGTTATGTAGAAACTGGACACAATATCACGATATTAAAACCAATACAGGAAATAAATTGAAATGGTGACTTAAATATCATCTGCTCAATAAGGTCTTTTCTCAAACTATTCTACAAATAAGGTCAATTTGGATCAAATAACCTGCATTCTCCGGGTGATCCCTCAGCCAACAGATATCTGCTCAATATAGTATTTTCACATACTTTTCACCAGTTGATCTTAAGCCATCAGGTGAATTTGTCCATAATTTAGTTTGTGACTTCACAGTTTTCAACATCATCAACCTTTCGGATCATTATAACTATACCCATTCTTCAGAAAGCACTTCTCCTCTTATGCTAATGGTAATAGACTTAACTGGCACCCTCCGGTTGGCCATCTGAGCAGCATACTGCACCATCTGAATAAGACCACCGCAACAGGGAACTTCCATAATAACTACCGAAATAGTATTAACCCTTGTTTCATCGATCAGACGGATAAATTTTTGGATATAGGTTTCTTTGCTTTGATCGAGTTTTGGACAGGCGATAACCATTTTTTTGCCCTTGATGAAAGTGCGGTGAAAATCGCCGTGTGCAAATGCAGCACAATCGGCCGCTACAAGCAGATCAGCTCCCTGGAAATAAGATGCCGCCGGGTTGATCAGGTGCAATTGCACCGGCCATTGGGTAAGCTCCGAACCGGCAGGCTCCTGAGTTGATGATGCTGCTGTTGTTGCACCTGCCATCCGAAAACCACCTGCTGCTGCAGCAAACGACTGAGGGGCAGAACCTGCACATCCGCAGCCCGGGCCTTCATCGCGGCTATGCGATTTTTCTTTGTTTCCATGCAGTAGTTCATGTACTTCGGCAATTAAAAAAGGCAGTGAATCCCTGTTTGCTTTCAGCCAATTGGTAGCCTCTTTTAAATAACCGGTTTCCCCATGCTCCTGCAAATGTTTCAAATGGGCAAAAACAGTATTCTTTCCGCTTTTAACCATTTGCGCAATAACAGTAGTTTCATCGTAAGCTTCAGCTTCGCGTTCCTCAATGGTTATAGCCCCTTCGGGGCAATGGCCAATGCAAGCCCCTAACCCATCGCACATCAATTCACTGATCAAACGTGCTTTACCGTCAATAATCTGTAAAGCCCCTTCGTGGCAACCGGGCACACATAAACCGCAACCATTACATAAATCTTCGTCTATTTTTACAATTTCCCTGATCATATTTATATATTTTACACAACAAAAATAATTTGGTGCTGTTTTATGAATTGTACCATTTGTTACAGAACAGTGTTGTTATGCCGGATTTTAAGACTTTATCCATGTCGCCGATCTTCAGCGGTTTATCCCCCGAAAGAATTGAACAGCTTTTTCAGAATGTTCAGTACCAGGTAAAACGTTACCCCAAAGATGTGCTGGTTGCGTCGATGGGCGAACCCGTCAACCACTTATATATACTGCAGAAAGGCATGGTTAAAGGTGAAATGCTTGACTATACCGGAAAAACACTCAAAATTGAGGATATCGAAACGCCCCGTCCGCTTGCCTCAGCATTTCTGTTTGGGAACAACAATGTATTTCCGGTTACTGTTACCACGCTTTCAGAAACAGAGATTGTTTCCATTACAGTTCCCGAATTCCTGCGATTGATGCAATCCGAACAACAGGTACTTACCAATTACCTGAATGCCATATCATCGAGGACACAGTTTCTTTCAAACAAGCTTCATTTTCTGAGCTTCAGGAGTATCAGGGGAAAGGTGGCCCATTATCTTTTACAGCAGGCAGGAAACAGATATCATTCAGTTGAGTTGAAACAAACGCTGCAGCAACTTGCCGATCTTTTCGGGGTAACCCGCCCTTCGCTTTCGAGGGTATTGGGAGAAATGCAACGCGAAGGTTTAATTGCAATAAAACAGAAAACGGTTACCCTGCTCGATTTTGAAAAGCTGAACAATTTGCTGAAAAACGAATGAGTGAGTTTTATGATTTTTTACTTTGAACATGGCAGATTTCAGGGACTGACAGCTTTCACCACCACAAAAGGTGATTATGATAATATGCATATCCCTTTTGCTAAATCGCAACGTTATGACAATAGATACAATCGTTTATTGCTGTCACAGAAACTGGGTATAGAACCTGATCATCTGGTTTTCCCCCATCAGTGTCATTCAGCCAACGTATCTGCAGTTAACTCTCTTACTTTAAAAAAGTTGAACGAAACCGATGCGTTGATTACATCCACACCGGGAATATGCCTCTGCATCCGCACAGCCGATTGTGTTCCCATTTTGTTTTACGATCCATCAAACAAGGTTGCAGGAGCAGCACATGCCGGATGGAAAGGAACCCTTGCCGGAATTGGCATTAAAACTGTGCAGGTTATGGTGAAGGATTTTTTGTGCAAACCCGAAAACATTTATGCAGCAATTGGCCCATCCATCGGCCCCGATGTGTATGAAACAGGCGATGAGGTTGTGAACATGTTCATGGAAAAATTCAACTATGCCAACCAAATCCTGGTCAGGCAAAAAAGTGGACGTTACCATCTCGATCTCTGGACTGCCAATAAGATACAACTGACCCACGCCGGTATCCCTTTAACGCAAATCGAAATTGCCCGGGAATGTACGTTTTCCAACCCGCAAAAATATTTCTCGGCACGGCGCGAAGGCATCAATACCGGAATGATGGTGACGGGAATAATGTTATAATTTTAAAACAGTCTGCTAATTCGCTGTGAGATTTTACCAAAACCGCTATCTTCGCGGAAAAATAAATCAAAAGCCTGATTCATTGGGATTTTGTTTGGAAACGAAAAATGTATGAAGCGTTACAATCTGTATAATTTAGTGGTAGGCTGGGCTGCATTTGTGGTTTCGGCTGTTGTATATCTGTTAACTATCGAACCTACAACCAGTTTCTGGGACTGTGGTGAGTTTATTACCACTGCTGCAACTTTGCAGGTGGGCCACCCACCGGGAGCGCCGGTGTTTATGATTGTTGGCCGGTTGTTTACGCTTCTGGGGGGATCACCTTCCAATGCAGCAGTAATGGTTAACATTATGTCTGCGCTGGCCAGTGCTTTTACTATATTGTTCCTGTTCTGGAGCATTACCCATCTGGCTAAGAAACTGGTTTCAACATCAGAAGAGGTACCAACAGGGAACCTGATTGCCATAATTGGCGCTGGCCTTGTTGGCGCACTTGGCTATGCCTTTACAGATACTTTCTGGTTTTCGGCAGTTGAAGGGGAAGTTTATGCCATGTCGTCGTTCCTTACTGCACTGGTTTTCTGGGTCATCCTGAAATGGGAAAATATTGCCGATGAACCCCACTCCAACCGCTGGTTAATCCTAATATCCTATCTGATTGGGCTTTCAATAGGTGTCCACCTCCTGAACCTGCTTGCCATTCCGGCTATTGTTTTTGTATATTATTTCAAAAAATATGAAGTTACACCTAAAGGGATTGTATGGGCATTGGTGGTTTCAGTTGCCATCCTTGCAGGATTAATGTATGGTGTAATACCAGGTTTTGTCAAAATTGCTTCATGGTTCGAACTTCTGTTTGTCAACACTTTAGGGTTACCGTTCCACTCAGGCGCCCTATTTTATGTGATAGCCCTTACCGCAGGAATGATTTGGGCTATACGTTACACAGTACAGAAAAACCTGATTGTATGGAATACCATTGCTGTGGCACTGACGGTAATTTTTATCGGGTATTCATCGTTTGCATTGATTATTATCCGTTCGGCTGCAGGCCCGCCCATGGATCAGAACAGCCCCAACGATACCTTTTCCCTGTTATCTTACCTGAACCGGGAACAGTATGGCTCAAGGCCGCTCTTTTACGGGCAATACTATAACTCACCCCATAATCCGAATAACCGGTACACCCAGGGTTCTCCCTACTATACCCAGCGCGATGGACGTTATGTCATCACCGAATATAGGATTGTCCCCAACTACGATGATAAATTCAAAACCCTTTTCCCGAGAATGTGGAGTTCGATGGATCCTTCCCATGCTGCCGAATACGAATCATGGGCTCAGATAAAAGGAAGGCGTATCAGGCACCAGAATGAAAGGGGCGAAATGGAGACCATTGTTAAACCTACTATGGGTGAAAATCTCAGGTTCTTTTTCCGCTACCAGGTTGGGCATATGTATATGCGCTATTTTATGTGGAATTTTGCCGGACGGCAGAACGATGTTCAAAGTCATGGAGGGGTACTGAATGGTAATTGGATCAGTGGGATAAGTGCCATTGATAATTTCAGGCTTGGCGACCAGAAAAACCTTCCCGAACAGCTGGCAAATAACAAGGCAAGGAACAAATATTATTTTCTGCCCCTCATATTCGGTCTTCTGGGTATTTTTTACCAATTCAACAAAGGTAAGGAAGGTAAGCAGGGATTGTGGGTGGTTACCCTGCTCTTTATCCTGACGGGGCTTGCTATAGTGGTGTACCTCAACCAATACCCGCTTCAGCCACGAGAGAGGGATTATGCCTATGCCGGTTCGTTTTATGCTTTCTCTATCTGGATAGGCATAGGCGTACTGGCTTTATACGAAGCCCTGAAAAAAGTCCTGCCCGACAACCTGAATGCTTCGCTGGTAACGTTAGCAGGAATTCTGGCTGTACCGGTTCTTCTTCTGGTCGAAAACTATGACGACCATGACCGTTCCAACCGATATACCGCACGCGATCTTGGAGCCAATTATCTGAAAACAGTTGCCGAACAGGGAATTGTGTTTACCAATGGCGATAACGACACCTTCCCCTTGTGGTACAACCAGGATGTGGAAGGCGTCCGCCGCGATGTGCGGGTTTGCAACCTGAGCTACCTGCAAACCGATTGGTACATTTCGCAAATGAAACGTAAGATGTGGGATTCGAAACCTTTGCCTTTTTCGCTGCGCGAAGAGCAATACACGCAGGGGACCCGCGATCTGGTCTATCTGCTCGACGATCCACGTATCAGGCGCGAAACGGTTGACCTTCGCGAAGCAGTGGCATTTGTTGCCAGTGAAGACGCGGCCACAAAACTCCGTCAAGCAAATAATGCTTCCTATATTCCCAAAAAAATTATCTCTTTCCCCATCGACAAAGATGCAGTTATCCGTAATAAAGTAGTTCGACCACAGGATTATGATAAAATTGTGGATACCATGTATATCGATCTCCGTCATAAAGACTTCCTGCCAAAAGATGAATTCATGATCCTCGATCTCCTTGCCAACAACAACTGGGAAAGGCCTTTATACTTCGCCATAACCATCGGAAGCAATAAATACCTCAACCTTCAGGATTATTTCCAGCTCGAAGGTTTTGCTTACAGGCTGGTGCCTATCAGGAGGGAAACACCATCAAACGAACGCATCAACTTCGGGAATGCGGCTTCCGACATCATGTACAACAACCTGATGAACGAATTCAAATGGGGTAACATGAATGATCCGGATGTGTATCTGGATGAAAACAATGTAAGGATGATGACCAATATCCGTAACAATTTCAACCGGTTGGCCAGCCAGTTGGTTACCGAGGCACGGGATTCATCTTCACTGACATCGAGCGAAGTGAAATTGCCAGGACAGGAGCAACAATTGATTGACGAAGACAAACTTGAAAAAGCAATCCGTGTGATCGAAAAAGGTTACGAACTTGTGCCCCACCGTGTTGTACCCCATGAATTTTTCTCGCTCGACATGATCAACACAATCTATCAGGCCGGAGCAATTGAAAAAGCAAGGGAAAAAGCAACCGAAGCCTATAAATCGTTCGAGGATATGTTAAGTTATCTCTTTGCACTTGAATCGAAATTCCGAAATTCGGGCGATGTTAACGATGAAATGCAGAAAAACCTGTTCTACCTTCAGAAACTCGAACGGATTGCAACGGCAGCAGGCGATGAAGAAATGGCTGAAAAGGCAGGAAATACCTTCGAAGAATATTACAACCGGTTTATTGGATCGATGCGCTGATGATCGATCCCCGGGTTCATCCACCTCAATTCATAAGGCGTTTGTTTCCCGATGCCTTTTGGGTTTTGAATGGCAATAACAGAAATATTTACCTAACATTCGACGATGGGCCTGTACCGGAAGCAACATCTGCTGTCCTGGACATCCTTTCTGCCGAGGATGTTAAAGCAACTTTCTTTTGTGTGGGGGAAAATGTACACAAATATCCCGCAATCTACAAAAGAATCCTCAACAATGGTCATTCAACCGGAAACCATACCTACAACCACCTCAAAGGCTTAAAAACCAGGAATGCTGATTTTTTTCAGAACATTGAAAAGGCTTCTGAACTTATCGACTCACGGCTTTTCAGGCCACCTCATGGGCTTATGAAACCATCGCAATACCGCTACCTTTCAAAACACTACCAGATAGTGATGTGGGACATTTTAACCCTTGATTATGCCCAATCTTCGATACCTGATGATTTATTAAACCGCGTAGAAAGTTATGTACGCCCCGGATCAATTATAACATTCCACGATTCAATAAAATCGGCTGACAAATTAAAAACGGCGCTGCCTCTGGTCATTAAAATGTTAAAAGATAAAGGTTTTCATCCTTCGGCAATTCCAATTAGTTAGTTTGGCCAATTACATTTGCAGACTGAATGGTTGAAATGTTAAACCATTCAGAGGTGATGGCTTTAACAATTTAATTTATAATTTTGAAAGGGTATCACGAAACAATCTGAAAGATAAAAACATAAGCAGCATGAATGTATTGATATTAGGATCGGGCGGGCGGGAACACGCCATAGGCTGGAAAATCAGCCAGAGTCGTGACCTCACCAATCTGTATTTCGCACCAGGAAATCCCGGAACATCAGAACATGGCATTAACCTTTCGGTTGATCCCGGGAACTTCAGCGACATTAAACGCGAAGTTCTGGAAAATGAAATCGACATGCTTGTGGTTGGCCCCGAAGCCCCTTTGGTTGAAGGGATTCACGATTTTTTCAGTAACGACCCCGACCTTCAGTATGTGAAAGTGATTGGCCCTGGTAAGGAAGGAGCAATGCTCGAAGGAAGTAAAGATTTTGCAAAAAATTTCATGATCAGGCATAACATCCCCACTGCCCGGTTTGCCTCGTTTAAAAAATCAACCGCAGAAGAGGGTTTCAGGTTTCTGAAAAGCCTTCAACCACCTTATGTCCTGAAAGCTGACGGGTTGGCAGCAGGGAAAGGGGTTTTGATTATCGATTCATTGGAATACGCACAGGATGCACTTTGGGAGATGCTGGTAGGACGTTTCGGGGATGCCAGTAAAACAGTGGTTATTGAGGAATTCTTAACCGGGATCGAACTCTCCGTTTTTATTCTTTCCGATGGCAAAGATTATATCCTTTTTCCAGAAGCAAAAGACTATAAACGAATAGGAGAAGGCGACACCGGATGGGAGCTGTGTCGCCGGTACCATTTGCCGGTGGTGAATTCATGGAAAAGGTGAAAAACCGGATCATTGAGCCAACCCTAAAAGGTTTGCAGGAAGAAAACATCGAATATGTGGGATTCATCTTTTTCGGACTTATAAATTGCAATGGCGATCCTTATGTAATTGAATACAATGTAAGGCTTGGCGATCCCGAAACCGAAGCTATCATGCTCCGGATCAATAGTGATCTTCTGAAACTTCTTGATGCAGCAGCAGAAAAACAATTATCAGGCAAAACCATCGATATTTCACCTGACACAGCAGCAACCATTATGTTGGTATCGGGAGGGTACCCTGGCGATTACGAAAGAGGGAAGAATATAACCGGATACGATAAAACATCGGACTGTACATTGTTCCATGCCGGAACACGGCTCGAATTCGGAAAGCTGAAAACCAACGGGGGCAGGGTTATTGCTGTAAGTGCTACTGGTGCCACAATTGACGAAGCCCTGATGAAAGCCAGGGAAAATGCCGGGATTATCAGTTTTGAGGGGAAATATTTCAGAAACGATATAGGATTCGACCTGCAATAATGCTTTTCCGTACCATAAAATCGAGTTGGCTTTTTGGCTATATATTGCTGCCATTGTTGGCAGCAAGTGCTTGGATTGGACAACTCACATCGCCTCCCGGTTTCAATTTTTATTACGGCGAAAATCAAACAATACCATTTAAATTTATTATCGGGCAGCTAACTGATTACCCCATGCTTTCGACAGTATTGGGCCTTCTCCTGTTTATCCTTGCAGCCGTATTTGTTCAAAGAATTAATGTTGAATATGGTTTTTTCAGAATACGGTCGTTGATAGTTGGGATTGTATTTATTCTGATTGCAGGCGGTTTTAAAGAAATGCATGTTTTGCACCCGGTATATTTTGCTGTAGTGTTTTTTCTTCTTGCAATTTACCGGCTTTTCAATGCATTTGATCAACGCAAGCCTTACAGCCAGTCATTCGATGCAACTTTTCTACTTGGTATTGGCTCCTTGTTCTACCTTAATTTGGCTATTCTTTTACCTTCTTTTGTGGCCGGCACCATAATTCTTTGTCGCGAAACCCGTGGGCGTGAGGTATTCGTATCAATTATCGGTTTCCTGATTCCCTGGATATTCGTTTTTTCCTGGTTTTTCCTTTTCGACAGGATTTATGAACTGATTAATTTGTTTAAGATAAACATAATAACACCAAATGACCGGCTCGGAAATAATTATTCTGAACTTATCTTCCTTGGGTTCCTGCTCTTTCTTACTTTAATAGGAAGTTACCTCATTATTTTGCAGTACGACAAAAAGAAAGTTAGCATCAGGCAATATTACCTCGTGTTTTTCCTCATGTTTATGTCCCTTATGATCTCCTTTTTTGTTATTCCCGCCGTTTCAATTGAAATTTTTATAGTTTCGGCCATACCTGTTGCATTTTTATTAACCAACCTCCTTCTGTCAATAAAGCCTATATGGGCTGAAATAATATTATACCTTTTATTGGGATTTAATGTTGTTATGCATTTTTTTTAGATTATCTGGATAAGGATATTATTGCTGAAACTTATTACCTGCAAATGAGGGAAAATCAGGCGCCTTTATACTATTTCTCTACTATGACAAATACATCTTCATCGGGTTTGGCCATAAAAAACTGTTCCCGGGCATATTTTTCAAGGTTTTCCTGACCCGAACGCAATTCTTCAATTTTTTGTTTATCCGATGCTATTCTTGCCTTAAATGTAATTTGTTGTTCTTTGAGGGTGGCCAATCGTTTTTTATTCCTGCGGTGGGCCACGAGATTGTTTTCATCAAAAAACGTGAGCCAAACCAGAAAAATCATAAAAGCAATAAAATATTTGTTTTTCAGCATTTTGACTATTCGTGGTTGCCTCTTGATATTTTCCATGAGCATGCAATAATTTTCATGCTAAACTAATAAAAAAGCGGGAGAAATTTTGATTTTGCCTCCCGCTTTATTAACAACAAACAGTTTATTCATTATCCGGTGCAAAGTTGGGATAGGTATAGCTATGCGGCGGATTGAAATTTTCTTTTATGGTGCGGATATTGACCCATCGGAGCAAGTTGAAAATTGATCCTGCTTTATCGTTTGTCCCCGAACCACGTGCCCCTCCAAAGGGTTGTTGCCCTACCACAGCCCCGGAAGGCTTATCGTTGATATAAAAATTTCCGGCTGCATTTTCAAGCCTACGGGAATATTTCTCGATGTTGTATCGATTTTGCGAAAATACTGCCCCGGTCAATGCATATATCGAGGTATTATCGAGTAAATCAAGCGTTTCGTCCAGTTTTTCATCGTCATAGACATAAATGGTTAATACCGGTCCAAACAGCTCTTCCTCCATAGTGATATATTTCGGATTGTACGCCTGTATTACTGTCGGTTCAATGAAATACCCTACCGTTTTGTCGCAATTTCCACCAAAAATTACTTCGGCATCAGCATCTTTTCGCGCGTTATCAATAAAACCGGCCAATTTATCGAACGAACTTTCGTCGATAACCGCATTGAAGAAGTTGGTGAAATCTTCGGGAGGGCCCATTTTGACTACTGCCAGTTCATTACCTAACCTTTCCTTCACATCGGGCCATATACTCGCTGGTATATAAGCCCTCGAAGCTGCCGAACATTTTTGCCCCTGATATTCAAAAGCCCCACGCACCATGGCAATAACCAAAGCCTGTCTGTCGCAGGTTGAATCGGCAAAAATGAAATCCTTTCCACCGGTTTCGCCAACAATACGTGGATACGATTTATACTTGTGGATGTTTTCTCCTATATTTTTCCAAACCGATTGAAATACGCCTGTCGAACCTGTAAAATGGATGCCAGCAAAATCGGGATGATCCATGACAGTTTTTGCCCCTACCGGGCCCGAAACAAACACCAGGTTAATCACTCCATCGGGAACCCCAGCTTCCCTGAAAAGGTCCATAATCACCCCTGCAGAATATACTGCTGTTTTTGAGGGTTTCCATACCACTACATTACCCATCATGGCAGGAGCTGCCGGCAGGTTGCCTGCTATGGAAGTAAAATTGAAAGGCGTCAAAGCATACACGAAACCTTCTAGCGGCCTGAATTCATTATAATTCCAAATTCCCCTCGATGATTCGGGTTGCATTTTATAAATCCGTGTCATTTCGCGAACACCGAACCGGAAGAAATCAGCCAGTTCGCAAGCAGCATCAATTTCAGCCTGAAAAGCATTTTTCGATTGCCCGAGCATGGTAGCAGCATGGAGCCTCGCCCGATATGGACCTGTTAATAGGTCGGCAGCTTTCAGAAATATTGAAACACGGTGTTCCCACGATAAAGCTGCCCACTGTTTTCTGGCTCCGAGCGCCGCTTCAATGGCCATTTGAACATGCGACGAATCACCCTGATGATAATAGCCAAGGGTATGCCTGATATCATGCGGGGGAAACATTCGTTCAAGTTTCCCTGTCCATATTTCCTTGCCACCAATTATCATCGGAAGTTCCACCTCTTTACCCCTCATCTTCGAGAGCGTTTCCTGCAGTTCTTTTCTCTCCGGAGTGCCAGGGGCATAACTCAGGATCGGTTCGTTTACCGCAACGGGTACATCAAAAAATCCTTTTTCCATAGATGTATTTTTTTGTTTACATTCCTGATTGCAAAGCTAATCCTAACCTCAGAAACAAAGAATAACAAAAATCAGGTTAACCCTGTTATTCATCAAACATTTACGTTATTTTTACAGTGCTTTTTTGATTATTGGATAAACTGATATTTACAATCTCTTATAATTGAACAGGTTAAGAAAAAATATTGAAGATTTGATATCCGCATTTCAAGGGAAAAAAACCGAAGAAGAAAATACTCTTTTTGGACTTAAGGCAGTTGCCACAACTGGTCTGGCTTTTTCGGGCCTTGTCATGTTGTTTAAATTGCTGTTCAGGCCAGAAATCGGGAATCTCATTGCCGATATTTCGGTACTGGTTATGTTTTTGGGGATGTTGTATTTTACTAACCAGAAGAAATTAAATCTTGCCCTTAACCTGATATTTCTTGTACCGATAATAATATATCTCTATTATCATGCCGAATTCAGCAACAATGCACCACCAGCAGAAACCATATATTATACCCTTTGGTGGTATATAGCCGGAACCGTTGTACTGACCTATTTCTCGCCTATAAATTTCAGGTTTGTCTTGTTTATGATCAGCGGCATTGCAACACTGCTATTTCATATTGCAGAAGCCGATATGCTGGATCAACTCTTTTCATTTAATCAGGTTTTTGCTACTAACCCTATAATTGCCCTGAATTTTGTCTATGCAACGGCAATAATGATCCGGTTAAGTTTCGACAATCGCTTCCGAAAAAGCCGTGAAGAGCAGGTAGCAATCGAACGTCAGATGAATGAGATTTTTCAGACGGTCAAGCAACCTCTTGCACAAATAACTGCCGAACGCGATCAGGATGGGAATATTACCCGGCTTGCCATTGCCAAAGTCAACCACGCTTTCGAATCGCAATTCAGGATAACTTTCCAGGAAACACAGAACCAGGAACTGAATTATCTTTTCAGGTTTATATTCCGGAACAATACCAACTGGAACGATTTGTTTATTATTAACCCCAAACAGCAAAGCGAAATTTATTCACCTTATCACGACAAATGGTACAATATCCATATTTTATGGTTCAACCAGTATAATTGTACTTGTGTTTTTTATGATATTACACAGGAAAAGAAAGAAATCAAAAAGTTACAGGAAACGCGCGACCGTTATCTTGCATTACTTGAAGCCATACCCGACATATTTTTCGTGATTGACAGAGAGGGAACATTCGATGATATTGTGTTCAAAGGCCAGGCCGATTTGCACATGGACGCAGCCAATGTTATCGGGAGTACAATTTTCGATGTTGGATTTCCGGAGAGTATGGCCCGGAAAATATTTGAATGTATCCACAAAGCAATCGACAAGAATACCATTGAAACCATTGAATACTCAATGGAAGTTAACCAAACCACCCTTCTTTTCGAAATGCGTATTGCACGTCTAAACAACAATGCGGTCATTTCAATCGCACGTGATATCACACGCAGGAAAAAGGCCGAAATTGAGCTTGAACATGCAAAAACAAGGGCCGAAGATGCTGTTGCGCTTAAATCGAGGTTCCTGGCAAATTTATCGCACGACATCCGGACGCCGATGAACATCATTATGGGTTTAACAAAGATGCTTGCCGAACATGGGGTTTCAGATTATGAAAAAGAG
Organism: Bacteroidales bacterium; assembly: GCA_037447215.1. Classification (GTDB taxonomy): domain Bacteria; phylum Bacteroidota; class Bacteroidia; order Bacteroidales; family Prolixibacteraceae; genus UBA1413. Next base: position 228,859 of record JBBIHB010000001.1, read on the forward strand.
GAATTTATCAACGATATTTCGGCACATGGACACCAGTTGCTCACCATGATCGACAACACCATTCATCTTTCGAAAATAGAAACCAATACCCTGGAAGTTAAATTTTCCTACAGCAATATTCATCAACTTTTAAGGGACCTTTATAACCAGTTTTTTCCCCTTCTGCCCGACAACCGGGAACTCACATTCAAGATGGTTACTGCAATCCACCACGATGAGGTGGGTTTCGAAACCGATCCAAACCTTTTAAAAGAAAGCCTGCAAAAACTTATTGACAATGCCATACGTTTCACCGATGAGGGTGCCATCTCATTTGGTTATACTTACAAAAACGCAGCTACAGTTGAGTTTTTTGTAGAAGATACCGGACCGGGTATCCCCGATGACGAAAAGGAGAACATTTTCAGCAGGTTTTATGTAATTGAAAAAGACCGGCTGGCCAAGAAAAGCGGATCTGGAATCGGGCTTTCTGTTGCACAGCATTTTGTTGCCCTGCTAGGAGGCGAACTCAAACTCGACTCCAGGCCGGGCAAAGGTTCAAGGTTCTGGTTCGAATTGCCATTACAAAACCCTAAAGGTTTTATGAGGATTATTTCGTGATCGCCTTAATCCGCTCTTCAAGAACTTTTATCCGGGCTTCGGCATCCGATTGTTTAATCCTCTCTTTATCGACTACAACCGCAGGCGCACTGGAAACAAATTTTTCATTTCCGAGTTTTCTCAATACCGAAATCAAAAAACCTTTGGTGTATTCAAGTTCCTGGCAAAGCTTACGCACCTCTTCTTCATAGTCAATATGATCGGCCAGTTGCACATAATAGTTGGTCGATTTTACCCTGAACGATGCCGCTCCTTTGACTTCGCTGTCAATTATTCTGACCCGGGAAATATTTCCAAGCCTCGAAATAATCGGGTTTAGTTCCGCTATATATCCTTTTTCCCCAGGTTGAACAAAGAGTTCGAGCGGATCCTTAATAGGCACCGAATTCTCAAGCCTAATTTTCCTGATTCCTGAAATTGCTTCTTTGACATTTTCAAACGCACCAAGACATTCATCATCAAACCGCCGAAGTTCGGGCATTTGTGAAACCATTATGCTTTCACCAGGCTTTCGATTGACAAGCAATTGCCATATTTCTTCGGTAATAAAAGGCATAAATGGATGCATCAGCCGCAATAACTGATCAAATAGGTGAACCACCTCATTATAGGTTTTCGCAGCCAGCCGGAGAACTCGTCGCGAACCGTTGTATAAACCAGCATCAGAGCATCCGATATCCTGAATTTTTCAAAATGATCGGTAAGTATTTGATTCACCTCGCTCAACTTATGGTTAAACCAGTTAAGGGCAAGTTTCGAATGTTCGGGTTGAACCAGGTTTTCGGAAACTTCCCAGTTTTTTACCAGGCGGAATGCGTTCCATATTTTTGTTGCGAACCCGGCACCCTGTTGAGGCAAGCTTTCATCGAATAAAAGGTCGCCACCAGCAGGGGAACAAAGTAACATTCCTACTCTAACCCCATCGGCACCAAATTTCTCGATTAAATCGAGCGGATCGGGTGAGTTTCCCAATGATTTCGACATTTTACGCCCAAGCTTATCGCGCACCATTCCGGTATAATACACATTTTTAAAAGGAAAATCATTTCTATATTCGTATCCGGCAATAATCATACGGGCAACCCAGAAAAAAATGATATCAGGAGCTGTTACCAGATCGCTGGTCGGGTAATAATACCGGATTTCCGCATTATCGGGTTGGTTTATACCATCAAATACCGAAATGGGCCATAGCCAACTACTGAACCATGTATCGAGTACATCTTCATCCTGGTGCAGATCGCTTAAGGCAAGATTTTCATTACCGGTTTTCTTCCGGGCAAGGATAAGCGCTTCCCCTGGTGTGGCAGCAACCACAAAACTGCCATCATGAAGGTAATAAACGGGAATACGGTGCCCCCACCACAACTGGCGACTGATACACCAATCTTTGATGTTTCCCATCCAGTGGCGGTAAATATTTTTGAACTTCGGAGGGTAAAACCGTATGTTATCGTTCATCACATTTTCGAGAGCAGGGACAACAAGCTCCCCCATTTTCAGGAACCATTGAGCTGAAAGTTTAGGCTCAATAACTACATCGGTACGCTCAGAATAACCAACTTTATTCACATAATCTTCGACAAGGGCTATGTTACCGGCTTTTTCCAATTCGAGAACAATCTTCTCCCTGACTACGAACCTATCTTCACCAACAAATAAATTTACATTTGAGCTTAATGTGCCATCATCATTGAAAATATCAATAAATTCGAGGTTGTGCTTTAATCCGAGGTTATAATCGTTTACATCGTGCGCGGGCGTTACTTTCAGGCAGCCGGTTCCGAACTCCATATCAACATATTCGTCCTGAATAACCGGAACCCTCCGATTGATCAATGGAACCAATACTCTTTTCCCTACCAGATGGCCAAAGCGCGGATCTTCGGGATGCACACAAACGGCCGTATCGCCAAGTATGGTTTCAGGACGGGTGGTGGCTATGGTTACAAACTGGTTTTCATTGTCTTCAACCCGGTATTTCAGGTAATAAAGTTTCGACTGCACTTCCTTGTAAATTACCTCTTCGTCTGACAGTGCTGTTTTTGCCTGTGTATCCCAGTTAACCATACGTACACTACGGTAAATAAAACCTTTATTGAATAGGTCAACAAAAACATTGATTACAGAATCGCTGCGCTGGCTGTCCATGGTAAATGCCGTACGTTCCCAATCGCACGATGCACCAAGTTTCTTCAATTGCTCGAGGATGATCCCACCATGCTTATGGGTCCATTCCCAGGCATGCTCAAGAAATTCATCGCGGCTGAGGGAAGTTTTTTCGATTCCAGCCTCACGGAGTTTATTCACAACTTTCGCTTCGGTAGCTATTGATGCATGGTCGGTTCCGGGCACCCAACAGGCATTTTTGCCCGTCATGCGTGCACGGCGTATCAGTATGTCCTGAATGGTATTGTTCAGCATGTGCCCCATGTGGAGTACGCCGGTGACATTGGGTGGAGGTATTACAATGGTATAGGGCTCACGGTCATCTGGTTCAGAATGAAAGAGGTTATTTTCCATCCAATAGCTGTACCACTTACTTTCAACATCGGCCGGATTATATTTGCTGGCAATTTCCATGTAATTAATTCTTTAAGATTTTTCAATAATAAAGGCACAAAAATAATGGATAAAATGAAAATTGCCCGATATAAATATTATCCCAGAAGCATTCCGATAATGGTTGCCGACATCAGTGAAGTGAGAGTTCCAGCAATCAGGGCAGGAACGCCATATTTTGATAACAACACCCTTTTATTGGGCGCCAACGATCCAATTCCGCCAATCTGGATACCGATGGAAGCCACATTGGCAAAACCGCATAGCAGGTAAGTTGCCATTATTATTGATTTTTGTGAAGCGAAAACCCCTGCTGTTTTCATCTCGGCCAGGCTGATATAGCCAATGAACTCTGTCAGAATAAGTTTTTCTCCCAATAAACGGCCAACAAGAACAATATCGGCAGGCGTAATTCCGATTAACCACATCAAAGGTGCAAATGTATAACCCAATAAAAACTGGAGCGATAAACCGGAATAACGTCCGTTGGTTGCTGTATTGATCAGGTCGTTCAGGGAAGTCCATTGCCCGATCTTTCCAACGATAAAATTGAACATTGCAATAAATGCAATAAAAGCCAACAACATAGCTGCCACATTCACAGCCAGCTTGACCCCTTCGCTGGTGCCATTGGTTATGGCGTCCAGAACATTGCTGCCGATTTTATCACGACTAACTTCGATATCTTTGTTTATTTCGGTATTAGGGGGTACAATCATTTTTGAAAAAACAATAGCCGCAGGCGCAGCCATAACTGACGCGGTTAACAAGTGCTTGGCAAATTCGAGCCGCATAACCGGATCGTCGCCACCCAACATGGCAATATAAGCGGCCAATACACCACCTGCAAGTGTTGCCATACCGCCTGTCATTACAAGCAAAATCTCCGAATTACCCATTTTGGGCAGGTATGCTTTTATCATCAAAGGGGATTCAGTTTGGCCAAGAAAAATATTTCCGGCTACTGACAGGGCTTCAGCTCCCGATATCCTCAAAAACTTGGTAAAAACCCATGCCAGGGCATAAACCACTTTCTGGATTATTCCCCAATAGAATAAAAGACTGGTTAATGCCGAAAAGAAAATAATTGTAGGAAGAACCTGAAAAAGGAAAATATATCCATATGTATTGGTATCCATAAGACCCCCCAGCAGGAATTCACTTCCGGCTTTTGTAAAATCAAGGATTTTCACAAATATATGACCGGCAAATTCGAACCCTCCCCTTATGAATGGTACATATAACACCCCAACAGCCAGGACAACCTGAAATGCAAGACCTGTAAAAACCGTTTTCCATGGAATATGTTTCCGGTTATGGCTGAGCAGGTATCCAAGCAAAAGTAAAATGAACATCCCTAATAACCCCCGGAAAAGTGTGATAATTGAAAAGGGTTCTTCGGGTGTTTTACTCAGCAACAACGACGAGGTAACAGGTTGTGCATCCGGGGTAACAACTTCAAGAGTGGCCGAATCAACCTTATTTCTCTGAAATGTTGAATCAATAAAAATCTCCTGAGCGGATGTTCCGGATACAATTGAAAAAATCAGAAAAAAGAATAACAGGGTATAACGCATAAATTTAATCATAGGAATTTGATTTATTTTTTCCGGCGCTTTATTTCATCGCGAATTAGAGATGCCTTTTCATAATCCTCATTCTGAACAGCCTCAGTAAGTAATCCTTCAAGGTCGGAAAGGCTATACTTTTCATACATCGAATGGCCACGGCCTACAGAATCTTCGTCTCGATGAATTTTTGATGAACGTTCTTCGGTTATATCCAGCACAATTCCAGCTTTATGAAGTATATCTTCAGTGGAATAAATCGGACACCTGAATCTCAGTGCAAGGGCAACTGCATCAGAAGTGCGCGAATCAACACTGATTTCCTTGCCATCCATTTCAAACAGCAGTTCGGAATAGAAAATCCCTTCTTCCAGTTTATGTATTACCACCTCGATCAGCGCAATTTCAAATGCGATGGCAATATTCTTAATCAAGTCATGAGTAAGAGGCCTTGGTGGTTTTAATCCTTCGAGTTGGATTGCAATGGCCTGTGCCTCAACCGGTCCGATAATGATGGGTAATCTGCGGTCACCATTTTCTTCAGCCAGCACCAGCGCGTATGCGCCAGTTTGAGTCTGACTCACCGATAAGCCTAAGATATTAAGTTTAACCTTCTGCATAATAAATGCCTCGCCTGTAAGTAATCAAATAATTAAAATTCTGACAATTATGATCTGAAACAACCATTCTTGGCGGTATAAAATTAATTGAAAAATCAGGCTATCCCAATTTTTGACTGTTTTTTTCGTGCAGGCTGATTGTTCCAACATGAAATTATCTGAAATTTATGGGTGTTGGATTTGGTTATGAATTGAAAATGACTACTTTTGCAATCCCAAAATTGGGTTCGTTCAGGCTGATAAGTGAAAACAGGTGGGTTTTCCGCCTGACGGGCAAAACTATAAAACGAAAAATTTTTATGTACGCAATTGTTGATATTGCTGGACAGCAATTTAAAGTTCAAAAAGGCAAAAAAGTATTTGTACACAGGCTTGCAGCCGCCGAAGGGTCGTCAGTTGAATTCGACAAAGTGCTGTTGGTAGAGAATGAAGGCAATGTATCGGTTGGTACTCCCGTATTGGAAGGAGCCAAAGTTACTGTCAAAGTCGTTGAACATACCAAGGGTGATAAAGTACTTATTTTCAAAAAGAAAAGAAGGAAGAGTTATCAAAAAATGAATGGGCACCGGCAATCTTTTACTCAGGTACTCATCGAAGAAATTGTTGGATAATTAAAATTTTAAGACCATGGCTCATAAGAAAGGTGTAGGTAGTTCGAAAAACGGACGCGAATCGGAAAGCAAACGACTTGGCGTCAAAATATTTGGCGGCCAATTTGCAAAAGCGGGAAATATACTTGTTCGCCAAAGGGGAACAAAGCATCATCCGGGCGAAAATGTTGGTATTGGTAAAGATCATACCTTATTTGCCCTTGTAAACGGAACAGTTGTTTTTAGCAAAAAGAAAGACAACAGGTCATATGTATCGGTTGAACCCATTGTTACTGTTGACGCTGCAAGCAATTAACCGATAGTTATTATACGAAAATCTGTTAATCGTAATTATAAAATACCCCGGCAGCCAAGCCGGGGTATTTTAGTTTAAACCTTTTCGGTCCCAATTCTAAAATCGCAGGCAACTTTTCATATTTTTGTACTCCCCACTTTAATAATTTGCATTAATTACAAATGAATTTAATACCGATATGCTGACATTAAAATATATTCAGGAAAAGCCAGGTGAAGTAATTGAAAAGCTGGCAAAAAGAAATTTCGATGCACGGGAAATTATAAATTCCATTTTGAAATTACTCGAAACGCGAAATCAGACACAAGTGCAGGCCGACAATGCCAAGGCTGAAATGAACCGTTTGTCCAAAGAAATAGGTATTTTGTTTAAAGATGAAAAAATTGCAGAAGCAAACCAGGCCAAGACCCGCAGCGTTGAATTGAAGGAAACCATCAGGCAGCTCGACCAGATTTTTACTGACATTGAAATACAGGTCCAAAATCTTCTGGTTTTGTTGCCCAATACACCCAATAAAGAAGTTCCTGCGGGTAAAGGCGCCGAAGATAATCAGATTATCCGCTCAGGAGGCCGTTTTCCTGAACTTACCGACGATGCACTTCCACACTGGGAACTTGCTGCCCGGTATAATCTGATCGATTTTGAGCTGGGTGTTAAGTTAACCGGGGCAGGCTTTCCTGTTTACAGGGGAAAAGGTGCGCAACTTCAGCGTGCCCTCATAAACTTCTTTCTAGATGAGGCACGCAGTATAGGTTACGAAGAAGTTCAGCCCCCTCTTATGGTAAATGAGGCATCGGGATTTGGCACCGGACAGCTCCCCGACAAAGAAGGCCAAATGTACCATGTAACCGAAGATAATTTTTATCTCATCCCCACTGCCGAAGTACCGGTTACCAATATTTACCGTGATGTGATTCTTGACGCATCAGAACTTCCGGTGAAAAATTGTGCTTACAGCGCCTGTTTCCGACGAGAAGCCGGTTCGTATGGCAAAGATGTTCGTGGACTTAACCGCCTGCACCAATTCGACAAAGTTGAAATTGTCCAGATTGCCCATCCCGATAATTCATATCAGGTTCTCGAAGAAATGGCCAGCTATGTGGAATCACTTGTGCAAAAGCTGGAATTTCCTTACCGGATTTTGCGTTTGTGCGGGGGCGATATGGGCTTTACCTCTGCCATGACCTACGATTTCGAAGTCTGGTCGGCTGCCCAGAAAAAATGGCTCGAAGTGAGTTCGGTGTCTAATTTTGAATCGTTTCAGGCAAACCGGTTAAAGTTGCGGTATCGTGACGAAGCAGGAAAAAAGCCACAATTGGCCCATACCTTGAATGGAAGCGCCCTGGCATTGCCACGAATTGTTGCCGCACTGCTCGAAAATAACCAATTCGAAGGCGGGATCAAAATCCCTGTGGCGCTCCAAAAATGGTGTGGATTCGAAAAAATCTGAAAATGAAATATTTGCTGTCAATCCTATTTCTTTTATATACCCTCCTGGCATTTACCCAGGACTTTAAAGTAGAAGCTGAAAGTGGTATATGGTCATCGGGGCTCAGGATAGCCACATCAAAAAGTGGATATTCGGGAACAGGCTATATTACTCAATTTACCAATACGGCCGACAAACTGACTATCCCTGTAAATATCCCTATTGAAGGTTTTTATGATATTTACATAGGATACTCAGCCGATTCTGGTGATAAAGTTATCAATGTTGAGGTTAACGGGATTAAAAGCGCATTACAAATCCTGAGAAAAGGTGGCGGTTTTTACGAAGAAAAATTCGGAACTTTAAACCTGCCAAAAGGAATGATAGAGGTAATTATTACGCCAAACTGGACCTGGTTTCATATTGATTACGTCAGGTTTGTTAAAACCGAAGGTGGTACCCAGGGATTCAACATACCTTTGAAACCGGTTAATCCTAATGTTACTCCGGTTACACAAAATCTATATTCATTCCTCAGGGACAATTTCGGAAAAAAAACCATATCGGGGGTAATGACCCTGAAACCTTTGAGCAACAGTACAAATGAAATAACCTGGCTCAAGGCAAATATAGGAAAGGAACCTGCCATACTAGGCCTTGATTTTATGGACCATACCGGAAGCAATCCTCCTTCGTGGCAGAACAACCCCGACCTGGTAAAGGATGCGAAAACATGGTCGAAAAGGAATGGAATTGTTACGATTTGCTGGCACTGGCGCGATCCTTCACATAAAACAAATGCGTTTTATACCAAAGACACACAGTTTGACATAACACGGATCAACGATCCTGAAAGTTCTGACTATAAGGCCATGATCAGGGATATTGACATTGTTTCAACCTACCTGAAAGAACTTCAGGCAGCAAATGTGCCTGTTTTATGGCGCCCGCTGCACGAAGCTTCGGGTGGTTGGTTCTGGTGGGGGGCTAAAGGGGCAGCTCCCTGTATCACCCTTTGGAGACTTGTGTACGACCGATTGACCAATCACCACGGTCTGAATAACCTGATCTGGGTTTGGACAACCACCGACGATTCGCAAGCGCTTCCCTGGTATCCGGGCGATGAATATGTTGACATCCTGGGAATGGATATTTATCCAGGAGAAAGGGAACATGGTTCACAGGTAATTGCATTTAACAAAGTAAAAGAGATTTTTGGTGGAAGGAGGATAATAACATTGAGCGAAAACGGTTCAATCCCTTATCCTGAAAATATGCAGAAAGATGGCGCATTTTGGTCGTGGTTCATGCCCTGGTATGGAACACATACCAAAGATCCGAAACACAATTCGGTTGATGACTGGAAAAGGATACTTGGCAATGATTTTGTTATCACCCTCGACAAAATGCCCGATCTTTCTATCTATACATCTTCATCCTTCACCGAAACCCGGAAGGGTCCCTCTACTGAATTGATTGTATTCAGAAAAGATGATCATTTCCATTTGTACCTACCGTCAGCAGAGATGGACGAATACGCTGTCCGCCTCTACAACCTGAAAGGGGACTCACTTTACGAGTCACAAAAAACATTTCAGGGTCTTCATACAATTCCCGCCCAGAAATTGCCCAAAGGTATTTATGTGGTTCAGGTTATTGGAAATGGTTTTTCGAATAGTATTAAAGTGGCAAATTAATCCCTGGCAAACAGGCTAAACAAGTTTATCCAATCGGCTGGCATCGAGGCGGAGAAACACAAAAAGCAGAATCGTAAATGCCCAGAGCGATGAACCTCCATAACTGAAGAATGGTAAGGGAATCCCAATTACAGGCATAAGCCCGATGGTCATTCCAACATTTACCGCAAAGTGAAAAAACAAAATGGAAGCAACCGAATAACCATAAACCCTTGAATAAACAGAGCGTTGCCTTTCGGCAAGGATGATTAACCGGACAAAAAGCAAAACAAAAAGTGCGATAACAACAAAAGAGCCTAAAAACCCCCATTCTTCGCCAACGGTACAAAAAATGAAATCGGTACTTTGTTCAGGAACAAAATTATACTTGGTTTGTGTGCCATTTAAAAAGCCTTTTCCTGAAAATCCTCCCGAACCGATGGCAATTTTACTCTGGTTTACATTCCATCCGGCGCCTTTGGGATCAGACTGTAATCCCAACAATTCGTTTATTCTGTCTTGCTGATGCGATTTCAATACTTCATAAAATACAAAATCGACTGAATAAGTAAACATTACCGATGCAAAAAACAACCCGACAATAATCATACACCGTTTCAAACGGGTCTGTAAAATGTAAATTGCAAAACCGATCATACTAAGAGAAACTGCTGCCAAAATAACCCATTCCAGTTCAAACAGAGATCCCAAAAAATAATTAACCCCCATAAAAACTGAAACTACCGCCAGTCCAATTCCGGCAGCCACAGAAACCATTTTCAGTTTCTGGTTTAATATGAAATGAGCAATAAAGCTTCCTGCAAAAAGAATTAAAAGAAGAATATGATTTTCGGTCAGCAACGATAAAAGGAAGAGAACGATGGCAAGGAGGCCGAAAAAAAGTACAATTCCCGATAAACCTTCGCGGTATAAAACCATTAGAAATACCACTAAAACTATTGCCGATCCGGTATCGGGTTGCAGCAAAATCAGTAACAATGGCAATCCTATAATGGCAGCAATTGACATAATCCCCTTAGTACTTATGAGTTTAAAATTGTAACTGCTTATAATTTTTGCCACCGCCATTGCAGTTCCGAACTTGGCAAATTCGGAAGGTTGAAGGCGAAAATCGCTCCAAAGGATAAACCATGATTTCTGTCCGTTGATTTCAACACCGGCAAGGAGTACCAGTATCAGGAATAAAATTACCAATCCGTAAATCGGCCATGAGAAAAACACGTAAAAACTACTGTCAACCAACAGGATTAAAAATGCCAATAAAAAGGCAGCCCCTATCCAAATAAGTTGTTTCCCATATTGTTGCGATATATCAAGAATACTTTGATTCTCTTCGTTATACACTGCAGCATAAATGTTAATCCACCCCAATAACATCATTATGAAGGCCAGCGATACCGCAATCCAGTCAACATTTGCCCACAATTTATTCCTCTGCGCCATTGTTTTCAATCCTGATTAACGGATTCATCAAATTTGCTTCAAGCATATTACTTTCAAGCCAGGCCCGGTTGGGCGAAATGGAATCATTGAGATATTTTTCTATCACAAGGCTGGCGATGGGTGCCGCATAGGTTGAGCCCCATATTCCATTTTCGATATAGACCGATACGGCAATTTTTGGATCATCTTTGGGTGCAAACGCCATAAATACGGAATGGTCAGCACCATGCGGGTTCTGTGCTGTTCCGGTTTTTCCGCAAACCGCAATTCCCGGTATCCTCGACATACCTCCTGTTCCCGATTCCATTACCTGGTACATCCCTTCAATCACCAGATCATAATGTTCACGGTCGATGCCTGCATATACCGGCCTACTGAACCGCGGATGAATATCCTGTCCTTCGATTTCCCTGACCATGTGTGGAATATAATAATACCCCCTATTGGCCAAAATAGCGGCAAAATTGGCAAGCTGCAATGGAGTAATACCCAATTCGCCCTGACCAATTGATAGCGAAACAATGGGCAGTGCCCGCCAACGCGAACCCCTGAATACAAAACGTTCATAATAATCCGACGTTGGAACAAGTCCTTTCAATTCATGCACAAAATCGGTCTCAAGTGTCCTTCCAAATCCAAATTTCAGCATATACTCCCGCCATTCATCATAAGCAGCCCTCACATCACTATATTTGCGGTTTTCAAGAATTGCCCTGAACACATAAACATAATAGGCGTTACAGGATTTTGAAATGGAAGGAACAAGGTCGAACGACTGGTCGTGGTGACAGCCAACCCTGAAATTGCCTGAATAATAACCATGTGCACAATAATACTGCGTTTTGGGAGTTATGATCCCTTCCTGCAACGCAACAAGGGCATTAGCCATTTTAAAAGTGGAACCCGGCGGATATTGAGCCATTAAACTTCTGTTGTAAAGCGGTTTAAGTGGATCGGAAACAAGGTTCATGTAATTTTCCCCACGCTCACGGCCAACAAGTAAGTTCGGATCGTAATCAGGCGAATTGGCAAATACCAGAATTTCGCCCGTCGAAGGTTCGATTGCCACTACACTTCCCCTTTTATTACGAAGCAATCTTTCGGCATATTGCTGTAAATCGGCATCAAGTGTGGCTATCAGGTTTTTTCCGATCTGCGGCAAGGTATCTGCCTCGCCCTGCAAATAACTTCCCTGAATACGGTTGTGAACATCGACCATTAAATATTTTACACCTTTTTCCCCGCGTAACTCGTTCTCGTACGACCTTTCGATTCCGCTGATTCCTATATAGTCGCCTGACTGATAATAAGGATTTGCCTCAATTATATCACGGGTAACCTCACCTACATATCCCAATAAGTGGGCAGCTATTGGCCTTGGATATTCCCTCAGCATTCGCGATTGCACATAGAACCCTCTTACCTTGTACAATTGTTCCTGCAAAATCGCATATTTCTCAAGGGAAATCTGCTTAACAATTACCGAAGGTTTAAATGGGGAATAATCTCTGGCCTCCTTCAGGCGTTGTCTGAAATCTTCAATTGTAATATCAAGTAACCCACAAAACTTCAAGGTATCAAATGCCCTTACTTCGCGTGGAGTTACCAGAAGATCGTAAGCAGCATTGTTATAAACAAGCAATTCGCCATTGCGGTCGTAGATCAATCCCCTTGCCGGATATTGCACTACCCTTCGTAACACATTGTTGGTGGCAAATTGCTTATAGGTATCATCAACCACCTGAAGGTAGAACAACCTGATCAGAAATACCACACCCACGAATATGAATATGGTTATAACCAGAAATTTTCTGTTTGAGTTGATGTCCACGTTACTCCCTGCTTAATCCCTGAAAACCAAAAACTGGCTCAAAACTATAATAAAAACTGAGAATATGGTACTAAAAATTACCCTGATAAAAGTTCTGAAGAAATCAGCGAAGGAAAAAACTTCGAGATAAAACAGAACCAGATGATGTATCAGGACTAGAAATATTGTGTAAAGCAAAAACCAACGTAAGCCAGTCTGCCTGAGTCCGGGGTAATCTAATTGATCTGATTCGCGTGCACTCAACAGGTTCATCACCGGGGTCCTGAAATAAGCCAAAAAAACAGTTGCGGCAGCATGTAATCCAAATGTATCTGAAAAGATATCCACAATTAGTCCTAAAAAGAAAGCGAGCAACAAGACTGCATACCTGGGTGTGGAAACCGGAAGGAGCAAAATAAAAACAAAATAAAAATATGGATTAAGATATCCGCTTAGTTGCACCTGGTTAAGAAAGAGAACCTGAACCAAGACTGCTGTTATAAAAAGTATGATGTATTTAATCCAGATTTGTATCATCTGTATTTTGTTTTTCGAGCCTTTCAATCTCCTTGCTCATTCGGTTGTCAATCACTTCCACATAGGTAAGCGATTTGAAATCGACCGAAAGGCGTACCTTAATATTATAAAAGTTGTCGCCACCCTCTTTATTGTATGATTCAACGACACCTAGCATAAAACCTTCGGGAAAAATGGAAGAAAAACCACTGGTTACAATGGAATCGCCAGTTTCAATTTCAACATGAAACGGAATTTCATTTAGCAAAGCATAACGATAATCTTTTCCATCCCACGAAAGTGACCCGAAATAATTATTGCGTTTCAGTTTGGCCGATACATTCCAACGGAGGTTAAGGAGCGAAATGGCTGTCGAATAAGAATCTGAAACATTAAGCACAACACCTACCACCCCATCAACCGTAGCAATACCCATGTCGGGCCTGAGGCCATCATTTAATCCTTTGTCAAGGGTTAAATAGTTGTATTGCCGGTTAACGGAGTTATTGATAACACGGGCAGGAAAAAACCGATAATCGCCAATGGGCAAATCCGTTTGGATTGTCGATGAATCCCCTTCAGAATATATTTGTGGGATTGCATACAGAGCCTGCCTGAGTCTGGCATTTTCCTCGGCAAGGTTACGATTTACAGCCGAAAGCCTTAAATAATTAACTACTGAGTTATACTTTGAATATATATTTCCCGAAATGTAGTTGGCCGAGTTAAAATATGCTGCCCTCTGAAAGTTATTCCGGGTAAAAACAAATACCAACGATGTAATTTCCAGAATAATAAACAGAATGACAACATGGTGGCGATGAATAAACCTGAATAGGCTCCACATATATCGGAAATACTCCTTTTATCGGATAAGGAATTGAAATTTATCCACATTTTTCAGCGCTATTCCGGTTCCCCTCACCACAGCCCTTAAAGGATCTTCGGCTATATGGAAAGGAATACCGAGTTTGTCGCTCAATCTTTTATCGAGTCCACGCAAAAGTGCGCCACCGCCTGCCAGCCAGATGCCGTTTTTAACAATATCGGCATATAACTCCGGAGGGGTTTGTTCAAGTGCACTCAAAATAGCCATATCAATCTTCGACAGCGATTTTTCGAGACAATGTGCAATTTCCTTGTACGAAACAGGCACCTCAATTGGCAGGGACGTCATCTGATTTGGCCCCTGCACTACAAAATCCTTTGGAGAATTATCGAGGGTTGTCAATGCCGAACCAACCTGAATCTTAATTTCTTCGGCGGTACGTTCACCAATCTTGATGTTATGCTGATGGCGCATATACTCCATTATATCGGCAGTAAGATCGTCACCGGCAATTCGGATCGATTTATTGGTAACAATACCTCCAAGTGAAATTACTGCAATTTCAGTAGTTCCACCACCTATGTCAACCACCATGTTCCCTTCTGGGGCTTCCACATCAAGCCCGATTCCAATAGCAGCAGCCAATGGTTCGTAAATCATGTAAACTTCTCGACCACCGGCATGTTCCGATGAGTCGCGTACAGCACGGATTTCGACTTCGGTACTTCCCGACGGGATACAGATAACCATTTTTAGTGAGGGTGAAAACAACCGGTTTTTAGGGTTGATCATCTTAATCATTCCCCTGATCATCTGCTCTGCAGCGTTAAAATCGGCAATAACCCCATCCCTCAGAGGCCTGATGGTTTTCAGATTGGCGTGGGTCTTTCCCTGCATCTGACGTGCTTTTTCACCGATGGCGACAAGCTTCTCGGTCTTCAGGTCAATTGCTACTATCGACGGTTCGTCAACCACTATTTTATCGTTATGAATGATTATGGTATTGGCAGTACCAAGGTCAATCGCTATTTCCTGTGTAAAAAATGAAAATAATCCCATTTATATTTCATCATTTAATATTCAACATATAATTAATGACGGAAATGCCTTCGTCCGGTAAAGACCATCGCAATTCCAAATTCATTGCAGGCATCAATCACCTCCTGATCGCGGATACTACCACCGGGCTGAACAATGTATTTCACCCTATTTTCATTGGCAGCTTCAATACTGTCGCGGAAAGGGAAAAAGGCATCTGAAACCAGCACTGATTCCTGCATACTTATATTTTCTTTCAGGTTAAACCTTGGAATGGTCAATTGCCTGAGGCTATCGAGCCTGTTAGGTTGTCCCATTCCAGCACCGGTAAGCCAGAACGACCCATCAGAATTTTCGGAAACCATTGCTATGGCATTGCTCTTTAAATGTTTGCAAGCCATTACCCCGAACCTGGCCAGATTTAATTTATTTTCATCGAATGTCTTTTCGGTGACCGTTGTAAATGCTGAATCTCCACCTTCATCTTCATCCTGGATCAGCAAACCACCACTAACCGAACGAACAATTTTTTCATTTGTTGTTACCGGCCTGACCGGGATCTCTAATAGCCTTAAATTTTTCTTCTTCCAAAATACCTCAAGGGCTTCTTTTGTAAAATTTGAAGCTATTATAATTTCAACAAACTTGTTTTCGAACATTTGAGCAATTTTTTCATCCACAGTCCCCGTAAAACAGATAATACCCCCGAATGCCGAAACCGGGTCGCCAGCCCATGCCAGTTCTAGTGCCTGCATTGAATTGCCCGCCACAGCAAGCCCGCATGGGTTTAGGTGTTTAACAACAGCTACTGACTGTTTGTTCCCGATATGGGTCACACTATGCCATGCATCACTGGCCGCTTTCCACGCTGCATCAGCATCAAGCAGGTTATTGTATGACAATTCTTTTCCCTGAATTACTCTCGCATCGGCAATTACAGCACCTGTTTTTGTATTTCGGTATTTGAATAATGTAGCTGCCTGATGCGGATTTTCACCATATCTGAGTGACTGGCCGTTATTCAGGCTAATCCGGTGCATTTCAGAACTATCTTCATTGAACCAGTTTGAGATGGCTGCATCGTAATGCGAAGAGACAGAAAATGCACGGGATGCAAACCATTTGCGTTCTTTAAGCGTAGTTTTTCCATTGCCTGTGTTCAAAATCTCAAGTAATTTTGAATACTCATTTTGCGAGGGCACAACAATAACATCTTTATAATTTTTGGCAGCAGCCCTGATCAGTGAAATTCCCCCGATATCAATTTTTTCGATAATCTCCTGCGGTGGAGCTCCTGAAGCAAGTGTAGCCTCAAAAGGATAGAGGTCAACAATTACAAGGTCAATCTCTTGAATTTTATAATGAGAAAGTTGCTGCAAATCTTTTTCATTTTCGCGCCGTGCAAGAATGCCACCAAACACTCCGGGATGAAGGGTTTTTACCCTGCCACCCAGAATGGAAGGATAACCTGTTAACCCTTCAATTGGCTCAACAGGTATTTCCAATGATTCAATAAAAGACTGTGTTCCTCCGGTGCTGTATATCTTTACTCCAAGCTGTTGTAACCTGTATAAAATTGCATCCAGGTTATCTTTGTGGAAAACTGAAACAATCGCACTCTTAATTTTTTTATATTCAGTCATTTAAAATCTTTATCGAATTTGAATGCAAAGATAAAAATTCAATACATAAATCGGGGTATGACGAGGTGAATCCTGAAAAAGAAACAAAAAAACAATATTCTGACTAAAATGCTATGTTTGTAATGGATAATGGGTTTTCCCGACCAATATAGTTGATTATTTTTTGAGAAAGAAAATATGCTGTTTATCAGGTTAATTTACGAAAGTTTCAGTTTTGCATGGAATTCACTTAAAGTAAATAAGCTTAGAACTTTGCTTTCCTTACTTGGGATTACCATTGGCATATTTGCAATTATTTCAGTATTTACGGTTATCGATTCGCTTGAACGATATATTCGTCAAAGTCTGAATTCGTTAGGGAGCAATATGGTTTACATACAGAAATGGCCCTGGACTCCTCCGGAAGGTGAGACCGAATATCCCTGGTGGAAATATATGAACCGGCCGGTACCCAGGGTGACCGAAATTGACGAAATTATGCGCCGTTCCCGATTGGCCGACAACGCTGTTTTCTTTTTTGGGTTCTCACGGAAGGTTCAAACGGGGAGCGACAACATGGATAATGTGCAGATCCTTGCTTCGACCTTTCCATTACTCGATGTATGGAACCTTAAGCTTTGGCAGGGAAGGTATTTTACAGCTCAGGAAATGCATTCCGCATCGCCACTTGCCATCATTGGAAGTGAAATTGCTGAGAAATTATTTCCCAATCAGAATCCATTGAACCGGTATATTAAAGTTATGGGCCACCAGTTTCAGGTTATCGGTATCTATGAAAAAACCGGTCAGGATATGTTCGGTACAAGTATGGACAAACGGGTTCATATCCCAGTCAACTATTCGATGAATATGCTTGATGTGCGTAACCGTGATCAGGGTCAGGCCATATGTGTAAAAGCCAAACCCGGAATCGATGATGATGAATTCATAGCTGAATTACAGGCCATTATGCGTTCAATCAGGCGTCTGAAACCTTTAGATGAAAATAATTTTGCCCTCAATCAGGTAAACCTGATATCCACACAATTTGATGCATTCTTTAAAGTTTTCAATATGGCCGGTTGGATAATCGGGGGATTTTCAATCCTGGTGGGAGGCTTTGGCATTGCCAATATCATGTTTGTATCGGTTAAAGAGCGAACCCGCATTATTGGTATCCAGAAATCGTTGGGTGCAAAAAAATTCTTTATCCTTATTGAATACATTTTCGAATCCATTGTGCTATCTGTTTTCGGGGGAGTAATAGGGTTGCTGCTGATATTTGCCGGAACCCTGATTTTCAATTATTTGTCGGGGATGTCAATTGTACTCACAATTGGGAATATAATCATGGGACTGATGATTTCGACAGTAATCGGTTTTATTGCAGGGATGATGCCTGCCCGAACCGCAGCCCGACTAGACCCGGTTGTAGCTATTAATTCATTATAATCGTGATGGTTACATTATTTTCAGAAAAAACTGGCTCACAACAAAGTAAATTGTAAGTCCGAGAATATCGTTCATTGTTGTAATAAAAGGGCCGGTAGCCACAGCGGGATCGATTTTTAACCGGTTCAACGCCAGAGGGATAAGCGATCCAAATACCGAAGCAAGGGTCATTACAATAAACAGCGAGGTAGAAACCGCATAAGTGAGGCTCATACTGTCACTGAAAAAGAAATTGTAGATAAAAATAAGCACAGCAAAGATACCAGCCGTTAAAAATGCTACCGATAATTGCTTCACGATTTTCTGCAAAGGAGTGGCAAAGTCGCGTACACCGCTGGCAAGTGTCTGTACCACAATTGACGAAGATTGAACCCCAATATTTCCGGCCATGGCTGCAATCAAAGGGATAAAAAAGGCAGTTGCCGGCAGCTGTGACAAAGCATCTTCATGAGCGCCAATCACATGTGAGCCCATAATTCCACCGAAAAGCCCCACCATGAGCCAGGGAACCCTGGCACGGGTCAGGTGCCATACTTTATCCCCTACTTCAACTTCACCTGTAATACCTGAAACCATGTTATAGTCGCGTTCAGCTTCTTCGCGCATAACATCCATAACATCGTCGAAGGTGATCCGGCCTTTCAAACGGCCTATCTCATCTACTACAGGTATTGCAACCAGGTCGTACTTTTCCATAACCTGTGCCACTTCTTCCTGGGGTGTATCGGTTGTTACCCATTTCACATCAGGGTTATATATGTGTTTAATCTGGGTACTTGTACTGTTCAGAATAAGTTTTTTCAACGACAGTACACCTTTTAATTTGTTGTCGTCATCTACCACATACACGTAATAAATATCATCGACATCCTCTGACTGGCGACCAATTTCCTTCAGACAGGTAGCAACCGTCCAGTTTTCGTTTACTGCTACCAGCTCTTTTGCCATTATCCCCCCTGCAGTGTCTTCATCATATTCAAGAAGATCTACAATATCGCCAGCAATTTCGACGTCGCCAATCTCATTCAGTACCGATTTTTTTACGTCTTCATCAAGCTCTCCCAAAATATCGGCCGCATCGTCAGAATCCATGAATTCGATAAACTGCCTCGCGATATATTCCGGTGGGAGGGCATTCAAAAACTTTTTCCTGTCATCTTCCGGAATTTCGATCAAAACATCCGAAGCCTTCTCTCCATCGAGCAACAGGTAGATATACTTTGCCTCTTCCATATTGAGGGCATCCATGATCTCGGCAATATCGGCCGGATGAAGCTCTTCGAGCAGCTCGGCAACCTGTTTTTCATCGTTTGCTTCAATAAGCATCCGTAGGTTGTCAATAAATTCCCTGTTTAGTTCAAAATTCATGGTTCCCGATTTTTATGGTTTCCCAATTCGCTGGTTAATTCAATAAACTGATCAACCGAAAGTTGTTCGGCACGAAACCCGGCAAACCTTTTAGGGATGAAATAACCCAAAGGTTTCAGGGAATTCCTCAGCACTTTCCTCCTTTGATTAAAACTGGTTTTCACTACCTGTATAAAAAGCTCCTCGTCGCAATTTAGCTTCCAATCCGGCTTACGGATTAATCTGATCACAGCCGATTTTACCTTGGGCGGGGGATTAAATACATTTTCGGAAACAGAAAACAAATATTCAACCCGATAAAATGCCTGCATCAGAACACTGAGTATTCCGTATGTTTTGGTTCCATGGGCAGCACAGAAACGATCGGCTACCTCTTTTTGCAACATCCCCACAACCTGAACAGTTTTTTGGCGATTTTCAAGTACCCTGAAAAAAATCTGAGATGAAATGTTGTAGGGGAAGTTGCCGATAATGCTGAACTCCGATGGGAAAACTTCCGCAAGATCAAATTTCAGGAAATCTCCATCTATTATTCGTATCTGATCTGTGTAAAAATTATTTTGAAGATATTCAACCGATTCACGGTCAATCTCTATCAGGGTTAGGTTTATTCGGGGATTTTGAAGAAGAAAAGATGTAAGGACTCCCATACCCGGACCTATTTCCAACACATCAGGTGTGCCGGAAAGATCCAGGCTTTCAACAATTTTTCGGGCAATATTCTTGTCTTTCAAAAAATGCTGACCTAAACTCTTTTTGGGCCTTACAACACTCATCTCCCTCCTGATCGTTCATCGCTCTTTATTTCTTTATAAACTCTGCAAAAATCAAAGTAATTTCTACTTTTGTAATTGTTTAATTGTTTATTAAATTTCCCGAAAAGGCAGGTAAAAATAATCAACTTTGTTGTGAAACCTTAACTGATGGGTATTTAAATTCATATATATCACAGAAAATTGAAACAGAAAATAAAAAAGTCATTAAAATTCCTGATTTTCTTTGTCATTGGAATACTAATCTTCTGGATAATATATAAAGACCAGGACATTGACAGGATAAAATCTATTCTTACAAGCGATGTAAATTATTTCTGGATATGGATTTCGATTTTCATTGGATTTTTGAGCCATATCAGCCGTGCCATCCGTTGGCGATACCTGATTGAACCCATGGGGCACATGCCCCGTCTGGTCAATACTTTTTTCGCAGTTATGATTGGATATATCATGAACCTTGTTATTCCGCGAATGGGAGAACTTTCAAAATGCGGGGTGCTTGCGAGGTATGAAAAAATCTCCTTTGCCCGGTTAATAGGTACCATGATTACCGAACGGATATTTGACCTGCTGGCACTTGGATTCTTTACGCTATTGATGGTTTTCACCCAGTTCGGGCAGGTCATCAGATTTTTAAAACAAAATCCAGAAGTAGAAAGCAAGCTTATTTCGTTAATAACCTCACCGCTTTTGATTGGCACCGGGGTTTTAATGATAATTCTTCTGGTTTTGTTTTGGAATAAGATCAGGCGCAGTAAAATTTTCCGGAAAATTGAATATACAGCAAACCATTTCAAAGAAGGTATCCTCTCTTTCAGGTTTATCCGCAACAAATGGGCATTTCTTTTTCATACAATATTTATTTGGAGTATGTATTTTATGATGCTGTATGTATCATTTTTTGCTTTCGATTTTACTTCGGGGCTCTCACCTCTGGCCGGTCTAACCACTTTTGTTATGGCCAGTTTCGGAATGGTTGCCCCTGTTCAGGGAGGAATCGGTGCATGGCATTTTATGACCCGCGAATCACTGGCATTGTATGGCGTTCCTTATGACGATGGTATAATCTTCGCTTTCCTTGCTCATGGTATCATGACTTTAATGATTATCGTTCTGGGACTGTTCTCATTTCTGGCGCTTCCATTTGTCAACCGCAGAAATTCAGAAGAAATCCCTGAAATATGAATACAGAACTTTTTATAGCCCGTCGCCTTTTCAGTGAAAAAGAGAGCCGACAACACCTATCGCGAAAAATTATCAATATTGCTTTGGTGGGAATTGCATTGGGCATTACAGTCATGTTGATATCGGTGGCCATTGTCACTGGATTTAAAAAGGAAGTAAGGGAAAAAGTCATCGGTTTTGGTTCTCATATCCAAATTGTAAACTACGATTCAAACTTTTCTTACGAAACAGCACCTGTGAGTGAAGAGCAACCATTCCTTGCCGATTTGAAGCAACTTCCAAACATCAGCCATATATATAGATTTGCAACAAAACCAGGAATAATCAAAACTGATGACAATATTCAGGGAATTGTTTTACAGGGAGTGGATAGAGATTTTAAATGGGATTTTTTCAGCCAAAATCTGAAATATGGCCACTTACCTGACCTTACAACCCTTGAACGTTCGCCTGAAATACTGATTTCGGAGAACCTGAGTAAATTATTGATAGTTAATACCGGTGACCCCATTTATATGTATTTCATCAACCAGGATGAACAGATTCCCCGGATCAGGCAGTTCAGAATTTCGGGAATATACAACACAAACCTGCAAGAGTTTGATGATCTTTTTGTGATGGCCGACATCAGGCAAATTCAACACATCAATAATTGGGATTCAACACAAATAAGCGGATTTGGCATTAATGTAAAAAATTTCAATCATCTGGCTGAAACCGAGTTCTTAGTTCGTGAATCTATTCTGAATTACAGTTATACTCAGGGGAATACACTAAGACCAATTTCAATCGTGGGGAAATATCCGCAAATTTTTGACTGGCTCTCAATACTCGATATGAACGTTTGGGTCATTCTTGCCCTGATGGTAATTGTTGCAGGATTTAATATGATTTCAGCCCTGCTTGTCCTGATTCTTGAAAGGAGCACTATGATCGGTATTTTGAAATCGATGGGAAGCAAGAATAAAAGTCTCTGGAAAATTTTTCTTTACCTTTCAACTTTCCTGGTTTCAAGGGGTATGCTGTGGGGTAACCTGTTTGGTATTTCACTGTTATTGCTCCAAAAACATTTCAGCCTGATGAAACTCGATCCTTCAGCATATTATATGAATGTGGTCCCTGTAAATATTTCGATTACACACATCATGCTCCTCAATGCAGGTGCAATTCTGATCACACTCACAATGTTGATAATGCCCGCATTTTTTGTCAGTAAAATATCTCCTGATAGATCGATACTTTTCGATTAAGAATACCTGCAACATAAAAACAGGAGAATAAATTCAGAAAACGGCCCTGTTTTTATATATTTACAAAATGAAGCATTGGAAAGAAAATATTGGCAGATTACTTTTAAGAGGGCTTCCGGGGGAAAAATCTCATTTGAAAATGCTGCCCCCCGGGAGGGACTTGAAAGTATCGCCAGGCAATATTCAAAGTATAATGCCAAGTGGGGTACTTTTACCGATATTTCCCGAAAACGGGGAATTGTTTGCCTGCATGATCAAGCGTTCTGCAACCATGAAAATCCATGCTGGCCAGGTTGGTTTCCCTGGTGGCAAACAAGATCAAAACGACACAAATGCAAAAGATACAGCCCTGAGGGAAACATCAGAAGAGATTGGATTGACCCATTGTGAAATTGAAATTTTGGGGGAACTTACGCCACTTTATGTATCGGTGAGCAATTTCATGATTTACCCATTTGTTGCCTGGATTGATAAAAGGCCAATGCTGTCATTAAACCGACACGAAGTGGAGAAAATGCTTTTTTTTCCACTTATTTCCTACCTGAGACATCCTGAGGTAAAATACAAGTCGTTGCATACCGTTTCAGGAAAATTCAAGGTGCCCGGCATATCATTCGAAGGAGAATTTATATGGGGAGCAACAGCAATGATCCTGATGGAGTTTCTGGATATTCTGAAAAAAAGAAAATTCATTCGGGGATGACATTTTTATAATGCGCATAGTGATTGAGTACAGCAGAAACAAACTCATAGGGCTCACTTCCACGTGCATAACCCCATTTCACCACAGGATCGGAATAATACCTTGACTGCGATTTATTCAAAAGAAAATAATCCACATTATTTTTCCACCTGAAAGGGTCTTTGCCATATTTCCCCGCAAGCCGTTGAGCATCTTTGACGTGGCCCAATCCAACATTATAGGCAGCCAGCACAAACTTTATCCTTTCATTCCGGTCAGAAATTTCGCTCTTCAACTGCGAATCGAGCCACGACAGCAATTTAATTCCACCGCTGATGTTCTGTTCGGTGTCTGAAATATTATCCACGCCAAAAGCACGTGCAGTTTCGGGCATAATCTGCATAAGTCCGGATGCACCTGCCCACGAATTTGCTGCTGTATCGAATTGCGACTCATGATAAATAATCGAAGCAATCAAACGCCAATCCCAATCCTTAAATGCTGCTTCTTTCCTGATAATATCATCGTATGGCGAAATTCGGCCCTGATTGAGACTGTGGTAAACATTCCTTGCTCGCTGGATGCTCCTGTCGGCCGAAAAATATTTTACCTGCAAATGCCTGTATTCATCAGTTTCGATAAACTCTTTAAGCCAATTATCAACATATTCTTTTAGCCGGGTTGCATTTTTTCTTACAGCCCAGGCAATATTTTGCCTGAAACTGAGTGGCACCGATACATCGAGGTTATTGCAATGCTTTGCATATAATTTTGCAATATTCTCATCACATACTGTGTAATCTATTTCACCCGAAGAAACCATGTCAACAAGCTGCTCAATTCCGGCAATTGAATCCTGAACAATTGTGAGCTTAGATCCGATTTCTTCCTCAATGCTATGAAGCCTCGAAACAAATGCCGTATGTTTCTGTACGGTTATGATTTTACCCGTCAGCTCGAGTTGGTTATTAACATATCTGTTGTCAGATTTTGTTTCAGGATTTTTTTTGCGTTGTACAAGCACCTGGCGGGTTTGAGAAACAGGCATGGTAAAATCGACCCTACTGGCCCTTTCGCGAGTTATTGTAAGATTTTTTGCTGCCAGGTCAAATCTTCCGGTTTCAAGCCCTTTAAATGTTTCCTCAAGGTCGTTACTAACAACAAACTCAAGTTTAACCCCAAGTTCGTTAGCAAGTTTTTTAAGCATCTCATATTTGAACCCCATAGGCTTACCCCGATACACAAAATAATTGGTAAAGTTGTAATCAACCACTACCTTCAACTTTCCTTCTTTAAGTATTCCATCAAGGTCTCTCAAAGGGGCTTCAAAACGTCCGGAATTCCATACACTGGAGCTCCGGGTCTGCTCAACAATAATCGAGAAAGCAGACATTAATATTATCATAGCCAGTATATTTCTATATTTCAAGATCATATACAAAATTTAAAATTAATAAAGTGCTTGTTAATTATAGAATGACCATGCTACTCCAAGCCTGAAAGTCATTCTGTTCATAGGGTAATTTAGTGCTGTAAAATATGGACGGTTTAAAAATTGTGAACCGATATTCATATACTGAAAAAAGACCCGTGTTCTTTTCAGCTTAAGATTTGCAAATGCATCCATGTATGGATAGTCGCCATACTTTTGCTGAGTCTGTAAATAAAAAAATCCGGTTGCAGGATCGTAAGCATCAACATAGTACTTTGTATTGAACCTGATGTCCATACCGATCTGGGTAAACAATACCTTCGAAATTACCAAATCATAATAAGGAACCAGCCTGGCAGAAAAATCGGGCAGGTGTATATATTGTGATGCTGAGGCTTTTTGCCAAAGCACCTGCATTTTAAAACCAAAATTCCCAAAAGTGAAATCTTTATTCAGAAAAGCTGATAAAATCAGTTGTTCATTTTTGGTTTGCTGAGGTATCCCTCCGTATCCGTGAAAAATAAAATTATTAATGAGCGAGTAGCGGGCTCCTGCTTCAAGCTTATTGAGTGGTGATATAAAAGTAAACGAAGCATTCATAATCTGCTCATTCATAAAATCATTCTCCCATTTAATCCTGTTCGAGAAATATTCCTGCAGAAAATAATCAGGCACCCGGTTGATTAATTCCCCAAAGATGCGGATTGAAGCTGCTGAGTCGGATATAAAAATCAATGGCTTTGATATTAATCCTTTTAACTCAGTCTGTCCGGCAAGAAAACCGGTAATATACTGCTTACCTTCAAAATCCCAAGTCCAGAAATTTCCCAAATGCCTGAAAATTCCTCCGCCTAAATAAACGTTCGCATAGCTGCTTTTGTTCCACCGTGGATTGGGTCCTATATAAAGATGTTTTTCAAATGTTCCCGGATAAAAAGGGTAAACCGGATTATTATAACCCGGAGCTGCAAACAAACGATTTACAAAATCAACGCCGATGTAAGCACGTTGGCCAAAACTGAATTTTTTCTGTGCAGTTTCATGAAACTTCAACTGTAGCTGATTATTGACCGAATTAAATCTTGTGGAGTCGTATGTAAACTCCGGGTTCAAATAAAAGTTTTTAAAATATTCACTGTTATCACTTCTATCCCCTTCCCGAAAAGTTCGTATAAAATTCTCCATCTTGTATTTGTAAATCACACTTGCAACGGGTCTGAATAGTTCAACATCACCGATAACCGATTTTGACCCCACAATGTATTCGCCATTTGCAAAGAAATACATGTTACGCAGTTCAAATCTTGCATCGCTAAGCCACATTGAAATAAACTCCTGTTCACTGATTTCAAGCAACTGTGCAGGATTAATCATACCCCCATTTTCAAGATTCCGGATACGGTTGGAGATAAATCCACCGTATAAATTGATTTTTTCAGTATTGTAACTCGAATACAATGCTATGGAGTTGTTACGGTTTTCCTGAAAACTGTATTGTCCCGCTGATTTAGCCTGGTCATATCTGAAAGTAACATTCAGGTCGCGGTTAATATTCTGTGAATGCAAAACATTGAAACGAGTTTCGTTCTGCCTGTTCTGATTTTCACTCTGACTATAGTCGAGCATGGAGTAAGGCGTAGTGGTGTTATAAAAGTTGAGCCTTTCAGGAGTTAGGATAAATGTGTCGTGTGTACGGGCAAAATAAAACTTCGACGCAAAATTTCGCTTTGAATAATCATTACTCAAATAGGCTCCACCATAATTTCCGGTGTAGGTGTTAGTAATCGACTGTTTGAATATGGGGTGATAATTATGAAAGAATTTATGCAAGGTATCCAATTTAATCGAATCAATGAAAGCCCCTTCATGGGTAAGATTCCATGAAACAACTCTTGAGGCAACATTTTTTTCGGGCTGTTGCCTGCTTTGTTCTAATTCATCCTGGTTAATTTCCTGGTCAGGCCGAAACTGTCCGTAAACATCCCATGCGAATAAAACAAGGAATAATTTCAATATATAATAAAGTCTGTTCACTAATTTTCAAAGGTGGCACAAAATTATAAATTCAATGGGGTGCAAATCAAAAAGTTGAATGATTTCTGATAAATTAACAAGAATTAGAGGATGTTTAACACTTTCGTAAAGCAAGAAACCCTGGCTCAAGGAAGAACCAGGGTTTAAATAAGGAGGCGACGT
>JBBIHB010000002.1:0-19909 GCA_037447215.1 Bacteroidales bacterium
TCAGCCCGTTGCCCAAAGTGGGTACATTGAGCCGGACAAAACCCTCAGGGCTTTTGGCGGCACGGCCCTGCTTATATAACCAATGCCGCAGGGTATGGATAGGTAAGTTGTGCTCATGGGCAAACTCTTTCTGGCTTTTGCCCGATTGGCGCCATTGTTCAACCAAAGAAAGCATTAATGCCCGTTTATCATTCTTCTCCATGCTCTTGTTTTTGGGGGCGAAAGTTCATAACTATTGTCCAGTTGTAAAAGATGCAGTTTACCGGATGGATACAAACTTTTGATATTGGCTGCTTTGTTTGGGTGCTAAAATAAAGAAAAGATGGAACCAAAATCTGATTCCATCTTTCATAGTCCCATTTTTACTTTGCATTTTTTCCCTAACAAAAGGAGGCATCTTCTTTCAACAATTGCTATCTGGAAGATAATTTGAAAATACAAAAATACTACCAAAAAAAAAACCATTCTGATTATAAAGAACTTAGGTTTTTTAATTAAACAAATATACATCCATTTTGGAAATAAATATCCCATATTGGGAAAAAAATAAAAAAAAATCTTGTAAAATAGACTTTGGTACTTTTCAATATATTTCAAGCCGTCCAGTTAAATCCAGAAGAGTATTGATTTTCTCATTAAATTCATCATTATTCAGTAATTCTTCTATATTGATATGCATCCTGTAACGCCAGTAATGTTCCGGATTTGACGGTTGATTGATTCTTTCGCTGCGAGGGTCAGGATAACGCAAACCATCATACAGGCCGAAAAAATCCTGAATTGGGAAAATTGCCCACATCGATGGTGAATACAAATGTTGAAGAATGATTTTTTCTACGATCCATGGTTCGCAATATTGTAGGGCCTGACCGAATTTTCCAAGAATATTATTGTAGAATTTTTGTGTACGGACAGGATTTTCTTCCCACCAACCCCTGATGGTCGATGTATCGTGTGACGAAGGTGTTGCCACCGACAGATATGGGTATTCACTCGGATTACCAAATTCATGCCTGGGATCTTTTGGCATACGTTGTACTTCAAGGCTTAAAATACCCAGATCATTCATTACTTTTGGAACACAGGCAGGAACCATACCTAAATCCTCACCGCACAAAAGCATGTTGGTTGCATTCTTTATCACCGGAAGTTTTTTAAGGGCTTTTTCTCTCCAGAAATCTTCATTTCGCCGATAAAAATAGTCTGTATAGATGTTGTTGATGGCCTGTTGGCTGTGATAGTCGAGTTCCATGAAAGATTTTGTCCTGTGTAAAGCATTTCGTGGAAAGAAACCTTGCCCGATGCAATCGGGCGCTTCAAGAAATAGCACTTCTGAAACAAGTGAAAACAATCCTTTTTTAATTCTCTCCGCTTTGTTTCTTTCTTCAGGTGTTACTTCCGGACCAAATGCAAGATAGTTTTCTACCTTTCTCTGATTATCAAATTCCGGTTTCAATTGAAAATGGCCCGGCGAAGTTTCTTTAAGAAACTGTTTTTTTACAATTTCTGTATTTTCTCCAAAAATTTCGTTCAGGAAATGCTCTCTGATGTATGGTTCACAAAACCTTTCACGGTCAAAATAAAGCCCTTTCCCCTGTAATTCATCTTTTGAGTACGGAATACTAGGATTAAAGTAGCCCATCAGGCCTTCGACTTGATTTCCAGGGATTTCCCAAATCCGGAAAAAACCTAAAATGTGGTCAATCCTGAAAGCATCGAAATATCTGGCCATATGCTGGAGGCGTGTTCTCCACCATGCATAATTATTGCGTTCCATTTCCTCCCAGTTATAGGTCGGGAAACGCCAATTCTGGCCAATTTCCGAAAAATCATCGGGAGGCGCACCAGCCTGGCAGTCCATATTGAAAAGATGGGGGTACATCCAGGCATCGACACTGTTCCGGTAGATACCGATAGGGATATCCCCTTTTAGTGCAATACCTTTTACCCGGGCATATTCGGACGCTTCAAGCAATTGGACGTGTGCATGGAACTGTATAAAATAGTGGACGGCAATATCATCAAAATATAGAGATTTCGGATCGTTCCACTGATCAATCATTTCACTTGTTGGGCGGCTGTATTCCCCCCAATGTTTAAATTCAGGGGTGTTGAAAAGATCTCTCAGATATGAAAATGCAGCATAGGGTTTTAGCCAGAATTTGTTTTCTTCAAAAAATTCAAGGAAACCAGGTTCATTCAAAAACCGGTCTTTTTGTTGGTCATAAATCAGTTTGAAGAAACGTGATTTGAGTGCCATTACTGATTCATAATCAATTTTTTCAAGTGAATTCAGGAATTTCCCTTGCGCTTCAATTATTTTACCGGTTATGTCTGAATTGAGATTTCCTATTTTTGTAGGGTTAATGTAAATTGGGTGGAGTGCAAAAACCGAAATAGCCGCATAAGGATAAGAATCTTTCCAGGAATGGGTTGCTATAGTATCGTTAACTGGTAAAATCTGAATCATACGTAAACCTGTTTTGTATGCCCAGTCCACCAGTAATTTCAGATCTGAAAACTCACCAACCCCAAATCCGTTTATCCTGCGCAGTGAAAAAACTGGCATGGCAACCCCTGCGCCCTTCCAATTGTATCGCAGGAAACTGAATTTTTCGCTGGAAATTTCAATAACATCAGGCGTGAAGTTGTCGGGTAAATACACAACATGTTCAGCTGATTTTTCCCAAAACCTGGTTTTCCCTTCTCCGTTTTTTATCAGGTATTTGTAATAAACTGGAAATTCAGTTTTCCCCAATAAAATTTCCCCTTCCCATTCGGGATGGTTTGGGTTTCCGGTTAAAAGTGCTTTTTCTTCATTCCACCTTCCAAGAGCTTTTACATTCCCGCAAATAGCCAGTCTGTCATCAGGCATCATTCGGTTAACCAATGCCTTAAATCTTAGCCTGATGAGATTTTGAGAATTAGTTTCAATGGTTATGGGAATTTTAAATGATTTATTGTTCCTGAAAATTGCCCTTTTAAATGCCGATGAAAACAATGCGAAATCGGGGTCGGCCATGCATCTCCAATAGTCAATTTGCAGTTTTATTTTACATATAGGGTCAGGTTCCGAAAAATCACGGTCAGGGCCCCATTCTTCGATGGTTTCAAGGTTATTTTCGTTTTTGATAAAGTAACGGTATTTAAAGGTTTCACCTGGATTGGTTTCCAATGAAAAGTTCCATATTCCTACCTCAGGATCGGTTATGGTCATAACCCCTGCTTTTTCTCTGTTTTCCATGCCGAGTTGAGGATGTGAGCCGGTAATCATCAATTGCTGGCCAAAATAGGTCTTGTATTCTACCTGAAAATAAACCTGCATTACGATTGAATTTTTGGCAATGAAAGTAATAAATATTCGGGCAAAAATAGTTGAATATTCAACTATTATCAGGACTCATCAAACGAAAAAATCCGGCAGCAAGGCCGGATTTTCCCATAAGTTGAAAATGGTTTTTAGTTATCAGTAACTAATACCTTTCACGGGTAATGTATTTTGTATGTAAAAGTTTGTGCGATAATTCACTTAGCGGTTGCTTCAGGAAGTCGCGATAAAGTTTTTGGACTTCCGGGTTTTCGTGTGACTTCCTGATTGTCATACTGGCATCCTCAGCATAGATTGCTTCCGCCCTTTTTTTCCTGATTTCAGGACTTGTGGGAATAGGTTGACCGCCTCCACCAAGACAACCGCCCGGACATGCCATGATTTCTATAAAATGGTAGTTGGCCGTTCCTTTCTTAACTGATTCCATAACTGTTTTTGCATTCACAAGTCCATGGGCAATGGCACATTTCAGTTCAACATTGTCGAGGAATGACCATTCAGGTTTTGGGTTTTCGATTTTTATTGAAGATTCCCGGACCCCTTCCATACCCCTGACAGATTTAATTTCAAGATTTTTAAAAGGAACTTCCCTACCCGTGACAATTTCATAAGCTGTTCTTAAGGCTGCTTCCATTACTCCACCGGTTGCACCGAATATTACACCAGCACCGGTCGATTCACCCATCAAGCGGTCAAATTTCGACTCATCGAGTGCTTTAAAGTTGATGCCTGCCTGTTTAATCATGATGGCAAGCTCACGTGTAGTAAGCACATAATCAACATCACGATAGCCGCTGTCGAACATTTCAGGCCTGCTTGCCTCGAACTTTTTGGCGGTACATGGCATAATGGACACCGAAACAATTTTGTCGGGTTCGAGGTTACGTGCTTTTGCATAATATGTTTTTACCAGTGCCCCAAACATTTGCTGAGGCGATTTACATGTCGAAAGATTGTCGAGATATTCGGGATATATGTGTTCAATATACTTGATCCATCCGGGCGAGCATGATGTCGCCATTGGCAGTTTTACCTTGTCATCCTTGTCAACCAGCACTTTTTTCAGCCTGGTCAGCAGTTCGGTACCTTCTTCTAGTATAGTAAGGTCGGCAGTAAAATCGGTATCCAAAACAGAATCGAAGCCAAGCCGTTTGAGGGCTGATACCATTTTCCCTGTCGAGCGTGATCCTGCTTCAAATCCCAACTCTTCGCCCAAACCAACCCTTACAGCAGGAGCCGTTTGCACAACCACATGCTTTTGTGGATTGGCTATGGCTTCCCATACTTCTTCAATATAGTTTTTCTCGACCAAAGCGCCTGTTGGGCAGTGGTTTATACATTGTCCGCAATTGGTGCAAACCACATCGTTCATGTGTTTGTTCAGGAACGTCGAAATCTTCATATGATCTCCTTTGTGTGCTACCGTTAAGGCATTAACCCCCTGAAGTTCGGCACAGGTACGCACGCAACGCTGACATCTGATGCATTTGCTGTCGTCTTTTATGATCGAAGGCGAATACATGTCAATAGAGTATGACTTATAAGGAAGTAACTCAATAAAATCCTGGGTCATGATTTTGTATTCCGATGCAAGTTCCTGAAGTTCGCAGTTGCCATTCCGGTAACATTTTGTGCAATCGGCATTGTGTTCAGAAAGCAGCAACTCAATAATATGCTTACGTGAATTCCTGACTTTAAGACTGTTTGTTAGTATTTCCATACCTTCTTCGCATGGAGTGGCACAAGCTGCCGAAAGCCTTTTCTGACCGGCAACCTCGACCACACAAACCCTGCAGTTTCCTGCAACACACAGGTCTTTATGATAGCAAAGTGTCGGGATAATAATACCGCTTTCGCTTGCTGCATCGATGATTGTGGTTCCTGGTTCCACTTTTGCCGGAAAGCCATTTATGGTGATATTTACTTTTTTAGATGTCATGTCTTTCAAATTCATTTCTTCCCTGAAGTTTTCGACTATGGATGAAAACGAATTGGCTACCGACTGTCCCAATCCGCATTTAGCGGTAATTTGCATGGTTTCGGTTAACCTGAGGAGTTTGTCGAGATAGTTGGCAGGTTTTTCACCTCTCTTTACTGCTTTAATGCCGATAAGCAGTTGCTGGCATCCTACCCTGCACGGTGTGCATTGTCCGCAAGATTCTTCCCTGAAAAATTCCAGGTAATTATCCAGGACATTAAACATGGACCTTGAACTGTTGAAAAGCATCATCGATCCGCCAGAAGGGAGGGATATTCCTATTAATTTACCCTGGTAACCGATGGCAGTATCGGCAAATTTTTTGCGGGGGACCAAAAATCCAGATGCTCCTCCAACCTGTACAGCTTTAGTATCGCCATCGCCAAATTCATAGACAAAATCCTGAAGGCTCATTCCCAATTCCAGTTCATAAATTCCGGGTTTCGGAGTATCGCCCGAAACTGAGAAAAGCTTAGTTCCACGTGAATATTGTACCCCAAGGTCGTAAAACTTTTTAGCACCATACTTGAATATGGTATATATATGGGCCAAGGTTTCTACATTGTTTATGACAGTTGGCTTACCCATATATCCAAAAGTGGTAGGATAAGGCGGTTTATTCCGCGGTTCACCGCGTTTGCCTTCCATCGACTCGAACAGTGCAGTTTCTTCGCCGCAAATGTAAGCGCCACTGCCCATAAATACTTTTATTTTGAAATCGAGTTTGATTTGGTTACAGTAATATTCAAACTCCTGGATTACTTTCTCCAATTCATCTTTCAAAAACCAATATTCATTTCTGAGGTAAATAAATCCTTCTTTTGCACCGATTACATGGGCACATGCCACCATTGCCGTAAGGACTTTGTAAGGAACCCTTTGTAAAATCTCCCGGTCTTTGAATGTGCCCGGCTCGCCTTCATCGGCATTGCATATTACATATTTTTTAACTGATTTCTGCTCCCCGGCCACTTTCCATTTCAGTCCGGTTGGAAACCCTGCACCGCCGCGGCCTTTCAGTTCAGAACTAATCAGTTCATTGATGAGATCCTGTTGGCTTTGGCTTAATATTTTCTCTAAAACCTGTTCCCAGTCGTTTTCATTCTTAAAAATGAAATCAACCCTTTTCAGTTGATATGATGTTGCCATAATTTTTTCACTTTTAATTATTTATGCATATACTCAGTAATGATTTCCCGTACTTTTTCGGGCGTCAGATCGGTAAATACTTCATGGTTGATAAGCATCGCAGGGGCTTTGTGACAAAGTCCTAGGCAGTTGGTTTCGAGCAGCGAAAACCTACCATCCGGGGTTGTACCTCCCACTTTAATCTTCAGCATATCCTGAATGGCAAAAACTACCTGGCCTTTTCCTTTCATGGCACATGAAATTGTTTTACACACCCTGATGATAAACTTTCCCATTTTTTTTACTTCCAGAAAAGAATAAAAGGTTGCCGTACCAAATACCTCGGCCGCTGGTAAATCCATTTCACGGGCAATTTCGACCATTGAATATTCCGACAAATAATTTTCCTGTTCTACAACACCCTGCATAACAGGCAACAGGTTTTCCCGATTTCTGCCGTACTTATCGGCCAAATCTTTGATTAATAGTTGTATTGGACTCATAAAGCAGAGTTTATAAATTATTAAATATTGTTAAATAATTAAATTTCAGCATGTTAAAAATACTTCCAATTTTTAATTTATTTTCCGTTCGTTAGTTGGTTTTCGGTTTTGAATTACACCGCTAAAATTAAAAGATTGAAATATTAAAAACCATATTATTAATTAAGAATTAGCTGTTGTACAGCATATTTATATATGTTTTATGGCATATTTAAGATTGCCGATTTGGCAACTGTATGTAAAATGGGGTTTCGATTTAGTTTTGAGATAAAGGTAAATCAATAAGACTTAACGATAACTTAAAGGAATTAAAGGAATAAAAACGCAATTTTTATCGTAACTCATGTGTGTGTATTTTGTTTAGGTCCATGAATTCAATTTGCCATGAAAACAGTCATTTTTCTTTTCTTTTTTGTTGCATTAACTATAATATCCGGTTATTTACAGGCTCAGCGAATAAATGTATCAGGAAGGGTGTTCGAGGCTTCAACCATGCAGCCACTTAACAGTTTTTCGGTGGTTGACAAAATTTCGGGAACCGGAACCATGACCTCCGAGGATGGTTTCTATTCCCTTTTTCTTCAGAAAGGAGTTGTAGAACTTGAATTTTCGGGCCTTAATTACGATTACTACAAAGCAGTTTTTACATTGATTAGAGATACGGTTGTTGATGCACGGGTTCAGATAAATTTCCATGACAAAAGCCGAAGGCCAAGGAAAGAAAGTGTAACCGTCGTTCAGATTACCCCGAATGAAAAACCAGCGATACCACCGAAGCAATAATTATTAATGCATTTAAAAGACTATCTTGCACCATTATTTTTAATGGTTCAAGATAGTTAATTCATGAAATTTATCTTTTGGTTTAATATCTTGTTTTTTAATATTTTATATTCCTTTAGTCAGAGTTTTACTATAAGGGGATATGTTACTGAAGCAGGCTCAGGCGAATTTCTTGTTCAATCTAATATTTATGAAAAAAGCAGTTTAAAAGGTACTTCGTCAAATAATTTTGGTTTTTACAGCTTTACCCTTCCTTCAGGGAAATATACTATTAATTATTCCTACATAGGTTACCTTACCAGACAAGTTGAAATTCAACTATTAAGTGATACCATAATTAACGTTTCGCTTGTGCCTTTGGCCGAACTCGGCGAAATTGTTGTAAAGGGTGAAAATGCTGATTCGTACCGTAGCAGGATGCTGATCAGCCAACTCGATATACCAGTGGAGAAAATACAGTCATTGCCTTCATTTCTTGGCGAAGCAGATGTTTTTAAAATACTGAAACTGATGCCAGGGGTACAAAGCGGAAACGAAGGACAAGCGGGGCTTTATATCAGAGGCGGTGGACCCGATCAGAATCTAATCCTGCTCGATGGAATACCGGTTTATAATGCAGAACATTTATTCGGAATATTTTCAGTGTTTAATCCCGACATGGTAAAAAACATTGACCTGTATAAAGGTGGATTTCCAGCACGCTTTGGAGGTAGATTGTCATCGGTTATTGACATAACCTCAAAAGATGGTAACCTGCATGAATACAGGGGCAGTGCAACTATCGGGATGATTTCCTCGAAACTGAATTTTGACGGACCTATTGTGAAAGGTAAAACTTCGTTCAACCTTTCGGCAAGGAGGTCGTACATCGATATTGTGTCAAGGCCAGTTATTAAAGCGTTTTTCGACGAAGAGAATTTTGCGGAATATTATTTTTATGACCTTAATGCAAAAATAAACCATATATTTTCGGACCGCAGCCGAATGTTTTTCAGTATTTATTATGGATACGATGATGTGGTGATGACTATATACGACAGTTATCTGCAATATAACAACCGTTGGAAAGAATGGAATAATTTCGCGCTCGACTGGAGCAACCAGGTTGCATCTTTGCGTTGGAATTATCTGATAACCAGAAGATTGTTTTCTAATTTCACTTTATTTTTTACCAGTTACGATTTCTGGGCAAAACACCAATACATTAAACAATCGGAAGAATCAAACTTTTACGATGATTTCAATATTTTTTATGGTTCCCGGATTGGTGATACCGGTGTTAAAATTGATCTTGACCATTTTTTGATGCCTGGCCTGACATTTAAATATGGTTATCATTTTATAAAACAAGGTTTTTTCTATTCGTTTTCTGACGAACCAAAAAACAATACAAGAGCCAGTCTGAAAAGCCTTCTTCGTCCCGGACTATCGTTCAACAAGCCATGGCTGCACCAGGCATACTTCGAAAGTGATCTGCATATTTCGGGATTATTGCATGCAAATATGGGTTTACATGGTTCGATGTATATGACTGACCAACAGAATTTTATGAGTATTCAGCCCCGTGCTTCGATGATGCTCTTGTTTTCAGGCAGATTCTCCATGAATGGATCCTTTACCCGTATGACACAATTCCTGAACCTGCTCAGCAGTTCTACTTTTTCAATGCCAAGTGACCTCTGGCTACCGGCAACCAAACGAATTCCTCCCCCAATTGCCGAACAGGTTTCATTGGGTGCAAGGTTCGATTTTGGTAAAGGTTTAACTGCAAATTTTGATGCGTTTTCAAAAAAGATTCAGGGGTTGATTGAATACAAAGAAGGTGTGAATTTCTTCGAAAATAAAAAAGATTGGGAAGATAAAGTTGAAACAGGTAGGGGATATTCGGATGGAATTGAATTTCTGTTACAGAAAGCTGAAGGAAAAACAACGGGATGGATAGGATATACCCTTTCGTGGACACGGAGGAAATTCGACAACCTGAATAATGGGGAGTTTTTCTGGGCCAAATACGACCGTAGGCACGATATAGGTATTACCCTTACCCACAAATTCAATAAACGAATGGATGCAGGAATAATTTGGGTTTTTGGGAGCGGAAGCCGGGCAACACTGCCCACTCAGATGATCAGGCTCGAAGGATTACCGGCCGGAGTGGGACGAACCCACATTCTTGGGTATTTCAGTGAAAGAAATAACTACAGACTTCCAAACTATCACCGGCTCGATGCCGGAATTAATTTCCATAAATTCAGGGAAAAAAGTACACGCACCTGGCGCCTTGGATTTATCAATACATACAACCAGCGAAATCCATTTTACCTCTATGTGGGTTATCATCAAAACAGATATGTGATTAAGCAAGTAAGTATTTTCCCTGTCTTGCCAACTTTTTCCTATACCTATAGTTTCTGATCATGAAGATTTTTTACAAAATAAAATTGTGGATATTTGTTGCTGTCATAATGTCAGGTTGCAAAGAAATCATCGATTTTGACGAAAAATCGGTACGGGATACCATAGTGGTTTCGGGCATACTTGAAGATGGTAAGTTTGTTGATATCCGCTTATCCAAAACCATAAACCGGTTTGTGGATTCAGAATTTGAACCAATTGAAAATCTGGATATTATACTTTATGAAAATAACAGGGAAATAGGGGAGTTGAGGCATGTTAACAGGGGACGTTATATCAGTGACGGGTTTAGTGCCACTGCCGGAAACAAATACAGAATAGAAATTTTTGAAAACAACAGGAAAATTGCTTCGGCAGAGACAATTATACCGGAACGCCGTCAAATCCTTAAAATAGATACTATTTCCAGATTTTCTGATGGGAAAAAGTGGTTACGGGTAAAACTCAGGTTTGCCGATCAGGTAGGTTCAGAAGATTATTACCGTATTGAACTGCATGAACAGTTGTTCATTCCTTATCTTACATCTTCGCAACAGGTAAGTGTCAGAATGATTACTATCCCATTGGAAATCAATACAGAAAAAAACTGGCTTCTCCGTGGAATGGGTTTTTACAATCAGAATGATAAATTTCATGACTGGGCTGGTAACATGTTTAATATTTTTTCGGACCGATATATACAAGGCCAGGATTTTGATTTAATGATGGATATGCCCTATTTCAGGACTGACAGTGTTTTGGGAACCAATCGCAAAATTTACCTCCAGCACATTTCCCGCGACTATTTTTACTACCTCCGCAGTGTAATGCAACAGATGAGTACTTCAAACAATCCTTTCAACGAACCTGTGCAGATATACTCCAATGTTTCGGGGGGTACAGGGATATTTGGCGGTTTCAGCCAAACTGTCGATTCGGTTATTCATGTTAACTGGGCATTGGTTGATTCTTTATTCCCGGGCATAACCATCCCCGGTAAATTAAATCCCTTCAATAATTCGTCCCCTGCTTTTGTCGGGCGGGGCAATCTGAAGGATTTCTGAAAGGGTAGGGGCGAAATCAATGGCTTCATAGGGTTTGGTGATAATATTTGGTTTTATATTGGCTCCATAGAAAACAGCCGGAATATGTATCTGATCTGTGTAATTCACCCGCCTGAATTTAAATACAGGTTGCCAACCTTCATTTAGGATAAATAGAATATCGCCCGACCGGTTAATCACATAACTTCTGTAAAGACTTGCCATCGCACCGTTGTCGGAACCACCCTGTTCGAGTATTTGAGCTGGCAGGGCAACTTTTACGGCTTCAAATTGTGTTAAGAAATCGGCAATCTGCAATCGCATTTCATTCAGGTTAATCCTGTTTTTTTCAATCAGTTTGTGGTCGAGATATACCTGTTGACCCGATAGGTGTTGAATCCATTTGGCTTCGCCGTATGTTATATTCAGGAATGAATTCAGAAGGGCAAACGCACTTTCGGGGTTAAAATCTCCGACAGGCATATTGAAAACCTCTTTCAGGTAATTTACCGGATACGATGCAGAAGTATTTGCGGTGAGGAAGAAAACCACATTGTTTTTTCCGTAACGATGTTCGGCAAATTGTATCAATTCAGCAATTTCCTGGTCTAATCTAAGGTATAAGTCCTGCATTTCCATTGATTGGGGGCCAAAACTTCCATGTTCGTAATCCATCGATGAAAATACTAATGTAACCAGGTCGGGGACATCATCGGTGCCTATGGGTTCGTTCTGGAGTAGTGTGGCTGCGAACTCACGTACAATGGAGTTTGCAAACGGAGTGGTTTTTATGGGATTAAAAGATTCAGCCCTGCGTACAAGTCGGTTTATGGTGTGCGGAAATGTATTGGCCTTTTCGCCAAAACCCCTTTCAAGGAAATGATTGTCGGGTACACTTTCGGTATAAATATTTTCTGGGTGCAGTGGTACCCAGTTTCTGCCCGAATAGCGCTCACCCTGGCTAACCATATTGAAATTGCGCGCCCATTCGGGAAAGGTGCTGATGTAAAACGAACTCGAAACCATGCGCCCTGAAACCGGATCGAACCACCAAGCGGCATCGGCAGCATGTCCGGCCGAAAAAATAGCCGACTCAGCATTCATGGCAACACTGTAAACCTTCGCTATGTCCATTGTAAAAAGTTTCAGGTTGTCGCCAACAGTACTGGCCATTAATTTTTTAGGCGAGGCATTCCCCGATCTTGAATCGGCACCGACAGTAAAATAATAGTCATCAGAAAAGCAATTAACTTCCCTTATTCTCAGCCGGTCGTACCAAACTTCATCAACTATTCCGTGCCCCGAAGGATATATTCCTGTGAAAAGGGTTGCTGTTCCTGAAGCGTAATTCTGAACGTGCTGGGTCATCTTCATGTTGGTCACCACCACGCCATTCGAATATAATTTCCTGAAACCATCGTTTCCGAACTTTTTCCAATAGCGATCAATATAGTCGGGGCGCATGTTTTCAACCACAAAACCTATGACTACTTTTGGCGGAGTGGTTTCCCTGTAACTTTTACCCTGCCCGAAAACTGTAATGGCAAATACCAATGCCAGAATAAATAGGGTGAACTTTCTGATCATGTCGTAATAATGTTAAAATCCCAAAAATATAAAAACAAACCAAATTCAATTTATTCCGAAATACGGATGAGGTTGCTGAATAACGATTTGTTCTCTGTAATTTTTGTTTCGCTGCCATATACGCAATATTTATCCTGGCTCATAATATCTTTAACAAGACCAGCCATGTTCCGGATATCTTTTGCATGGGTTGAAAGTATTTCACGACGTTCGTGGTTAAGCATATCCTCTGTAATGTTTTCAAAAAAATATTGGATAGCGGTGGCTCCTTTTTGCGATGGGGTCCGGGGTTGATCAAGGGTGGCAATGGTGCCTATAATATAACGGGTCATTGCCTGATCATCGGCTTCGAAATTTTGAAGGTATTCAACAGTTGCATCAAATGTATCGAGGGTTTCCTTAAGGTTTGGATCGCGGTAACTGGCAAAATATACCGATCCATATGGGGAAAAACCGCAAAAGCCACCGTAAGCTCCTCCCATTACCCTGACCTGGTTTTGTAACCAATCGGTGCTGATGATCTGACTAAGTACATTGATTTTACCACTCCATTCATACCCCAGCTTTTTAAAATCATACCCTTTTACCACATATTGCACCTGCGACGCCGATAAAATTGCATCATTCACATCCGAAAATGCAAAATTCCAGTCGATAAAGTTGGTATGCGTTTCAGGAAAATATCCCGAAACTTTTTCCAATCCGGCCATATATACTGGTAAGTCTGCCTGGCTGCAGGTTATTAAGCCCACAATATTTGATTTTGAAAACAACAAACGGGCTGCAATGGTAAGTTTATTTACAATTTCATCGGAAAGTTGGTCAAAATTATCCGAAAGGTTTGTGATGAAACGGTAATAATCAACCCCTGAGGTTAATTCATTGAACATACCCCTTTTCGAGTAGGTTGATGCAGCTCTGTTCATGGCATAACTCATCCCATTTTGTTTGATATTGGCATCCACCTGTGCGTGATGCCGGGTAATCAGGGTTTTAAGCCTTTGTTTTTCGCTGAAATTCGAACGTAGAAGGATTTCAGCTATAAGTTCCGACATTTTTTCAGTTTTGGTAGAAGTGGCTTTTGCCGAAATTACCAGTTTCGGGATCAGGTTATCGTCTGAACGTTTTCCCATAAAAGTGCCAAGACTGACTGAAAATCCACCTGTGTGAATGTTGAGTTCGTTGTCGAGGTCGCCGAAACTATAACGCTCTGTATCAAGTTTTCCGAGAAGTGCTGTCAATAATGCTGAGTATGGAATTAATTCCTGAGGAAGTGCCCTGATGTCGAAATAAAAATTTGCATAATGGATGCCATTTGTGAACTCATTTAAATGTTTAATTGGAATTCCTCCAACAGTATGGTCCTCTACACTGAAAAACAAGGCATTGGGAGAAATATCCCCAAGGCTCAGCATCGGAATGGTAGCAAGGGCTTCGGGTGAATCCTCTCGTAGCTGGTATTCCATTAATTGGTTGGTTTCATTCACCAATGCCTCAATTTGCTCATCACTGAGTTGTGATTTTAAAGTAGCAAGTTCATTTTCAATACGCGCATCGGTTTTGGCCTGAAGCCCTCCTTCTGGTACCATGGTTAGCATCAGAGCATGTGGATTACCTAGTAACTGTTTTTCGATTAACGATTCCAGGATTCTATTATCCAGGTTTTGCTTGATTTCAGCAAGTGGTTTCTCAAATTCAATTCCAAGAAATGGATCTTCTGCAAAAAACCATCCTTGTGTCATCATTTCGAGAAGCATTAGTCCTTTCTGAGGAGTATCACCCTCTCTAAGACTGAATTCGGCTCTGTTTACAATTCCCTCAATCATACTCTTATCAAATCCTTCGGAAACAACCTTATTCTTTGTATCATAAACTATTTCCCTGAAACGGATTGCATCTTCAGGGTTTGCATTGGGCACCACAATGAAAAGGACATTTTGCTGCGATTCGACAAACCAGCCCATTACCTCTTTCCCTATGCCAGATTCCTGCAAAGCAAGCCGTAATGGCGCTGTTTCATGGTTAATCAGTGCGTTGGTAAGTAAATCGAAAGCAAGGGTAGTTGTCCGGTCAGTACTTTTTCCGGTCACAAAACTAAGGCAAAGGTAAGTGTTGTCCTTAAGTGGACTTCCTTCCGGAACCGCATAATATTCAGTTATCACTTTCATTTCGGTGAATGCCTTCTGTAACGGAATTTCATAATTCAGGTCATTTCGTTGAAACCGATCCAGATAATTTTTTCCTATAAATTCCAACTCATCGGCCAGGTTTGCATCGCCATACAACAGAATGTAACTGTTTGAGGGGTGGTAAAATTTCCGGTGAAATTCAGTATAATATTCCTGAGTAAGGCCAGTAATGGCTTCTGGGTCGCCACCGGAACAAAAACCATAAGTGTTGTCGGGGAAAAGTTTTTTGAAAACATGGTTGTATAACAGGTATAATGGATTTGAAAACGAACCTTTCATTTCGTTATAAACCACACCTTTGTATATTAGGGGTAAATCTTTATCGGGCAATTCATAATGCCAGCCTTCCTGTTTCAGAATCCGTTCATCTTCAAGCATAAGCGGATCAAAAACAGCATCGAGGTAAACATGCATCAGGTTGAAATAATCTTTCAGGTTCATACTGGCAACCGGATAGGTTGTATATTCTGACGATGTCATAGCATTCAGGAAAGTGTTGAGCGAACCTTTAAGCAACACATCGAAAGGACTTTTCACCGGGAATTTTTTTGATCCGTTAAGCACAGCGTGTTCCAGGATATGGGGTGTGCCAAAGTCGTTTTCGGGAATGGTTTTAAAAGTAATATTGAAAAGTTTATTGGGATCATTTGCTGCAACCTTCATCAACCTGGCTCCACTTTTCTCGTGTATAAAATAATAACAGGTAGAATTCACTTCTGCCACAAATCTTTTTTCGATTAACCTGAATCCATGATAAACCTCGTTAACCTTATAATTTTCGTTTTGGCTGCAAGCTGAAGCGGTTAGAACGGCTGCTAGCAAAACCGAAGGGATTGTTTTATTCATAATATTGATATTTTGGTGAATTTGCATTATGCAAAGATGCAATGAATTATTGATTATCGTTAGGGTTGGATGGGGGTAGCCTAAAAAAAGAAACCCTTGCGGTCTGGAAAGGTTTCAAAAAAGCGTCTTCTCATTTTTGATTTTATGAATTCCAAACTATATAGAACCGGGTTTGTAATCTATAGCGTTTCTTTATTCTCGATTTTTTATGCCTAATATTATTCAATCGAAATGCCGTTTGTAATAGTCCTGAATGTCAGTTAGATAATATTCTTTATGAAATGAAAAAATACGAAATATCGGATAAATCC
The DNA here is from genome assembly GCA_037447215.1 of Bacteroidales bacterium. Lineage (GTDB taxonomy): Bacteria > Bacteroidota > Bacteroidia > Bacteroidales > Prolixibacteraceae > UBA1413. The sequence continues at coordinate 16,091 of JBBIHB010000002.1, forward strand.
CATTTTGAAGAGTAAAACATACTTGTAAGATACAATTTGCAAAAAAAGCTCCGGTACAACTACCGGAGCCTGATAAAAACACTCCTCTGTTAATGGACTGTATCTTTGTGCGAGTTAATATTCCTACCATCCGTCACAGGCAATTGATCAATATTAAATCTACGATAATTCGTATTTTTTTCTATTTTAATTTTTTATTTGAACTGGATTTTTTGGGAAATTGAATACAATGCCAATGCTTTCCTGATATCAAATACGGTCTGATGGATTAAAAAAAACCTTTGCCAACGCAAAGGTTTTCTAAAAGCATCAAATTGTTAAAACTGTGAAAAACTATTTCTTTCTTATGGGACTATGAGAAAAATCTAATTACTCCTGATCAGTTAAATTGCAAACAATATGCCTTGTTTGAATATCCTGATTTTCAATTTTTAGCAATTAATTCATTAAAAAAAATTATCCGAAATATCGTAGAATACACGAAATATTAATTCTGCCTTGTTGTTTTAATCCCTAATTTCAGCATTCTCGATTCGAGGGTTGTAGGTTTCAATCCCAGAATGCTTGCTGCTCCATAATCGCCCCTGATCCGCCAGTTTGTATGGTATAATACTTTTTCTATGTATTCTTTTTCAACCACATCGAGCGGACGAAGGCTATCGTCAACTTTGGCTTTTTCTTTGGCAAACATCCAATCGCCCACTTTAAATTCTTTCCCATCACTCAGAATTACTGCACGTTCAACAATATTTTCCAGTTCCCTGATGTTGCCTGGCCAATTGTAGGCCGTCAGTTTTTTAAATTCGGTCATTGGGATTGAACTGATTTCTTTGTTGAATTTTTTAGTTGATTTATCGACAAAGTATTTTACCAGTTCAGGGATATCATTTTTTCGTTCCCTGAGGGAGGGTAAATGTATGGGGAATACATTCAGACGGTAAAACAGGTCGCTCCTGAATTTACCCTGATAGACTTCTTCGAGCAGGTCGCGATTGGTTGCCGCAATTATCCTGATATTCACCTTAATGGTAATATTGCTTCCGATGCGTTCAAATTCTCCTTCCTGAAGTACACGGAGCAATTTGGGTTGAAGCTCTATGGGGAGTTCACCGATTTCGTCGAGGAACAGGGTACCATTGTGTGCCAACTCAAATCTCCCTATTTTTTTCTGCAATGCTCCGGTAAATGCTCCTTTTTCGTGCCCGAAAAGTTCACTTTCGATCAATGTGGCAGGAATGGAAGCACAATTGATTTTTACAAATTGTTTGTTTTTTCGCTGGCTGTTGTTGTAAATTGCCCGGGCAATCAATTCTTTCCCAGTCCCTGTTTCTCCCATTATCAATACGGTTGCATCTGTGCTGGCAACCTGTTCAACCTGCTTTAAAACCCGCTGAAGGCTTTCGTTATGCCCAATAATTTCATCAAAGCTTTTGTGGATTTTTATTTCCTCTTTCAGCATAATATTTTCCGAAAGAAGTTTCTCTTTCAGGAGGTTGATTTCGTTATAAGCCTGTTGCAGGTCATCAAAGGCTTCCTTGAGTTGTGCAGTTTTTTCGTTTACCAGTTTTTCAAGGGTAATATTAACATCTTTAAGCTTGTCGTGGCTGATTTTAAGATCGATATGGGTTTTTACCCTGGTCAGGAGTTCCCATGAATTGAAAGGCTTATTGATGTAATCGACCCCACCAGCCTGAAACCCCCTGATTATACTTTCTGAATCTGATTTAGCGGTCAGGAAAATTACAGGGATATCCCTGACTTTTTCGTCGGCTTTCATGGCCTGGCATACCTGAAATCCATCCATACCTGGCATCATTACATCAAGTATAACCAGGTCGAACTTTTCGTCCCTAAGCCATTCAAGGGCTTTAGGGCCGTCGAGAGCATATTCAACCTGATAGTTGTTATTGGTCAGAAAACCAGCAAGGACCTGGATGTTCCTTTTGTTATCGTCAACTATTAAAATTTTCTCGTTCATATGATATGGTTTTGTGTTTTTATCTCTGATTGCGTGGATTATTTACATGGGTTGGAAGGAAATAGCCAAATGTGGTTCCCGTTCCAAAAATACTTTCGATCCATATTTTTCCACCATGCCCTTCAATGATTTTTTTGTAATTGCCAAGCCTAATCCGGTTCCTTTTTCACCACCGGTGCCCTTTGGCGCAATTAGCCTGAATGGAATTAAAGGTTCTGCTATTTTATGTTCCGGGATGCCTGTTCCCTTATCAGCCACATGAACAATTGCCCGTTGATGGTCTAAATTAAGCGTAACTTCATTTGTACCGTCAGGGTTTGTATATTTTATGGTATTCGACAACAGGTTATTCATTACCTGTTCTATTTTTAACCTATCGACTTTTACATCAAAGGGTTCACCTTTTTCCGTAAAACTGATATGTATTATCTTTTTCGATACCAGTACCTGGTATAACTTTACTGTTTCGGTAATTAGTGCATTAAGATTCAATTCTGTGAGATTAAATTTCAGCTTTCCCGATTCTATTTTCGAGATTTCGGGCAAATCTTCGATAAGCCTTAGCATAAAAGTGGCCGATGAAGAGATGTTATCGAGAAATTCTTCTTGTTCTTTTTCAATAACTCCATGTGTGTCTTCTTCCAGGAAGGTAGCAATCATAAGGATAACACTTATAGCATTTCTCATATCGTGTGCTGTTATACCTTGAAACTGGATTTTCATTTCGTTGAGCATTGCCAGTTCGGTATCCTGTTTGGCCAGTTGTCGCTGCAAGTTTACAAAATCATTGTTCAGGTACTGAATTTCTTCAAAATAATGGCGCTTATCGACTTCTGGGGATGGGTTTTTGCTGAATTTCGAATTCATGAAATGAGCCATAAGAAAAATATTCATACCAACCGAAAATGCCCACCTGCTCTCCTGATAATTTGGTTCTGGCAGAAACGAACGGGCAGGAATATTTTTCGTTGGCGAAACAAAGTTCAGCGGAGCTAATTCCATCCGACCATTAAAAAACAAATAATTTATACGGATGAAACTGTGTATGGTATTGGCCTGCTTATTGTTTGTTTTCTGGAGAAGGTTCAGGTTCCGGATATCATTTTCCGGTTCGGAGGCTCCTAGAGGTCTGGCATCATCGGCTACCAAGCTTGTCAATAGTTTGCCGATGGGTTCGGTACAGGCAATACCATCATCATTGCACAATATTTCTTCAACGGCTCCGATTTCATTACAGGGCAAAGCAAATCCCATACATGCAGTTTTTCACATTTAACTTACAATGATACAAATATAATATCTTATTCATCCGACAGGTGACCCGAATCAATTATTTAGTCAGGCTGTCAACCGGTAAGCCATCCTTACTGCCTCAACAGCATTGAGTGCAAACCAATCGGCGCCATATTTTTATCATATTCTTAGCTTCGCCTTCATGGCATTGACGCCTGCTGATATATTCACTTACACTCCACTAACTGTTGGGGTATTGGCTCCAAAGTAATGGGCATCCCAACCTTTCATTATAAAAAAGATAGCCTACCATACTTATCCCTATTTTGTGCAGTTGCCACCAATACAGGGTGCAAGAAATCTCTTGCCATACCATTCAGATGAAAAAACATAGGGGTTTAACTGCGACATGATCATTTGCGTGGCTGCTGTACAAAAATGTTTTTTTTCCACGCTGATTTTAATGGAAAGCCACAACCAGCCAATTTCATACTGAGGTTTTTGAAATCTTCCTTATATACATCCTTGACTGCTAGTCCTTTTTTTTTTACTTCATTCAATATCAGGTTGGCCACAAAATGCGGATCACCTTTTAGCAGGAAATTGAT
>JBBIHB010000002.1:20023-125256 GCA_037447215.1 Bacteroidales bacterium
CCCAATTGTGAAGTGTTACCAATATATGATTGCAATTCATTTACAGGCCTTTGCATCTGTTCAATCCCAGCCTGAATGAATTTTTTAAAATTCTCTCTGTGGTTTTCTGGTAAAATTTCATTCAAAACCTCAAGGGTTCATTCAAGGGTAAAAATCACACTATTTTCCGGTAATATCATACCCTGAAAAAGTGTTTTAACCCATGAAATTTCCATGATTTCAGAAACACAAACCGTTATGCCCGCCTGAACATACGGGCAGGAATAACATCTCTCATGGTAATTCCCCGCCAGAACGATTTTGTCGGGCTGGCATCTGACCATTAAAAAACAAGACAATTTATACGGATGAAACATAATCGGTAAAATTATGGATTTCATCAGACATGACTTCTTCAACAGGAAAGGGATATGGTAGCCTTCATCCCTTTTACAGATTTGTTTTCACGATGCACTGTAAGGTTTACGTAATTCAGGCTGACATGGGTACTACAGCCCGACAATCCTTTCAGCAATCATTTGAATTCATGGAGTTATCTGAGTATCAATTACTAGTCTGATATTTTCCATAAAAGTTTAAAATTGTTATTTCATAATAGCGAATTTTAAATTAACCTGTAAACCAAATGCCTGTCAACATTACTTTGTGAATCCTTTCCAAGATTTCAAATGACTTCTGTACCATTTTGGATTGCTAATCCTGTTAATTACTGATTTCCGCATTGATTTTGAATAAAAAGATTGAACAATTTGCCCTATATAGCCCAAAATCAGTCGCTCATACAATCGAACTGTAATTTTGTGGGTTTTATAAAACAGGAATGAACTTAGGTTTAAGTTATGTTTTATTTTGAAAACACTAGTTGTGTTCCTGCTCTTGGGAACAATGCCGAAATCAACACCTAAAGCCTCTTCGCTCAGGGCAAAATATTGTTCTGCTTTTCTTTTTTCTTTTATCGACGGAAGTATATCATTCAACGATACTTTTTTCGAGAGAAGCAGCAGGTCGTACATATCCCTGTAAGATAGATTGCCATAAAGGTTCCCTTTGTTGCTTAATTGACTGTGTACAAAGTTCAGGATAATTTTGTATATATCAGTAAGAACAAGGCAACCAGGCAATTTTTTCACGTGCCTGGCATTCTTCCATGCCGTTTCTGCATTAAACCATCCTGCCTGCCCCGGATTGACAGGAAGACGGTGAACTTCGACCGAGGCAGGTTTTTCAGGGTGTGTCAGTCGTGGATAGTGTTTCATTTCCCTGATATCCCCAAAAAAAACTTCAGGGGGTTGATACCCAACACTCTCCATTATTCGGGCGGCTTCCAGGTATTTGTTTTCAGGTACTAAAAAATCAATATCCCCCATAATGCGCTCTCCCCGGTCAGAATATAAATCGTCAATCAGGTTTCCAGCACCTTTCAGGAATAGCGGTTCAATTCCATTTTGGTTCATTAACCCCGTAATCTCCTCTATCTGATCAATAATCTGAGCATTCCGTTTTACAGCGAGATTGTATATTTCTTGCATAAATCCCACAAGTTCGTTCGGAAGCAAGGTGAGCAGGTTATGATTTCTGAATTTACAATAAAGTGTTTGCAATACCAGGTGATCGCTGGTTAAACGAACAAATATTCCCCACTTTATTTTATCTTGAAAAATGATATTTCTGACAACCTCGATATTTTTTGGATTTTCATCCAACGAAAGGCATTTCCCGGCGAAATAAAATAACTCTTTTCTATTCATTACCAAACATTATTGTTAGGGTTTCAATGGCATTCAGGTTATCGGAGTATGTTAATTTGTAAAAGGAAGCTTTCAGTGCCCAGTTGATAAAGATACCGGCAAACTCCTTTTGGGGCGTGATATAGGATTGTTCGAGAATTCTGATCAACCCTTCAGCTTTTGATAATTTTTTGAGCCTGCATTTGAATTTTGGGTTATATTCAACAAATACCACTTCATTGAATGGATAAGAACCGGAAAGAGGTACCAGATTCAGTTCGCCGGACAGGTACCTCACTTTTTTTTCTGATGTGACTTGTTTCAGTGGTTTGTCGGCTAAAGTGGGGTAGTAGGGCATAAGAGTATTGACTGAGCCTTCTTTTACAGACATGGCAACCGGGAAGGGGTATGCCCTGATGTTGCGATCGACCGGAACAAAATCGTCAGATACAAGTTGAAAGCCATTTTTAATAAGAATGGCGGAAAGGGTGGTTTTTCCACCACCTGGCACTGCCGATAACAGAATGGCTTTTTTCCCGTTAGTTATTCCCGAAGCATGAACTGCCATTAGCCATTCGCCCTCTGAGATGTTATGTGCAATACCGGCCATTTCCATAAAGAATTTTCCTTTCAGGAAATGTGTTTCTTCCCATGTGTATATCCCAAGAAATGAGCCATCTTTCCGTAATCCGATTTTTTCCCCAATGCTTAAGATTTCATAATTGGTTCTTTCCATTTCTTTTTCACTGGTTTCAAGGTGGCTGATCAGGGGATGAATGATACTTTCAAATATCTGATTTTCATAAACTATTGATATTGAACTATTACCTAATAAATAGTTTTTGATTGAGTAAGGCTTGACCTTTTCCTGATGGGGTAATTCAGTTTCGGGCATTACTTTTTCGAATAATCCGGGCAAGTCGAATTGATGGATACGTTGAATTATATCATTTACGAGGTTTCTGGCAACAGTTGATGTGACCGTATAATTGATGGTGAGGTACGATATCATTTCCTTTTTGCTTTTCCCGTTTACGAACATCTTCATGAGTTCATAAGCGGGTTTTTTTAGCCAGGCAAAATTACGGCTGTTCTTAAACCATACAATGTAATTATCCCTGTACCTTACCGAAATATATAATATTTTTTGTTTCATGCAATATATCCTGTATTTAAATCCCGAAGATAGGAAATGTATAAAAAAAGCTATCCCGGAGAGGAATAGCTTTTTCATGTTTTCTATATCATTTCGTCATTTTTACCATGGTGGGGGAGACGAGGGTGATGCAGCAGCTTTTTTTGGCGATGCCATAAGGATCATCAAAGTAGCTGCAGAAATCCCATAGTAGCCTGCTTTCCGGAGGGCTTCCTTGCGGTTGATTTTTTCGCCGGTAATTGCACTTTCCGGTTTTACTATCTTTTTATCGTTATTCTTTTTCATAATATTATGTTTTAAATAATTTCATTAGTGATTAAAATTTTCCGGTAACCGGTAATTTAATGGTAGCCTGTTTTCCATTTGTGTTAATGTTGAGAATGTACAGGCCTGGCGCCAGTAAAGGAATATCAATCATGTTCCTGTTTGTGTAAATTAGTTGCTTCATCAATATGCTCCGTCCATTTGTATCGAGCAGAGTAACCCGGCTACCTTTCGGCGTATTACCATCGATCACAATCTGGCCATGTTGAATATATGCTTTAATTTTTTCCAATGAAATTTCATTTGTAATGTTGGTAACCGAACTGGACGGTACCAGAAAAAATCTTCCGCTTGAGGAGGAATTGGCAGCCATTTCGACCTTATGGGATGCATCAGAATCTGTGATTGGGAAAGAAGTATTCAGGCTCCTATCTTCAAGGATAAAAGATATTCCTTTTGAAAAGCCACTTGCCTGGGCTGAAATCTCAATCACACCGCCCGATATGGTTTTGATATCGACTGGTATTTCCATTTCCTCAAAATTGTAAAACGGCAAAGCCTGAATGGCAAATTGCACCCCGTTGTCGTTAATAAGCCGGGTAGTTATCTGAAGGTCGCTTCCAAAATTGAAAGCGCCAATGTCAAATGAAGCATCAAGCCCACGGGTCATTGCTTCGTTAAAGGTAATCGATGCCGACGAGCTTTTATCGCCCGAAGTGGCATTGAGGGTAATAAATGGCCAGGGTATTGTTGCCGACTTGAAGGGGGCCGTGGTTTCGCTTACATGTGCCTGCATTGCTGATGAAAATGAAATATCTGTTTTGCCGGATGCCATTTTTACAAAGAAGCCTTGTGCGGGTTGCACGTAGTTCTGGTTTAAACTTTTCCCCGGCACATTTACATTGGAAATTATTTTGTATTGACCGGCTGACTCTTCCCAGATATATAATGCCTGAAAGCTTGGGTCGAGGTTTGAAGCATTCAGTGCAAGAAAATTTTGTATGGTTGTTGCACTACTGGTAATTCCCACCGAAGAGGTATATGGGTTGCCCGTCAGGTTCCAATTTCCAGCCGATAATCCGGAAATATTCAGGTTGCCTGCATTGATGTTTCCGGAGAAAGTTACAGCCGCATCATTTGAAGTACGCACTGCATAGCCTTTTCCGGTTATAAGGTTGCCTGCTGTTGAATTGGTAAAGAAAGTGTTCCAGTTGTTTGATGCCGGGTTGTAATCCATCATCCCCCTGGTGTCTGTTTCTTTTGTGGGGATTGCAGTATTGCTGGTCAAAAATGTATTAATTCCCATTGAGCCAACCGGTGTACCGATTAAATGCCAGGCGTTTCCTGTCATATAACGTTGAATATTTGCAACTCCAGCCGGAGTTAAGTTTGTGATAAATGACCCGGTTCCGGTGGCATCGCTCTGGATTATCAGGCTGTTAAACAAAGGACTACCACTTGAAATGGTCGGATAATTGGTTCTGCCGGGCGGAATAACCACATCGTCAGCCATGGTAGGTACAACCTGTGGTTCCCAATTGGTTGAAGTAAACCAATCTGAATTGGAATAGCCAGTCCAGGAAAGGGGTAATTTTATGCCATAAACGGCGAATAAAAATGGCTCATCATCGCCATAAAAATCAAAGGTTTGACCCCCATCTTGTGATTCGGCCCACAATTTTGTTGAGGGAAAAGAACCAGGGCCGTCATTGTCTAAGCTTGTTGTGTAATTAAAATTTGTGTTGGATGACGAATTAAAAACCAGCCAGTAAATTGTATTCCCGGTTAGTACTTGTGTTGAAACGGGTGAAAAATCATAAAGGTTATTTCCAACTTTTACGGGTGGATTAAAAGATACCTCAAGATTACCAATTTCTCCCTCTGAATCAGCATTGTATAGTTTTAAAATTGCGGTTAACGGAGAACCCTCTGATTCTTCAATAGAAAGGGTTATCGACTCTAGAATGTATTTATTATTATCAGTTTTAAAAGATTGCCCAAAAATAATTTCTTCATCTGCTGTTCCATAAAGCTCTACAGCTTCATTCAGGTTACTGATAATAACATTTTCAGGACTCAATGCGATAAGGTTTAAAACCTTATCAGAAGTAGTGTTTAAATTTACTTCATTGGTAACCATTTTGGGAGTACTCCTTATATTTATTGCCATCCTGCCTCTCGTATCAGGATTTTTGAAAGATTGGCTACCTGTTTTGGCGATAATTCCAGGTAACTCCTGTGCAAAGGTAATACTTACAAATAATAGGAGTATTAATGTTATAAACGGTACATTTTTCTTCATATCGTTTCGTTTTAAAATTTAATGCTTGTTTCGTATTAAAACAATAGTTTATTAAAAATCAAAATTAAATTTCATTGTTTTCAAATGGGAGGTGAATTGCATAATAAACTTTTGGGATATTGGCTATAAAAGGAGTAAAACCCTCTTATATCTGATTTATAGTTATTCATACATCCGTAGCCGGATTTAAAAGCATAATTCATGAGACTGTGTTTTTATAATGGGGTAATTTACGAAAAAAAAGTACAACTAACCCTATTGGCGGTAAAAATTTTTCACGCCATGAAGGAATCTGTAATACAGGAAGGTAAGTAAATGGCCGTTCAGTTCAATAAGTGCCTGCGGTTTTCAAAGTCAGCCTGCAACCTCCTGATTTCATTTTCCGATGAATGAATAGCCATGTCGGTAACCATGTGTCCCAATGTAGAAAACATTTCGGCTGAGCGGCTGATTTGTAGGCATTTCCTTCTTCTGATTACCGGTTTGTCGCCATGCTGGTTGTCATGATTTGCAGGACGTTCATGATCCTTATCAAAATGTCCGTCAAAGGGTGCATCGCCCACATCTGTAAAAACATATAAATCGGCAGTAATACGGATTATTCCCGTATGAATGATTAACAGAGCCATGTTTTGTGTTTTAGTTTGCAATAAACTATATAACAATAATCAGACCAATGTGTATTTTGCTGTATTTCTGTATTTTGCGGAATACAGAATTTTTCGGAATACGAAATACCGTAGAATTTGTTGTATTTTGGTAATTTTGCAGGCAGGCTGAAAAAGAATGTGGTCCCCTTACCTGGTTCACTTAAAGCCCAGGTTTTTCCGTTGTGGCATTCCACAATCCGCCGTGCAAGTGCAATCCCGATCCCGGTGCCTTCAAACTCTTTATCGGTGTGAAGTCGCTGAAATTCACAGAATAGTTTTCCGGCATATTGCATATCGAATCCGGCCCCGTTATCGCTTACACTATATATTATCTTTCCATTTTCAGGTTTGCTCCCGACCTTCATTATCGGATTATTTTGCTATGAACTGCATTTGATTGCATTTTACAAATAGTTGAACCACACTTGCCTGATCAGCAACGGATAGGCCTTAGCTGAATAGAGGTTGTCCGAAACTTCAAATACAATCTTTGCCTTCATTCCAGGTTATGTAATTCCGTTGAAAACCTCCCCGGTCATTGATTTCATCTCTGTTTGAACCTTGTTTAATTCGGTTTTGTTCAACCTCGAAAAATTAAAAGCCCCCAATCAGGTTACCCATTTTTGCAGTATTTCCACTAATAACAGAGCATATTCTTTTGGCTTCTTCACCGGGTTTATTTCAATATTCCCGCTCCTGAATATTGGCAAACCCATTGATGGCCTTAGTGGTGTACGCAAATCGTGCGAAATTGAATAGGCAAAGGCCTCCAGTTCTTTGTTCGCTTCAAATAACTGAGCGTTACGCTCTTTGACCCGTTTTTCAAGTCCGGTATTTAGTTTCCGTATTTCCCGCTCCTTTGCTTTTGCTTTTGTTAAATCGCGCCATGTAACATGCAAAAGGTTTTCACCTTTTAATTATATGGGCATCAGGGTTACTTCGAGCAATATTTCTGTTCCATTGCTTTTCAGACTTAACCATTCAAAACGGTGTTATCCTTTGGTGAATGAATCTTCGATTAGGCCGTGTGATGCAACTTACGATAATCTGTCGTAAGGCTGAAAATAAGGTGAAATATCAACCGGCTTTTTGCCCACAATTTTGTTATTGCCAGATACCAAAAGGAATTTTAAAACAGCCTGATTGCAATTTACGAAATAACTATCGTTCATTAATAGAATCGGGTTGGCGAATCTTAATATGGCTTCCGGAATACTTCCCCGCTTTCGTGCAGGATTGTTTCATTCTTTTTTCTTTCCGAAATATCAGAAAATTCTATTGTAATCGTATAGTTTCCGGAATTAATACTGAAACTTTAAACTATCCATTTATCTGATCCTGATGATATTCAATTTCAAATGTCTGGTTTTTCAGCTCACCCCTAGCTATATTCCTGTAAAGTTCCGGAACATGAGTGTTTTTCGGGTTCGGGAATGCTTCCGTAATGACTTTCCCGATCAATGAACTGCGATCGATCCCGATCATCCTTTCGGCTGCCGGATTGATGCCGGTTAGTATAAAGATCGGCAGTACAGATTACATCAGACATGTTTTCGGCCAACCGGCGGTATTTTTCTTCACTCTTGAGCAGCGCCTGGTCAGTTTTCTTACTTTCAGTTATATCGCGGTCAATGCCAAGGACCATTTCTTTACTATTCACAATTACCAGTGATGTTGAATATTCGATGCGGAAAATGTAGCCGTTGTTATGTCGGTGCCAGGTTTCAGCAGTTATTGTTTCATTCTCTTGTAACCGGTTGATATAAGCCTGCCTGAGTTCCCTTGTACCCGGAGTAGCGTATAATATATCCACAAGCCGTACTATCAGTTCCTCGCGCTTATAACCGTTCATTTCTCAGGCTGTTTTGTTCCAATCCCTGATGATCCAGTCGTCGGGCGAATTTGAAGGGTCAAGTGCAATAATGCATCGTACGAAGCTTCAAACAAACCCCTTAGCAATTCATTGGATTCCCCTAACTTTTATTCAATTTATTTATTTGATGAAATGTCGGCACATTTAAATGCAAAATTTGTTTATGGCTAAAAAATTTTGAACGGATCAGTAGTTCCAACCCGGAATCCAGCGAGAATATACAAATCAGATATTTTATGCAGATTCGATTTCCTGCATAAAGAAATATCAGCTTTAACAAAGATGGTTTCATTAAACTTACAAAGCCTCAATAGTGAAATTAATAACTTCGTTATCACAAATGATTTTAAACCCATAATTTACTTTTCGTTCCCACAAATTCAAATCCATTCTTTAAGCTGCAAATAATAAGGGCAATAGGCAGATTTTGGAGAGACTTTTTATATTATATTATTGGAAATATCCGAAATTTCGGAGGGGCTGGTCAGATAACCCGTTGTCTAATTTAAACCTGACATTTATGTCATGAATAATTGTTTCATCTGGTTCAAGATTGTGCTTTTTTAAATCAGCATGAAATTTGGGAATTGCAGTCTAAAATCGTGTATAGGGGTTTTTCAGTAAAATCAAAAAAAAGTTGCATATTCACACCTGTAAAACCAATAGTTATTTATTATGAAATTTTTTCTTTTCATTGCCGTAGCAGTATTGATTACATTTGGTGCCATTTTTTACCAGCGTTCAACCGGGCCTACCTATCCCAAAAAAGTGGAAACCGAAATTGAGGGAAAGACCTACAATTTTAAATTAACCCGCAGCCATGGTGGGGAAACTGATTGTCCATTGATTTTCGAAATAAGTGATCCCGAACTAACCGGTACGGTTACCTACCGTAAGTATCCAACAAGTGATGAATGGACAACAGTTGACATGATGAGGACTGATGGTAAACTTATTGGTTACCTTCCCAACCAGCCACCGGCAGGTAAACTTGAATATAAAGTTGAATTTATGAAAAACGGGGAAGTTTTTTCATTGCATGAGACCAATGCCACTGTTATCCGTTTTAAAGGCGATGTACCTGCCATTATTTTAGCCCCTCACGTAATACTCATGTTTATTGCAATGTTTTTATCGAACCTTACTGGTGTAATGACTATTTACAGATTTGGAAAATACAGGAAACTGGCTGTTTGGACCCTGGTAGTTTTAGGTCTGGGTGGAATGGTAATGGGACCCTGGGTACAATGGTATGCATTCGGCGAAGTCTGGGCAGGAGTACCCTTTGCATGGGATCTCACCGACAATAAAACCCTGGTGGCATTCCTGTTTTGGATTCTGGCCGTGGTTATGAACCGCAAAGAACAAAAACCCGGATATATTATTGCCGCATCAATAGTGATGCTCATTATTTATCTGATCCCGCACAGCATGTATGGCTCTCAGCTTGATCCGGAAACCGGGAAAATCATTCAGGGTTTTATTTCATACCGGTCTTTGTTTCAGGTATGATACGGTGCTGATACTTTGAATATTTATCACTATTGTCCGGGTAAAAAGTAATTTAAAGAAGAGATTCTTCTCCGTCGGCTGACGGAGAGGAATCTCATCAAGTTAACCGGCCAATAATGAATATTAAATAAGCTTTCCGCCTGATCTGGTTATTTCAATCCTTGACCATAACTCTATTGTTCTGAGGCGGTCTTTGTATAGGTTGTGATTGTTCGTTTTAACCACATCAAGTTCGGCATCAGAGTTGTCCTCCCAGCGGCGGCATAAATACAAGGGCTCATAAATGCGTCCGATCTGGTAATTCCTCGAAATTCGCAGACCCACAGCATAGTCTTCGCCATAACTGGTGTTGGGGATCAGGATTTCACGGAGTATTGGGGTATAAAATGCACGGGGCGCACCGAGCCCGTTAATTCTCAGGGCATTGTTGCGCCCGTTTTCGGGAGTCCATTCACGGTGGTCAATCAACCCGGGCGGGATTTCTTCAAGCTTAAAGTTAACCATCTGATAAGAACCAACCACCATGGCACATGATTCACTATAAAACGAATTTACGATTTTCTGAAGGACATTTTCATCAATATAAAGGTCGTCGCTATCGAGCTGAATTGAAAATCTTCCGCAACGGTTATCCATAACGGCTGTGTTCCAACATCCCCCAATACCCAGGTCATTTCTATCTGGAACAATGTGGATCAGGCGATTATCTTCGTTTGCAAGTTTCTCTAAAAGCTCTGTAGTTCCGTCGGTTGAGTGATTATCCACAACTATAAGGTTAAACGCGAAACCAGCTTTCTGCCTGAAAACCGAACGGATGGCATCCTCGATGGTTTTCACCCGGTTCCATACTGGTATGATTACCGAGGCCTCCACCGGAAAGGATTGTCCGGTTAAGTTAATTTTTTTAAAATCAGGCTTTAGCCAGGCTCCGATATCTTTCAGATGAAGGGTGCAGGCTTCTTCCATTTCAATCTGTACAGCACGGTTTTTAGGATCAACATAATCGAACTGCTTTTCGCCCGATTTCCTGTTATCTGTTTCCACTTCGGTGTAAAGGAATTCCGGAATACGAATTAACCTCGCTTTCTGTGATGTCTTCAGTCTTAAATCGTATAAACCGGCATATCTGAAATTGCGGTCCATTCTGTTTACGGCATCTTTAAACGTGTCACTGCGGAAAAGTATGAGCGAACCAAAATTAAAATCGTCGCGCAGGCTGCCTTCCTGGTAATCTATGACAGGGTTCGGATGAAGTCTCCCTTCCTTAAGGGCATAATAATCTGAATAAACCATCCCGGCCGATGTGTCCCCGGCAATCTGTACCATACGTTCAATAGCCCATAGTCCCGTCATCAGTGGAAGGGGTTTTTGATATATCATTATGTAATCCACATCTGATAATCCGGAAATTTTTCTCAATGTACCGGTCGATGTCAGGTTTTCCTCAATTAATACTTCAACACCATCGGGATAAGGACCATTAAAAATTCCATTTTGATCAATCACATAGATTTTCCTGACTAGTGAAGATCCTTTTAATTTGCTGATGGTTTTCATCACATCTTCGTGATAGCCTCCGGCAATAAAGCAGTTAATCATACTATTCATATTTGTTCTCCAATTTGGTTAATTTTTGATTTTACGATGAAAAGTTTGTGCAAAGTTAGCCAAGCTTTTATAATCCCATGATGCTGCAAATTTTATTTCAACTTGAAACATACCTTTTATATCTTTGCAACCATAAAGTTCTGACTTCAAAATCCGGCTCAGAAAATTACAAATAATCCGAATCATGTTATTGATTGCCGACAGTGGATCGACCAAAACTACCTGGTGCCTGATTGACAGGTCAACATCCAGGGTTAATACCATACAAACAGATGGCATAAATCCATTTTATCAGGATGAAAACGCCATATATCATACACTTTCCGATCAATTTGGTAAAATTTCTGAGCCTGTTGACGAAATCCATTTTTATGGTGCAGGATGTGCCAATCAGAAAGTAAATGATATTGTAGGCAATGCCCTGAAAATGTTTTTTGATACCGAAAATATTGAAGTAAGTAGTGACCTCCTTGCGGCTGCCCGGGCTTTATGCCAACATAACCGCGGAATAGCCTGCATACTGGGAACCGGTTCCAATTCATGCTATTACAATGGAAATGATATAGAATTACATGTTTCGCCATTGGGATTTATTCTGGGCGATGAAGGCAGCGGGGCAGTGCTCGGGAAAAGGTTGCTTGCTGATGTCCTGAAAAACCAGCTGCCGGCCCATATCATTCGATTATTTTTTGAACAGTATAAGACCACGCGGGATGAAATTCTTGAAAACATTTACCGCATACCTTTTCCCAACCGGTATGCTGCTGGTTTTACAACCTTTATCAGCCGCCATATCAACGATACATCACTCGAAAAACTGGTTACTGGCGAGTTTGAACTTTTTTTCAAAAGGAATATCCTTCAATATACTGATTTTGATAAACTGGATATTCATTTTGCCGGTAGTATTGCCTATCATTTTAAGAAACAACTGCATAGTGTAATGCAAAATATGAACCTCAGGTCGGGGAAAATTTTACAGGCACCCATGGATGGACTAATTGAATACCACATGGATAAGAAAATCTGATTTTATTGTAACCTTAAAATTAAATTTAAATATTAACCAGACAGAATATGAAAGAAGACAATAGTCGGACACTCAGCGTAACCGAAACGCCTTCGAGGTTCAAAAACCTTGATAAAATGGAAGTATATCAGATACTTGCAAGTATCAATAGGGAAGATGCAAAAGTTCATAAGGCAGTGAAAAAAGCACTTCCCCAGATCGAATATTTGGTAGTAAGGATTATTGACCGTATGAAACAAGGAGGTCGTGTTTTTTATCTGGGTGCTGGTACCAGTGGGAGATTGGGGGTTTTGGATGCATCAGAACTTCCCCCCACTTTTGGTGTCCCCGACAATATGGTTATTGGCCTGATAGCCGGGGGCGATGTTGCCCTCCGCAAAGCTGTTGAAAATGCCGAAGACGATCCCGAAAAGGCCTGGGAAGAATTGCGGCGTTTTAATGTGCAACCCATCGATACTGTTATCGGGATAGCGGCTTCTGGAACAACACCCTATGTTATTGGGGGTGTGAAGCGTGCCCGTGAGGCCGGGCTTCTCACCGGATGTATTACCTGCAATCCGGGAAGTAAGATTGCAGAAGTGGCCGAATTTCCCATTGAGGTTATTGTTGGCCCTGAGATTGTTACCGGAAGTACAAGGCTTAAAGCCGGAACAGCACAGAAACTCACCTTGAATATGATTACGACCACCATCATGACCAAACTGGGAAGGGTAAAAGGAAATAAAATGGTGAACATGCAGCTCACCAATGCCAAACTGGTAGTTCGGGGAACCCGGATGCTTATGGAAGAACTCGGACTTGAAGAAGGGCAGGCACGAAAACTCCTGCTTGAATTCGGATCGGTTAAAAAGGCTATGGACGGTTACAGAAATTTGTAGTTTTAGAATTCATTCCTTGCTTTAATCATCAGTCCTTCAATAGCCCTGAAAACTTCCTGTTGCGATCCGGAAAAATTATTAACCATAACAGAGAAAGCAACTTCTTTGCCCGATTTGCATATAAGGTAACCGGCATAAGCCCTGACACGGGTCAAGGAGCCACTTTTGCACCGAAGGGTTATTCCCGGAAATTCAACAGTGCTGAAAGTACGAAGCGTGCCCATACCAGCGGCCGGAAGGGTCAATTTAAAAATTCCGCCCTGTTTGCTTCCATGCATTAATAAAAGAAAATCAACCATTTGTCGGGCTGAAATTGCCGAAAACCTTGACAATCCACTCCCATCGTCAATAAAACAAGGTTCAGAAGTAAGGTTTTCTTTCAGAAATCTGGTTATTATTTTCATGCCTTCGTTATGGTGTCCGAATCTTTGTTTCTGGTAGGCCAGTTGCATCACCAACGATTCGGCAATAAGGTTTACGCTTTCATGGTTCAGCACCGAACAGACTTTGGCCAACGGCGGTGAAAAAAAAGATTTTAATGGTTCAAATACAACTTCTTCTTCACTCACCAATATTTCGCCTTTGAAGTCTATACCCGCAAGTTCAAGTTTACTTTTCAGTATTTCCCCGAAAATAATTTCCGGGTTGGGCATCGCTGCTTTTACTTCAAAGTTTGTGCGGTCAGCAGGTATGGTTCCCCTTATTAACCTCTTGGAATCCAGCGGACTTCCGAAAACATAAGCCAGGTCGCGGTTTATTTCCGATGAACGTACTTCGTTTATCCATTCAACTCCCCTTATTTCAGGTTTCGTTGCAATAATTTCGGTGTTTATTCCTGGCATCACAGGAGATTTAAAAAATAATCTGACTGTATTGTCATATATATTGATGGCTGATGGCCCGGTGCCGTAATAATTGCCTATATCTTCCCACAGCCAGGTCGGGGGTAATGCCCATTTTTGAAATGCAGAAACATCGGCTGTCAAATTGCCTTGTATGCTAGATATTCCGGCTGATTTGACGGATTCTACCCATTCGTCAAAAAGGTTCCCGACCGGGTTTTCAACATCAAACCATTCTGAACCGGTGGTAGGGTCACCACCGCCCTTTATTATCAGGTCTCCTTCCAGTTTTTCAGTTAATCTGTTAATCTTGCCCGTATAACCCAATATAGTCTCGAATTGGAATTCAGGACCTAACAAATTTAAGGTTACCCCCGATGTTATTATTTTGGCTGTCGATGCAGGCGCAAGCAAAATTTCAGGATTATGTGCCACCAGGATTTTGCCTGTCCCGACATCGGAAATTACTAATCCCACAGAAGCACCTCTCAGTGCATTGTCACCCAGAAAATCATTTACCATCGGGTAAGATTGCTGACCAAAAAGAATTTTGGAAAACACTAATAAAAATGATGTGATTAAAATGTATAACTTCATAGTCCTTTTATCAATTTTTTAAATTATCTGATAAGGATAAAATAAACCTGACCGGTTATATTCTTAATGTGAAAATTGATTTAAATTGCAGCGAAATTAACCATTAAATCGAATGATTAAGACTTTACTTTTAGTCGGTTCAAGAGGATTTATAGGGAGTGCATTGCGATACCTCGTTCAGGTAAATGCTGAAAAAATCCTGAACAGTACTTTCCCGATTGGAACTATAATTGTGAATATTGTGGGGAGTTTTGTAATCGGGATAATATATGCTTTTGCGGAAAAAGGGAATCTGATGAGTCCCGAATGGAGAGTTTTTCTGGCAGTAGGGATCTGCGGTGGATTTACTACTTTTTCCACGTTTACCATGGATAATCTGAACCTTATGAAAGACAATTCGATCTTTCAATTGCTATTTTATACGGGTGGATCGCTTTTTATAGGGATAGCAGCGGTTTACCTCGGTATTATAATAACCCGTTCAATTATTTAAATCGGATCATTTATGAATATCGAAGGAAAAGCCAATATCCTGAAGGTATATATCGGCGAATCGGACAGGGTGAATGGGCGCCCGTTATATGAAGAAATCGTGTTCGAAGCCCGTAAAGCTGGCCTGGCAGGAGCAACAGTTACAAAAAGCATTCTGTCGTTTGGCGCAAGCCACTCAATACATACCATGAAAATTTTCGCTTTATCAAGCGATTTGCCTATGGTGGTTGAAATTATCGATAACCATGATAAAATCGAACAGTTTCTTCCCGTTCTTTATGGGTTGATGGACGAAAGTAAAAAAGGCGGATTGGTTACCATTCAACCTCTTGATGTGCTTCGTTACAAAAAAGGACAGAAGTACAACTGAATTAAAATAACATGAATTATGCGGTTAACTTTTGGGGCAGGAAATGAGGTTCAGGACAATTTATTATCTTTGGTTCGGTTTTTCTAACGTGAAAACAATGTAAATACTATTCAAAATAATATTAACTAAAAAATAGACAATATGTTAATTAGCGATGTATTAGGAAGGGAGATTCTCGATTCGCGCGGTAATCCCACCATTGAAGTTGAAGTAATGCTCGAATGTGGTGCAATTGGCCGTGCAGCGGTTCCATCAGGTGCATCAACCGGTGAAAACGAAGCGCTCGAACTTCGCGATGGCGACAAAGGAAGATACCTTGGTAAAGGGGTTTTAAAAGCTGTTGAAAATGTGAATGGCATTATTGCCAAGGAAATTATTGGCATGTCGGCCATGAATCAGGTTGCAATCGACAAGAAACTTCTTGCCCTTGATGGCACCAAAACCAAATCGAAGCTTGGCGCCAACGCAATGTTGGGAGTATCCCTTGCCGTGGCCAAAGCTGCAGCCGATTGCCTAGAAATGCCCTTATACCGTTACATTGGTGGGACAAATGCGAAAACTCTTCCTGTTCCGATGATGAACATCATCAACGGTGGAAGTCACTCCGACGCACCTATTGCCTTCCAGGAATTTATGATCCGCCCCATTGGTGCACCCTCATTCCGTGAAGGACTTCGAATGGGCGCCGAAGTATTTCACCACCTGAAGAAAGTGCTCCACAACCGTGGCCTTAGTACTGCAGTTGGTGACGAAGGTGGTTTTGCCCCTGCCCTGAATGGTACAGAAGATGCATTGAACAGCATTATTGAAGCCATTAAAAATGCAGGTTATAAACCTGGCCTTGCCGAAGAAGGCGGTGATATTTCAATTGCCCTCGACTGTGCAGCTTCAGAATTCTATGTGGATGGTGTTTACGACTATTCGAAATTCGAAGGTCCAAATGGCGCAAAAAGAAATGCATCGGATCAGGTTAAGTTCCTTGCCGGATTGGTTGAGAAGTTTCCCATTGACTCAATCGAAGATGGTATGTGCGAATCAGACTGGGATGGCTGGGTCGAACTTACAAAAGCATTAGGGGATAAAATTCAACTGGTTGGCGATGATAATTTTGTAACCAATATCGAATATCTTAAAAAAGGTATTGAAATGGGGGCATGTAATTCAATCCTTATCAAGGTTAACCAAATTGGTACACTTACTGAAACCATCGACGCCATCGAGATGGCTCACCGTGCAGGCTATACTTCGGTAACATCGCACCGTTCGGGCGAAACCGAAGATTCAACCATCGCCGATATTGCTGTTGCGCTGAACTGCGGACAGATTAAAACCGGCTCACTCAGCCGCTCCGACAGGATGGCAAAATACAACCAATTGCTTCGCATCGAAGAAGAACTGGGCAATGCAGCCATTTACGGATACAAAAAAGTAGTTAAGAAATAATCGGAATCTGTTCGATAGAAAATTAAAAGCCATTCCTTTTGGAATGGCTTTTTTGATGTAAGAATCTCAACTAAACAGACTATTGCCCACCTTTCTTTTCAAGTCTTCCGCGAAGGAGGTACGCCACTATCAGGGCAAGGCCACCGCTTATCAAAATCATCGAAATATACATGGGCGGTTCAGGTAATCGTGTGTATTCATCGAACAATACTCCGAAAAGTACGCCAAATGCTACACCTACCATAAAAAGTCCCCATTTAAAATTGCCATAATTAGAGGACTTTGGTTCGCTTTTAAATAGTTTCGGATCGGCTCCTTTTTCAATCAAGGCCATACGTTCCTTATTACGGGTTGTATAATACACATACACTATGGCAAAAATCATCAGGAACATACTTACCGGAATTACAATTTCTTCCATGACCAGTTTTTTAAATGTTTATAATTTTATTTTCTGGCGTTATGACGCTGACCTGTTCATTCGGTTACAACATTTGGAATAATTTTTATAATATTGTCAGATATAAATCGGTTTTAAGTATTTTGGAATGTAATTATTGACTTTTTCCAATGAACCAAAACTTATAATATTTTGTAACTAAATCGAAACAATTATGAACGATTTTGAAATTGTTGACATTCTTCTTGTAGAAGATAACCCATGTGATGCAGAACTCACCCTCAGGGCCCTGAGAAAAAATATTCCGGCAAACAAAGTATATATTGTTGAAGATGGCCAGGAAGCAGTTGATTTTTTGCTCTGTAAAGGCCTTTTTGATTCACGAAACATCGAATTTCCCCCTAAAGTGGTTTTTCTCGATTTAAAACTTCCTAAACTTAATGGGTTCGATGTTTTGAAAATAGTAAAATCAAACGAAAGATTATCCCAGGTTCCGGTAGTTATTGTAACTTCCTCACCGGAAGTTCGCGATATTAAAGAAGCTTATAGGTTTGGTGCAAACGGTTATGTAGTTAAACCGGTTGATTATAATCAATTTGTTGAAGCCATGAATATTGTTGGTCTTTATTGGGTGTTAATTAACCAAACCACAAGAAATTAAACAATGATCCAATTAATGGAAACCGGTTACAAACCAAAAATACTCGTTGTCGATGATAGCCCTGAAAGTCTTAAAGCGATATTGTATATGCTTGGAACAACCGATTTTGTGATTTTTCAAGCTGAATCAGGCCAGGAATCTCTCCAAAAAACATTATCAGAGCAGCCGGATATTATCATTCTCGATATTAACCTCCCCGACATTAATGGTTACGAAATATGCCGTCAGATTAAATCAAACCCCCTAACTGCCGGGATTTTCATCCTGTTTTCGACAGCGGTTAACACTACCCCTTCAGATCAGACCAAAGGATTTGAACTGGGGGCCGATGGTTATATAATTAAACCTTTTACCCAGACCGAACTTTTAGCCAGGCTTTCACCCTTTGTCAGGCTGGTCATGGCCGAAAAAGATAAGATCGAATACATAACCCGTATTAAGGAAAGTGAATCAAGGTACCAATCCCTGGTTGAAAACCTGCCCGAATTAATTGCCATTTGCAGGGAAAACAAAATATTATATTTAAACCCTGCAGGAAAAAATATGCTCGAAATTGACAACAACGAAGAAACCCACAATCTGGAAATTACAAAATTTATTGACCCTGAAAGGGTTTCAGCGTTTTTAGACAATATTCGAAATGCTTATCAATTTGTAAAAAATATACGCACTGAAGAAATATTCGTTACCAAATCCGGAAAATCATTTCAAATAGAAATTGACCTCATACCTGTAAGTTACGAAGGAAGTTCAGATATTCAGATCTCAGGAAGGGATATATCGTTTCAGATCAGGGAGCATGAAAAGCTTGAGAAATATTCGAAAGAACTGGAAAAAAATGTTGAACAAAGACTTGAAGAGATCAGGGAAAAAAGTATAAAACTCGAAGAATCCCAGAGGGCGCTGACCTACCTTATTGAAGATGTAAACGAATCAAGGGACGAACTCGAAACTTCAAACCGAAACCTGATTTCGCTAAATCGTGAACTGGAAGCATTCACATATACCGTATCACACGACCTGAGGGCACCCATCAGGGCAATTGATGGTTTTTCGCGTATCCTTCTTGAAGAAAATTTTGACCAGCTCAACGAAGAAGGAAAGCGGTTAGTCGGAATTATTGTAAACAGTGCTGCTAAAATGCAGCATTTGATTGATGATTTTCTTGCTTTTTCGCGCCTTGGTTCAAAACGACCAGCCAGGCACCTTATCCATAGTAACACTCTGATAAATCAGATTATTGAAGAAGTTAAGGCCAGTTACCCCAACCGAAAGATAAACTGGCAGGTGGAAGAATTGCCAATGATTTATGGTGATCAGGGAATGTTGAGGCAGGTTTTTGTAAACATTATAGGAAATGCAGTTAAGTTTTCAGCAAAAAGGGATGTAGCCGAAATTGTGATCGGTGGTAAATCTGAAAATTCATTGGACCATATCTGGATAAAGGATAATGGGGTTGGTTTTGATGTAAAATATGCCCAAAAAATATTCGAAGTATTTCAAAGCCTACACGATTCAAAAGATTTTGAAGGCACCGGAATAGGTATGGCCATTGTTAAAAAAATCCTCGACAAACACGATGGGAAAATTATTCCGGAAAGTGAACCGGACAAAGGTTCTGTTTTTACGGTAATTTTACCGCAGGCATAAAAAAATTTCATATATTCCCGAACTTTATTTTTTACTTTCCTGATTGTTCATTGAGAACAGCTATTTTTGGTAATTGTGATCATACCTTAAGGTAACCGCTTATGGAACAGATAGATTTAAGCAACCTCACAGTACTTCTACTCGAAGATGTGGAAACCGATGCCGAGTTGGTAAAAAGGCTTTTGATTAAAAATAACCTGGCATTTACATTCAGGCATATTACCTGGTTTCCTGATTTTATCAATGCACTTCAAGAAGTTAAACCGGATGTTATCCTATCGGACTACCAGCTGCAAGGAAATACAGGGCTCGATGCGCTGAACTATTGTATTGAATCAGGATACAATAAACCGTTCATTTTTGTAACCAGTTCCGAAAATGAAAGCATTGCTGTAGAGTGCCTGAAAACCGGCGCATTTGACTATATACTGAAGGACAAATTGTTTATGCTCCCTTCGGCAATCGAAAAAGCTGTTGCCAAATATAATACAAACTTCGAAATGACCCAGACCCGGCATGCGCTCGAGAACAGGGAGAGGCTCCTTGCGGCCATTGCCGAAGTAAGTAAAATACTTTTGGCCGATATTACTATTGAAGACGCTTTGTACAAGCTTGTAAGAATAATCGGTCAAGCCTCGGGGCAAGACAGGACCTATATATTTGAAAGAACAAGGCAATCCGATACAACTTATCCATTATTCAGCCAGACTTATGAGTGGGTAAAAGAAGGAGTATCTTCAGAAATTGATAATCCCAATCTGCAGAATATTAACCTGAATGATTTTTCTACTGATATTTTAGAAAACCTAAAAGAAAATAAACTTGTAAATGCAGTAATCAGAGAAATTCCGCAAACATTATTACCCCTGTTTATTTCTCAGAATATATTTTCAGTACTGCTTGTACCCATAAATGTGAATAATGAATTATGGGGTTTTATTGGTTTAGACAATTGCAGGTTTGAATACCGTTGGAATGATACCGACCTGGATGCTTTTATGACAGTTGGCTCTCTGATTGAGAACTTCATACTAAGGTATCAAAATGAGTTAACGCTTCGTGAAAACGAAGAAAAATACAGGCTGTTGGCCGAAAATGCTTTAGATGTAATCTGGACAATGGACCTCAGTGGAAAATACCTTTATGTCAGTCCGTCAATTATCAGCCTCAGAGGGGTAACACCCGATGAATACCTGAACGAAAGCATTGAGGATTCCCTGGCTCCCGGATCGGCAGAATTCGCCAGGCAATTGTTCAAAGAAATGAAACCTCTGATAGAAAAAGGCGAAAGACCCGGGCCACTTACACTGGTACTTGAACAAAACTGTAAATGGGGAGGCACCATCTGGACAGAAGTGATCGTTAGCGGTGTATATAATAAAAAAGGTGAATTTTCGCACATTCTTGGGGTAACACGTGATATTACCAAAAGAAAAAAAGCCGAAGATGAACTCAGTGCCAGCCGCAATCTATTCGAATCCCTGACAACCGTATCACCTGTTGGCGTATTCCGTACCGATCCTGATGGCTATACAACCTATGTGAATCCACGGTGGCAGGAACTTTCTGGAATTTCCGATGTCGAAGCTTTGGGCAACGGTTGGATGGTTGCAGTTCACCCCGACGATTTGGAAAAAGTAAAAAAACATTGGGGCGAAACATCAACATCAAACTCCAAGGCAGAACTTGAATACCGTTTCCGTCATAAAAACGGAAGAATAGTATGGGTTATCGGCAATGTAGTGCCCGAGTTTGAAAAAGGTAAAATTAAAGGGTTCATTGGTACAATTACCGACCTGACTTCAAGGCGGTTATCGGAAAAAGCATTACGCGAAAGCGAAGAGCGTTTCAGGAATTCAATTACCCATGCCCCAATACCGGTCATGATCCACAGTGAAAGGAAAATCCTTCAACTTTCCGATTCGTTTATTGCAACCACCGGTATAAAACCTGATGAATTGAAAAATATTGACCAGTGGTATGAAATGGCAGCCCGGATAGAAGACTCGTACAATCCGGAAGGTTTGTTGCTCAAAAATGCACACTACCCGATAATTGAAGGCACATGGAGGGTTTTTTCCCGAAAAACAATTCCGCGGATATGGGAATTCAATTCAAGCCTCATTGGCACATACAATGAAACGCAAGAGGTTTACATCAGTATGGCTATGGATGTAACCAACAAAAAACAAATGGAAGAGGAATTGTATAAAAGCCGCCTGGAACTCAATGCAATATTCCACGGAGCCCCCATTCTGATGTTTTTACTGAATAACCGGCGCGAAATTATTAAAGTTAACCAGACAGCACTCCATTACACGGGTAAAAACAGACAGGATATTTTGGAAAAGAGGTTGGGGGCTGCCCTTTCTTGTAAATATTGTACCGATGGGGATGAATGTATGAGAAATGAATTTTGCAACCAATGTAAATTCACTGCAATGACCGATAGTATTTTTGTTGCAAACAAAAAAAGCATAACGGTTGAAGATTTAGAGATGCCCATTTCTTTTCAGGGAAAAATACAGGAAAGGATTTTCTACACCCATGCTGAAATTTTATTCAGCGATCCTGAAGAAAAGGTACTTTTTACAATGTTGGATATAACTGAGAGGATTAATTCAGCAAAAGAATTGAAAGTTTCGGAGGAGAAATTCCGCAATCTTATTGCCAATGCCCCGGTTGGAATTGCCCTGGTTAGCAGTGAAGGAAAGATAGTTGAAGTAAATCGTGGAGCTTTAAAAATATTTGGGTACGATTACCACGAAGAAATGATCGGTATTAATGCCGAAGAATTTTATTTCGATAAAATGGAACGGACTCATTTTATCACAAAACTTAAGGCAGATCAGGCTAAGGGCCTCGAAACGCAAATGGTTGACCGGTTCGGGAATCAGATATGGATTATGGAGACCGCGGTAACACACATCTTTCCCGATGGCGATACAGGCCATCTTTCAATCCTCGAAGATATCAGCCAAAGAAAGGAAAGTGAAGCAAAAATCAGGGCATATCAGGAGAACCTTCAAGAAATGATAAAAGCCAGGACCCATGAGCTTGAAAACAGCAACCGAGAACTGGGCAAATTATTCAAGGCCGTTGAACATAGCCCTTCCACTGTGATAATTACCGATAGGATGGGTAACATTGAATATGTGAACCCGAAATTTTGTGAAATTACCGGTTACTCCTTCGAAGAGGTAATCGGGAATAATCCCCGCATGGTGAAATCAAACGACACCCCAAAGGAGTATTATCAACAGATGTGGGAAACCATATCGGCAGGGAAAACATGGACCGGGCAATTTAAAAATAAAAAGAAAGATGGAAGTCTGTTCTGGGAGCTTTGTTCCATTGCGCCCATTTTTGACATTAACAACGAAATAACCCATTATGTGGGAGTAAAACAGGATATTACCGAAAAAATGCTGGCCGAAGAACAATTACGGAATTATACGCGTGAACTCGAAATTTTCAATAAAACCATGGTTGACCGCGAACTGAGAATGATTGAGATGAAGGAAGAGGTGAACCAACTGTGCCGCAGTCTTGGTATTCCTGAAAAATACAGCACAAACTGGGAAATGTAATAAGGTGAAATATGGATATTCTTGAACTGATAAAAAACCTCACCGTATTAATTGCTTTGAGCCTTCTGTGTACATTTATAATAAAGTACGGCAACATGGCAAAGCGTACCGGACAGATTTTAGCCGGCATACTATTCGGCGGAGTGGCTGGGTTTGGTATCCTATACTCTTATATCCTCGAAACCGGTGTTATTTTCGATGGCCGGTCGGTTATCCTGCCAATGGCCGGTATATTTGCCGGATGGCCGGCTGCGTTGCTTGCAGCAATTATTTCAACAACCGCGAGGCTTATTGTTGGAGGTGCCGGAATTGTCCCTGGTTTGCTCACCATTGCAATTGCCTCAGCCGGTGGAATAGTAATCGGGATTTTAAGGAAAAAATATCAGGCGATCAATTATCCAACAGGGTTTTTATTTTCAGGGTTCATTAT
Source organism: Bacteroidales bacterium (assembly GCA_037447215.1). Taxonomy (GTDB): domain Bacteria; phylum Bacteroidota; class Bacteroidia; order Bacteroidales; family Prolixibacteraceae; genus UBA1413. Next base: position 43,499 of record JBBIHB010000002.1, read on the forward strand.
TCATGTATTGGTGGTTGGGGTAATGGTAACCTTACCTCCATCATCAAGAAGTGCATTCTTCAATACCATAATGCCTGTATTCCTGATCATATTTCCGCTCGGTTTCACCCTGCTGGCGCTATTGCTCAATTTTCAGGAAAAAAACAAAGCCACAATTGAGGAACTTTATTCCAGTGAGCAAAAACATCAATTGCTGGCCGATTTGGCATTTGAAGCAATCCTGATTACAGATGGGGAACGCATCATACACCAAAACCATGCGGCCCGCAATATGTTGGGATACGACCTGGAAGAGTTAAACAGGATAACTATCAGCAATATTGTGCTGCCCCAATATCGGGAATCATTTTCCATTGCGCTTTCAAAACCTACCGAAATGCCTGTCAGGATAGTGTTGAAGAACAAGGAAGATTTTGAAATACTGCTCGAAGTACAAACCCGGATTATAAGCCAGAAAAGCAGGCTTCTAATTGCCATAGCAATGCGTGATATTTCGGAAAAACAACTGGCAAAGGAAGAACTTCAACATAGTGTATCGTTGTTCAGGGAGGCCGAAAAAGTTGCCCATCTTGGGCATTGGGAATACAATATGGTGAAAAAACAATTGTATGTTTCTGACGAATTCTATCATTCATATTCCTTAACAAAGGGGATAGATTTGGTTTCGGTCAGCAGAATTCTCAGGCAAATCCATCCCGATGACCGGCGCAGGGTATTCGACATCTACAACAATGTCATGAAAACAGGGAAGGTTGAAACCTTCGAAAATAAAATTATTTGTAAGGACAATACAGTTAAATATCTTCGCCAAGGGATTTATTGCCAGGTAAAAGGAGGAAAAACAATCCGTATATTCGGGATAGCTTATGATATCTCAGACCAGATTGCGGCAAAAGAAAAAGCAATTGAAACGCAGAGGAACCTCGAAAAGATGGTTGAGAGCAGGACTTTGGAACATGAGAGATCCCGGAAAGCAGCCATAAACCTGTTGATGGATGCCAATGAACAAAGACAGAGAGCTGAGAATGCACTGAAGCAACTCGAAAAATCACATGCCGAAATATTGAAGTTATCTCAGGCGGTAGAACAAAGCCCTGCAGCAGTTGCCATAACAAACACCGATGGCGTGGTTGAATATGTTAATCAGACTTTTGTGGAGTTCACAGGTTATGATAAAGATGAAATACGGGGCCAGAAACTTAATATCCTTCGCTCACCCGAAACCAACGAAGATTTTTACGAAGGCCTATGGAGTACCATTAAAAAGGGTCAAAGCTGGAAAGGCGAATTTCACAACCGGCATAAATCTGGAAGGCTTTACTGGGAATCGGTAGTCATTTCCCCAATATTCAATGAAAAAAACGAGATCGTTAATTTTGTTAAGGTTGCACAGGATATTTCTGATCGAAAAGCCCTTGAAAAGGACCTGATTGAAGCGCGCGACAGGGCCAACCTGGCTACGAGGGCAAAAAGCGAATTCCTGGCCAATATGAGCCACGAAATACGGACCCCAATGAATGCCATCCTGGGTTTCGCCGATCTCCTTTCATATTCTTTGACCGACTCCCGATCGATTGACTACGTTGAATCGCTCAAAATCAGCGGAAAAAACCTGCTGAACCTGATCAACGATATACTTGACCTTTCAAAAGTTGAAGCCGGAATGTTGAAGATCAGCAAAGATTTTGTCAGTTTCAGGCAGTTAATAAGGGAAATCAACCAGATTTTCTTTTATAAGGCAACCGAGAAAGGATTAAAGCTTCACTTGAATGTGGAGGATAATTTCCCTGAATTCATGTTTACCGATGAAACCCGCCTCAGGCAAATATTGCTGAATTTGGTAAGCAATGCACTGAAATATACCGAAACGGGCGAAGTTACCCTGTGTGCTAAGGCCGGGGAGCCCCGGTATCCCGCTTCAGAAGATACCACACAACAGCAAGGCGATATAACCATTTCGGTGAAAGATACTGGTATTGGTATGAGTGAATCATTCCAGGAGGTTTTGTTTGAATCGTTTACACAGGAAGAAGGCCACGATCGTAAAAAACAAAGCGGAACCGGACTTGGGCTTGCCATTACAAAAAACCTGGTTACATTGTTGGGAGGAACTATTTCAGTAACAAGCAAACAGGGCGAAGGAAGTACATTTAATGTTTATTTCCCAAGGGTAATTGTTTCCGATAACCAGTTCCAAAAAGAAGTCCGCCCCGAACTGAACTGGGAAGATGTCCGATTTGAGGAATCGACCGTTTTGGTAGTTGATGATGTGGATGATAACCTGAAATTCCTAAGCCGGATGCTCGAATACGCAGGAATAAATGTGATTACCGCAGCTTCGGCCGAGGAAGCACTGAATATCCTGAAATATGAAACACCAAACCTTATTATTTCCGATATAAGAATGCCGGGAATGGATGGGCTCGAGATGTTCGACATCATCCGTAAGGACGAAAAAACAAAAAATATCCCTGTTGTTGCTTCCTCGGCATCGATGTTTTATAATCAGATCAACGAAGAGTTACTTTCCCGATTCGATGGTTATTTGTTGAAACCCATAAAAACCTCCGAACTCATCCACAACCTGATGAAATTTCTTCCCAATACCCTCTTGATGGGTGCATTTCCTCAAGTCCCTGAAATTAGCGGCGGTAAAGAAATTCCGAATGGTGAAATACCCACCTCGCTGTTAAATATCCTCGAAGAAAAAGCAATGCCTTTGTGGGAAAACCTTAAAGATCGCCAACCTTTGAAAAAAGTGGAAGAATTCGGGCAATTGCTGGTCGGAGTTGGGGAGAACTGGGAAAATGATTCACTTGTTGGTTATGGAAATGAAATCCTTCAGTCGCGAAAAAGCTTTAATATTGAAGGCATGGTGAGGTTAATCAGGCAGTTTCCCGAAATGGTCGGAAAAATGAATAAAAAATCGCAATCAGGCCATGAATAAAAACAAAGTATTAATTGTTGACGATAATATGAACAATGTTCAGGTTTTGGCCGGTATTCTCGAGAATAACGGTTTCGAACCTGAATTTGCACTGAATGGACTGGATGCACTCCATTGGCTCGAAGAAGAAAATTTTGATATTATCCTTCTTGATATTATGATGCCGGTTATGGATGGTTTTGAGGTGTGTACCCGGATCAGGGAAAATGAACGGACAAAAGAACTGCCGGTAATTTTTTTAACTGCCAAATCAGACCGTGACGGCCTTATGCGAGGATTCAAATGCGGCGGCAACGATTATATTGCAAAACCCTACGACCAGGGCGAATTGATGGCCAGGGTCAATACACACCTTGAACTTAAAAGAAACCGCGATGAACTGAAAAATCTGAATATTCGCCTCGAAGAGATGGTAACCGAAAGGACCCGCCAACTGGCCGAAGCACTGAATAAAGTTCAGAAAATGAATGAAGAGTTACAGGAACTCGATGATGCAAAATCGGAATTTCTGAGGATCATCAGCCATGAAATGCGTACCCCACTTAACGCTATTATGGGATTTTCGGGAATTATCAACTCGGCCCTGAAAGGTAACCCCATTGCTGAATTCATTGATTTACTGGAGATTTCGGTTGAAAGGCTGGAACAGTTCACTATGAATGCTCTGATGATAACTACCCTAAAACTGAACAAAAGATTGCCGAAATTCGAAACCATTCAACCTGATACATGCATCCAGGAGATTTTTTCGGAGCTAAACTTCAATTCCCGGCAGATCGGGACTGAACTTCATGGAAACAGAGGGCTAACCTGGATTGCAGACAGGGAACTTTTTAAAATGTGTTTGACCAATATCTTGCGTAATGCCCTGAATTATTCACCTGCCCATGGCCAGGTGTCAGTTGAAATTGATATTGCACAAGCTAATCTGATCATTTCGGTTTCAGACCAGGGACACGGATTCAACGACGAAGCCATGAAAAACCTTTTTGGCTATTTTGCAAAAGGCGATAAGCATGTGGATGGGAGCGAAGGCCTTGGGCTGGCGCTTTGCAAACATATTATGGACTATCACGGGGGGACTATTGGGGTAGAAAATCTTTCTGACAGGGGAGCCAGGGTTACAGTTTCATTCCCATTCAAGGAGGATTGAAATTGGTAGAAATTTGCCACCTGGGATTAATTACCTGCCCGAAAGTGAATTTGCAATATTTGTTTTTTTATGTAAACTCCTGATTTAATGTTGATTTCACTATTTTTTGTTTTTTGAATGGATAAAAATGTTTTTTAATATCTGTTAACGGGATACAACCTATATATTTTCTTTTTATCTTCGCTATGTTTTTAACCAATATAACTATCTTATGGAACTTGTAACAATATTCAACAAATCCCCGGGTGCTTACCTTTTAATAATGTTTTCAAAACAAATCTTAAGATTACTTTTCTATTACCATTAATTATTTACAAAAATTAAAATCTATGGAAAAATTTAAGTTTAAAAGGTGCAATTCGGTTGCAGCTTTTTTGTTGACAGCCATTTTCGTGGCTTTTTCTCTAGGTTCGTATGCCCAGCAGAGGACCCTAACAGGGAAAGTAACCGACCAGTCAGGCGCAAGCATACCTGGGGTTACGGTCGTTGTAAAAGGGACAACCACTGGAACGGTAACCAACCTGGATGGTAATTTTACACTACAGGTACCAGCCGATGCTGCTACACTGGTGTTCTCCTACGTAGGTATGATCGCACAGGAGATACCTATCGGAACACAAACCACCATTAACGTCGCACTGATGCCCGATATGGTAGGTGTTGGTGAAGTAGTTGTGGTTGGTTATGGTACCCGTATGAAAGAGGAACTTACCGGTGCGGTTTCCTCGGTATCGAGCCAGCAGTTGCAGGTATCCACTGCCCCAAGCGTGGTAAGCCGCATGCAGGGTCAGGTTTCAGGGGTAACCATCCTCAAGGCAAACCGACCGGGTGGAGATGCCATTATCCGTATCCGTGGGATCGGGACCATCAACAACGCTAACCCTTTATTTATTATTGACGGTGTTCCTGCTGGTCCGGGAAACAACATCAATGCCAACGACATCGAATCCATTTCAGTTCTGAAAGACGCCTCATCGGCAGCCATTTACGGTACCAGGGGCGCAAACGGGGTTGTGATTATCACCACCAAAAGGGGGCAGGACAACCAGCAGCCAACCATTAACTTTTCGGTGAAGAGTGGGGTAACCCGTGCTACCAACCAGTACGATATGCTCAATACCAAAGAGTATGCTGAAGCAGTTTGGCTCTCATTTAAAAACAGGGGTGCGGCACCAACCCATCCGCAATATGGTTCGGGCGCTAACCCGGTAATTCCCGATTATATCCTCCCGGGCGGAACAATGGAGGGTGCCGCTTCGGTTAATCCTGCTTTGTACAATTATCCCGATTACCAGATATTTAAGGCCAATAAACAGGGAACCGACTGGTACAAGGAAATCTACCGCAACGGATTAATCCAGGAATACGACCTTTCGGTTTCAGGTGGCGGACGAAATGGAAATTATTCTTTTTCAGGTGGTTATCTCGATGAAGACGGTTACCTGATCCATACCAACTTTAAACGTTATAACTTCAGAATGAACGCAGACGCCCGTTTCAACGACTGGTTTAAAGCAGGTGAGTCTTTGCAGGTTATATATATCGATGAACACGGAAGGTTTACCGACAATGCAGAAGACAGCTCAGTGTCTGATGCTTACCGGACTCAACCCATTATTCCGGTCTATGATATTTCGGGAGTGAATTTTGCCGGATCTAAAGCCCCGGGTATGGGTAACGCCTTCAACCCTGTTGCGCGCTTATATCGTGCCCGGAACGACAATGGAAAATGGGTCAGGATTCTCGGAAATGCTTATGCTGAAATTACACCGTTCAAAGACCTTTCTATCCGCACTATGTTGGGTTATAACTGGGGACAATGGAACTACAAAGGCCATATTATTCCCAATTTCGAACATTCCGAACCCAACCGGATCAATGGTCTGGATGTTACCTCCAATTTTTCACTGCAATGGAACTGGGTAAACACCCTGAATTACAATACCACCATTATGGAAGGTCATAAATTGAACGTGGTATTGGGAACCGAAGCTGTTGAAAATTATTACAGGTTCCTGAATGCCAGCAGGAGGCAATATTTCTCTGAAGATCCCAACTATATGCAGTTGAACTCAGGTGAAGCCAACAGGGACAACAGTGGTAATACAAGCGAATGGGCGCTCTTTTCGCAGTTTGGCCGTTTAAATTACGATATGTATGGCAAATATTTTCTCGAAGCTACAGTTCGTCGCGACGGTTCTTCACGGTTTGCTCCGAAGAAACGTTATGGGATTTTCCCGGCATTTTCAGCTGCATGGGCCATTTCGCAGGAAAACTTTATGGCTAGCACCAGCAACTGGTTAGACCTCCTGAAACTGCGGCTGGGTTATGGTCAATCGGGTAACGACCAGATGGACAACTACAATTCCTATACAACATTTGGAAGTGATGCTTATCGGGCATCCTATGCCCTTACCGGTTCAAACACCACAGCTGTTCCCGGTTTCATGCCTTCTGCTCTGGGGAACGACCAGGTTGTCTGGGAAGCTACAACTACTTACAATGTAGGAATTGATGCTACTTTGTTAGACAGAAAATTCAATTTCTCAATCGATACCTGGCACCGTTATACCAGTGATATGTTGTTCCCGGAACCTATCCCACAGGTATTTGGCGATGTATCTGCCCCATCCATTAATATCGGCGAGATGAAAAACAGGGGATTCGATATTGAACTGGGATATAACGGCAAAGCTATTGATAACAAGCTTACCTATAATGTTACCGGTACCTTATCGAGATATACCAACGAGATTGTAAAAATTTCGTCCGATATGAAAAGGCAATATGATGCAGTAACCCTCCGTCAGCTTGTTTATACACGGTTTGCTGTAGGAACCGCATATCCTGAGTTTTTTGGATATACTGTAGATGGTATTTTCCAGACCCAGGCTGAAGCGGATGCCCATCCAAGGGCATTTGGCACATCAGGCTATAATAGGCCTGGTCATTATAAATTCAGGGATATCAGTGGACCGGACGGAAAACCCGATGGCCAGATTACAACGGCAGACCGTACTTTTATTGGTAGTCCTCATCCCGATTTTGTAGGTGGACTGAATATTGACCTGGCTTACAGCAATTTCGACCTGAACCTTTTCTTCTATGGCAGCTATGGAAACGAAGTGGTGAACTATGTATCACGTTGGATCGATTATGGGATGTTCAATGGAGGTCTAAGCAAAAAAGCCCTTTATGAAAGCTGGGGAAGCCCCCATCTCAAAGACAATACCAAAGCTTCGCTCCCGATGCTCGACCAGAATGATATTTCGCAGTATATGTCCACTGCATTCCTCGAAGACGGTTCATACCTGAGGCTTAAAAACCTGCGCCTGGGTTATACTGTCCCAAGGAGCGTCCTGGAAAGGGCACAGATCAAGAGCCTGAAAGTGTATGCACAGGTATCAAATCTCTTTACTTTAACCAAATATAGTGGTCTCGATCCTGAAATTAGCCTCGGAGGTACCAGCATGGGTCTTGATCAGGGAGCATGGCCTACACCGCGCCAGGTTATGTTTGGTTTAAACCTTGGTTTATAATGATAAATCCGGATATTAATCTTAAAAAAATAAGAATATGAAAAAAATATCGATGATCATAGCCGTTGCATTTTTGCTGGCTTTATCGAATTCCTGTTCCGAAGAATTCCTGACCAAAGAGCCCCCCGGATCAACTTCGGAAAATGTTTTCTACAATGCGAAAGGGATCGATGCCCTTCTCACCGGTACTTATGCAATTGTTCCCGGAAGCTCATTATGGCAGGTTTCCTGGGGTGCATCCATTCAGAACTGGACTTATGGTTCAGTAGCTTCCGACGATGCCTACAAAGGCTCTGAAGAGGGCGACCAGATACCGGTAAACGACATTGAAAGGTGGCGTGTGCAGCCCACTAATAACTATCCGGCCGATAAATGGCGCCTGATATTTGGTATGGGTGTGTTCAGGGCCAACCAAACCCTGAAGGTGATCAACAAAGCCCTTGAATTGAAGACTATTACCGAAGCCCAGGCAAAAGTTTATAGGGCTGAGGTGATGTTTCTAAGGGGATTGTTTAACTTCGAAGCAAGATTGGTATTTGGCGATTATATCCCGATTATCACCGAAGAAACACCCGATCCTCGGTTGGTTTCCAACGTAAACCCGGATGGTGCAGTTTTGACCCACATCATTAAAGACCTGAGGTTTGCCTGGGAAAACCTCCCTGAAACGCAGGCACAGGTAGGCCGTGCAACAAAGTTTGCCGCCATGGCGCTTGCTGCCAGGGCATACCTGCAAGACCTGAAATATGCCGAGGCAAAACCTTTGCTCGACAACATCATCAACAGCGGAAGGTACTCCCTGATGGATAGATTTATCCAGAACTTCGAGATAGCAACCAACAACAACAGAGAATCGATCTTTGAAGTACAGGCCAACGTAAACGACATCAACGAGTCGCTGAATGCTGAAATGGGTATTGGATTGAACTGGCCACATGGCAGCGATATCGGTATGTGCTGCGGGTTCCACCAGCCATCACAAAACCTGGTAAATGCCTATAAGGTTGATGCAAATGGGTTACCTTTATTTGATACGTTTAATAACGTTGACTTTAAAAATGATGCTGGTATTGCATCAGCGGCTACTTTTGAGCCCGACAGCCAAACCCCTGTTGACCCTCGGCTCGACTTTACTGTAAGCCGCAGAGGAATTCCCTATAAAGACTGGGGAGTAAACCGTGGACGCGACTGGGTCCGCAGTCAAACCGACGGCGGTCCCTATCTGCCAGCTTCGAAGCCATTCTTCAAAAAATCAGAACGTTTTTCATTATCAACCACCACTGGATGGCAAACCGGTATCAATGCCAATAACTACCGATATCTGCGTTACAGCCATGTTTTGTTGTGGAGGGCCGAAGTTGCCGCTTCCGAAAACGATCTGCCACGTGCACTACAGCTGGTTAACCAGATACGTACCAGGGCAGGTAACGATAGAGTTATGGGAAGGGTAAAAGTTTTTCAATTACCGGCATCGTTCTTCCCATGGGGTAAGGAAGGCGATATAGATTATACACTGCCCGCCGCAAATTACAGAATCGGACTTTATACATCGTTTGCCAATGGCAACGAGGCTATGCGCGCCGTTCAATGGGAACAACGCCTCGAATTTGCTACCGAAGGTATGCGTTTCTTCGACCTACGCCGCTGGGACAGACTACCCAACAAAATCGGTGGAAAATCGATGCAGCAGGTGCTGAACGAATTTGCAGCTGCCGATCTCAGGGTAAGGCCTTCGTTTATGGCCAATGTTACCTTCAGCGAAAGAGGCAAATTTATGCCCATACCACAGGCTCAGCTCGATTTGCAGAAAGGCGTTCTCGAACAACGCCCGGAATACAAATAATCATGATTTCAATTGGGTATTAATGAAAGGAGGGGCTAAGGCCCCTCTTTTTATTTGAATAATATTCTGCATTTTTGTGGAAGTTAAAATTCTGTAAGGCTATGGCACTAAACTACATTTTCGTTTTCTTTTTCCTGATTGCTTTTCTAATAGGGATTGCCCGCCTTGTTTTTATGAGTGATACTGAGGTTTTTCCGGCTATGGTTAATTCTACTTTCGATATGGCCAAAACCGGTTTCGAGATATCGCTTGGACTTACCGGCGTGCTAACCCTTTGGATGGGAATTATGCGGGTTGGCGAAAAGGGTGGGGTAGTGAATCTCTTTTCAAAAGCTATCGGGCCTTTTTTTAACAAATTGTTTCCCAAACTCGGTAAAGACCACCCCGCATATGGGCCGGTTATGCTCAATATAGCCGCCAATATGCTTAACCTTGATAATGCAGCTACTCCGGTAGGCCTTCAGGCCATGAAAGAGATGCAGGAAACCAACCCATCGAAAGATACGGCCAGTGATCCGCAGATTATGTTCCTGGTGCTGAATACCTCAGGCCTTACCATACTTCCTATCAGCATTATGGTTTACCGAGCCCAACTGGGCGCTGCCAATCCTTCGGATATTTTTCTACCCATTTTGCTGGCCACCTATTTTTCTACCCTGGCCGGCCTCATATCGGTAGCGCTTTACCAGAAAATCAATCTCTTCGATAGGGTTATCTTATCCTATCTGGGCGGTATTACGGCTATTATCGGGGCTCTGATCTGGTATTTTTCCACTCTGCCTAAAGACCAGATTACATTGATTTCGACCGTAGCCAGCAATGTTATCCTTTTTTCGGTAATAGCAGGATTCTTTGCTATGGCTTTCCTTCGAAAGGTTAATGTATATGAATCGTTTATCGAAGGGGCAAAAGAAGGATTCAAAACTGCTGTTAAGATAATTCCCTATCTGGTTGCCATCCTGGTTGCGATCGGTGTGTTCAGGGCTTCGGGCGCCATGGACTGGCTGATTTCGGGCTTTTCGTGGCTGATGCAGCAGATGGGTGTGAATACTGATTTTATTCCGGCACTCCCCACTGCTTTAATGAAACCTTTGAGTGGCAGCGGTGCACGTGGAATGATGGTTGACGCCATGACTACCTATGGCGCCGATTCGTTTGTGGGAAGGGTTGCCTCAACTGTCCAGGGCGCAACCGATACTACATTTTATATCCTGGCCGTATATTTCGGGGCAGTAGGCATCAAAAACACACGCTATGCAGTTGTATGCGGACTAATAGCCGATTTCGCCGGAATTGTTGCTTCCATTTTACTGGCTTACCTGTTTTTTCATGGCTGAACGGTTGGCCCAATTCAGCAAAACAAGCGAAACAGCTATTACTGCCATTGCTAAAAACTGCATTAAATCAGGTTTTTCCGAAGGAATAAGCACCCAGCTTAACCATGCCCCCAGAATGGGTATCAGGAATTTCCAGGTATTCAATACCGACACTTTTACCCCCGGCCTCGATAAGAGAGTGTACCAGATCGTAATGGCAGCGGCCGATAAGAAACCCAGCCAGCCAAGCGAAAGGTAGTATGATAAGGGAAATGGGCCCTGAGAAATTCCCTCAACAGGCAATGAAACCAGAAAAAGTGCCATCCCACCTGAAAATAATGAGGCTGCACTGAGGATTACCGGGTGCATCTCTTTCTTTGACTTCGAAATCAAAACATTGGAATATCCGGATAAAATATTGTTAATCAACAGCAATCCTATTCCCAGCCATTCATAATCACCTCTTAATTCAACTTTCTGACGGCCGATGGTTATTAGTATAATGCCAGAAACCCCGATCAGTATGCTTATGATTTTCAGGGGGGTTAACCGGTCAGTACTCATGGTCAGATGGGCAACCATTGCAATAAAAAGTGGTGAAGAACCAACCAGCATTGCTCCAAGTGCACTAGGTATCAGATTAATGCCCAGATAAAAAAATGAATACTGCAAAACCACTTGCATCAGGGCAATGAGAATGACAAACCTGATGTGTTTTTTTACCTCAAAAAAGAACAGGCCCCATTTACCAAACAAGACGAATACGAGAAAGCCGGCAATCATAAACCGCAATCCGGCAAACTGAAGCGGCGACTGGTACTGCAGGCCGATTTTTACCACAGCAAATGCAGTTGACCATAGCCATGTAGCCAATATTGCCAGGAATGCAGTGGATTTTAATAAATTCTTCATGGGTCAAGAATATAATGCAAAGTTGACAAATAAACACAATAAATGTTTATACCGTTTTTGGAATTTTCTGTTCAGAAATTTGTCAGACGTGTTTCTTTCAGGCATTTATTTGTCTGGTGCACCGGAATTATAAACACAAAAACCTCAGATTAAAGATATATTTGGGGTCAAAATTAAAATCATCATAAAACGAAATGGCAAAACGGATCATAAACAGCTTTCAGGAATTTGAAGCCCTTTTAGGAAAAGAAATCGGTGTATCAGATTACATCACTATCACCCAGGAGCAGATCAATATGTTTGCCGATGCCACCATGGACTATCAGTGGATTCACATCGACCCTGAACGTGCTGCCACAGAATCGCCATTTAAAAAGACAATCGCGCATGGATACCTCTCCTTGTCGATGCTCACCTACCTCTGGTTTTCGTTGGTTGAGGTACGCAACGTAAAAATGGTAGTCAACTATGGAATGGAGAAACTCCGTTTTAATCAGCCTGTCCTGGTCGATAGCCGCATCCGTGCACGTGTTTCCCTCCAATCGATTGCCAATTTGAGGGGAATTGCCCGTATTCAGGTGAAAATCATCCTTGAAATCGAAGGGGAGAAAAAACCCGCTTACGATTGCCTGGCCACATTCCTTTATCATTTCGAAAACTGATTAAATTCTGACGCGGATAATTTGTAATTTTAGGCATCAATAAAAATTGATTGCCATGGATTTTCATACATTGATAAACTCTACTGAAATTGGGTTCGGAACTGCCACGTTCCGTTTATTTCTTGCATTCCTTGCCGGAATGCTCATTGGTATCGAAAGGGAAGCCCATAGCCAACCGGCGGGAATGCGTACACATATCCTGATAACCATTGGGTCTGCATTGGCCATGCTATTATCTATTTATATTCCTCAAACCTTTATCGGGTTTCAGAATGGCGATTCCGGGCGTATTGCTGCACAGGTGGTATCAGGGATCGGCTTTTTAGGGGCAGGTGCCATTCTCAGGTTCGGGGTAAATGTGCGTGGTTTGACCACGGCTGCTTCGGTATGGACTATGGCCATGATCGGCCTGACCATCGGGGCAGGTATGTACATGATAAGCCTGGTTGCACTTATTATTATACTTTTCTCTTTGAGTGTTATGGATACTTTTGAGAAACACCTTTTCAGGAATAGAATTTTCAAACGTATCGAAATTACGCTGCGCAAGAAGACCTACACCCTTAAAAACCTTGAAAAAATCCTGAAAAATTACAAAATCAGGATACATTCGGTTGACATATCCAAACACACCGGCGACACCAACGACCGGATAGTATTTTATGTATATATCCTCGAAAAAATGGATATGGCTGCCTTTTCCGATACATTGGACAAAACGGATGGGGTAGTGGGGTTCTCAGTTGAAATGGTCAATTAGGCGGTCTTAATTTTTCGAGTAATCCTTCGCTGGCATCCTCAAGCAGGTCGAGTACCAGTTCAAACCCTTCATCACCGCCATAATAAGGATCGGGGACAATCTTATAATTATATAGTTTACTGAACTGGGTCATTTTGCTGATTTTGGCCAGGTCACCTTCATTACGGGCCATCGAACGGAGGTTCCTGATATTTTCATCGTCCATTGCAATGATATGGTCAAATTGGTCGAAATCGATTGCCGGGTTAAACTGACGGGCAATACCGGTAAGGTTGTAGCCCCTTTTGCGTGCATGTCGTTTCATTCGGCTGTCAGCGGGTTCGCCCACATGCCAGGGACCTGTTCCTGCTGATTCTATTTCGAATAGTTTTTCGAGCCCTTTGTTCTTAACTGTTGTTTTAAAAATTTCTTCTGCCGATGGGGAGCGGCATATATTCCCAGAACATACAAATACAATCTTTTTTTTCATGACCTTTTGAAAATACTTTGGAGGCAAAAATAGTGAACGTACCTATGTCATGCAAATAATTTCAGGCATACCATTTTCGTTGCCTATCCGGTAAATTGTTTAGAATATCAATGGTAATGTTCACATCGTCAACCACCTGGAAATCGAACATGCCCACACATATAAAATCTGCCCCATTCCGGAAAGCCCAACGGAATCCATCTTCGGGTGCAATGGCCCCTGCAGCCAGCACTTTAAAGCCCATAACCGGAACGTTTGTGCGGTTCACAAATTCGACTGTACGATCGGGGAACGGACAGAAGCAATTGTCGTGGAACATATTATGATCAGCATATTTTTTTCCGTCCACTTCAAAAGCAACCCTGTTTTCGCGTGGGTGCGCCGACCAGTAATTGTCGTGGTGCATGGTTTTCATATAATAATCAGGGATAATGCCGTTTTCTTCACAAACCAAGAGCGCATCGATGGTGTGGGCGCCAAGTCCTGCAACAAATCCCTGGCTGCGGATCTTATCCAGCATTTTTACAATTACGTCGAGGTTATTGTCCCTCACCAGCCAATCGCACCAATTGCCCTGTACCTGGAGGATGTCCACCCCGTAATCTATGGCCTGGTTAATCTGTTCATAAATATCCCCGTTATTCATGTTTGGGGCTACCTGTGAAATAACTTTTATGTTGCTTCCCGTAATTTTTTTGTATTTTACCATTACCTGGCAGGTAGGGAACCCTATATTGATGGAGTTTATCCCCGCATTTTCGCAGAGCATGAGGGTTTCATAAATTTTTTTCTCTGTATTGTAAGCTTTGAATAGAGAAGGGGCATATATCAGGTCGCGGGCGTGTGCCCAACCGCCAATAAGATTACCACCCATGACCAGTCTGCTGATTTCATGGTTCCCTAATTTTCCTTTTGGAAGCTCTCCTTTCAGTTCGCTCAAAGCAGCCGAACGTAATTGTATGGTTGCCCCTGACATGACATCTATTCCATATTTTCGCTGCATATTGAAGGCACCCGCACCAAGTACCCCCAAAACAGGGATGGTAGCCAGGTTTTTTAATGCTTCGCGCCTCGAATTGACCTGGATCGCTTCAGGATTTTCCATTTTACTTGAAAAATTCTTATTTGAGCGAAGGTGCTTAATAAGTGCATCAATGCCGAATCCCTTTTCGGTGCTGAAAATCAGAAAAAGTAAAGCAACAGCTTCAATAAAATTTTTGTCCACAATGTACAACTGCCCTTCGGCCGGCCTGAAAATAGCCGAACCAAACGGTGGATAAGCAAAGTAATAAAGTGTCAATAAAACAATTCCTGCTGCAGCTGCATAGCGTATGGCAATTCCGGTAAACAAGGCAAGGCCGATAAGGGTTAAACCATACATATTCAGCAGGTCAACAATTTTGAGTAATGCCGGCGATGATGCCAGAAAATGATAAAATCCTGAAAAGAAGCCCGATGTGTTGGCCAGATAACCATAAGAAGTCCAGTTGCCAGCCATAATTTTCGAAAGGCCTTCAAATAAAAAATGCCAGCCAATGGCAACTCTCAGCAAGGTGATAATCAGTTTCTTCCAGTTGGCTTGATATGCTCTTTCCATTTCCATTTGTTTTATTGTGATACTGTTATCTTGTTATTCTTTATCCTATAATTTATCTCTTTTAGTCTTTCATCTGCTTTATGCTCATGAAATCATCCTCAAAAACTCCTCTTCCGAAATGATCGGCACCTTCAACTGATTCGCCTTTTCAAGTTTCGATGGCCCCATATTCTCACCTGCCAAAATAAAATGAGTATTTTTCGAAATAGACGACACATTTTTTCCGCCGTGCATTTCGATTAGTTGTTTCAGTTCATCGCGGCTGTGTTTGACGAAAGTTCCCGAAATTATAAATGTTTGCCCGTTCAGTTTGTTGCTCTTTTCGGCAGGGACTGATTCATCCACTTCGAACCGTAGTCCATATTTTTTTAGCCTTTCAATAATTTTCAAATGTGCGGGATTAGCAAAATAGTCAACAACACTGTTGGCAATGCGTTCGCCAATTTCGTTGATACTGGTTAATTCTTCAACCGACATTGACTGAAGTTTTTCAAGGCTCCCTGAAGCATTCGTCAGTGTTTTTGCTACGGTTTCGCCCACGAATCGAATTCCCAGGGCGAAAAGTACCCTGTTGAATGGGGTGTTTTTGGACGCTCCTATGCTTTTTAATATTCGTTCGGCCGATTTTTCTCCCATCCGTTCAAGAGGGATTAAATGTTCGGCCTGTAATTCATAAAGATCGGCAACATTATTTACAAGGCCTTGCTGGTAAAGCAGTTCAACTGTTTCGCTACCGAGGCCGTCGATGTTCATAGCTTTTCGATGGATAAAATGCTCAACCTTACCTTTTATCTGAGGTGGACAGCCGGTATCGTTCGGACAATAGAACGCTGCTTCACCCTGGTTACGGATCAATGGTGTTCCGCACTCCGGACATTTCAGAATGAACCTTACAGGTTGTGCCATAGGATGTCGGTGGGTTCTATCCACACATACAATTTTCGGGATAATTTCACCTCCTTTTTCAACATAAACCTTATCTCCAAAATGTAAATCGAGTGTGGCAATAATATCGGCATTGTGCAGCGAAGCTCTTTTAACACGGGTCCCCGCCAATTGAACGGGTTCAAGGTTGGCAACAGGTGTAACTGCACCGGTTCGGCCTACCTGGAATGTAACCGATTCGAGCGTTGTAACGGCTTGTTCGGCTTTGAACTTATAGGCCAGTGCCCAGCGTGGCGATTTGGCAGTGAAACCAAGAATTTCCTGATGAGCTATTGAATTTACTTTTATAACCACTCCGTCGGTGGCAACCGGAAGGTTGTATCGCTCATTTTCCCAAAAGTGAAGGTATTCGAACACCTCGTCGATACTAAGGCACAAACGGGTATGCTCCGAAATTTTAAAACCCCACTGGCGGGCTTTAGTAAGGTTTTCGTAATGCGATACCTGAAGCGAAAAATCGCCCAGCAGTGCATAGAAATAAGCATCGAGCCTGCGTGAGGCCACAAGGGATGAATTTTGTAATTTAAGCGTTCCCGACGCTGCATTTCGGGGATTGGCAAACTGTGGATCCCCTTTTTCTTCGCGTTGGCGGTTCAGTTCATCAAAAACTTTAAACGGCATTACAATCTCGCCTCTGATCTCAAACTTATCAGGAAAGTTGCCACCTCTAAGGCGAAGGGGTACCGAGGCGATGGTTTTTACATTGGCGGTAACATCGTCGCCGGTTTCGCCATCGCCACGCGTAACTGCCTGCATCAGAATTCCGTTTTCGTAAGTCAATGATATGGAAGTTCCATCAAATTTCAATTCACAAACATATTCAAAGCCGGTTTCAAGCTCTTTTTTTATTCTTTGGTCAAAATCTTTCAGTTCGCCAGGCGAATAGGCATTTGAAAGCGACAGCATGGGATATCGGTGTTTTACCTGACTGAACTCTGTATTCCGGTCGCTGCCAACCCTTTGTGTAGGTGAGGTGGGGTCGTAAAATTCGGTATTTTCCTGTTCGAGTTGTTCCAGTTCCCTCATTTTCATATCAAATTCAAAGTCAGAAATCTGGGGTTCCGCTAAAACATAATAAAGGTAATTGTGTTCATCAAGCTCCATTCGTAGAGCCTCAATTTTCCTGAAAATTGAATTTTTGTCCATAAATGGAATGGCTTAAAGGGAATCGGAATACTCCAATAATCGGATAATTTCCTCTTCGTTCCTGATATTAATTTTGTTTTCCGAAAGATATCTGTTAATCTCTTTCTCTTTCCCTGGGAAAAATTTTAAAATTGATTTCGGATTTGATTTTATTTTTTCAGTGGTGTTTCCGGTTTTAATAAAATATTGTTTTTCCCATTCAAAGGAATCGAATCGGCGGTCAGGATTGTATGCCCTCTGGTAGTCGGCTGGTTTAAAGTGTTTTTTTAGATGCTGATATAGAATTGTTTTTTCATTGTAAATTACCTTGTAAAAAGTTCTGTTCCCTTTTTGGTCAGAATCACTGACAAAGAAAGCAAAACCATCGGACTGCATTGGGTCAGAAATCAGAAATGCCGGTATGTATTCAACCGGAAGTGCTGCCGGACTGCCGTCGGAAAGCCTTACCAATAGTTGACCGTTGACACAATCGTAATTGATTAAGGCCGGCTGAGGTTCGACCACCCCTGAAACCATAATTGCCCCTTTCTGCCAATCTTCATAAAGATAGGGGGTGCCCTTTACCCCTTCATAACGGGTATCGAAAGTTTGAATGGTACCATGCCCCAGGGAAGAATATCGGATCAACGATGCGGCTGAATTTTGCCAGTAAACCGAATTAAGCGATGCTTCAACAGCCTCCTTTTTTTCCAATTCTGATTTCAGCAGGTCGAATGGGGTTTTAAGGTTCTGGCCGGTTACACACCAAATAGCAGCTATCCAGATATATACAATTAAAAATGATTTCATATTCCAGAGTTTTAAGGCTTCTAAATTAATTCAAATTTTGAATTTGTGTTAGGGCTTTGTTCATAAAACAATAAACCGTAATGGCTGCTGATTGAAGCCAGAAAATTCAACTAATTTGGGTTAGCTTGGTCAATCGGTTTATTTTTATACTTTTACAAGCAATTAATAAGCATGGTGTATCAAAATATATTTATAACATAATGGAAGAAAAAAGGTTGGTAATTGTCAATAAAAATGTTACCTCATTTAATATCAAGAGCAATTCCTGTATTTTTTTTACTTCCGGGTCGGACGAAGCAGCGAGGCACCTGCTTGGTGTTAATCCAGACATAATTGAATTTGTAGGGGGCGATGGTACTTTTTCAGCTTCACTGAACGATACGTTGAACCAGAATCCCGACTTTCTCAAAGGTAAATTTGTAAAAATTGTTCCGAAGGGTTCAGGAAATGACCGTTATAAATCATTAATTGAAATCCTCGAAGAAAAATCAAGTGGAAAAGAGCCGGTTAGCAATTTGGGGTTGCCGGTAAAACAAGTAGTTACAGATGATTTTCTGCTGGTTACCATTAATGGGGATATCAAAAGGTACGTGTTCAATATTGGTGGATTGGGTCTCGATTCGCAGACACTTATCGAATATGAAGCCATGCGTAAATATATGATACCACCATCGCTCAAATACTTCGGGGCAGCCACATCGGCAATCAATAAGCTTAATGGTTACAAAGGCATGGTTAATTATTCGGCCGGCAAATATTTAGCAGAAACGGCCGAGCCCATCATGTTCCTTTTTATGCTTGGTAAGTATTTTGGGGGTGGAATGCCTATCAACCAACGGCTTATCGAAAATGATGGCAGGTTTGAATCGGTAATTCTAAGTCGTGGCACAAATTTAAAACTTTACCGCTCACTTATTGGTATTTCCCTTCTGAAACAAGACCAATACACCAATCCAATTGTAAAATATCTTGATCCGGTTGAATCAGCTGAACTGGAAGTGTTGAGCGCCGATAAATTCTATTTTGAAAGCGATGGCGAAGTCCTTTCTAAAAATAGTAAACCGGTTGAAGTGAGGCACATCAAGGTTGAGGTTGCCGGCAAAATCAATTACCTTCTTGAATAACTTCATGATATTCGGTGAATATTGATACATGGCGGAGTTGTCAGGTGATACAAACGTTTCCTTGCCGATATCAGGTTAGGTGACGGAACTTTTATAACAGCGCATTGCCCGAACAGCGGCTCAATGATGAGCTGCTTCACAGAAGGTGCCGAAGAATATGTTTCAGTAACAACATACCCATTATGAAAAACCTCTGATTATTGATCCTGGTTATGCTTCTGTTCTCGATATTGTAACATTGAATGGTGTTGAATTTTTTGCACTTTGGACGTAGTTAGCAAGGATGGAATTTCACTGAACGGGTAGAATTCCGGAAAAATATGGCAAGTATTAAATTTAAACTTGAATTTTTTATCCCTTTACATTTGACTACATTTGCATCTTAATTTTGTAACAGCATAATTCTTTCGATATATGGCATTCGTAACAAAAATACTCAGCAAGATACTGGGAAACAAATCAACCCGCGATATCAACGAAATCAATCCCATTGTTGATGCAATAAAAGCCGAATATTCAAGGATAACTTCGTTCAGTAACGACCAACTGCGTGATGAAACCGACCGGCTGAGAAACATTATCAGGGAACGTATAAAATCCGAAAACGATGAAATTGAACAGCTGAAGTTAAAAGTAGAAGAAGTTGAAATTCAGGAGAGTGAAAAAATATATGAAAGGATTGATAAACTTGAAGAAATTATTATTGAAAAGATTGAAACTGTTCTGAAGGAAATACTTCCTACTGCCTTTGCCATTGTAAAAGAAACTGCAAACCGTTTTTTCCTGAACGAGGAAGTGGTGGTTACAGCCCGCAGCTACGACCGTGACCTGGCAACTACGCGATCAAGTATTGTGATCGACGGGGATAAGGCAATATGGTCGAACCGCTGGATGGCTGGTGGAAATGAAATTAAGTGGGACATGGTGCATTACGATGTGCAGCTGATTGGCGGTGTTGTTCTTCATCAGGGTAAAATAGCCGAAATGGCTACCGGAGAGGGAAAAACCCTTGTGGCCACCTTGCCTGTTTTTCTGAACGCACTGGCCGGAAGGGGAGTACATGTGGTTACAGTGAATGATTACCTCTCGAAACGCGACTCCGAGTGGATGGGGCCAATATATGAATTTCACGGGTTGAAGGTGGATTGTATAGACAAACATCAGCCCAATTCTGAAGCCCGACGAAATGCCTATCATGCCGATATTACCTATGGTACCAATAATGAATTCGGATTCGACTACCTGCGCGACAATATGGCCATTAATCCAAACGACCTGGTACAGCGCAAACATCATTATGCCATTGTAGATGAGGTCGATTCGGTATTGATTGACGATGCCCGTACTCCGCTTATCATTTCAGGTCCTGTACCGAAAGGTGAGAACCAGCAGTTTGAAGAGTTGAAACCTTATGTTGAAAGACTTTTCAAAGCTCAACGCGACCTTTTTAACAATGTTTTCACCGAAGCCCGCCGTTTGCTCACCAAACCCAATGCAACCGAAGATGAGAAAAAAGAGGGAGGACTGCTCCTGCTCCGTGCCCATAAAGGATTACCAAAAAATAAATCATTGATAAAATTCCTGAGCGAAGAGGGAATGAAGGCTATCCTGTTGAAAACCGAGAATTTCTATATGCAGGATAACAACAAGAATATGCATATTGTAACCGATCCGCTCTTTTTTGTGATTGAAGAGAAGCTAAATTCAGTTGACCTGACGGATAAAGGTATTGACCTGATATCTGCCGGTTTTGATGATCCTTCGTTCTTTATCCTACCCGATATGGGTGCTATGATGGCCGACATCGAGAATGCCAACTTAACACCTGAAGAGAAATTGGAGAAAAAGGATGCTCTTTTGCAAGATTATGCAGTTAAATCGGAAAGGGTACACACCATTAACCAGTTGCTGAAGGCTTACACCATGTTCGAAAAGGATGTGGAGTATGTGGTAATCGACAACAAAGTGAAAATTGTAGATGAACAAACCGGACGCATTATGGAAGGGCGCAGGTACTCCGACGGGCTGCACCAGGCCATCGAAGCCAAAGAGCGGGTGAAGGTGGAAGCTGCCACACAAACCTTTGCAACCATTACCCTGCAGAATTATTTCAGGATGTACCATAAACTGGCAGGTATGACTGGTACGGCCGAAACCGAAGCAGGGGAATTGTGGAACATATACAAGCTTGAGGTGGTTGTAATTCCCACAAACCGGTTAGTTGTCAGACTCGACCACGAAGATTTGGTTTACAAAACCAAACGTGAAAAATATAATGCAGTAATTCAGGAAATCGAAAACCTGAATAAAGCAGGACGTCCGGTTCTTGTAGGAACTACCTCGGTCGAAATATCGGAATTGCTGAGCCGGATGCTGAAAATCAAAACGATTCATCATAATGTTCTCAACGCAAAACTGCATGCCCGCGAAGCTGAGATCGTTGCTGAAGCCGGACGCGCCGGTATGGTAACCATTGCTACCAATATGGCCGGAAGGGGTACCGATATAAAAATTACGCCCGAAGTAAAGCAGGCAGGTGGTTTGGCAATCATTGGGACAGAGCGTCATGAATCCCGCCGGGTTGACCGGCAGTTGAGGGGCCGTGCAGGACGCCAGGGCGATCCTGGATCATCGCAGTTCTTTGTATCCCTCGAAGATGACCTGATGAGGCTTTTCGGTTCCGACCGTATTGCCGGAATCATGGACCGCCTCGGGTTAAAAGAGGGTGAAGTTATTCAACATTCAATGATATCAAAATCGATCGAACGGGCGCAGAAAAAAGTTGAAGAAAACAACTTCGGAATCAGGAAGCGGTTGCTCGAATACGACGACGTAATGAATTCGCAAAGGGAAGTGGTTTATAAAAAGCGCCGCCATGCCTTGTTTGGCGAACGCCTCGAAGTCGATATTCTCAATATGATGTATGATTCGGTTGAAAACCTGGTAAATGAATATCAGGGAGGTGGCGATTTTGAAGATTTCAATCTCGAAGTAATGCGGCTTCTTTCAATTGAATCGCCGGTTAAGGCAGATGAATTTAACAGATTGAATGCCAACGAAATAACCGAAAGAATATACCATGCAATGATTGATACATACAACCGAAAGGTGCAGACCATTGCCAAGAATGCTTATCCAGTTATTAAAGAAGTATATGAGAAAAAATCACATATATACACCAACATTGTTGTTCCGATTACTGATGGACGCAGGCTGTTCCAGATCATCTGCAACCTCGAGAAAGCCTATCAGAACAAAGGACGGGAGCTTGTAAAATCATATCAGAAACAGATTGTGCTCAATACATTCGACGAAGCCTGGAAAGAACAATTGAGGGAAATGGACGACCTGAAACAATCGGTGCAAAATGCTACCTATGAGCAGAAAGACCCGTTGCTGATCTATAAATTTGAATCGTTCAACCTGTTTAAAACAATGGTCAATAAGGTGAATAAGGATATTGTTTCAACACTGATGAAAGGCCATATCCCGATTCAGAGTCCCGATCAGGTGCGTGAAGCTGCCGAAGCCCGCAGGACAGATATGAGCCGGTACCGCACCCAGAAAAGTGAACTGGTAGGTTCGGGAAATGCTAAGGAAGGCGCCAACAGTCAGACCCAGGAGCGGACCCGACCTGAGCCAATACGGGTCGAAAAAAGGGTAGGCCGTAATGATCCATGCCCTTGCGGAAGTGGCAAAAAATTCAAACAATGCCATGGTTCAAATTTATAACCAGATTGAAAATATATATTTAATTAAATTTATTTAATTTCAAATCATTCAGCATGTTATCATTATTAAATTTCATTCATTGGAACGTCGATCCGGAATTGATAAGGGTTGGTTCATTTGCAGTAAGATGGTATGGACTTCTTTTTGCATCGGGATTCCTGATTGGCTATTATATTGGGGAAAAAATGCTGAAATCGGAAGGTGTAGGACAGAAATGGATTGACAGTCTCTTTTTTTACATCATAATTGCCACTATTGTTGGCGCCAGGCTTGGACATGTTTTCTTTTACGGATGGGAATATTATTCGCAACATCCGGGCGAAATTTTCAAAGTCTGGCATGGAGGGCTTGCCAGCCATGGAGGAGCAATTGGAATCCTGGTAGCGCTTTATATACATTCCAGGTTGATTACCAAACGTACAATGTTATGGTCGCTCGACAGGATTGTAGTACCCACCGCACTTGTTGGTGCTTTTATCCGGTTAGGGAACCTGATGAACTCTGAGATTTACGGCATTGAAACCACCCTGCCATGGGGATTTATTTTTGAAAGGAATGCCGAAACTGTTGCCAAGCATCCCACGCAACTCTACGAGGCATTATTTTACCTGATTTCATTTGGAATACTGATGTATATGTATTGGCGTACCCGCTCCAAAAACAGGCCCGGCCTTATTTTAGGCGCCTTCTTTATCCTTATATTCGCATCACGGTTTGTCATCGAATTTATTAAAGAAGATCAGGAAGCTTTCGAGGCCGGAATGTTGCTGAATATGGGACAATGGTTGAGCATACCATTTGTTGTTGGCGGAATGTATCTGATATACAGGGCTTTGATCAGGCCTGAACAAGTCTTTAAGAATCAATAATTCAATTTTTCTCCGATTTATTCAGGCGTTCAATATCCTTTTTCCGGTCATTGAGGATTTTCTTGTAACTACGGACAAGTTCATTTTCGTTCTTATTCCGGTAAACTTTGGTCAATTCTTCAGCTTTGGATATCCAATCATATGCAAGGTCTATCCTATCTGATATTTCGGAAGCAAGCGCCATATTTAAACGGGCACTGACGGCAAGCCTTCCATAACGTTCCGGAGTAAAACGTTTCCAGATTTCTGAAGCTTTATCCCATTCATTTTCAAAGGCATAGTCGGCTGCCATACTGAATTCCTTCATGGGAGGCACAACAATAACACGTTGTGCGGTTTCCCAGTACGTGTTAAATTTCTTTGCAAAATTTTCAGCATAAGTTTCGGCTGCCAGTTCCATAGCAGTTATCCAAGGCGGTATCATTGTACCAGTCCTGTCTGCTAAGCTAAGATTTGTGGTCCAGAAAAGGGTGTCAACCACTTGTTCATGTTGAAGCAATTCTCCGGTTAACCCATCATAAAGTGCCCAAATTCCGGCAATTGTTACATCCGCCGATTCGTCGGGGCCACTTATGTAGGAATACCATGAATACATATAAGTCAGAGTCTCGAGCAAAATGATTTTTTGGGTACCTGAAGTTCTTGCTAAGTTCTGTATAACCTCTCGAGAAAGGGGTACAATCTTCTGACCTGTCATTCGCGGAAGGGAATAATAATCAAATACATAGATACTGGAGCTGATTTTCTGTAATTCGGGCTGTGAAGCAAGGATATTCAGTATTCTTATTGAAACTATACTGTCGATATTTGCCTTTTTGCCACGTATATCATATTTTAAAGTGTAATTGTCGCGAATGTAATATTGAAGGGTATCGTTTTCATACTTGAAGTTACGGTATATAAGCGCTAAGGATGAATTTTCAGGAATATCAATCATTTTCGGACTTAGCACTTCAATGGGTAACTCCCTGTAAACCGTGCAGGAATAAAGGAAAACCAAAAAAGCGGGCAATAAGATTATTTTGCATCTTCGAATCATGGTTGGGCGATTTCCTGTTTTCTGATGTTTAATCTTTCGATGTAGTTGTACGTAACCGGTCTGTACATGGTTTCATAAGATTTTAGTGCCCAACGGATGGCTTCTTCTATATCTCCAAACATTTCGTAGGCCAGGGCAAGGTTGAATTCTGCCTTGCTTTTCAGTGATTTTGGGCTTGATCCGGCAAGTTTTTTCCATAAATCAGATGCTCCCTGCCAGTCGTTCAGGGTAACCAGCTGATGGGCCCTTTCAAGCATGGGATGCCCTTTGGCGAAATAATTGCGCTGGGAAGTACTCCACTGTGGGGCTATTTTTTCCGAATAGTTGAGCACTGCATGGATCCCCGCTTCAATTAATGCCCCTTTCACAGTGGTAAACCGTTTAAACAAATCCCTGATATCCAAATCGGAATCTTCCCAGTAAAGGGTATCTGAAACCACAATATTCGAAATCAAACGCTTTTCAAAAGGGTAATAAATCCTGAACATAGTTTCGTAAGCTATAGTTATATCGGCCATATAAACCGGGAAAAAATCGTTGCTGCTCTGGTTAAACACCGACATTCTCCTGTACTTTGTAACCAGGTGATGGTTGAAATAATCAAGCGATAAAATTGCGTCTGTATTATAAACATGAACCAACGAATCGGCTTCTTCCCATGATAGTGCAGTTGGGATATATCTGTAGGAATTAATATTAGGGAATCTGTTTTCAGGTATCACTACATCGAACCTACCCGATTCAAAAAGGATATTCCCCAGGGCAATCAAAAGTGTATCTGATGCTTTTAAATCGAGCAAAACAGTATCCACATTAAACTGTCGTTGGTAAAAAACCTGTTGTAGTGAGTCACCCCTGAAGTCTTTGAATCGGCTGTTGGCCGCTCGATTAATTAAAGTAAGACTTTGAATTTCATTTGGTATTCTCTCTTTTGGCAATGTCGCTACTTCAATGGGTATCGTCCGCATTGTACTGCAGGAAGAAAATAGTAAAATCACAATAATTAGCATCTGGAAAATTCTCCTGAAACTTAAATTATTTGGATATATTTTATAATAATTCATATATTTATCAAAAATAAATGTTTAAATCCCGATAATTTTGGAATCTGCCTTAATAGATTCCCCAGAATTTCCTCAGAAACCATTCCAAACTTAAAATAGAAAGAATAATGAAGAATATCCATTTCAGGTTAATTATTTCACGTAAAAGCGATTGAAAATAGCTGAAAGGCTTAATGCTTGTATTTGTTAAAACATCGTTTATCAATTTTTCTGATTCGTCTGGAAGATAAAAACCCCCGCCAGTTTGCATAGCAAGCTGGTACAACATCCGGTGGTTTGCTTCGGTCTCAAGCTGTTCAATATTTACCGGCATAACTGCAAAATGCCCAGTTTCAGTGTAAGTTTGGCCACCAATTTCTACATTAGCTTCAAAATGGTACTCTCCGGGAGGGAAAATTCCTGCATCGAGCCGGTAGAAATGGGATCCGCGGTCAAACAGGTACGTATATTCCTGCCGGATCGAATCCCTTATGATCAGGTTTACCTCGGGCGTGTTAACAGGCTCATAGGCATCGTTGTACACTTCGGCAGTCATCCGGATCGATTCCGTTTCATGAAACACTGGCCTGAAGCCAATGACAAAATTATCTTCGTTGTCGCGGTTAGCGAGATACTGTACAAGTTTGTCAATGAGTTCGTTAAACTCTTCATGGCTCTCGCTCATAATGTAATTGTACATACGCCATCTCCAGATACCTTCTCCAAAAATAATTCCGGCTTTAACTCCGTTCCGGTTTGCTACGGCCATCAGCGGGCGGTCAGTTTCAATATTTCTAAGCCTTTGATATGTAATAACATTCCACAATTGATTGAGTTGATATTGTGCAAAAGGAACTTTCAGTGGAGGATACCGTTCAAGGTTCCCCATCAATTTTTCGCTTAAAGTAAACGATACAAATGACTTATTTATAATTGGTTGTGCTTCTTCCATATTGCCCGCCTGCAAATTGATTTCTATTCCATAACCTGTCAGGTTGAATTGCTGGATATGAGTCTGGCTGCCAATGATCATCAAAACCGGAATCCTGTTGCGGTTTGCTTCCTCGAAAATAAATCGCCCTGATTGTGAGGATGAAGGAATCTGGTTCAGGATAATCAGGTTGAAGTCCTTAAGGTTAGCAGGATAAGGCTCTTCTGTAAAGAGTGAAACATCGTAATTTATGCGGCATTCGAGTGCGTCCTTTAAAGCTCCGGCATCGGGGTGAGTGCCGTTCGAAATAATGATGATTTTTTGCTTGTTTTCCAATACGTTTATTACAAACCGCATTGAATTATTTAACGTATTCTGTTCATCAACATCGCTTTCAATGGATACCGTGTAAAACTGAAGTCCTTTTTTTTCTGCATCGAGATAGGTTACGATAGTTCTGAACCCGTCATTGGCTCCTGAAAAGATATTCTCGCTGTAAACAGTCTCACCCCGGTATTCGATGGAAAATCGAAGGTTCTGGCCTGGTATTCCCTGGTATTTAATATCTGCTTCAACCGGAAATTTATTCCCAAGGAAAGCGTTCCGGTTTACCCTGATATCCGAAATCCTGGCATCGCGATAGGCGGTTGTATCACCCAGGGCAAGGGTATAAACAGGATATGTCAGTTGCTTTGCTGCATATAGCGGATTTTCACCCTTATTGTAAATTCCGTCGCCTACAATCAGAAATGCACCTACATTTTCGTTAAAATGATTGTTGTATACAGCCTGTATCACATCGCTGTATGCTGATCGCCTTTCGCTGAAATCAGGTTCATTATTGCGTATCACTTCTTCTCCGAACGTATAGGTAACTACCTCATTTTTTTCGGCGAGGCTTTCGTTCAATGAAGACATCAATGAAGTAATTTCTTCACTGTTTGCTTCTATGTTACTTATTCCCGTTACAGAGGAGGAATTGTCAATGGCTACTACAATTACCGGATTACGGATTACCCGTCGGAGGGTTTTTAACAGGGGGCCTGTTAGCAAAAAAGCTATAAAGAAAATTGCCATAAACCTCAAAGCGATCAGCAATTTTTTCTGCCAGGGTGTCAATTCAGCAATATCATGGCTACGATTATACAGCAGAATGGTTATGCCTGATGCGATGAGCAAACTTACAAGAAGTATTAATCCCCAATATTTTTCATTGAATACTAATTCCAAAATAAAAAGGCTTTACATTAAGAGCCCGTAAAATTAGCAAAGTGCTGCAGATTTTAAAGATTTAAGGTAATATTGCATGAAAATATGTTGTGTTATGAATTTAAAGGATTTTTCAATTAAAAGAATATTCATCAGCCTGTTTGCACTGTTATTTTATTTGGTTGGTGCCACTCAGGAAATTTCATATTCAGGACGGGTACAAATGGCGGTAAACTTCCTGGCATCAGAAGAACTTGCAGGGCGGAAGGCAGGAGAAACAGGTGATACACTCGCTGCATGGTTTATCAGGGACCAATTTAAAAACATTGGGTTGAAATTATTGTATGAGAATGGTTTACAAAATTTTTCACTTGTTTCTTCAGTGGAAACCGGAGATAATAACTTGTTGAAATTTAACGACATAAATTTCGAATTAGGCGTTGATTTCTTACCCTATTCGTTTACAGCCAATAAATTGGTTACTGCACCTGTGGTATTTGCAGGATATGGTTTTTCAATCATTCAGGATTCCATTCAATGGAACGATTATGCGAATATCGATATCAAAGGAAAATGGGTTTTGATACTGAAAGGCGATCCTGAAATTGACAAGCCGGAATCGGTATTTTCCGTTTACTCCGAAGAGAGGGCAAAAGTATTGACTGCTCAGGATAATGGCGCAGCAGGCGTATTGCTGGTGGGCGGTAAAAAATTCAACGAAAAGGATGAATTACAAAGCCTCTTCTACGATAAAAATAGTAGTACCTATTCAATCCCGGTTTTCCAGATAACACGTAGTGTTGCAGATATTTTGCTGAAAAACACCACATATACCATCGACCAGTTAGAAGAAAAAATCAATGCCTCGATGGGTTCAATTGTGTTAACCTGCGAAGCCGAACTGACGGGGAGTGCCGATATCATTCAGAAAACGGCAAAAACCTACAATGTTGTTGGTATGCTTACAGGCAACGATCCGATATTAAAAAATGAATTCCTTGTTATCGGTGCACATTACGATCATTTGGGAATGGGAGGCCAGGGATCTGGATCACGGGCTCCTGATACTCTTGCAATTCATTATGGAGCAGACGATAATGCATCGGGAGTTGCGGCTGTAATTGAAATTGCTTACAGGGCTGTTTCCGAAAAGACAAACCGCCGATCACTCATTTTTGCTTTATTTGGTGCCGAAGAAATGGGACTTATAGGTTCAACAAAATTTACTTCTGATCCTCCTATCGATCTGGCAAAAGTTGTAGCCATGTTTAATTTTGATATGGTTGGACGATTGGACGAGAATACGCGGTCGTTGAGTGTGGGAGGTTCACAAACTGCAATTGAAACAGAGGAAATTCTTAACCGTTTGAATGAGGATTTCAACCTTATTTTTTCGCCTGAAGGTAGTGGTCCTTCCGATCATGCTGCCTTTTATATGCAAAACATTCCGGTTTTCTTTGTTTCGACCGGTGCACATGGCGACTACCATACACCAGCCGATACACCGGATAAAATAAATTACACAGGTATTGAGCAGGTAGTCAATTATATATGGTCCGTAATTCACGAAATATCCAACCGACAGGATAAACTCTCTTTTCAGGAAGCTGGTTCAAAAACAAGACGCAGCAGGGGAGGGCGCCTTAAAGTTACATTAGGTGTGATGCCCGACTTTGCGGGTCAGGAAAAATCAGGTCTTCGGATCGATGCGGTTACCAAAGGAAAACCAGCTTCATTGGGGGGAATGCTTAAAGGCGATATAATTACAGCCATCAACGGAAACCCCGTTGGCAATATATACGATTATATGAACCGGCTCAACACCCTAGAAGAAGGCCAGACCATTTCCATTGACATTATCAGGGAAGGTAAACCATTGGTGCTGATTTTAAAACTATAAATGACATGACATGGTGAAGCTGCCTTCGACTTTTGTGTTTTTATTAATTTTTTTAAATGCATTTTCCCAGTATTTCAGCACCGGTGAAGATCCGGCCCGATTGAAGTGGAGGCAGATATCGACTGTAAATTTTCAGTTGATATATCCCGAAAGTTTTGAAACTCAAGCACAAAAGCTGGCCAATTATTTTGAATTGGTTTACCGTTATGGAGGAGAATCCCTAAATTATAAACCCCGGAAAATTTCAGTAATTTTTCATACGCATACGGTAAAGTCGAATGGGCTCGTTGGATGGGCTCCCCGCCGTATGGAAATTTTTACTCCGCCACATCAGGCCACCTATGGTCAGGACTGGCTCGAACAATTGGCCATTCATGAATTCAGGCATGTGGTGCAGGTGGATAAAGTTCACAGTCAGATTCCAGGGATTGTGAAATTTATATTGGGTGAACAAAGCAGCGCATTGATTACCGGCTCCTACCTGCCTTTCTGGTTCCTCGAAGGCGATGCTGTGGTAACAGAAACAGCACTTGGGCATTTTGGAAGGGGGAGGCTGCCATCGTTTCTGATGGAGCATAAGGCACAGGTTGTCGAAAAAGGAATTTTTTCATACGATAAGGCTTTCAACCGATCATATCGCGATTTTGTCCCTGATCATTATAAGCTCGGGTACCATCTGGTTGGCGAATCACGGTACCATTTCGGATCTGAACTTTGGAGCAATGCAATCGACCGCGCAGCACAAAAACCCTGGTCTTTGACACCATTTAACAGATCATTGAAACAGCATACTGGACTTAATCAGGTACAACTTTACCAAACGATATTTGATAGCCTTCGGGTTGTATGGAAATCAGCGGACTTTGAATTCAACGCTTCCAATTTTGAAATGATCAGGAATTCGGGGCTCTCTCCTTTTACAAATTATATTTATAACCATGTGCTTCCATCGGGGTCTATTGTTACCTTGCGTACAGGTTTTGATTATATTCCTCAATTTATCTGTATTTATCCGGATAATAGTGAAGAGATAATTTATACCCCAGGGCAAATTTTTGAAGAGTCGGTCAGCTTTCGTGATGAATGGATAATTTGGTCGGAACATGTTCCTGATCTGCGTTGGACACATGCAGGAAAGTCTATAATCAGGCTTTTAAACAGTGAAAACGGCCAATTAAAATCTTTTTATCCTGATTATAAGGCATTTTCGCCTGCGATTTCTCCTGATAAACAATATGTAGCCGTTTTAGAGGTCGATTTTATAAATAATTATTACCTCTCTGTATATAACTTATCCTCAGGTACAATTAAAGAAAGATTTCAAAGTGAAGATAATAACTATTTTTTCAGTCCGGTTTGGATTAACGATTCAACCCTGGCAACAATCGTTTTAACCAGAAATGGTAAAGAACTTTGCCTGATTAATCCGTCCTTAAAAAAAATGGAGTTGCTTTCTGTACCTGAACTCTGGGAAATTAAGCAACTCTTTTATTACAATGGGGAGTTATACTTTATTAATGGATATTCTGGAAAGGATGAACTTTGGAAAATTTCGCTTTCCGATTTATCAACTTCCCGGATTTTAGAAGCACGTTTTGGCCAGGCTTATCCTGCATTTGAAAATGACGGTTCGCTTATATTGAGTGACTATACTGCAAATGGTTACCAGTTGATCAGGTATTTACCCGAATCTTTAAAAGTCAACGTTAAGGAGGAACCCAAAAAAGAATCATTTCAACTGGCAGAGTTTTTATCAGGGCAGGAACAGGGTAGTGTAGATTTTAACCAATCAGACACAATCAGGTATAATTCAACCCGTTATTACAAAGGTCTTAACCTGTTTAAGTTTCATAGCTGGGCGCCATTGGTTTTTGATATAAATTCATATGATGTTCA
Organism: Bacteroidales bacterium; assembly: GCA_037447215.1. GTDB lineage: Bacteria > Bacteroidota > Bacteroidia > Bacteroidales > Prolixibacteraceae > UBA1413. Next base: position 75,320 of record JBBIHB010000002.1, read on the forward strand.
ACCGGGTTTTAGTTTGAACTCACAGAATTTACTTGGAACAGCTGAGTCAACATTAGGTTACAAATGGAACATGTCGGAAAAAACTGGAAAATATTTTGTAAATTTTGAATACAAAGGTTGGTTTCCTATTATTAAATTTGAAGCCGAAGCAGGCAATAGATCCTCACAATATTATGAAATTCAGATATTTAAAAATCAATATGGTGAAATTATCCGTCAGGATACAATACTTAAGGACTTTACCTGGCAGGAGAGAAATGTGAATTTGAATATTCGATTGCCACTTAATCTGACTATGGGACCGTGGTTTCGCTATTTGCAGCCCGAACTAAAATATGATGTAACTCAGTTTACACATAACACCTCCACACCTACGGGCTTCACAAATGGCAATATGAAAACATTATCATACAGATTATATTATCATCAGATTCTTCGTAAGGCATATCGGGATATTATGCCCAACTGGGGATTTGCAGGTGATGTTTCCTACAGAAATACCCTGAATGGCGATGTGGATGTTGGCTCATTGGTGGCTGGACAGCTACATACTTTTCTGCCAGCCATTTCGCGCAATCATGGCATAACCTTGTATGCTGGCTATCAACAACGTGTCAAGGGACAGAAGCACAGTTTTGGTGATGTAATAAGAATCCCCCGGGGCTGGAGCCGGATGAACAGCAATATCCTGGCATCATTCTCAGCGGAATACCGGATGCCTTTGTTTTATCCCGATAAGAATTTTGGGAGATGGATATACTTTAGGCGGGTGTATTCTGCCATTTTCGGGGATCATGCATGGGTATCGGGTGATATTTTAAGAAACGGGCAAATTGAGGGTAGGTTTAAAAAAGAAATCACCTCTATTGGAATAGATCTTTCAGCTGATATTAACCTGATGAGGTTGTATGCCCCGGCAACCATTGGGATCAGAACTGCCTATCTTCCTGAAAGAAATGACTATGTATTTAAATTACTATTCTCAATAGATTTTACTTCTTTCTAAGTGTAATTAAGGTAATTTCGGCAGGCATATCAATTCTTATGGGTATCCCAATGGTACCCAAACCACGGTTCACATAAAGGAAATTTTCGTTATATTCGTAAAGTCCGGCCCATTTGTTCCGTGATAAGTAAATCAGGCTGAATTCTATTCCGGCCAATTTTATCCCCCATTGTAATCCATGGCTGTGCCCCGACAGGGTAATAGGAAAATTATCCATGTATTTCACAACTGAATCCCAGTGCGCAGGATCGTGTGATAAGAGAATTTTAAAGGAATTTTCAGGAATACCAGTGGTAGCTTTATTGAGATCGGCATATTGAGGGAAAGGAGGGTGGCCCCAATTCTCGACCCCAACAACATAAATTGAGTCGGATTCACTTTTTAATTTAATTGCACTGTTTTTAAGCAGAACATATCCTAAATGGTGATATGAGTTTAGTATCCCCTGATAATTTTCCTCCTTCATCATCTCATCAGGCCATCTGTAATAATAGCCATAATCGTGATTACCAGGTACAGCAATCTTTTTTGTAGCCTTAAAACCAGCCATCATTTCTTTCCATTTATCTGCTTCATAGGAAAAATTGTTGACCAAATCACCTGTAAATACCATAATATCAGGGTTAAACCGGTTATTAACTTCAATTACCCTGTCAAGCATTTTTTCAGATTGAAAACTACCAAGATGCAGGTCCGATATCTGGGCTAAACGGTATCCATCAAAAGAGTCTGGCAGATGCTCAAAGCTTAAATCAATATTTTTCACTGATAAAGTGCGGGGGCCAAATGAGAATCCCCAAAAAAATATCAACAGGACTGAAATGGAAAGTACAAAACTGCCAACCGAAATAATATAATGTTTTTCAGTGTTCCTGCTAACGAATGGAAATAATATACTACCAGCAACCAGAGGAAAACGAGAAAATATATCGCAAATCAGAATTGAATTGTAAAAAAAGTAGAAAGAATACCTTGTAGAAGTTGAAGTATTGAATGGATAAATAAACAACATACCGAATGATAATGTTTGGAGTGCAGTAAAAATCCAAAAAAAAGTTCTATACATTTTGTAATGACGACTATTTTTAATCAGGTTCTTTAAGGTTATCCAGGAAAGGAATGAAATCAATATATAAAATCCCAGTATAATTAATCCTGTTGTAAGCGGAATATTTCTCATACTTATCGGCAACAAATCTTTTTATTCATTGCAAAGATGCAAAATATTATTCCAATACGACAAATCCAATTTAATCGATAGCAATTGTGAATAGAAATGTTACAAAAAGACAATATCAAATTCCAAATATTTACATATGTAAATGATAAATCAATTCCGAATTACTCTACAGAGGATATACTAGAGAATTGTATATTAGAAATGTAACTTGTTTTTTATTTAGATTCAAAATAAATTAATTATAATTTACAAAATAACTAAATTTGATCATACTTAATATTAAAATAATTATATAGTACATATAATCAGTTATTTAATATTTATTATATAAATATATAATTGATATAAATATGCAAAAATTATAAATCAATTAAAAAATAAACGATAAAATATAATATATATAACTTAATATCAGCTTATTATGAAATTTATTTGAATATTTATTAGAATTTAAGGAATAAATATAATAAATTGATTATCAGTCATATGTGAAATTATTGATTAATTTGATTTATCAAATTAACTTATTTAGATTAAATATAAATAAGATACATTTGTAATATTTGCTTTGGAAATAAAAAATTTGTGTTTACATTTGTTCCGTAATGAAAGAACGAATAAAACAATTCATGGATTATAAAGCATTGAGTGCAGCCGAACTTGCCGATCAGATCGGGGTACAACGCTCAAATGTATCTCACGTTTTAACCGGGAGAAATAATCCGAGTTCGTCGTTCCTTGAAAAATTGCTCGTCACTTTTCCCGAACTGGAAGCTCGGTGGCTAATAGTTGGAGAAGGCCAGATGATAAAAGATGGAACAGTTGAAAGCCAGAATACAGGTTTACCCGGTATGTTTGCAACGCCAACGGCCAGGAAGGAAATAATACCCAAAATGGCTGATGAGATGAAAGAAGTTGATAGGATCGTTATTTTATATAAAGACAGGACGTTTAAGGACTATTACCCTGAGAATTAAATATTTTACAGTCCCATAGATTTTTACTCTTTGCACAAAACCATTCGACAAAAGGTCTCATATCAGAGGCCTTTTGCTTTTTTATTGCTCCATGTTTCCATCGAATACAAATCATTTCTGTTTTATAGAAATAAATGTTCAGTATATTTGTCCTAAATTTGGATAGATGGATAAAAGAGTAAATAGCTTCATCATTCTCGAAAATAAGCCTTTGAATTCAACCAATTACTGTATAAAACTACAAACTGATTTTCCGCTTCCTGAAATTGTTCCAGGTCAGTTTACAAATGTAGAAATCCCTGCAAATAAAGAGATATTTTTACGAAGGCCATTTTCAATATTCGATGCAGATAATGAAAACAACACTATTACTATCCTTGTGAAAATATTGGGAAGAGGCTCTAAAACACTCACTGAAATTAGTCCAGGAACCAGGATCAGCATGGTGTATCCTCTGGGAAAAGGTTTCACCCTGCCTGCACGTGATGAAAAAATACTTGCAGTAGGCGGTGGAAGTGGATTGGCACCTGTATTGTACCTGATAAAATATGCCGAAACCATGCCCGAAAACTCCCTGGTCGTTCTTGGCGCACGCACTCATATCGATCATTTTTCAGGAATAGATTCATACCAGGAATATGCCCGGATTGATTACGCCACCGATGATGGTTCATTCGGGCATAAAGGTTTTGTAACGCAGCATCCTGCTTTTGAACAAATATCGGAGTTTGACAGAATATACGCATGTGGTCCCCTCCCCATGATGAAGGCAGTAGCCAAAATTGCAAGAGATAACAATATTGATTGTGAAGTTTCACTTGAAAATTTAATGGCCTGTGGATTTGGTGTTTGCCTATGCTGTATTGAACCAACTGTTAAAGGTAACCAATGCGTATGCACCGAGGGACCAGTATTCAAAATAAATGATTTAAAATGGTGAATTTGTCGCTGAAAATTAAGGATTTATACCTGAAAAACCCGGTTATGACAGCATCCGGATGCTCAGGTTTCGGAGAGGAGCTCAACGACTTTTACGACGTATCCCAACTGGGTGCAATTCTTTTAAAAGGTATTACTCCTCGAAATCGTGAAGGAAATGCTTATCCAAGAATGGCAGAAACTGCATCGGGGATGCTTAATGCAGTTGGTTTGCAAAATAAAGGGGTCGATTATTTTATTGATAGAATTTATCCTCGGATTAAGCATTATAATACTCCACTGATTGTTAATGTAAACGGATCTACAGTTGAAGAATACATTGAAGTAACTGAAAAGATTAGTACCCTTGAGAGGGTAGAGGCTATTGAACTGAATATCTCCTGTCCTAATGTAAAAGAAGGAGGAATGGCTTTTGGGGTTAGTTGCCCGGGTGCTTCTTTTGTCACTAGAGAGGTCAGGAAAGTTTACAATAAACCATTGATTGTAAAATTATCGCCAAACGTTACAGATATTGCCGAAATTGCAAGAGCCGTTGAGGCTGAAGGCGCCGATAGTGTTTCATTAGTTAATACTTTTCTGGGAATGGCTATAGATGCTGAATCACGAAAGCCACGATTATCTACTATTACAGGTGGGCTTTCAGGCCCTGCTATAAAGCCAATTGCATTAAGAATGGTGTGGCAAGTCTCAAAAGCAGTTAAAATCCCAGTAATTGGTTTAGGCGGCATAATGAATGCCACCGATGCGGTTGAATTTTTTCTTGCAGGGGCTTCAGCCGTTCAGATTGGAACCGCAATTTTTATTGATCCTTTTATTCCATTGAAAATTATCGAGGGGATCGAAGAATATTTGAATAGGAATGGTTACAGCGATATATCAGAAATCATCGGCGGGTTACAAATGTAATATTTATTTTCACTTAATAAATACAAATGTATATTTTTAATTTAAACGTATTACATATGTATATTGATTAATTATGTTAGTATTGTGTCATTTTGTCAGGGAGTTATAACTGATAATGAACGGGAAAAATGAAATTGTAATGTGAACATTTCAATCTCTATTCTGTTCTTTAATGTATAAGTTGCAATCCATATAATTTTTATACTAATGGCACAATTTGAAATAGTAATGCCCAAGTTGGGTGAAAGCATTCAGGAGGCCACCATCACAAAATGGTTTGTGAAAGATGGAGATACAGTTGAGGAAGATGATATCCTGTTCGAAGTAGCCACTGATAAAGTTGATTCGGAAATTCCTTCACCAGTAGAAGGAAAAATTTTAAAAATCCTACATCCCGAAAATTCGCTTCTTCCTGTTGGTGAAGTGTTGGCAATCATCAGTTTAGCCAGCGAGGAGGCAGAAATTGAGCCTTCAACAGAAAGCTATTCGGTTGAGAAATACGCTATAGATAAAAATATCCAATTCTCAGAGGGTTCAATGGTGGAACCGTCAACTTTGATTGAAAATAAAACTGTAAAGAAACTTTCAAACAGATTTTATTCACCGTTGGTCCGTAAAATTGCCTTGGAAGAAAACGTTACTTTTGAAGAACTTGAAAGCATTAAAGGTTCAGGGGCAAATGGGAGGGTACAAAAAATTGATATTTTGCGGTATCTTGAAATCAGGAAAACAGAAAAACCGGAAAAACCAACCTTAAAAACTGTTACTCAGGATAAGTTCCAGGAATTACTTGCACCGCATAAACCAAAAGTATCTGTTTCAATTGGTGCCCACGACCAGATAATTGAAATGGATCGAGTGCGGAAACTTATTGCTGACCATATGGTTATGTCGAAACAGGTTTCGCCTCACGTGACATCGGTCGTTGAAGCAGATGTTACTGATCTGGTTTTGTGGAGGAACAGGAAAAGAGACGAATTTGAAAAGAAACACAAAGAAAAGATAACATTTATGCCTGTGTTTGTTGAAGCCGTTTCCAGGGCACTTGCCGATTTCCCGGGCGTGAACGCATCAGTTGATGGCGATAAAATAATACTCAGAAAAAACATCAATGTGGGAATTGCAGTTGCAAAACCTGATGGAAACCTTATTGTTCCGGTTATTAAAAATGCTGACGAAAAGAATCTGGTTGGGCTTACAAAAAGTCTTAACAGGCTTGCAGATGCAGCACGTAACAATAAACTAGCTCCTGAGGACATTCAGGATGGAACCTTTACGATTACCAATTTTGGTTCATTCAGGAATATTATCGGAACCCCGATAATCAATCAGCCACAGGTCGCAATCCTTGCCACGGGTAGCATTGAAAAAAAGCCCGCTGTTCTTGAGCTTCCCTCAGGCGATGTGATTGCAATCCGTCATAAAATGTTCCTGTCTCTTTCCTATGATCACAGGGTAGTTGACGGTGCATTGGGTGGCGCTTTCCTACGCAGGATTGCTGATTATCTGGAATCCTTTGATGGGAATAGGTCCATATAATCAGGGTTTGTTGATTTTAAAAGCATATATTGAATTTGTAATTGATATCATTATGAAAAATACTGAAATACCCGAAATTTTTTCAATTAAGAATACGCCAAAAGAAACCCTGGCCAAATGGTACCATCTCATGACAGTTGGACGGGCAATTGATGACCGGGCACCGAATTATCTGAAACAGGCAATTGGTTGGTCTTACCATGCTCCATATGCTGGTCATGATGGAATACAACTGGCTATAGGTCAAAATTTTATCAAGAAAAAGGATCATCTTTTTCCATACTATCGTGATATGTTAACCGCATTATCGGCAGGCATGACAGCCGAAGAATTGATCTTGAATGGAATTTCGAAGGCTACCGATCCTGGAACCGGAGGGCGCCACATGTCGAACCACTTTGCCAAACCAGAGTGGAACATCCATAATACTTCTTCTTCGACAGGGAATCATACATTACACGCAGTGGGTGTGGCCAGGGCAATAAAATATTATAACGATGAAGCCATTGCTATAAGTAGCCAGGGCGAATCCTCAGTCAGCGAAGGCTATGTTTATGAAGCTATAAACGGTGCCGATAGGGAAAAACTCCCGGTAATATTTGTTTTTCAGGATAACGGTTATGGTATTTCGGTGCCTAAGAAAGACCAGACTGCAAACCGTAAGGTAGCCAATAATTTTATTGGATTCAAAAACCTGAAAATTATTCATTGCAACGGAAAAGATGTTTTCGACTCGATGAATGCAATGGCCGAAGCTCGAAGAATTATCAAAGAAGAGAATGGGCCCGTTATTGTTCAGGCAAACTGTGTACGTCTGCATTCACACTCAAATTCCGATCGACACGATCTTTACCGTAGCGAAGCAGAACGGAACTATGTGCAGGAATATGATCCGCTGGCAAAGTTCAGACGGTTATTGCTGCGTTACAAACGATTTACCGAAGAGGAACTTATTGCAATGGAACAGGAAGCCATGCTTGAAGTAAAAGCAGCGCATAAAGCTGCTATGAAAGCGCCTGATCCGTCACCCGACAGTATTTTCGATTTTGTATTGCCCGAACCATATCAGACTGATAAGTATCCCGATGGTACCCACAACCAGGAAGGGGAAAAGAAAAAACTCATTACCGCTCTGAATGAAACCCTGAAAGCCGAGTTCAGGCACAATCCCGATACATTTATCTGGGGACAGGATGTCGCCAATAAAGATAAAGGCGGGATTTTTAATGTAACCAAAGGGTTGCAGAAAGAATTTGGCAAAAAGCGTGTCTTTAATGCTCCTATTGCCGAAGATTTTATTTTAGGAACTGCCAATGGAATGTCCCGTTATGATGATAAGATCAGGATTGTTGTAGAAGGTGCTGAATTTGCTGATTATTTCTGGCCTGCTATGGAACAATATGTAGATTCAAGTCACGATTATTGGCGTACCAACGGAAAATTTACCCCTAATGTAACCATAAGGCTTGCATCAGGTGGTTATATCGGTGGAGGCCTCTATCATTCACAAACCATCGAAGGCTCGTTGGCAGCCATTCCGGGCGTCCGTATTGTGTATCCATCTTTTGCCGACGATGCAGCAGGGTTGCTTCGCACGGCGATGCGTTCGAGAGGCCTTACCATGTTTATGGAGCCAAAAGCTTTATACCAGGACCCCAAAGCTGCCACTCCGGTTCCCGATGATTTTGAAGTACCTTTCGGAAAAGCCAGGATCAGGCGCGAAGGTACTGACATGACCATAATTACATACGGAAACACGACTCATCTCTCTCTCGAAGCGGCTGAGTTGCTTTCCAAAGAAGGATTCAGTGTCGAAGTAATTGATCTGCGTTCACTGGTTCCACTGGATACCGACATGGTTATAGATTCTGTTAAGAAAACCAACAAAGCCCTTGTTGTTCATGAGGATAAAGTATTTGGCGGAATAGGTGGAGAAATTGCATCGATTATTATGGAAAAAGCATTCGAATGGCTCGACTGTCCGGTAAAAAGAGTGGGATCCACCTTTACACCTGTTGGGTTTAACCCGATTCTTGAAAGGGCCATCCTACCGAATACCGACAGGATTTTGAAAGCAGCCATCGAACTATTGAAGTATTAAAAAATGACAAAGATGAAAAAAATAGGTATATTTTATAGTTTTAACTCCCACAAAACCAAACTGATAGCAGAGAAAATAATTGAAAAGTATGGCTCCGGACTTTTAGAAGCAGTAAATGCTGAAACTGTTACCGAAGATGAATTTTTGAGTTATGACCGCTTAATACTTGGAGTTCCTACCTGGTTCGACGGTGAACTACCAAATTACTGGGACGAATTTGTCCCGGCCATCGAAGATATGGATATGAAGGGTAAAAAAATAGCAATTTATGGCTTGGCTGACCAAAAAGGTTACCCTGAAAATTTTGGTGATGCCGTAGGATTAATGGCCGATCTGGTGCGAAAATGCGGTGCTGAGCTAGTAGGGGAGACCTCAGTCGAAGGTTATACCTTCGAAAAATCGAAAGCATTACAGAACGGAAAGTTTGTAGGATTGATACTCGATCAGGAAAATCAGGCAAGATTAACACCCGAAAAACTTGATATGTGGATTGAAGAACTTAAAAAAAGTTTTTAGATTAAGTTCTCGTTGTGTCTGGCAGGCTATCAGTTTAACATATAGCCTGCCTTTATTTTATACCTATATTTGATTTGAAAATGAACACTCAACAAAATGAAGAAGAAAAAAACCATAGGAATTGTAGCCCATGACAACCGAAAAAAAGATGTAATAGAATGGCTCTCATTCAACTGGCAGCAATTTACACCGCACAGGCTGGTTTGTACAGGTACCACCGGAAAACTTGTTGAAGAAACTTTACATACCAAATGTGAAGAAAATGAAGTAGTTCCACCTGAAATAATAAATCTCAAATCGGGGCCCCTCGGTGGCGATCAACAACTTGGAGCCATGATTACAGAAGGAAACGTTGATATCCTTATCTTCTTTTGGGATCCAATGCAGCCACAACCACATGATGTGGATGTAAAAGCACTTCTCAGAATTGCTGTTCTTTACAATATTCCCACGGCATCGAACCGGTCAACAGCCGATTTTATTGTTTCCTCATCGTTGTTTCATGAAAAATATGAACCGATAATAAAAGATTATTCAGGGTATATCAAAAGGGAAGTTGACCTTTTATAATTAACATAATAAATGAAAAAGAAGCATTTCTTGAAACTTCCTGAATATCCCGGCGGAAAAGAAGAATTCAGGAAATATATCCTTGAAAACCTGAAATATCCTGAAGAAGCAAGGAAAAACAGGGTTGAAGGTATAGTGCATATGTCGGCTGAGATTAACGATAATGGCGAGGTTGTTAACGCAAAAATTGAAAAAGGGATCGGTTTTGGCTGTGATGAGGAAGCTTTACGATTGATTTATGATGCACATTTTGGTGAAGTAAAAAATCGGGGACACAGGGTTAAAACAAAAAAGAAATTCAGGATTCAATTTAAACTAAAAGAAAATATAATCATACAAAACAATAATCTTTCGAATATTCAGTACAGTTACCAACCTAAAGAACCTGAGCAAGGGAATAATAATTTCCCCAATAAGTATTCATATACAATCAATTTGTGATGATATATTTGATTATCAGAGTCATAGATATAGGGATAATCATATATGTCTTATAATTGATATTATGTTATTTTTATATTTGCAAAAAAGCGGAGAGTTTTCTCCCCGCTTGTAATGATCAAAAATTCTTATTGTCTTAGCACTTTTAAAACTTCCTCATATTTATCGAGCATCTGCAACCGATAATATAAATTCCTGAGTGATTCGAGCGCATAAGGATCATCAGGTTTTATTTCGCGGCACCTTTCCATCAATGGCAATGCTTTCGAAAACCACTCGTCGGCTTTTTTGACTTCGGCCTCGTAGCGTTTATTGTCACTCGGTGGAACTTTATTTGCGATTTCAGTTTGTTTGACACCGTTGTTATAAAATAAAGCACCAAGATTGTAATGCGCATCGTAATAGTCTGGATTTACCTGAATTGCTTTTTTATAGCTTTCAATGGATTTTTCCTGCTCGTCAAGTTGATCGTAAAGGCTGCCCTGTGCGAAATAATACGTGGCATTCTGTGGATCTTGCTCTATGGCCAGTGTAAGGTATTTCATGGCATCCGCAGTCTTTCCTGAGTTAATGTAAATATTAATCATTTCCACCAATACTCCGTTATCCTCAGGATATTTCTGGAAGCCTTCCTGCAAAACAATTAATGCACTTGCAGTATCTTTATTTTCAAGATGGGCTTTTGAAAGCAACTGGTATGTCCTGCCTTCATTGTATCCGTGATTTGCGGCCTCACTATAATATTTTATTGCTTTTTGATAATTTTCGGCATTAAAAGCTGCCAAGCCTGTATTAAATACAATTATTGTATCAATTCCCGGATTATCAGCCCTCATTTGCGGAAGGTCCTGTATGGCAAGTATTTGTTCAAATGATAACAATGCTTTGTTATAATTTTCGCTGTTGAATGATTCAACTGCCTGATTTGTAAGGTCATTGGCTAGCAATGTCAATTTTATTTTTATACTTTTACCAAATTTGTTCTTGTCATCCAGTTCAAGAGCTTTTATATAGGAATTCAGAGCTTCTGTCAACGGATCGCTTGACAATTTCCTGATGTTGGCATCTTTTGACTGTGATATTGCCTGAAAAATTTCACCCCTGACTTCCCAAGTCCTTGGCCAAGTAAGAGAGCTTTTGGTTTTTGGGTTACTTGCATCAATGGCTTCCTCGATTGCTTCGAGTGCTTTATCAAGCCTGCCTGTATCCTTAAAATTCAGGGCGCTGGAGACTTTTCCTTTCTGGGCATACGTTGCAAATGCCAATAGTACGAAAAATAGCAGAATTAATGTCCTTTTCATTGCTTTGTTCAATTTTTTTTGTTTGACGCAAATTTATACGTTTTATTAATATTATTACAACTATCGGTTAAAAACCAACTATTTTACTTCATTCACATCCTCAATTTTATCGGACGATTCAGGATTATCGCCTGCCGGCAAAACTTCCTTATTTTCAGCTTCATGTTTCACTTTGGCAACAGAAGCTATCCTGTCACCATTTTTCAGATTAATGATTTTTACACCTTGGGCAGCCCTCCCCATAACCCTGATGGTTTTTACTGCGACCCTGATGGTCAGTCCGTTTTGGGTAATAATCATCAGATCATTATCATCACTGACGTTTTTTATGGAAATCAAAGAACCGGTTTTTTCAGTGATATTTATAGTTTTAACTCCTTTCCCACCACGGTTGGTGATCCGATAATCTGCAAGGCTCGATCGTTTTCCGTAACCATTTTCAGATAATACCAAAATGTCGTCGTTTGGATCATTCACACATATCATGCCAATTACTTCATCGTTCTCACCACCGAGGGTTATACCCTTAACTCCAGCAGCGGTCCTGCCTATAGGGCGAAAAATGGATTCGTTAAAACGGATTGCCTTTCCACTCCTTACAGCCATCAATATTTCATGGTTGCCACTTGTTCGCCTTGCTTCAATCAATTCATCGCCTTCCCTGATGTTAATGGCATTCACGCCATTGAGTCGGGGCCTTGAATAGGCTTCAAGCGTTGTTTTTTTGATTATACCCTCCCTGGTTGCCAGGATGATATAATTGTTGTTGATAAATTCCGTATCATCGAGGGTCTTAACCCTGATATAAGCCAGAACTTTGTCGTCATTTCCGATATTCAGGATATTTTGAATTGCCCTTCCTTTGCTGGTGCGGGTTCCTTCGGGTATTTGCCATACTTTGAGCCAGTAACATTTGCCGTTTTGGGTAAATAAAAGCAGTGTACTATGCATGGAAGCAACGAACATGTGTTCAAGAAAATCTTCATCCCGTGTGGCGCCCCCTTTCGATCCGACCCCTCCCCTTCCCTGGGTTTTGAATTCCGATAGGGGAGTCCGTTTAATGTAACCCATATAGGAAATGGTAATAATCATATCCTCATCGGCATAAAAATCTTCCGGATTAAAATCTTCAGCATTTTGCTCAATTTCAGTACGTCGCACATCACCATATTTTTCCTTCAGGTCTAAAAGTTCTGTTTTTATGATGCTCATCCTAAGCGATTCGTCGGATAATACCTGATGATAATATTCGATTTGTTTCAGAATTTCCTGAAATTCGATACGTAATTTGTCCTGTTCCAACCCCGTAAGTTGCCTTAACCGCATTTCGACAATTGCCCGGGCCTGTATCTCACTTAAACTGAACCTTTCCATTAGTCTCTCACGAGCCATGTCAGGCGTTGATGAACTTCTGATAATAGCTATGACCTCATCGATGTTATCGCTGGCAATGATAAGTCCTTCCAGGATATGTGCCCTCTTTTCAGCCTGTTCCAGTTCATATTGTGTCCGCCTGACCACTACATCATGCCTGTGGTCGGTAAAATGCCTGATCAGGTCTTTCAGGTTCAGGGTTTTTGGACGTCCATTCACCAAGGCTATATTGTTAACGCTGAATGAAGTTTGCAATGAAGTGAATTTGTACAGGCTGTTAAGGACAACATTGGGCATAGCGTCCTTTTTTAAGTCGTAAACCACACGCATCCCCTCGCGGTCCGATTCATCGTTTACATTTGATATACCATCCAATTTTTTATCATTGATCAGGTCAGCAGTTTTCTGAATCATTTCAGCCCTGTTGACCATATACGGTATTTCGGTAACCACAATTTTTTCGCGTCCACCTTCATTTTCAATATGGGCTTTGCCCCGTATCACTACCCTACCCCTTCCAGTTTCGTAGGCTTCGCGAACACCTGAATACCCGTAAATAATTCCTCCGGTTGGGAAATCCGGGGCTTTTATAATATTAATCAGATCACTGATTTCAATATCTTTATTGTCGATATATGCAACAACGGCATCAATGGTATCAGAAAGGTTGTGGGGGGGCATATTGGTTGCCATACCCACGGCAATACCTGAAGTACCGTTTATTAAAAGATTAGGAATACGGGTTGGCAATACCGTTGGTTCTTTCAGGGATTCATCGAAATTAGGCTGAAAATCGACGGTGTTTTTATCGAGATCGGCTAAAGTTTCTTCGGCAATCCTTGAAAGTCTTGCTTCAGTGTAACGCATTGCTGCCGGGCTGTCGCCATCGACAGATCCGAAGTTTCCCTGACCATCAATCAGAGGGTAGCGTAATGACCATTCCTGCGCCATCCTTACCATTGTAAAATAGACAGAAGAATCGCCATGAGGGTGGTATTTACCCAACACCTCCCCTACAATCCTGGCCGATTTTTTATATGGTCTGTTTGAAAGAATACCTAATTCGCTCATCCCGAAAAGAACCCTGCGATGAACAGGTTTTAAACCGTCGCGAACGTCGGGAAGCGCGCGCGAAACTATCACCGACATCGAGTAATCAATGTAGGCCGATTTCATTTGTTCTTCAATATTAATTCTGATAATTTTCTCGCTATCAGCCATTTGAATTAAATTATTATTTCTGATTCCTAATTTCTGAAAAGACCCACAAAAATAGTAAAATCCAGCATCTTAACAGTGGTTTTCTTGCCCAATTCATGAGCCTATACTTTAAGATATTAACAATGCCGGTGTTAATTTTGTGAATATTTGCTGCCTATGCGGAAAACTTGGCAGTTATTCCGGCTCTTATGGTATTTTTTTTTTGATATTTTTGAGCGGAAACTTTTGGGAATAGTTTTTGTTACTTTTATATGAATTTTTTTAAATCATAAAAATGGATTCGCAATTTTCACCCCGTATCAAAGATATTATAGCCTACAGCCGCGAAGAAGCTATCAGGCTGGGGAACGATTATATTGGCCCTGAACATTTGTTTCTTGGCATTCTTCGCGATGGCGAAGGATTGGCTACTGAAGTACTCGAATCGATGGGAATCGACCTGGTTACACTAAAGAAAACAGTTGAAAAGAAGATCAGGGGAACCCGGAAAATTGACCTTGATGCAGTAGTTGCCATGTCAAAAGCCGCCGAAAAAGCTCTTAAAGTTATTTATCTTGAAGCCCGCTCTTTCAAAAGTACTGTTGCCAATTCAGGACATTTATTGCTTGCCATCCTTAAAGACAATGATAACCTGATTTCGAACCTGCTGAACGATGCCGGAGTAAATTACCTGATGGTAAAATCGAGGATGCAGGATTATAAACAACCCAAAGCTAAAAGCGATTTCCCCGGGGAAGAAGGTGAAGACCCTGATGACGACTTTTCAAAACGTCCATCGCAGAATTTGCCCCGAAAAGGTACTCCTCAAAAATCGGAAACTCCGGTACTCGATAATTTTGGTGTTGATATTACGCGTTTGGCTGAAGAGAACAGCCTCGACCCTATTGTTGGCCGTGAAAAGGAAATCGAACGCCTGGCACAGATTCTGAGTCGGCGTAAGAAGAACAATCCCGTACTTATCGGTGAACCCGGCGTGGGTAAGTCGGCAATTGCCGAAGGACTTGCTCTCAGGATAGTACAGAAGAAAGTATCACGGCTACTTTTTGACAAGCGAGTAATCAGCCTTGACATTGCTTCGATTGTAGCCGGCACCAAGTACAGGGGACAATTCGAGGAAAGAATGAAAGCCATCCTGAATGAATTGACAAAAGTAAACAATGTAATTTTGTTTATTGACGAAATACACACTATAGTTGGGGCCGGAGGGGCCTCTGGTTCACTTGATGCTGCCAATATGCTCAAACCGGCACTTTCCCGTGGCGAAATTCAGTGCATAGGGGCAACCACCCTCGACGAATACAGGCAGCATATCGAAAAAGACGGGGCTCTCGAACGCCGTTTTCAAAAAATTATGGTTGAACCCACAACGATCGAAGAAACCATTGAAATTCTGAACAACATTAAATCGAGGTATGAGGACCATCATAACGTAATATTTACTCCCGAAGCCATTAATGCCTGTGTGAAGCTGACAGCCCGTTATATTACCGACAGGTACCTTCCCGATAAAGCCATCGATGCACTTGATGAGGCAGGTTCGAGGGTACATATTTCGAACATCAATGTTCCTGAACGGATTGTAAAACTGGAAGAAAAAATAGAAATTACCCGAGAAGAAAAAATTGCGGCAGTGAAAAGCCAAAATTTTGAACTGGCTGCAAATTTCAGGGATAAGGAAAAGAACCTGCTCATGCTGCTCGAAAAGGAAAAAGAAGCATGGGAAAAAGAGTTGGTCAATCATCGGGAAATTGTTGATGATCATAAAGTTGCAGAGGTAGTTGCCCTGATGTCGGGTATTCCGGTTACCCGTATTGCACAGGCTGAAGGATTACGATTGATGAATATGAGTAAAGATCTGAAAGGTAAAGTTGTCGGTCAGTATCAGGCTATTGAAAAAGTTGTAAAAGCAATTCAGCGCAACCGGGCTGGACTAAAGGATCCCAACCGGCCTATCGGTTCATTTATTTTCCTTGGTCCCACAGGAGTCGGGAAAACCCAGCTGGCAAAAGTACTTGCTACTTACCTTTTCGATTCGACCGATGCACTGATCAGGATTGATATGAGTGAATATATTGAGAAATTTTCTGTATCCCGTTTGGTTGGGGCGCCTCCCGGATATGTTGGTTACGAAGAAGGGGGTCAACTTACTGAAAAAGTAAGAAGAAAACCTTATTCCGTCGTTTTGCTCGATGAAATTGAAAAAGCGCATCCCGATGTATTCCATCTTCTTTTGCAAATGCTAGACGAAGGACGCCTGACCGATAGCCTGGGACGAATCATTGATTTCAGGAACACCATAATTATAATGACTTCAAATATTGGAAGCCGCGACCTAAAGGATTTTGGCAGGGGGGTTGGTTTTAACCTGGCAAAAACTCCTGAAGATGAAAATGAAAATGCCAAATATATCATTCAGAAAGCTCTTAAGAAGGCTTTTGCACCTGAGTTCCTGAACAGGATTGACGATGTTATCATGTTTAATTCGCTTGAGAAGAAACACATCCATCAAATTATTGATATTGAAATTGCAGATTTGTATAAACGTGTTGAAGCCTTAAATTACAAACTCAAAATTTCGTCGGCTGCTAAAGATTTCATTGCCGAAAAAGGTTATGACCCACAATTCGGGGCACGTCCGCTGAAGCGGGCAATTCAAAAATACCTCGAAGATGAAATGGCCGAAATTATCATTAAGGCAAAAATCACCCAGGGTGAAACCATTTCTGTAGGTTTTGACAAAAAGAACGAAAAATTAACGATGAAGATACTTTCATCAGGTAACAAAGTGCTTGAGGCTAGAGGGGAGGTTAAGAATGTTGAATAACAATTAAAATAAAATGAAAGGGGCAGAAATATTCAATTATCTGCCTTTTTTATTTATTTAGATATGTGGCTATTCTTTCCTTATCTTGATTATCATATTGAAATACAATTAAACTCAGATCATCTGGGTGATTCTGATTTTCTGAAAATTTCTTGACGTGGGTGATTATATTTTCTGCAATTTCCTGAGGTGATCCGCTTTTTAAATAACCAACAAGATCCCTGAGTTGTGTTTCCCCGAAATGTTTGCCAGCATCATTGGTCTGATCGGTAATTCCATCGGTGAACATAATTAATTTATCGCCATAATGAAGTAACAGTGTTGACTCCTCATATATTCTTTCGCTGAACAGACCTAAAGGTAGTCCATGTGTTGCATTCAGTACATTCATTTTTCCATTTCCTGGTATATGATACACTGGGGCATGACCGGCATTGCAATAATTGAACGTTCCGTCATCAATATTAAGAATCCCTAAAAACAATGTAAGGAAGAACTGATTTGAATTATTTCGGCATAGTACACTGTTTACATTTTCCACAATAGTTTTAGCGCTATTCCCTTTCGCATAGCTTTTAATAAATGTGTGGGCCACGCCCATAAAAAGAGCTGCCGGCACTCCAGAACCGGAAACATCGCCTATTGTAATCAGCAAATGTTTTTCATCAACCATAAAAAAATCATACAAATCGCCACTAACCATATTTGCAGGTCTAAAAACCGAAAAAAGTGAAATACCATTGCCGTTTAAATTCCATAAACCCTGAGGCGGAATAATACTTCTTTGTATTTCGGAAGCAGTTTGCATTTCAGACTGCAATTTCTTCGATTTCTCCAAAGATTCGGCTTCATTCATCCTGAATTTCTCATAGGTTTTTCTCAGCCTTTTTAAACTGTGCAATAATGCATCAGCTTCATTCTTAATTTCAAAATCATACTCGTGGCTATCGCTGCTGAAACGATGGATTTGATGGGTAACTTCAGAAAGTGGCCGCATTACCCGCTTTGAAATATAAAAAATTGACAAAAAGATGGTGGTTACAAATAGTATTGTAAGCACAATCATCTTTGCTAATAACCAATACAATTCCTTGAAAAGTTCGCGGTATGGGAATACGGTCGCCAGTATCCACCCTGTAGTTTCAATTTTTGAATGAAATGAAATGCATTTTTTATTCTGCAAAGGATCAGGATAAACAATTACTGATCCGAAATCATCATTTACAAATCGGTGCAGCTCCTCTAAGCTTCCCCTGTAAAACTGCCGAGGCAAATTAAACAGATTTTGGTTAAGGATATACTCTTGCACCGGGTGGGTAAGAAATGTGCCATCGGATGAAATCAGGAAAGCAAACCCTTCTTTACCAACTTTGGTGCTGAGTATCATCCGGTTTAAAAAATCAAGTGAAACTTCACAAGAAATATATCCGTTAACAGATCGATTGCTATTCTTATATTCAAATTGAAATGGATAATAATAAATAACAGCAAGCTGATTTTGCCGTGGGCAGCTGAATGGAATGCTCCATCCAGGCAGATTGGCACTTCTCATCGGTGTTAAAACCTTCTCTACTTCGTAACATATAATTTCCTGTTGATTTGAAAACTGAGAATAAAACCCTTCGTGAAGTTTTTCACTGAAATAAAAATTAGGAACCTTAGGGTTATCGGAATAATATGCAGTGACCTGAAATGAGGTTATATGTTCGTGACGGCTTAACAGATTCTCCAGAATCAATAAAAAATCATTTTTCGAATGGTGATAGATAAGTTGCTCGGAAAGGGTTATTGTCAACTCCTGGGCAGTTGTTAATTTTCCATTAACCGCGCCAATTATTGAGGTGCTTATGCTTTTTGCCGTGCTTTCAGCATTTTTACGGATCAGTTCTTTTTTGTAATTAAAAGACCAATAGGTAAATAACCCGAAAACAATAATAAAAACAATTGAAATATAAATACCTAACTGATATGCAGCCGGTTTATCAGACATAATCCAAATTTTTTACCTTATCCAACTACAATTTAAGTATTTTTCGTATTACTTTTTCGAAGGAAAAATTTTTTTTTCAATATCTTTTACACATGAATAAAAAAGCTGTCCCATTGGAACAGCTGAAAATGGTATCATAAACAGTTATAAGGTCATGTTTTCATTGCACCACATACGCTGATAACCTGTCCGCTTACATACGATGAAAGATCGGAAGCCAGGAAAAGGGCAACTTTAGCAACCTCATCGGGTGTACCTCCACGTTTTAATGGAATAGATTCTTCCCATGCCTTCCTTGCATCTTCAGGAATTTTTGCGGTCATCTCGGTAACAATAAAACCGGGAGCAATGGCATTTGAGCGGATCCCTCTCGATCCAAGTTCCCTGGCTATAGACTTTGTGAAGCCTATAATCCCTGCCTTCGAGGCTGAATAATTGCTCTGACCGGCATTTCCGCTTACCCCTACTACAGAACTCAAATTTATAATGGACCCACTTTTCTGTTTCAGCATGGTTTTCTGTGCCGCCTTGGTAAAATTGAATACTGATTTGAGATTTACATTTATTACCGCGTCCCATTGTTCTTCTGTCATTCGCATCAATAGATTATCTTTTGTTATGCCTGCATTGTTAACCAGGATATCGACTGCGCCAAATTCTTCAACAATCAATGAAACAACACGATCGGTGTCAATGAAACTGCTAGCATCCGATGCATATCCTTTCGCTTTGACACCCTTTGACAAAAGCTCGGCTTCGGTCGCTTTCATGTTTTCATCGTCAAAAAGATCGGTAAATGCAACGTTGCAGCCTTCGGCAGCAAAATATAGGGCAATTGCTTTCCCAATTCCACGCGAAGCTCCAGTAACAATTGCTACTTTTCCTTCTAATAATTTCATAATCAAATATTTAAAAATTATTAATGATTTAGGTCCTCTTTTATTGTTTAAAACCCTGCAAATATAATTTTAATCGAACTGTTTGTAATCAATATCCAGTTTCAATTGAAAAAAGTGAACTAAAAAATATCGGTCAGGAGAAAAAATAAACTGCCTGGTTGTATTATTCGAACAAGTATTTTCCTAATTCCCGCAATATTTCGCCAGCTTTTCCAATAAGGTGTAGGTCAGTAACTGCTTTGGTGAACAACGATGGTCCGGGGTTTATTTCGATAATAAATGCTCCATTTTGTTTGGCCACCTGTGGTACATAGGATGCAGGGGCTACCTCTCCTGTTGATCCGATAATAAGGCAAACATCGCACTTTCGGGCGGCATCAAACGATTTTTCGTAGGTACCCGTGGGAATGCCTTCTCCAAAGAATATGAAGTCAGGTTTCATAATGGTGTGGTCATTGGGGCAACGTGGAGGCAATTTAGCCAGATCAACATCAACGGCAGGAATCCGGTAGGAACATCGGGTACAAACCAGCCGGCTTGAATTACCATGAAATTCAAATACTTCTTTGCTTCCGGCAAGTTGATGTAAGTTATCGATATTCTGGGTTACAATTGCATGAAGAAAATTTTCTTTTTCCAGCCTTGCAAGCACCCTATGTGCATCATTTGGTTCGGCTTTTCCGAAAAAATCATAAAAAATTTCACGTATGTAAAACCAGCATTTTTCAGGGTTGGAATAAAAATAATCCAACTCAAGTACTTTCGGGTCATACTTATTCCATAAACCATTTTCGCCCCTGAAAGGCGGAATTCCGCTTTCGACTGAAATGCCGGCTCCGGTAAAAGCAATGCTCATCTTTGAATTGCGAATGACCTGTGCTGCATTAAAAATCTTTTCATTCATTTTATTTTACTTTTGCATCAAAATATTTTTTCATTTATGAGTATCATCCATTATTATTCATTATGTTGGAATGAAGAAAAAATTCTTCCGTTTGTTCTTAATTATTATTTCCCTTATTGCGACAAAATTACCATAATGGATAATGAATCAGATGATAATTCTGTCAAAATTATTCAATCATATACAAAAACTGAAGTAAGAAGTTACTCGACCCAAGGTGAGATACGTGATGATATTTATCTCGAAATAAAAAATAATATATGGAAAGAGAGTCGTGGTAAGGCCGACTGGGTAATAGTTTGCGATGTGGATGAAATACTTTATCATCCAAACTTGATTTCAAAACTAAAAGAACTTAAGGATGAGGGCTTTACCATTATTAAACCACACGGTTATGATATGTACTCGGAGAATTTTCCAACGAAAAGCCTGCTGGAAATTACAACTGGAGTTAAAGATAACCGGCTTTTAGGAAAATGTATTATTTTTAATCCAAATAAGATTGATGAAATCAATTATAAAACTGGTTGCCACAAATGTTATCCAACCGGCGAACTGAAATTTTATAAAAAAAACGACTTTAAAATGCTGCATTATAAGTGCTTAAACCTCGATTATCTTATTGATCGGTTCAGCTTACTCAATAAAAGACTAAGCAATTACAATATTGAAAATAAGTTTGGGAAACATTATATGGCTGAGAAAGAAACAATTATAAGAAAGTACCTGATTAATAAGTCAAATTCAAGAAATGTTTTTGAAACTGAACTAAAAGGGTTATCAGGATGGGCTCATGATCGTTTTATCCGAAAAAAAAGGGTTTAGAAAATTTCAAGCAATTCTTATTTGTGTTTTTAAATCTTTAATTTCGAAAATCGGGGAAAATGGAACATCAAAATCATAAAGTTACCTTCGTGCTTACCAGTTGTAAACGCTTTGATTTATTGGAAAGGACAATCAGAAGTTACCTGGCAAATAATACTTACCCTATTGAGGAATACATAATAATTGAAGATAGTCCGAACATTGAAAAGCTTGAAAACGTACTGAATAAATTCCCGGATGTCAGGTTTACGGCTTTGTATAACGACCCTCAGATTGGACAGTTAATGAGCATTGATAGGGCTTACAGTCATGTTAAAACCGAATTCATATTTCATTGTGAGGACGATTGGTTATTTTATCGTTCGGGATTCATTGAAAAATCACTTTCGATACTAAATGAGAATGAAAAAGTAATTTGTGTCTGGCTGCGTGAACAAAATGATACCAATAACCACCCAATAGAAGAGCATATTTACAAAACTTCGGATGGTGTTCAGTTTAAATACCTTCAAACCGGTTTTCAGGGAGGTTTTCACGGCTTTACTTTTAATCCCGGATTGCGGCGCACAAAAGATTATGAGCTGATAAAACCTTATTCAAACTGGCCTGATGAAATTGATTTAAGTAATGAATATTACCAAAAATACCGATTTCGGGGTGCAATAGTTATTGATGGCCACGTAAGGCATTTAGGGAACCACCGTAAAATCAGGTTCAGGGTAGATGAAAAGGAATGGATAAAAAACCTGAAAGTTGAAGGCAAACGCTTTGGTGCTGCTGTTTGCAGGTTAATTGGTATCTGATAGTTATTATTTGACCAGAGGTAAATGACAAAAGGTCCTGACATAAAGATATATAGTTTCTATTATAAGCCAGGTAAGATTATTATATCTGACGACTTGTATCAGCCAATAATGGCTGGCAATTTTAATATTAATAGTCAAATAATTCCTGGTGATGATTCGGGTGAGAATATTTCCGAAAAAAATCCATGGTTTAGCGAATTGACTGGTATTTATTGGGTATGGAAAAACACATGTAACGACATTATTGGCAGCTGCCATTATCGCAGATATTTTACTGCCAAACCCGAACCTTTGTTGTACAAACTGAAACGATTTTTATACTACCCGATTGGGATTTACAATAAGCGACATGGTTTGATTTATACAAACAAGTATGATTTTTTTATTCCACATGTCCTGAACTCAGATGAAGCAACCCGATTGCTTCAGGGTTATGATGCTATTCTTCCCCAGGCACGCAAACTAAAATATACGGTGGAAAAGCACTATCAAAGATACCATACCCCTGCCGACCTCAAGATTTTAAAAACTATTATAGCAGAAAAATATCCAGGTTTTATCGAATCATTTAATTCGGTTATGGAAGGTAAAATATTGTATGCCAACAATATGTTTATTCTTAAATATGATCTGTTCCGTGAATTTATGACATGGTGGTTTGATATACTTTTTGATTTTGAGTGTAGAATCGAACTAATGAACTATAACAAATATCAAAAGCGGGTATTAGGTTTTATTGCAGAAAGGCTATTGACCGTTTGGTTTAATTATAAAAAGCTGAAATGTATTGAACTTCAGGTGATTTACTTTAAAAAGTTAAAATTTCAATGAGTAATAAGTAATTATTAGTGTCCATGATTGACCAGTCAACTATTTGTGCCATCTCCACCCCGCAGGGAACTGGAGGTATAGCCGTTATCAGGGTTTCGGGTAAAAATGCTATTTCTGTTTCCGATCGTATTTTCAGTGCAAGGACAATCGGCAAAACTTTGTCGTCGGCCAGGCCAAATTCAATTCTGGTGGGAACAATACAAGCCGGTAATGAAATTGTTGATGAAGTCGTTGCGGTTATTTTTCGGGAACCCCACTCCTTTACAGGCGAAGACGTGGTTGAGATTTCGTGTCATGGATCGGTGTATATACAACAACTTATTCTTCAACTATTAATTGAAAATGGTGCGAGGCTGGCTTTCCCGGGCGAATTTACCCAACGGGCCTTTCTTAGCGGGAAGATGGACCTGAGCCAGGCTGAAGCTGTAGCCGATCTGATTGTTTCAACCACTTCTGCAGCTCATAAAACAGCTTTAAAGCAAATGCGCGGTGGGTTTTCGGAAGAGATTGGTAAACTGCGGCAACAATTACTGAAATTTTCGGCACTAATAGAGTTGGAACTCGATTTTAGTGAGGAAGATGTGGAATTTGCTGACCGAACCGAATTAAAAACTTTGGTTAATTATATAGAAACCATTGTGAGAAAGCTGGTTGAATCGTTCAGACTTGGCAATGCAATAAAAAATGGGATACCTGTAGCCATTGTGGGCGAAACCAATGTTGGAAAGAGTACTTTGCTGAATGCATTGCTCAACGAGGAAAAAGCCATAGTGAGCGAAATACACGGCACTACACGTGATGTTATCGAAGATGTGGTCAATATTCATGGGACTGCAATCCGGTTTTTCGACACTGCAGGCATCAGGGATACTGCTGATGAAATTGAAACTATAGGTATCGAACGGACATTCAGCAAATTAAAGCAGGCAGAGTTAGTTCTGCTTGTTGTTGACCTTACCAATCAGGCCGACATTGTATTGAAAGGGGTTGAAAAAATAAGAAGCCATATCGAAAACCAACACCTGATAATAGTTGCCAATAAGACCGACCTGGCAAATGAACCAACATTCAAAGCATTGAAGTATCTTTCGCTGAAAGAGAACGAAGACCTGGTTTTCATAGCCGCCAAACCAAAGCTAAACCTCGATGAACTTATAGACCGGATGCAGGAAACCCTTTCGCTCAATAAGGTTGGCAGCGAAGATGTGATTGTGACCAACCTGCGCCATTTTGAAGCCTTAACACATGCGCACAAAGCAATAGTTAGGGTACAGGAAGGGCTTGATTCAAATTTAACTGGCGATTTACTTGCTCAGGATATCCGTGAATGTATGCATTTTCTGGGTGAAATAACCGGAGAAATATCAAACGATGAACTTTTGGGCTATATATTTAAAAACTTTTGCATCGGAAAATAACTCAATATTTTTGCAGCAGAGCAAGCAATTTCCTATCCAGTTTGTGGCCATGCCAGTCTTCATAATCCACATCTTTACGTCCCGAGTCCATAATCCCGAAATCGCCCCTGAAGTTCCATAGTGCATAACCGATACCAGCTTGCGTCAGTATGTCGAGAACATCGCCAAACCATGCTAGGAAAACATTATGAGGAGTGTTTTTCCAACAACCGCATTCTCCGCAATGAACCCCAACACCTTGATTAACAATTTCAATCCATGCGGCATAATGTTTTTCTAGATCGGTACGGCTGAATTCCCGATCACCAATTTTACCAGGCCATACCGGGACCGGATTCTTCTCAGGGTACTTATTGGCCCATGGTGCCTGGTAATGTGAAATCTGGCCGGGATAGTAACCCCGGCAACTCTGAGCAATATTCAGATCAAGGATTTCGGGGATTACTTTTGTTCCAACATCATTTCCATCGGCAATAACCAAATGATTGGGATTTGCACTCCGGATGGCTCCCGAGGCAGCAATGGCTACTTTGCGGTAGAGTTCTCCCGGAACGGACACCAAAGGAGAATGCTGATCGTTTGGATCGTTGCGCATTGCAGGTTCGTTTACCAGGTCGAAACTTATTTTTTCACGTGAATAGTTTTTAAACCGGTTTGCCCACATTTCCCAATGATAACAGAAAGCCTTTAGCGCTTCATCATCGGTCCATAATACATAAGGTTCAATAAATCCCGCATTGATGCAATAACCGGGTGCCCGGTGAAGGTTAAGGCTAACGTGAAGTTTATATTTGTGTGCTGTGAATACAAGTTCCTCAATTTTTTCAATTATCTCCTGATCAATTTGATAGACTTCATTGGGGGTGATATTTTTTGTCCGGTCAAATTTCAGGTACGAAGGATAGGCCATTGGGATTCGCACAAAATCGAATCCCCAGTCGCTCATCCATTTAAAATCGTCTTCTTTTGATTTATTCTGGCTTCCGCCATGTTGAGGCGAAAAATAATCGAGCAGATTAAATCCCTTCCATCGGGGAATTGAATTTTTTACGGCGGCTGATGCGAAATTAAAACTAGTAGTTCCGGCTAAGCCTAATCCTGCTGAAACAATTGCGGTTGATTTTAAAAAAATCCTTCTGGAAAACTTGATTGAATTCATAACTTATGAATTAGGTTTGATTTACAAATATAATTTTAATTCGGAGAAATCTTTTCATCAGCCAACTCAAGAATTTCTTCTTCAATTACCTGGGCTTTTGCGGCCAATTCAGCAGCTTCGTCAAGTATTTCGTTTGACTTGCTTTTATCCTCAAGGCCTGAGGCATTTATAAGTACATTGAGCCATGCACCACGAACGGCAGCTCGTGCACAAATTGCACCTACCCCTGCATCCGATACCGAATTGGGATTTCCGGCCTGGGCCATGGCCAGCATTACTTCCATAGACGCATAAGCCAGTTTCATAACTTTTAGCGGCACAAGCATGGCATTGAGTGTAGCCGCCTGTATAGCCTCTTTTCGAAGCAATTTTTCAGCATTTGTGGTTTTCGGAAGGCCGAATGCTTCCATAACTTTGTTAAAAGCCTGAGTGTCCTCATCCACGCACGAAAGAAGTGAATTATAATAATACTTTCCTTTTTCGGCCCAATCGGAAAACTCTTCCCACCGGTGATCCCACCCGCGCTTATGTGCCGAAAGGTTAGCCACCATGGACCCGAGGGCAGCTCCCAATGCACCAGCCAATGCAGCCACCGAACCTCCTCCCGGTGCTGCCGATTCTGAGGCGGTTTCTTCAACAAATGCCCGCACAGATAAGTTTTCAAGTTTTTTAAAGCCGGGCTCATCGAGCAAATATTCAATGATCCTTTTTTGAGGGTCAAAAGGCGCAAGTTCGTTCAACCCCAATGATTTAACCGCAATCTTTATCAGTTCGGCATCCGAAACGCCTGTTGCTCGTTCCTGTTTGCGCAGAAAATAGCGCCCTGCTTCCAACATAGCTTCAAGGGGGACTAATCCAATCAATTCGGAACCGGTCACACGAATCCCCCGGGCTTCGGCCTTTTTGCATACCTCGTCAAAAGCAATGTGCAAAGGTGTTACCGATATATCGGTAAGGTTCATCGATATCTGGGCAATTCCATATTCTTCAATATACCAGCCGATTGCACGTACTTTTTTTAATGTTCCGGGTACCCTGAGCGGTTCCCCATTATCGTCATTTATGATTTTCCCCGTAATGGGATCTCCCTCTCTCATTACCCTTCCTGCTTCACGAACATCGAAAGCTACCGAATTAGCCCTTCGTACCGATGTAGTATTTAGGTTTATGTTGTAAGCGATCAGAAAGTTGCGCGCCCCGATGGCTGTGGCCCCTGTTCCGGCAATTCTTTCATTCCATCCATTTGGCCCGAAATCAGGCGTCCATTCGGGCAATTCCAATTTTTTCTTTAGTCCTTCGTATTCGCCTGAACGGCATTCGGCAAGGCTTCGTCGGTGCTCCGAAAAGGCGGCAAATTCATAGCAATAAACCGGGATGGCAAGCTCCTCGCCTACCCTTTTTGCCAATTTTCGGGCCCATTCCACCGTTTCGTCCATTGTGATATTTGAAATCGGGATCAATGGACAAACATCGGTGGCGCCGAAGCGGGGATGTTCACCTT
This sequence comes from Bacteroidales bacterium, assembly GCA_037447215.1. Classification (GTDB taxonomy): domain Bacteria; phylum Bacteroidota; class Bacteroidia; order Bacteroidales; family Prolixibacteraceae; genus UBA1413. The sequence goes on from JBBIHB010000002.1 coordinate 102,548, forward strand.
TATGGTATCTCATATCAATCAGATCAGCTGCTTTTTTTATTACCTTAAGCGCTGCTTCAATAACAAATTTCGGTTCGCCTACAAAAGTGTAAACTGTCCGGTTAGTAGCTTTACCCGGATCAATATTCAGTAATTTGACCCCTTCCGATTGCCTGATTATATCTGCAATTTGATTTATTATTTCTGGGTTTCGCCCTTCCGATAAATTGGGTACACACTCTATCAGTTGTATCATTAGTATGAGTTTTTAGGATATATTATAATTCCTGATGAAACACAAAAATAGTAATGACCTATCGGAAAGATTGTGACAGTTGTCATAGATTTAAAGGGTTGGCTTCAAACCCGATACTTTGGAATTCCCCTTATTCTTCCTGCCGGAATTAAAGTTTCCTGAGCTATCCGTTCATACTAAACGGAGAGTGCAGAATCACCGAGAAGTTTATACCCTTCGCTAATCTGCTGATTGATTTCAGGATTTGAAATAGGCCTGCATTCAAGCTTTTCGATGGTTCCCTGCAATTCCCCCTTTTGTTCAGGCGAAGGTTCCGCATCAGCATTCTGAGACATCTTCTTTTATAGCGATATTGCGCCAATATCGGACTGAATCTTCTGGATTCCCTGAAATCCGATCATCAACAATGAAAGGAGAAAAAAAGCGAGAAGGATTTTTTTTTCGTTTCCCGTTTTAACAAGTACGAATAGGAGAATCAGTAAAACAATAAACATTATCGCCCCAAGAATCAGCAATACAAACTCATAAAATAAATTCCATCTGGTACGCGCATATTTTTCTGTTTTTAATTCTCCATCAATTCCATCACGCACAAACCAAATTAAACTCTGTTTTTAAAAACTGACAGGAAATTTAGAGACATCGCCTCTTTAATTATCGGAACTAAATATACGACATTGATATGTCGTGAAAGCAATAAGCAGGTGGAGGATTGGATTAAAAAAAGAATAAGATGTTAACAAACCTTGCTTTTTATCTAAATTAAGACAAAAAAGTCTTATTTGTGGGGGAGATTTGTTATAATTGCAATTTAAAAAACAGACCCATTATGAGCAGAATGACAGAAAAATTTGACTCAATTGATTACTCCCTTGTAACCTGGATGAACAGAAACGGAATAACCTGGCTGAGGGTATCGATCGGTATTATATTTTTATGGTTTGGTACCCTTAAGTTTTTCCCGGGTATGAGCCCTGCAGAAGACCTGGCCATTGCTACAATCAGAAAAATGACCTTTGGAATTTTGAGTGATCAGATTATTCTTTATGGCCTTGCTTCACTCGAAACACTTATTGGTGCAGGATTATTGCTCAACCTTTTTATGCGATTTACCTTACTGTTGTTGTTTGTTCAGATGGCTGGTACCTTTTTCCCGGTTTTATTTTTCCCAATGGATGTGTTTAATATTTTCCCATTTGCACTTACATTAGAAGGTCAATATATTGTTAAAAACCTGATAATTGTAAGTGCAGGAATCGTTATCGGAGCAACGGTCAGACACAATTAATTCCGAGAGTTCAACCCTACACGGCAATAAAAGTGATCAGTTACCACTCAATTGGAGTTTTTCCAAACGTGGTAAGGTATTGATTGGCTTTACTGAAATGTTGGTTCCCGAAAAATCCCCGGTAAGCCGATAATGGCGAAGGGTGTACCGATTTCATTACCAAATGCCGTGATGTGTCGATAAACTTGCCTTTTTGTTGTGCATAAGACCCCCATAGCATAAAAACCAGGTTTTGCTTTTGTTCGGCTAGCAAATGTATAACCTTATCGGTAAAAATTTCCCAACCCTTGTTTTGATGAGAGCCTGCCTGAAGTGCCCTGACTGTCAGGGTTGCATTTAACAGAAAAACCCCTTGATGTGCCCATCGCTCGAGGTTACCACTTTTGGGGATTGGGAATCTAAGGTCGTCGTGAATCTCTTTAAAAATGTTTCGCAGTGATGGGGGAAATTCAATCCCATCGGGAACCGAAAAGCACAACCCATGCGCCTGACCTGGGCCATGATACGGATCCTGCCCTAAAATTACGACCTTTACCTGTTGGAAAGGGCATTGTTCGAATGCATTGAATATTAACCGTCCGGGTGGAAATACTTTATTCTGTGCATATTCGCTTTTTACAAAGCCTACCAATTCATCAAAGTAGGGTTTTTCAAATTCACCTGCCAGTTTTTCGGCCCAAGATGGTTCAATTTTTACCTGCATATTTATTTGTTAAGGATAAACAAAAATATACTCTTTTAACTAATTTTTCCGGTCAAATCAACCTCTAACCGAAAATGGAAAATGACTACATTTAAAAAATACTATATTGTCTTTTATTCTTTTTTAATTATATTTGTCGTGTTAAAAATATTTTAAATGAATATTTATGAAAAGCATTATCAATTTCATTTTTGTGTTGGGAATCACAATAATCCTTTTCCAAAACAGATCTTTCAGCAGTAAGCCTTTTTATCAGTCTGACAAAAATATGGAATTCAATATAGAATATCGCAACGATACGCTACGAACCGGGATAAATCACAATACAACCCGAAGCAATTATGGGAATCGTTCAAAGGTAAATTCAGACATAGGTGTAAATGAGCCCGGCGTTAACCGTATTCACCACCAGGCTGGTTTTAAAGCAGGGGCAGAACTCGCCGATCGGGTAAACAAAAAGGCAATGACCAACAAGAACAATTCTTTCGATGTAATATTGAAAAATGGGGGCTCATCTCTGGCAATGTTTGAAAACTATGGATATACTTACCTGAACAATAATGGACTCTTAATCGTGCATGATTACCCAATCAGGATCGTGGTTCAATTAAATGGTCATAACAGCCCCGACGGAGAATGGAGTCTGATCCGGCAAAACGATCAAAGATTAAGAAAAGAACAAGGGCAGGTTTCGGATATTCTTAAACTGAAACAATCCTCAATAGGGAAGAATACATATTTGCTTGAAGCACAAAAACTTCCTCCCGGTGAATATATTTTGGTTTGGAATTCCGTAAAAAACCGTACTGTTGATTTGCCGGAGACCGGTTCAGAGGTAGGATTTTGCTACCAATATTTGCCATATGTCGAATACAAACTCGAGTTGATGGAAATAAACCGGAATGATAATCTGTGTGCATCTCCCGGTACAATTGCCTCAACTGGAAATATTTTTGTTGAGGTTGTACCTGCTGAATCCTATTACAGATTGAAGAATAACAAAAACACCAGCAGTCAGGTAAAAAAGTAATCCTGAATGGGCGCCCGTGAAAACAGATTTGCTCGTCCCGATGAATTTCCTCAGCACAAAGTAAAAGTCAATAGTTTTTATATGGACATTTATCCGGTAACCAATGCGGAGTTCAGGGAATTTGTGGAGGCTTCCGGCTATATAACCACAGCCAAAATGGCCCCCAACTGGAATGAAATCAGCAAAGAGTTTCCTCCGGGCCCCCCTACCTCCTGATTCTCTGTTGGCACCGGCATCCATGGTTTTCGAAGCCCCCACCAAAAGTGTTTCGCTCAAGGACTACCAAAGCTGGTTGCGATGTGTTCCCGAAGCGAATTTATGCGATCCTGAATATACGAAAGCACTATTGATGGTAAAGACGATTATCCTGTTGTAGTGATTTCGTGGTAGGATGCATTTGCATATGCCAAATGGGCGGGAAAAAGGCTCCCAACCGAAGCCGAGTGGGAATATGCAGCCCGGGGCGGAAACGTAGATTTTATTTATCCATGGGGAAAACGGACCGGTTTCGTCAGAACATGCCAATTACTGGCAAGGCGAATTTCCTTATATGAACCTGGCTGACGATGGTTATATGACGGCTTCGCCGGTAGGCTCTTTCCCTCCCAATGGATTTGGCCTTTACGATATGGGAGGAAATGTCTGGCAGTGGACATCAGATTGGTACCACCACGATTATTTTAAAACTTTCAGGAAAGGAACTGTTGCCGATAATCCCAAAGGCCCCAATGAATCTTTTGATCCTATGGAGCCGGGGCTTGCAAAAAAAACCATCAGGGGCGGTTCATTCCTGTGCAATGATTCGTATTGCGCCGGATACAGGGCTTCGTCGCGTATGAAAACCTCACCCGATACAGGAACCACGCATATCGGATTCAGATGTGTAAAAGATGGGGATGAATAATAAGAATATAGCCATATAAACCCAATTCAAATCTTGTTATTCTCAGACCTAAATCCCATTTTCTTATCTTTGCAGCTCAAAGTTACAAAACTGTTATGGCAAAAATTAACGAGCATTATCAGAAACTGGCCGCAGGGTACCTGTTCCCTGAAATTGGCCGCAGGGTAAATGAATTTGTAAAAGCCAATCCCGATAAAAAAGTTATCAGAATGGGAATCGGGGATGTGACCCAGCCACTCACCCCCACGGTAATCAAAGCATTTCATGAAGGGGTTAATGAAATGGCAAAAGCCGAAACCTTTAAAGGTTATGGCCCTGAACAGGGATATGGATTTTTAAGGGAAGCCATTGCCCAACATTCATATAAAAGCCGAGGGGTAGATATCTCTGCCGACGATATATTTATTTCTGACGGATCGAAATGTGACACCGGAAATATACAGGAAATTTTTGGCAACGACAATATTATTGCCATTTGCGATCCGGTTTACCCGGTTTATGCCGATACAACCGTAATGAGCGGAAAAACCGGAAATATTAAAGAAAATGGTTATTACGACGGCATTATTTATATGCTCTGCACAGCCGAAAACCATTTTATTCCTGAGTTACCAGCAGAAACCCCAGATTTGATTTTCCTTTGTTATCCCAACAACCCGACAGGGGCTGTTGCAACCCGCGAAGAACTGAAGAAATGGGTGGAATATGCCCGTCAGAATAAGAGCATAATCCTGTATGATGCAGCTTATGAAGCATTTATCAGGGATGAAACGATACCCCGGAGCATATTTGAAATAGAAGGGGCCAAAGAAGTTGCCATTGAATTCCGCAGCTTGTCGAAAACAGCCGGGTTTACCGGAACCCGACTGGCATATACCGTAATTCCTTCGGAACTTTTGGCATACGACAGCAAAGGAAATCCGGTGCAGGTAAAGAAGTTGTGGAACCGCAGGCATACCACCAAATTCAATGGGGTATCGTACCCTGTGCAGAAAGCTGCGGCAGCAATTTTTTCAGCTGAAGGAAAGAAAGAGGTACAGCAGGTTATCGATTATTACATGGAGAATGCCGATATTATGAAGAAAAGCCTGAGTGAAGCCGGATTCATTGTTTATGGAGGTGAAAATGCACCTTACATCTGGGTCAAAACACCCAATGGAGTTAAATCATGGGATTTCTTCGATAAATTGCTCAATGATGCCAATGTGGTTGGTACCCCGGGAGCAGGGTTTGGCCCTTCGGGCGAAGGTTATTTCAGGTTTTCGGCATTTGCCGATCGTGCCAATGTACTCGAAGCAATGGAAAGGATAAAAGCACTATAATTTAAACAAGACATCACCCGGAAAACCGGGTGATGCCGCTTATAATTGATTCAAACACTCTTTAAAATATCCCAGACAAAAGCCCTGACACCCACCTCGAGGTTAACCTCATCCAGTTTTTTAACCTTTTCGAGCAGAATATCCACCTTTTCGTCGGGTATGATGGTAATAACCGATTCGTTCATTTCGGGCCAGGTATGGGTACCCATTCGGGGTTCACCGGTTTTGCTGCCCCTTCCTTTCACATTGCTGAACCAGGTAAATCCCCTGATTTCCAATTTATCGAGCATATATTCAACACGCTCGGAATTAGCTTGGTTAAAAATGATCATTACTGCTTTCATTGATAGAAGTTTCAAGTTTCAGGTTTCAAGTTAACTCGAAATAATATCCTGAAACGGGTTAAACACTAATTATTCCATAAACTGAAACTGTTTGATCACAGTTTTTCTTTTGTTACGTTCACCGTGTCGGGCTAGAAGGCCGTACATTACTGGTACAATTACCATGGTTACGATGGTCGAGAAAACAAGCCCACCAATTACCGTAATCCCCATAGGCCTCCATATTTCGGCGCCTTCGCCCGTGCTCAAAGCCAACGGAAGCATACCGAGTATGGTAGTGGCAGCAGTCATCAATACGGGTCTCAACCTCGATTTGCCGGATACAGCAATGGCCTCATACAATTCGAGTCCACGGTCGCGCATAAGGTTGGTAAAATCGACCAGAACAATTCCGTTTTTCACTACAATCCCAATTAGCAGAACAGCTCCCAAAGCAGCAACCAGGCTTAAAGTAGTTCCGGTAATGAACAGTGCAAGTACAACCCCGGTAAAGGCAAAGGGTATGGAGAACATGATTACAAAGGGCATTGTAAACGATTCAAATTGCGAAGCCATTACAATAAATACCAATACAATACTGATAAATAGCAACAATGCCAGGTCCATAAACGATTCCTGCTGCTCCTGATAGGCGCCGCCCACATTAAGCATTACGTCCTGAGGAAGTTGAACATCTGCAATGGCAGACTTAACCCCTTCTGCCAAAACGCCTAATGGGACTTTATCAGGTTTAATCGTAACCGTAACAATCCTTTCACGCCGCTTATGCTGAATATTCGGCGGTGACCAATATTCTTTAATCTCGCCTAGTTCTTTCAATTTAATACGGGCTCCTGTTGGTGAAACTACGGTTAACTCTTCGAGGTCGGTTATCGAATTCCTGAAGTTTTCGGCTAATCTTACCCTGATATCATATTCATCGCCTTCTTCTTTGTAACGCGAAGCCACCATTCCGCTAACCCGGTTCCGTATAAATGTGGAAACCTGAGCAGTAGTTAATCCGTGAAGGGCCAGTTTATCACGGTCGAGTAAAAACTGCAATTCAGGTTTGTCTTTTTTACGGCTGATTTGTACATCAATAGCTCCAGGAACGTTTTCAACCTTTTGTTTTATCTGATCGGCAATGGTATTGGTCACATCAAAATCGTATCCATAAATTTCTACATCAACTGTGTTGTATGTGCCACCCATTCCTTGTCCGGCTGTTTCTACTGAGAAATTTATCACCTCTGGCAATTGGGCAATTTCATTGCGGAGCGATGCGGCAATCTCCCAAACTGAGCGTTCGCGCTCCGAAATCGGGCTTAGGCGCATCATAAAATTGATCATATTTGATCCTGTAGTGGTAAACAAAGAAAACATGCTCCCCTCATCGTCAGACCCTGATGAGGCGGCAAATACCTCTACTTCGGGATATTTTTCCTTGATCACATTTTCGAGAAAACGGGTGGTTTTCAAGGTTTCTTCTACGCGTGTTCCGGTTTGCAATTCAATGGAAGCCATAATTCGGCTTTCATCTGATTCGGGCATAAAATCGGTCCCCACAAAACGGAAAAGCATCATGGACCCAACAAATACTGCCAGTGCCAACAGCAATGAAAAAGTTTTATGTCTGAGTGCCCATCTCAGGGTGATTTCATAAAAACTATCCATCCAAGCCAAAGTTCTTTCGATGGTATTGGCATAGCTCAGTTTTCTGATTTTCATACGAGGTGGCCTTAACCTGAGCATTTTCGATGAAAGCATCGGGGTTAACGAAATTGCTGCCAGTGTTGATGTTACAACTGTTATAGTAACAATCCATCCAAGCTGATTAAATATTACCCCAGTCATACCTCCTACTAAAGTCAAAGGGAAGAATACTGCCACCACTACCATTGTAGTTATAATTACTGCAAGCCAGACTTCGTTGGTTGCATAAATGGATGCTTCGCGCGGGGTTGCCCCTCGTTCGACATGCCGGGTAATGTTTTCGAGCACCACAATGGCATCATCAACCACCATCCCAATGGCTATTGAAAGGGATGTGAGCGAAATTACGTTTATTGAATTTCCTGTAATGTAGAGGTATAAAAATGCAACGATGAGCGAAATGGGAATGGTTAAAACAATAATGAATGTTGCCCTCCAGCGACCGAGGAAAAACAATACTACAAGGACAACGAAAAGGAATGCCCACATTAAAGTTTTCGAAAGGTTACTGATCGACCCTTTAATAAAATCTGAAGTGTCCATGATGAGGTTGATCTCAACATCGGGAGGTAATTGTTTTTGAAGTTCTTCAACGTTTTTACGCACTTCCCGAGCAACTTTCATGGTATTTGCCCCCGACTGTTTCATGGCAAACATCCTGAGTCCTGCTTCCCCGCTTATTTTTTCGACCTGCGATAAATCTTTCAGCGAATCCCTTACCGTAGCGACGTCCCGGATATAAACAGGTTTCCCTGCCATATTGCCTACCACAAGACTTTCGATACGTGAACTGGAGGTAAACTCACCCTGCACCCGCAACTGATAATCGAGCTGTCCCATTTTAACGTTGCCCGATGGCAGGTTCATATTTTCGGCAGCAATGGTATTGCCAATCTGTTCAATGGTAAGGTTATAAGCATCAAGAAGACGTGGATCGGCATCCACATAAATCACCCTGCGAGGTGTTCCCATCATCCCGATTGAGCCTATTCCTTCAATCCGGTTCAAGGGATTAATGATTTTTTCGTCGAGAAGTTTTTCCAGTCCAGGGTAACTTTCCTTGGCAGTTACCGCATAAAAAACTATGGGCATCATACTGGTGTTAAACTTAAATATCGACGGACGTTCAGCACCTTCGGGCAGGAAAGAGGATATGCGGTCAATCACATCACGGATATCATTTGTGGCTTCATCCAGGTTGGTGCCCCACTCAAATTCGAGGGCAATAATTGAAAGGTTATCCGTTGAAGTTGAGGTTATTTCCTTAAGCTTATCCACAGCGTTCAGGGCATCTTCGAGGCGACGGGTTACGTTGGTTTCAATATCACCTGCATTGGCTCCGGGGTAGGTTGTCATTACCGAAATAAATGGCGGATCCATTTGCGGATAAAGGTCAACCGGGATCTGTACCAGCGAATAGAGTCCCATTACCATAATGGCTGTAAATACCATTAATGTGGTAATTGGTTTGTTTACAGCACTTTTATATATACTCATATCAATATACGTTTTAAGTGAAAACTGGTGTGCCTGATATTATTGCACAACTTCAACATTAACCCCATCGAGTAACCTTGCCTGGCCACTTACAATGAGGCGATCGCCGGGTTTAAGTTCATCCGAAAAAACTTCGATGTTGTCGTCGTACCGTTTTCCAACAGTTACAGCTACCCTGTGGGCAACCCCGTTTTTCTCCACAAACAGGTACCTGTCGTTTGACCCCTGAAGTTTGAGAACTGCCATCGACGGTAACAAAATTGCCTCTTCCTCGTCTAAATCAAACGAAACCCGGCAGAACATTCCAGGCCGAAGTAATCCATCACGGTTATCGACCAAAACTTCGATGTTAAAATTCCGGTTTAAAGGATCAATAGTGGGGTGAATTCGGAATATCCTGCTTGTAAAATCTTTATCGCTGTATAAGTCACTTTTTACTTTAGCTTCCATTCCATTTTTAACCAGTGGAAAATACTTTTCGGAGAGAGGGACAATTGCTTTTAACCTGTCAATTTGCACAATGGACAATACGGCAGCTTTGCCAGCCTGCGTATTTGGAGCTCCCGAATATAATTCGCCGGGTTCGTAATACCTACCCGATATTACGCCGTTGAATGGTGCAAATAATCTGTTATTTTCCCTCAGAAACTCAACATTCGAGCGGGTAATCTCATATTGGGCTTTCAACTGGTCGTATTGCTGCATGGGAATGCTCCCCACTTTAGCAAGGGTATCGAGCCGTTTGAAATCTTTTTCAATATTCCTGAGTTGTACCTCTGCCTGATGTAGCTGGGTACGGTCCATTTGCACCAGCGCACTTCCTTTTGTTACCCTGTCGCCTACCTGTGCATAAATGGCTTCAATCCTCCCAGGAGAAGCAGGTGCGAGGTGAACCTCCTCATAAGCTTTCAGTGTGGCAGGATATTCCACCGAACGTGCTATAGTCTGGTAATTCAGCTCCATCACCCTTACTTTTTCTTTTTTCGATTCGGCTACGGCTGTTATACTCTTTTTTTCTCCTCCCGAACAGGCTGTTAAAATTAAAAGCCCGAAAACCGGGATAGCATTTAAAATTTGTTTTTTCGTTACCATATTCTGATCTTATTTTAATTGTCCGTAAAGTTTGTCTAACTCAACCTGGGCATGTAAAAGCTGATAAACAGCGGAAATGTAATCGGTTTCGGCCCTAACGTAATTGTTGTCGGCATTTACAAGGTCGAGCCCTGAAATCAGACCCTGCTCAAACTTGAGTTTGAGGTTGACGTAAACCCTGCGCGATACATCGAGGTTTTTCACTTGGTTGGTATATGTTTCCTGGGCATTGCGAAGGTTAAATGAGAGTTGTTTTTCCTGTATTTCGAGCTGCTCCATCAGCAACGCTTTTGAATTTCGAATGGTTTCCAGGTCAATGCGGGCCTGGCGAACCTTATACATTCTTGATCCACCTGCAAAAATCGGAATGTTTAACCTGAGGCCTACCATATTTTTGGGTGACATATCAAAGTCGGGCTTAATCAGCTTCTCTGTTCGGGAATAAAAACCCGCCAGCGTGGGAAGGTAATTTGCCTGTTGCATCCTTACCTGTGTTTCAACCATTTTTTCCTGAAACCCGACCAGTTGGAAATCGAGGTTTTGCTGCACATTAAATGGAGAGGCAAGATTTATTCGCGAATTGGCACTGGTAAGTACCTGGCTCAGCGTTTCTGTCAATTCGATATCGGTATCGGCAGTAGCTCCGATAAAAAGGCGTAACATATTGGTAGCCATCTCGAGCTGTCGCCCCGAGGAATTAACCGCGTTTTGCAGGGCCGAAATCTGAACCGAAAGCATATCTACATCGGTTTTTTCGATAATCCCCACTTTTTCCAATGCTGCCGTTTTGTCATACATTTGTTTCAGGTTTACCATATTTTTCTCCAATAGGGCAAGCAGTTCTTTCGACATCAATACCAGGTAGTAACTATCAGTAACCTGGGCAACAATTTCATGCTCGGTTTTTTCGTAACTTTTGCCCGACATAGAGGCGCCCAACCTGGCTAGCTGGATACCAACAAAATAGTTACCACTGAAAATTAACTGGTTAACCTGAAAATTCAGGTTGCTTTGAGGCTTGATGGGAATTTGGGTGGCCGGCATATCGGGATTAAACCTGATGCTGATTTTTGCCCCAAGGGCATTGCTGTAATCCATGTTAGCCGAAACTTGCGGCAAACCTGCAGCTATAGCTTCTTTTAACCTTTCTTGCGACTGGTTAATTGCCAATCCTGAATTTTTCAGGGTTTTATTAAATTTCAGTGCATGCTCTTTGGCCCCATTCAAATCGAGCACCAATTTATCCTGTGCACTGGCTATAACTGAAACCAGCAACAGGAAAAGAATTAGATAGTGTGGTTTTCTTTGCATTGTCATATTATCATGTTTTTAACCTGTAATCGATTTAAAATATTTATCCATCAAATCCTGACCCTTTCTGGTACATATGCCCCTGAAATAGGGTAAAAGGATATTTTTCAGCACATCTTCTTTTTTTAGGTTCATCAGCCTGAAGTGTTGACTGTTGTGCATGAAATTAACCAGTTCGTGCATAAAATTGTCCACAACATCAATATCAAGTTCGTTTCTGAAAATATCCTCACGACGGCCTTTTTCAAGAATGGCATAGGAAACCGAAAATTCTTTGATTTTCTGCTTGTTTTCATAGAAATATTCGTGAATTTTTATCAGGTATTTTTTAATGTCTTCAATGAAAACCGGGTTGATAGAAGTCATCCGGTTATGTTCCCGCTCAATAATCAGGAAAAGCGCTTCAATGGCATTGTCTGTATCGGCTATTATATCAAGCAGAATCCGGTTGTTTTTGATAATCTCATTTTCGATGACCTGAATTACCAGTGCCTCTTTATCTTTGAAAAGTTCATAAATGGTACGTTTTGAAATGCCTAAATCGGAGGAGATGAAATCCATGGTAACACTCCTGATTCCTATTACAGGGAATAGCTCAGCAGCCCTTTGAAGTATTCGTTCTTTTGTTTCCATTTATCTAATATCAGGCAACAAAACTAAAAAACTATTTTGGTTTTCTGGTTTTATTAAAATGATTTATTTGATAAAGAATCAGAAAATTTAATAAGTATGAGTTATTTGAATTTTGTAACAAAATACTTGCCTGACTATACATGCATCAGTAATAATTAAATTGTACCCTTGGCCCCCTGAAAAATTGAAAAAATATGCCACTTCTGAGTGTATTGTTGTTGATTGCAGGTTTTGTGTTACTTATTTTTGGAGCTGATAAACTGGTTAACGGGACATCGGCACTTGCCAAACGTTATAATATCCCCGACATAGTTATTGGCCTTACCATAGTGGCATTTGGAACTTCGGCACCCGAGATGGCCATAAATATGATAGCAGTCATAAAAGGAAGTACCGAACTTGTTCTTGGGAATGTATTAGGGAGCAATATTTTCAATGTACTGGCAATATTGGGTATATCAGCTATGATCGCCCCTCTTTCGGTACAGAAAAATACGGTGCGCTATGAAATTAATTTCAGCCTGGTGGCTGCAGTCATGGTATTATTGCTGGCCAAAGACAATTAATTTAATCCCAACGGCAATGTAATCGAACCCTGAGAAGGTTTGATTTTATTGGTCTTTTTTGGGGTATTCCTGTTTTACAATTTTATAATTGCCCGATCTAACCCTCATGATTTGCAGGTTGATACCCACCGGTATCCTGTCTGGAAATCGTTAATTTTTAATATAATAGGATTAGCTGGATTGATTATTGGTGGCCGCATGATTGTTGATAACGCTGTTGAACTTGCAACCATATTAGGTGTGAGACAGAGGATTATTGCCCTTGCTGTAGTTTCAATAGGAACCTCATTGCCCGAACTGGCCACTCAATTGTTGTAGTGCATAAAAAAGAGGTTCACAAAGCAATTGGGAATCTAGAAGGTTCCAACATATTTAATATATTTATGGTTCTCGGAATTTCTACAGTTACCATAAACACAGCCGTGCCTGATGAATCGTTTGCAGATATTTGGGTAAATATTGTTGTTGGCATTTTACTTATGGTATTTGTTCTCAGGGGAAAAGAAAAAACGCTGGAAAGTGGGAAGGCAGGAGTTTAACCCGATGCGGAGGTTTGTTTTTTACTCTTTTTATTTGTGTTATATAATATTTCGGATTTTTGGTGAATGATCCTAAAATAAATTTGGGATTGTGGTCGAACATAAAGATTCCACAAAGGCACAAAGGGCACAAAGTTAAGCTATATAAATTTGATTGTCAGCACTATATTTGAAAATTAATTCTTTATACAGTCTGAATATGAAAAAGGACGCTGCTATTTGGTTTTATTCTTTCCTATTGATCAAAATGAATTTACTACCGTTGTAAGGTTCAATAGGGGGTGCATATAAAAGGGAAACAAACATATTCCCGACAGGTTGATGAACCATTGAATAGCTAATTTGGCTGTAAATTACAGGTTTCATCCAATGCCAAAAATCCGGAGAAAGATTGTAGTTACCTGACTTTAGGCAGGCGGCTATCTGGTCATGATGATTGGTTCCGATAAAAAATGGCTGGCAGCCTTTGTAATTGATGCAAATTAAATAAACCTTTGGTGCCTTTCAGCTGACAAACCATCACGCATTTGCGCTTGTAGCAGGCATCGGCCAAAATACCACTATTATCTTTTCCTTATTGGGTATTCATGGTATTGTAATTTGTCAGTTGTGTATCCCACAGGCAAAAGCCACCGTGGTGTTTGGTTGTAAAACAGATGTATTTCATGCCGGTTTCTTCAAGCAGGTCAAGCCAGTAGTCAGGGTTAAATTTTACAGGATTCCACTGTTTGGCAAGTTTTATTTACTCCGGCCGCTCAATTGGTCCTCGCCACTGGTGCTGTTCGTGCCATCCCGGAATGGCATACAGGCCCAAATGCACAAACATCCCGAAACTTTTTTCGAAGAACCAGTCGCGCCAGTAGGAAAATCTTTTTATTTAACTGTTCCGATTGATGAATTTACCGGTATTGATCCACCCGGATAAAAAACTGGTGTTAACCCAGTTACGATTGAGCCTGATGCAGATACTTTTATAAAATTGCGACGTTACATTATTTTCTATTTAATTACACGATATAAGAAATAAGCTTATTGACAGGAAAATTCCTGTATAATAAGCCTTTGATATCTATATGAATAAGTATTCAGTATTTAATCCGGGCTGACAGGACCCAGGGATTCACCTGGCGGATGCTTTGTACGGCATACCTTGTAGCATTTGCCTCTTCGAGTGAGGCGATAGCCGATGAAATAACTGCCACCACTTCATCATCGATACAGTTCTGAATAATCTCTTCTGCTTTGTTTGTCGAAGGTTTTGTAGTCAGCGTTTTTTCAGTTTCAACTTTATCCAATTCACCTGAATTCCTGAGATTAAAGAATTTTTCGGCAACCTGAGGAAGTAAAGCGTATGTTAGTACATCTTCGTCTTGTATAGCGAGTGTACCAATTTTCACTCTCGTTTTTTCCAGTTCGGGTTCTATTAAGTCGGCTGGACGGCATGTAATGGGCTGCTCATCACCAAGGATATTTTTCTTTATTTCATCCGAAATGGGCACAGGGGTTGCACCATATTCGCCTTTTACAATTCCTTTCGATTCTTTGGGAACCATTTTATACCTTTCGCCGGTGAGCACATTAAATACAGCCTGAGTCCCTACAATCTGACTCGAAGGGGTTACCAGCGGCGGATACCCAAAATCTTCACGGACCCTTGGTATCTCCCTGAGAACTTCATCGAATTTATCGAGTGCATTTGCCTGTTTTAGCTGAGAAACCAGGTTCGATAACATCCCCCCGGGAACCTGATAGATCAGGGCATTCACATCAACACCCATAACTTTAGTGTCAAGAAGTCTGGTTTCCACCCATTTTTCTTTAATGGGCCTGAAGTATTCAGCGATCTCACTGAGTTTGACCAGATCGAGGCCGGTATCGTAAGAAGTGCCTTGCAGCGAGGCCACAAGCGGTTCGGTAGCTGGCTGCGAGGTTCCAAGCGCCATAGGCGAAATGGCCGTATCAACCACATCAACACCTGCTTCAATGGCTTTCAGGTATGTCATGGAGGCTACACCACTGGTATAATGTGAATGCAATTGCACTGGAATTTTTATAGCAGATTTGATGGCGCTAATCAGTTCAAAAGCATCGTAAGGCTTTAGCAAACCAGCCATATCTTTGATACAAACGGAATGTGCACCCATCGATTCGAGTATAACAGCATCTTTCACAAAAAGGTCGAGATTATGTACCGGACTGGTGGTATAGGAAATGCAAGCCTGAGCATGTCCACCCTCTTTGATACAGGCTTTTATTGAAGTTTCGATATTCCGCAGGTCATTCAATGCATCGAAAATACGGATGATATCCATTCCGTTATCAATTGCTTTCTGTACAAAATATTCCACTACATCGTCGGCATAATGTTTATACCCCACAAGGTTTTGCCCACGGAGCAGCATCTGCAACGGTGTTTGTTTGGCAAGTGCCTTAATTTTACGGAGCCTTTCCCAAGGGTCTTCATTAAGAAACCTTATGCAGGCATCAAAAGTGGCTCCTCCCCACGCTTCGAGCGAGTGATAACCGATATTGTCAAGTTTTTCAATAATAGGCAGCATCTCTTCGGTGCGCATGCGTGTCGCAATCAGGGACTGATGTGCATCGCGCAGCACGGTTTCTGTTATTCCTACCTTTCCCATAATTGTTTCTGTTTACTGATTGTTTGAAAATTGCATTTAATCAATCACCATCAGTAATTCGTCAACCGAAATGACAGATCCTTCGTCCACTTTAACTTCCGAAATGACTCCGTCGGACGGTGCAGTAATTTCGTTCTCCATTTTCATAGCTTCGAAAACCAGCAGTTTTTGACCAGCCTTAACCTGATCGCCAGGCGAAACAAATAATTTAATTACATTGCCAGGCATCGGTGCAGTTACTTTTTTTCCACCGGTCGCGGCAGGCAGATCTTTACGGTTGTTTCCTCCAGGTGTTCGTAAAGGAATAGTATGAGTAGTTTGCTGCACTGGCCTTGAAATATTTGGTTTCAACTCTACGACTTCAACTTCATATTGATTTTGGTTTACTGTGATCAAATACTTTTTCATGGATTTATATTTTTATGTGTATTTAATTACTGCAAACATACTTTATTTATGACCCAAAATTCTATTACCTGATCTATTCATATCCTTTATACATACTGAATATTATGCTGTAAGCTATAACCACCTAATAACCAGCAAAGAAATTTTTCATAATTTTAGGTTAATTCGCAAAATAGTATTCTAATGAAAACAATCGGGAATTTTGAGAGAAAAATGAAAATGGGAATTACGATTATTTATCGCATAAAGGGAATATGACATCGATAAAACTGCCTGAAATAAAAGGCAGATTATTTTCGACATAATTATTTCATTGGTATTAATCGAACCAGAACGGTTTCGTGATGCGGCTTATCTGGTGTAATTCCAGTCCACACTCCGGTTTTTGTTTTCAGATTCTATACTGCCCTATCGGTCTTTCTCGAAAGACCGGGCGAATCGCCATAGGAAATAACCAAGGTTCCATCAGAAGCAAGAACCGCTTATTTTGGCATTAGATTTACCGGTTGTCCTGAAATGGGGTGGCATTTAGTGCCGTATTCGGGTAAGCGGAACAAGCTTTCTCTGTTCATCAGCAAAACGCCGGCAAAAATAACCTGGATTGTAGCTCCCAGACCTCCTGAAGAGGGACGAAAATTAAGAACACAATGCCTCTCCCCCTTTGCTGTCCAAATTGGTACAGGAGCCACAAGCCATAAAAAGACAATCGGGGTCGTTCGGATTACGCACAATACTTTAAACACCCAACAGGTTTAGGTCTTTGGATGAGGGTCAATCGTGACGCGGTTTCCATTTCATGTTTCAGAATTTCGCCTGAAAGCGCCATCCATATCTGTGCGGCTATAACACAATCCTTTTTCGGCGGTATGTAAAACTATACCAAAAACAAAACCACCTCCGGTGATAGAAACATTCTTCTTAGTATAGGGCTGATTATTGGCATTAATATTGGTTTGTGAAAAAGCAGTGAGGAGGATAATGAGCGTGATGAGGGTGAGTAATTATAGTCTTTACATAGTACAGAAAATTCCGGAAAAGAAACTCACCGGAAAGTGTAAGCCTCCCGGTGAGTTTTACAAAATTATTTTACATATGGTGCTGCAGCCAGGAATTCGTAACTTTTGCGCACACTTTCAATAGGTTCAAAATTATATCGTTCTACCTCTACATAGAACTCCTTCACCTTATTTGCATTAGCTGTTTCATATATTGATTTGAAATCAATGGTTCCGCTGGCACCAATTTCCTGCTCGTCTTTGATATGCAAAACAGGTATGCGGGTCGGGTATTTTTTCATGTAATCAACAGCATTGTAGCCACCTTTCATTACCCAGTAAACATCGAGTTCGTACATCACCAGTTTCGGGTCAGTGTTGTTTATCATAAAATCGAACATAATCTCACCTTCGATTTTTTCAAATTCACGGGCATGGTTATGGAAGCCAAAACGCATACCGCTTTTCTTCACTTCGGCACCAACCGCATTGTAGTAATCGCACCAAATCTGTAGTTCGCTCAATGTTTTTGGGATGGGCATACTTGGCTTTATCATCCAGGTTATCCCGGCTGCTTTATGGTCATCGATGGCTTTTTTCCACCAATCCATTGCCTCGGTATGTTTTTCTTTGGTGTACTGCGGGCCACCCAGATGAGCGCCAGTCACTTTCATGCCAAGGTCTTTCACATACTTTTTAAATTCGGCCGGTTCCATACCGTAAATTTTTCCATTTCCATAATTGGCAGTTTCAAGGGTTTTAAACCCAATTTTTGCCACTTCCTGAAGCGTTGCTTTGGCATCGGTGCGCATTGCATCTCTCAGGGAGTACAATTGAAGCCCTATGGCTTTTTTTCCTTTTGCAGGCAATGCTGCACCGGCAAGTGCTGGGCGTATCAACATTCCTCCTGCCATCAGGAGGGCTGCATTGCGGATAAAATCTCGTCTGTTACTCATGTTTTTAATCGATTTTAATTATTGTTTTTTATACAAATTTATAAATAATGAAATAGGTTTTTTATTTCATCTGTATAAATGTCTTGATTTTTAATGGTCAGATGCCAGCCCGACTGAATCGTTCTGGTGGGGAATCACCATGAGGAACGTTATTCCTGCCCGTATGTTCAGGCGGGCATCCGGTTTGCGTTTTGTAAATCATGGTGATTTTTTGTTTAAAAAAAGTTCCCTTTCCAGGAATCAAATACCGAGCGATGGATTATTCTATACCGGCGTTTATAAATCTGGTTGTAGTGCGCACTATGATGAATAACCACATCGCCTGCAGCAAGGGTTTCCTCAATGGTTTTTTTGTCGGCAGCCTGACCGGGCATACCGGGATATTTTTTTTCGATATAAGCCAACACCTTTTCCCATATTTTCTTAAAATCTTCAATATCAGGATTCCGGGCCAGAGGGGCACTTTTAACCATAGCCAGCAACAGGGAATCACGTGGAATGGTTCCATTTTTAACCAGAAGCAGGTTTATCCTGATAAAATCGTGCTGAATTCCGACAGGCTGAAATTTCAAGGTATCGGGCCAATCCTCGTGGACAAGTTCCCGGTTTAAAAATATCCCGGCTTTGGTGGTATCCGGTATCAGGTGATCGGGCCCGTATGCATCCTGAAAAAAGCTTTTATATACATCGGTCAGCCTTGACTCTGGATACAGGGCAAGTTCAGAATCGACAAATTCAGCAATCCGGGGATCGGAATTTGAACAGGATACAAAGATCAAGAATGCCAAACTTGTAATCATCAGATACATTTTACAGAAAAATGACTCTTTTAATTGCATAAGTATAATTTGATATCAACAAATTTATGAATTTTGAGATTGGAATCAATTAAAAATCCCGGCTGAAAAAAACCGGAACCTGAGATTATCATTTGACAACAGGTTTATCCTGTGGAATTAAGTATTATTCCGGCAATTGCTCCTAAGATTGCTGAGTAAACCTCGTTTTCGAAGGTGTCAACCAAGAGCATAGCCGGAAAATTGAGGTTCCAGAAAGCAAGAAAATATAAATCCTTAGTTAATAGTTTTTATTGGTTAAATTTCAAAATATCAGAACAAAAACAATCTTAAAACCAGGTTTTTTCCCGGAAATTACCGAAATACGAAAAATGAAATTTTTTATTTGGGTGCAGCTGAATTCTGAAGAATTTCAGATGCAATGGATTAGAATATCCCATTATAGCAGACCCATGAAGGTTTACGGTTTTTGTAGTATAGACCTGGATTCCTGCCTATCCAGGAATGATTTAAAACATTATTCTATTTGCCTATAAACCTTTACATAGTCGATGTAGTATTTCTGCGGAAAAATATTGTTGTCAATACCTTTTTGTCCACCCCAGCCACCGCCAATGGCCAGGTTCAGTATCAGGTAATGCGGTTTATCGAAAGGCCATACATCTGGCCCTGTTCTTTCATTCTCAAAGACGAAATAGCGCTCGTCATCATAATAAAACTCCATACGATCCTCATACCATTCCACTGCATACACATGAAAATTGTCCCATGGTTTTTCAGCTTTAATGCTGTTACCTTTTGCTGTTCCGATGGAGTGATTATAGGCTTTGGTATGGACATTGGCATGAATAACCTGCGGATCGTAACCCACGTTTTCCATAATATCTATCTCGCCACAGGCAGGCCAGCGGGTTCCTTCGAGGTGACTATTGCCCAGCAGCCAGATTGCAGGCCATGTTCCCACTCCTGTTGGCAGCTTTGCCCTGACTTCGATACGTCCGTACAATATGCTTTTTTTACCGTAAGTATTCAAACTGGCCGAGGTGATGGGTTTTCCCTCCCAGTTGTCTTTTCTTGCCTCGATGATCAGATGTCCATTTTCCACCCGGGCATTTTCAAGCCTCTTGTATGTGTAGTACTGTGCTTCGCTGTTACGGATGTAGCCTACCTCATAATCCCATTTCTCGAAATCAGGTAAGCCATCAACATCGAAATTATCTTCCCATACCAAAACCCATTCGGCCTTTTTTTCCCCATCGTGGTTTGGAATTTCTGACCGGAATGAAGCAACAGCATCACTAAATAAAAAAGCCGCTAACAGGCCAAACCAATAAGACAAACGTATCATAAACTGAATTTTTTATTGTAATCAAAATGGTAAAATTAATGAATCTTCACTATCATCAAATTATATATATCATCGAAATTATTTCGGAACCCTGCTTTTCTATATGTTTCAGGGATAATCATTTGGTAATCACCAAATGGGTGAACCTGATTTCCATTTTTTGTTATCCATGATAAATCTTCGGTTCTTATCCGGTTATATACATGAAGTACATCATGCTTTACATTATCGGCAAAAAACTGGTTAACTGAACATTCAACAATGCCGGTTGCGTCGAAATATTGCTGGTAAACTGCATTGAAATTCTCTTTTGGTGTTGTTCCGTGTTCACCGTTAGGACCTGAGAATAATACCTGTTTTGCAACAAATGTATTTCCGGATACATTGATATCTGAGCATAGCGGAAAACTGATTTTCTGATGATCCTCATCAATAAAAATATTATTCCTGATCCCGATACCACCGGCCATGTGGTGGTGTACCGGAACAATGGTATTTACTGCCAGGTTGTTTTCCATGATGCAGTTTGTCGAAAGCTCATCGAAATAATAGGTCCATCCTTCGGTTTTATTTCCTGATGGAGCCAGTACAGCATTGAACCGATATATCGAAGAATCGCTGCCAAAACTATAAATTGCACCCCCATCCACCATCATCTGCTTAAAGTTGTAGATTAGGTTGTATTCGGCTATCGACCTGTTGCCCAAACCATTGATGGCGCAATAGGGAATATTATACAGTTCGCAATGGGATATCAAAAGGCGGCTGCCATTTCCGTAAACACCAACCGAACCGAAATATAGTTTCCCGGTGTCGTGTATCCCACTGCGCTGAATGCTTATCTTATCTCCGTTCATATATACCCCTGAAGCTCCTGTAAATGAAAAACTACAATCTTCGATGTCGATATTATTTCCCTTCACCTTAACTGCCCATCCGGCAACATTTTTTACCTGAATATTTTTCAGGGTCAGATTGTCTGCATTATTGACCAGGATTGCCCCTGTAATATCGAGGGTACCATAGCCGGTATTGGAAATGGGTGCTCCGGAACATGCAAAACTTAGGTTTTCAAGTTTGACCCCATTACAGTATTTATCAATTTTAGCGAGAAAGTTTTGCGTAGGGATCATAGCTTTCAATTCGTTTGTTTTTTCGTAGGGCATTGGCCAGTAAAAAATTTTCCGGTTGGTGCGGTCAACATACCATTGGCCAGGACGGGTCATACCTTCCTTAATGTTCCACACAATATACTGACGGGTTTTTTCGCCTGCCCATGAGGCATAAGCCCCTGCCGGATGGGTAGCGGGATAAGAAAAACGTAGGATGTGGTTCAAGGTGTCAATATCTGCCAATGCCACATAAGAATCATCCCATGCATGAAATACCGTAAGTTCGGCATTGTTCACATCGAGCCACAGACCAATATCTTCCTGCCTGTAAAGCAGGGTTGTCAGATCATCTCGGGTAGGTTTCTGCGACCAGCCGCCCTGTGAACTTTGCCATTGGTGAGGCCATTCGCTCCGATGGTAAAATGCCCCTGCTTCGGGCAAACGTGCCCTGTCGCGCAAGGTATCATTGATAATCAGTATCCGAAAGTCCAAATTATTACCCAATGCTTCCGGTATCTCTGTTTCGAGCCATTCGCCATTTTGTTTCCATCCACCGAAGGTAACACCGCCATACAAAACCGGAGGTTCTGCCTTTGCCGATTTGATAATTAAACCCGAATCGACCGATGTCAGAGTGAATGAAACATTGTAATATTCGCCCGGTTCCACCCTGATTATGCCGAACTTCAGGCTGCGGTTTAATTCTATTGCCTTTTGCAACGTGGCAACCGGACTTTTCTGTGTGCCGGTGTTGTAGTCGTTTCCATCGGGCGAAACATAAACAGAAGGCCCGCTGCACGATATGGCTGAAAATACTGCTGCGATCAGGAAAAAGAAAAAATAAAAGTGCACTGAGGATTTTAATGCAATAATTATTTGTAACATTTCCGGTTCCCGTTTAGATGGACAGATTTATATCTCTGGCAAAACCACGGATATACCTGGCAGCCTGGTTATATTCCTCAGCCGTTTTAAGATGTTCGAGCATTAAGGGAATATTTTCGAGTTTTGCCACTTCGCTGAGATAAACTTTGTAATCGAGATAACCTGTTCCGGGTAAAACTTCGATAAGCTGAGGAAGATCGGTGCCTTCAATGATTGAAACATCTTTGGCATGACAGCTTTTTATGTATTTCCCCAACTTTCGGAATGAGTCTTTTATCATATCACTGTTTTTGTATAATATCTGAGGACTTACCACCCAGTTTACGGGGTCGAGGTGAACAGCAAACCTTTCTCGTTCGATTGCTTTAATCAACTCCAGGTAATTATCAGCCGAATCTGGATATGTCCAGGGC
>JBBIHB010000002.1:125266-151964 GCA_037447215.1 Bacteroidales bacterium
AAAGCTTCGAGGGTATAATATGTATTTTTCGGTTTGACAGCATCTATAATTTTCCGCGTGGTTTCCACAATCAGGTCAAAAGTATCTTGCGTAAGGTTATCCGGATGTGGTCCTGCCCAATGTTTTACATTTCGCGAGCCACTTATGTTAACACAGCATTTTGAACCAATCCTTTCGGCCAGGTGGAGCGAAACAATATTTTTTTCCAATGCTGCTTTGGCGGTAGTTTCATCAGGGCTGATGGGATTGCTCCACGCTCCCACTTCAGCAATAATAATATTGTTCCGTTCAGCTGCAAGTCTGTATGCATCCACAAGCGAACCTTCGGCTTCCGGTCCAACAGGGCAATAGGCCGCTGTGTAGCCTGATTTTTTTAAAACTCTGACCCATTCGTCGGGATTGGCATATTTTTCAAAGAGGGGTGCACCTAAACGGATATTTTTTCCGGATGACCCAAAACTTTTCAGGTTCAATGGGTTAACCATCAGGCCAAAAGCGGCAGTATTAACTGTTTTTATAAAATTCCGGCGCTTCATAACTCTATTGGTTTTCTGAGGCAGCAAGTTAATCAGAAATGGGGAAATACAATGCCAATACAGATGAACATTTCATTCATTTTTGTGTCCTATTTGCATGAAAACATTCGTATTTATATTGACATTAATAATTCCGGTTATGAGTTTACAAGCACAGGAACCTGAAAAGCAATTTCGTAAGTTGAATGCATTAGAGGAATATGTAATTTTAAAAAAGGGGACTGAAATGCCCTTTTCCGGCGAATACCATAAGCACAAGGAGAAAGGTTCCTTTGCCTGTAAACAATGCGGTGCACATTTATACCGTTCGGTAGATAAGTTTGACTCAGGTTGTGGCTGGCCTAGTTTCGACGATGAAATAAAAGGTGCAGTTCTGAGGGTACCCGATGCCGATGGCCGAAGAACTGAAATCGTTTGTGCCCAATGTAAAGGCCATTTAGGGCATGTGTTTCTGGGTGAGGGATTTACCCGCAAAAACACACGACATTGCGTGAATTCGGTTTCAATGCTTTTTATTCCCGATAAAAATACTGCGAAATAAAAAGAGTCAACCGGCATGATTTGCCCGATCGACTCTCCCCAAAAATGCGGAATGTCGTTATTCTAATTTATTCCGCACCTTCTTCTTCAGTTTCTACTCCTTCAGCTATCACTTCGAAGCCAAGCCCATCAATATAGTACCTTGGTACGAAAGTTTCGTCGGTATTAACTTCTACCACACCTTCAGCTTGTTCTGCCGTTGAATCAGCAGCAGCATCTTCTGAACATTCGTGTCCTCCGTCAACGGGAACCAATCGGAGAACCCCCACAATCTTGAGTTCGTCGCCTACATACTCTTGCTTGAAAGCTTCAATAACATCACCGGCCTCAACCCGGATGGAAACATCGTCGTTGGCACCCATCACGAAGCAACGCTGACCTCCATGTTTGCATACATGGGTAACCATGCCTTTAATTATGACTTCCTGATCGACCAGGTCGGCAGCCGATGCCATTAATTCATCCACCGTCAGTATAGTTACGGTTTCCTCAGCTGTTTGTGTCTGATTTTGCCTGCTACCACAAGCAATAATAAAACCAGCTAAAACGATAATAAGGAATAACTTCTTCATCTTTAATTTTTTATGCGAATTTATATTAAGAAAATCATATATGCAAGCGGAACAACCATTCCGGCAAGAATCAACCACCAACCCCGGCGTTCAAAACCATTTTTGCCTTTCAGGATAAAAATCCCCGAAATGGTTACAAAAATCAGGATCACCATCATGGCATCACTGAACCACTTCCATGAACGATGGGTGGCAACCCTGTGCAACATATTCATTTCGAAGAATATGGCACGCTTCTTCAAATATTCAAGCTCACCTTTGCCAGTTTCAGGGTCAATGATTATTTCCCCATTGTTTATAAACACTTTCAGGTTCCCATGTCGGGTTAAGTATGCCCTTTTATAAACTACAAAATCATCAATGGCTTCGATGATTGGTTTAAGGGTTTTTTCATTGAATGGTGGCCCAGGAGGTAGTTCAACCTGAACATCCCTGGTTATAATCTTGAAATCGGGGTTAAAATCGTTACGGTGGTTGAGTAAAATCCCTGAAATGGCATAAATCAGGGTGATTCCCACTATAAAATAACCAAAATCACGGTGCAATATTCTTAGCCATTTTCTGATTTTCATACAGGTAGTTGAAATTTTGCTGCAAATATAGGTTATCAATTTCTCAGGTGTTTAAGAAAAGCTGTTATTTATATGTTAATTTTGAGGGATTTAACTGATTTTTATCATAAATTATTGAGTATTGATATATTTCACTAATTGAGGCAGGTTATATGCTTTTTTTATGGGGCATCTCCAATAGATCCGTGATGTTTTATCGAACGACCAGGTGGGTTCTTCAAAGGTTTTTGAATAGGTTATGATATTTTTTTTGATGTTCCATCCGAAAAAAAGGGGTTCTGCATATTTTTTTGTGTTTATTACCGAATGGATTATCCCATGGTCAGCATTCAGATCATCGGCTAGCTTACAAAAATTGCTGTATCCGTTTTTCCAGGGACGGGAATAAAAGTAAATCTGGATATGTATTTCGCTTTCAAGGCTATTCGGATCAATCCAAGTTTTCCCCTTATCATGGCTGGCTGTAATTTTAATATCCCTGAGTGAAATTATCCGTTCGTAATTTTCCTTACGGGTTGGTGTCGATGATTTCACTTCGGCTTTCTGGTTCCGGTTACCAATTATAAAATCCCATCCCGGATCTGGTTCTTTAAAATTATCGGAGCGTATTTCATCGTAGTCGGTAATATTAGAATTGCAATGTAGCTTCAGCCATTCGAGCATTGCATTTTTTGCCAGGTCGCCCATAAAAATATTATCGAGCAATTCAACCGGTGACCGGTTATACATCATGGTGGTATGGGTATGGCTGTACTTTTTTATGGTATTTGCGGCTGTTTTTTCTATAACCTGCTCACTCACTGGCAATTTTAAAACATCATTGATAGTCATATACCTGTCTGATAAAAATGATGGTTTAACCTTAAATCTTCTTTGGTCAGGACTTCCATATACTTTTCCATTTCCGGATAATCAATATATTTTCCACTAGAGATGGCAAGTTCCATATAAATAAAGGCACCGCCGCCATTCCATCCTAAAATTTTGGATACCCCACCCTGTTCACCTTCGAGTACCATCTTCATGCGGGCAACCGAAACATCCTCAATGTAGTCCATCTGCTCCACACCAATAAATTTTCGTTTCATTTTATGTGCAACAGCTGTTGTGGTGCCACTGCCAAGGAAAAAATCGAGCACATAATCGTTCTCATTTGAGGCCAGTTCAATTATCCGTTTCATTAATTTTTCAGGTTTCGGCGTAGCAAAGCGGTAATCTCCGAATAGTTTGATGATCTCGCTCCTTGAAACCTGATTGTGACCGGCTTCTTCGTAATTCCAGATACTTTTTGCCACCGAACCCTGTTTTACTTCGCTGAGAAACTGTTTTAACTGAGGTTTCGAATCGCCTTTCGGGCCAAACCAAATGCGGTTATCGGCCAGTTTTTTCAGGTAATTCTCCTTAGACGTCTGCCAGCAACTCCCTTTTGGCGGATAGACCACTTTCCCTGAAGGAGTTTCTATGGGATAATCGTAATCGGCCGAATAAGTTTTTACTGAAAACCCTCCCGATTTCCATGGGCCCCGCTGGTCATTGTCCGGGTTTTTATACCGGTTATTCATAGCCTCTGACCGGGGAAGAAGGTTGGGTTTAAAAAATGGCTTGTTTTTGGCAAACACCAGTATATGATCATGGACATCACTGAAATACTTTGCATCATTGGCAGGTGAATATTTCTTCTGCCATATGAAATTGATCACAAAATTTTCGCGGCCAAATATCTCATCGCAAAGGACTTTCAGGTAATGGCTTTCTTTATCATCAATGTTTATCCAGATTGAACCATCGTTGCTCAGTAATTCCCGGGCAATTTCAATCCGGTTTTTCATAAAAGTGAGCCATGTGGAAGAATTAAACGAATCGTGGTAATTGAATCCATTGTTTCCTGTATTATATGGGGGGTCGATATAAATAAGCTTTATCTGGCCTTTAAAACGTTGGCGGAGCGAATATAGGGCCAACAGGTTGTTGCCTTTGATAATAAAATTATCTTGGTCCGAAAAACCTGTAACGGGCTTGTCACCCTCAGGTGAGATGTTACGGAAGTGGTAAAATGCTTTAGGTGATAATAATTTTGCAATTTCCTCCGGATAATCCAATTCGCTCATCATCTTCAAAGACTGTTTTGCATCTTCACGGGTTTGTCCGCTTTCGATTACAAAATCCCTGTATGGCCACCAGAGAATGATCCCTTTCACCTCAGTTGGGGGGTTTTCTTTTCCCGTAGTACCGATCAAAGCATTATTATCATCATAAAAATCTTGCATAGCAGGTTACTTTTGAGGTCAATTTTACAAAAAAAACAGAGGTTTGAACATCCAACCCCTGCTTTTTCAGAATATTAATAACCCTTTAGCCAACGTTATTTTTTTCTGAAAAATTCATTCAGAGAAGTTACGTCGGCAGAATCACAAATCGGGCAGGTAGCGTCACCTTCTTCGTGGAAATTGAAATTCGCTTTGCATACATTGCATTTGAACCAATTCTGTTCAAAAACAACATGGCCACCTTTAATCACTACATCGCGTCCTTCAACCAAAGCGCTGGCTATTTTCTGACGGGCTTCTTCATATATCCTTGTCAGAGTAGGCCTCGAAACGTTCATCACTGCCGCTGCCTGTTCCTGGTTCATCATCTGATGATCGAGAAGCCTAATGGCCTCATATTCCTCGAGCAAAAGATTGATTTCGTTGGCTTTCCGGCCACGAACACCAAAAACGGACAAGCCCTTGATCGCGGGGGGCATTAACATTCTTCGTTCTCGTTTTTTTCTAGGCATCTTTCAGATTGTATAAAGTTGTTGCATTAAATAGTGATCGGCCAAAACCAGGGCTGCCATAGCTTCTACGATAGGTACGGCACGGGGCAGGACACATGGGTCGTGCCTGCCTTTCGGATTTATTACCACTTCCTGATTATCCATATCAACGGTTTTCTGTTCTTTCAGAAGTGTTGCAATTGGTTTAAATGCAACCCTGAAATAGATATCCTCTCCGTTTGATATTCCTCCCTGGATACCTCCCGAATAGTTGGTCATTGTTCTGACACACTTATCGGTTTTAATAAAAATATCGTTGTGTTGTGAACCACTGAGCCGGGTCCCATCAAACCCTGAACCATATTCAAACCCTTTGACCGCATTGATTCCAAGCATTCCAAAACCGATGTCGGCGTGAAGTTTATTGAAAACCGGTTCGCCCCAACCTGCCGGAACTCCTTTAATAACACCTGTTATGACACCCCCAACGGTATCGTGGTTGCGTCCTGCTTCTTCAATCCGGGCTATCATACGGTCAGCCGTAACTTGATCGGGGCATCTCACAATGTTGTCGTCGATGCGCAAAAGGTCGAGGTCTCTGTAATCTTTTTCGAGTGTAATTTCGCCCACTTGCGACACGAATGCTTTTATATCTACTCCTGCTTTCTTGAGTATAAGCCGTGCAATGGCGCCAGCCACAACCCTGGCAATGGTTTCGCGGGCCGACGATCGTCCCCCTCCCCTGTGGTCCCGGGTTCCATACTTTTGCTGATACGTGTAATCGGCATGCGATGGCCTGAACACATTCTTAAGGTCGTTGTAATCGCCAGGATTCTGATCTTTATTCCAAACTACAAAAGCAATGGGTGTACCCTGCGTTTTTCCCTCAAAAATACCTGAGAGAAATTCAACCTGGTCTGGTTCATTACGCTGTGTTGTGATTTTCGACTGACCAGGACGCCTTCTCGACAGCTCATTTTGGATATAGTCCATATCAACCTGAATTCCAGGCGGACAGCCATCAATTATCCCACCAATGCCCCTGCCATGAGATTCGCCAAAGGAAGTCAATCTGTAAATGCGTCCGAATGTATTCATAGTCAATGAATGAATAAAGCCCCGCTTAAAAAACGAGGCTTTAAAGATATATAAAGTTGTTAAACCTGCAACAAATGCTCAACAATTACACCCTGAGCCACATCCATGGTACGAATCATCATCACATTCGCCGCCTCCGCAACCTCCACTTCCACATCCACAGCCTTGCGAAAACAATGCTGCAATCTCTTCATCGGTTGCATCACGAACTTCGAGAATTTCACCTTGAAAATGAAGGTCTTCTCCTGCCAAAGGATGGTTAAAATCCATTTTCACAGCCTGATCGGTCACTTCGAGAACAATACCGGTAAGGCGCTGTCCATCACCAGTCATCATGGGTACCGAATTACCGATCTTAACCAGGTCATCATCAAAATTTCCATCTACCATAAATACATTACGGTGAAGTTCAACAATGGCATCATCGTTTACTTCGCCATATGCTTCATACTTGGTCAGATTAATTTCGAACATTTCGCCTTGTTTCATGCCGGCCAGTTGCGCTTCAAATTTTGTGAGCATCTGCCCTGCGCCGTAAATAAAACGCAGCGGACGTTCAGAAGTGGCCTGTTCTATTATATCCCCATTCTGATCTTCCAACCTCAGATCATAGGTCAGGGTGACCATACGGTTTTTTGCAATTTCCATCGTATTAAAAATTTTAAACGTGCAAAGTAACACTATTATTCAGATACAACAAAATACCTATGGATCTTTTTTTTTGAATATTAATGGAATAATAGCCTACAAAAAATAGATAGTTAATGAATAAAATTTTAAACCCTGATTTGTACCCGAAACACATAAGTTAATGACCATAAAACACATATTTAGGTTTTAGCGGTTAACTTTTTGAATTTTAAATGATTTTACATATCCATAGCCATCTTTTACAGTAAGCAGGTAAATCCCTTGAGCAAGTGGTTCCTGAATATTGACCTGAAAATTGCGTTGCCGGTTTACCTGATTATTGTACAATAAAACTCCCCTCATATCGCGCAACTCAATTGAATAGTTTCCTTCAGAAAATTTAAGGTTAATTTTGTCCACGAAAGGATTTGGATAAACCTGGGTATATTCCATATAGGAGAGGTTATTGCGGGAATGGGTTGTAATGCTTTTTTGGTTGATATTATCGAGGCAAATGTAGGCGGGGGTATTCATTCCCCAGGCCCCAACATCCGACGATTCAAGTGAAAAGTGTATCTCGCTGACCACGCCTAAAGTATCCAGGTTCACCCATTCCCACGATTTAACCAGATAGTCTTTTTCATTTTGTTCAAACCTGAAATCGGCCAGGTAAAAAACCACTGTTTTCGACGTGTCCCCGTTACTCTTTATCCCATGAATGTTCAACCTGAAAAAATCAGGATCGTTACCCGAAGCTCCACCGAACTTTTTGGTATAATCATCACCTTTACGCATGGAAAGATAAGCATAGGTTGAGTTGGTTATATACATCCCCGAAACCAAATCGGGTTCGGCAAGGGTGATCCGGGTTGTTCCGACCACATAAGCAACGGCATATTTTTCTGATTGCCCTACCCCACTGCCAGTTATTGCACTGTACTGGTTCATCCAGCCTGGAGTAACCGTATCGGTGTGGTTAGTATATGAAAAACCTGACCAGCTAAACCAATCGGCATTGTACCTGTTATAAAATGTAAAAAGCCCGTTTGTAAATTTCCCAGATCCGTCGGAACCATTCCAGTAACCCGAAGTTCCTATACTAAGGTCTTCAAACGTAGCCGAACGTTGTGCCAGAATTGAACCTGGCATAATTAGAAGCATCCAAAAAAAAGTAAAATTTCTCATATCCGATAATTATTTAAAGTTGATTCAATTAAACCAGAAATTACCTGGGTTGATTCCCACCCTGAAAGAGTCAACCGGGGTTCCGGCTGAAGTATATCTAAGTATTAATGCACTTTGAACATAATCAATTGCATCAGACAGGTAAATGTCCCCGTGTATTGGATCAACACCAACACTGAAAAATAACCTGTTCCTGGCTTCAATAATTGGTTTTTCGGGTAGGCGCCGGTCACTCACAGCCATTTTATAAAGGCCGTCCCGGATGAAATAGAGTGAATCTTTAGCCGGGTTAATTTTTAAATCACCGGCATATTTGCCCGATTTTTCCCACCTGAAAATCTGCTCAATGGTCATAGTAAGCGGATCGATACGCACGAGAGCTGGCTTTTCATAGCCCGAAGGTGAAACTTCGAAGCTCCCATCGCACTGCACCCAGAGTTTGTTGTTATGGTCAACCACCATCTTGCGGGGTTGCATGGGAACTTTTATTGAGTCCCTAACCGTGTCTGTTATAGGGTCGATTTCGAGAATGAGATTATTATTGTTCCAACAGGATACAAAAATGCTATTCCCAATGCGGGCAAAATGTTCGGCAGAAAGTTTCATGGCGCCCTGCCGCCCTTCGGACAAATTAATGCTACCGGTTTTTACAAATGTCTGAGGATTGAACAGGGTGATTTTTCCGTCGTACAAATCGCTTATATAAGCTTTTTCACGGGTTATAAATTGTACATACCTTGGTGAGGCCAAACCCGAAATGGTATGCCTGTATTCAAGCGTATTTTTGTCAATAACCACCACCTTACCTGAGTTATTTACAACGATATACAAATGTTTACCGTCGGAATTCAGGGAATGTGCCACATCGCCCAGAGGTGCCCTGTTACGGCCAAAAAAAACATTGTTATATATTACCCTGTTTACTTTATCGTAGAACGATAAGGAAGCATTGCCATACATAAAATTCCCTTCGCACGAAATAAATACACCTTTCTTGTCGCCCAAATCGGTATAAATGGTTTCAACCGGTTCCGTTTCACATGAGATGAACCCCAGCAATACTATTAAAATCAGGAAATTATAGTTTCTCATTTTTTTCGATTCAGTGCTAAAGTGAATGAATAATGCCTGCCCGGCATAGGCCGCCATAGGATTTGTTGATAGTTTATATTAAACAAGTTCTCTGCTTTTAAATTGGCGTTTATCTGCCATTTTCCGGAGTAAAAATCTTTCCCTAAAGAAGCAGTTGTGAGCCAAAATGGGTTCAATACGCTTTCGTAATGGCTCCATTCGCTTGAAGATTGGGTGTAACGTCGGCCTGTATAGCCCAAATGACATTTTAGTGACCATGATTTCCAGGTTGCCAAACCATTTATGTTGCCTGTGTGAATAGGTATATAAATCAATTGCTTGCCGCGTGATTTATCAGCCGAACTTACGGCATTTTCATTGGTAGAACGTGTAAAAGCATAATTTCCACCGATCAGAAAACCAATCTTATGTAGGTTAAAACGGGTACTTAAATCGTACTCAACTCCCCGCGAAAGTACATTTTTTACGTTTGCGGCTTCCCAGTACCAAGCCCCATTTGCTGACGGCTGCCACTGAATCCAGTTATCAATGTCAGAATAGAAAAATTTTAGTTTTTGTTGGAATACACCCTCTCCCGCCGAACTTACCGAAAAATCGACCATAAACCCCTCTTCGGGATTTAACTGAGGATTTCCTCCGGGTATCCAGTAAAGATCATTGAGCGAGGGTTTATGGTAGTTCCTGGCACCGTTAACTTTTAATAATAACGGATAAACACCAGATATGGAAACTTCTGCACCAAGCGATGGAATAAATGGTATAAACCGGTTGTCGTAATATTCCGACCTGACAAGGGCGAACAATCCCCATTTATCGGATATGCGGTACTGGAGGTGTGCCATACTTCCGACTTCGAAACGGTTTTGGCCGTATTCAATTTCCCGTGGTTCATTTTGCACTTTTATCGAATGATAATTTGCTTCGACTGATACGCTAAGGTGAAGGCCATAATTAATTTCTGTATTGATTTTCAGTCGGTTATAAATACTGCTTTCATAACTGAAGGCATCGTCGATTACAAACCATGGAGTAAAGACATACCTCTGATACCTTAACCCCATGTAGTTTAAACCACTTGAATAATGATATTTAATATGCGATGAATAATTCCTTACTTCAAGTTGCAAACGCCCTTGTTCATCGGTTTGGGTTTCTCTTCGTTCACTTCCTTCGTATGACATTAGCTGAGGCAGTAAACGGTCGCTGGCCTGTACCCAAAACCTCAAAACTGCCTGACTGTCGAAACCAAATCTGTGGTAAAGTTCCTGGAGCAAAGCCAGTTTCAGGTAATTAGCATTATGGAGGGTGTCGTTCCGATGTGGCAAAACCCCTAAGTTGTAATAAGGGAAGTTATTGTCGGAATGGTCAAACATTAGCCTGGTCACCGACCGGAAATTGTTTTTTCCTGTCTGGAAGCGGAGCAGGTAGGTCCCCGAATTGTACGATCCCCGTTCAGCAACGGCAGATATCCCATTCGTGATTGTCCAATCGGCTTTATTTCCCAGATGGATACTACCCCCTAAAGCTCCAGAATTCTCGGTAAGCGAACTGCCTCCATGAAGAAGCCATACATCATCAACAAACATTACCGGAAGCAACGATAAATCGGCCGATCCGCGCATGGGCGAATTTAGGGCCATACCGTTCCAAACCAGTTGGGTGTGCGATGCTGAGGTTCCCCTGAAACTGGCTGTAGCAACCGATCCCCGTCCGTAGGTTTTGATAAAGACCGGGGTGTTGTGCGCAATTAATTCTGACAAGTTGGATGAAATTGCCGAAATCAGGGCCATCGAATCGGGTCTCGAAATACTCAACCCGGTATGTTCTGCTTTTCGCAGCCCTGTCACCCTTACCTCACGGATGAGTATAGTATCGGTTACCGACTGTCCATGCGTGTATCCGGCTAATGCGCCAAAATGGATCAGGAAAACAAGCCATCTCATTGCTTCACGAATTTAATCCGGTAAATATGCATATCATGCTCAACCACAACAATATATACTCCAGGAGAAAAATATTTTACATCAATCGGAATACCAGTCCACAGTGATTTTCTTATAAGGTAGTACCGTCCTGAAACATCAATAATGCTGACTGATACTTCGGAATTAATACCACCAATGTGTAATACATCGGCAGCCGGGTTTGGAAATACGGATAGCAATTTACTGTTTTTAGCGGTAACATTTGTAACCTGCCTCGAAAAAATATAAACAGCATCGTTTCCTGAATTTATTATTGCAGGCAGCGAATTATACAGATATAACGATGATTTGCCTTGTTGGTCGGTGTAAGCAATTGGTTGGGTGCTTTTATTCAGGTAAATAGCTTGGTTCACAATTGGAAACTTAGCCGTACTGCCCACATCACCCGCTGGGTTGTACCAACATTCCACCATCCATGCATATATCTCAATTTTTTCATTGTCCGATACGGAATCGGAACTTGCAGTTAAACCTGTTAAATGCCATTTATCCAGCAAGTTGTCAACATGGTAAAGGATGATGCTGTCCCCATCGCTTACTGCAATTTCCGATAACCCCGATAAAATGTGTTGCGATTTGTGATATACAATCCATGCCCTTGCGAATGGTGCAGGGGCACTTTTCCCACCCCAGCCATACGTAAATAGCCCTTCGTTTTCAACCGAATAGAGATAAAGTTTCTTTCCGGCAGATTCATCGTCCCTGAACCAAAAGTTTATTCCTGCTTGCTGAAACATACTTGCTGCAACCTGGGCAGCCGATACAAAACCAGGGGCACTATAGTCACCTTTACGGTTTTGCACATATTGATTGATTGAAAATGGCTCCAATTCGATCCACCTGGCGGCAAACAGGTTTTCATTGTTCATTTTTGATGAAGCATATACTTTTATTTTTCCTGTGGATGGCAACACCTCAACTTTGAAAGTTTTGGAAAAAAACGGAAAACGTGAAGGATAAACAGTCAAGTTAACTATTCCCGGCTTATAGGCGCTTAATCTGAAGCTTTTAATGTCTGTTATAACTTCCAATATATCATTATTTTCAGTCTCGAACAACCAGTTCGTTTCCGTAATAGGCTGTCCCTCCAGATCGAGCAGTACCGGGTTGATATTTAACTGCTGCCCTGCGGAAATCCGGCGTTCAAAGCCATGCAATAAGATTGAGTTGGGCTTTCTGATAATTATATCACTGGATGCTACCTCTTCGGGATATCCTTCAGGGAAAACCGACACCCGGATACGCCCGCCATCAATGGCTTTGATGATCCCCGAAGGAGAGATGCCGGCTTTTACCCTGTCGGAATTTTCAAAAACAAATGTGGTATTTTGACGTCGTCCTCTGATAAAAAAATCGGCGTATAGTAAAAGGCTGTCGCCTACAAATATAGATGGTGCATGCGGATGTATTACCATTAGGTTTATCGGCCCTGATATCCCACTGGGTTCTGAGGCTACAACAGATCCTATTTCGGTGGAAATTTCACCCAAAACCCCCAAATCGGACAAAGCGCCGGTGACAATTTTCACAAAATGTATTTCGTCAAGATCAACATAATTTCCAAGCGGATCAACTGCCCATGATATATCAATCGGATCGCCCCCTGCACCTTCCCTGATACCGGGCGTATAGGGATTGTCAGGAATCGTTGGCGATACCCCCCTGGCAACAGGTTGGTTGTCGGCATAGCCAAATGCAAGGGATGGTAAAACAATTTGCCCATTTAGTATAAAAGATGGATGCACTAGGTGTGTACCGGTAAAACTGACAGAATCTTGTGGATAATTTTTAAAAACCTGTGAATCAGGATAATAAGGCTGTAAATGAAATTCATTTTTAATTAACGCCCCGCTTTTACCCTGGCTATCTTTCCATATAGCTGAACCGTCGGGTTGCCTGCACCAGCTTAACCTGTTATTGTGTATGGTTTTGGGATGAAAATAGCTGCTGCCTGCAATCTGGTACCAGGTATCGTCGGGGAGTCCATTTCCGTTTTCGTCATTCATCACCCACACAATTCCGGGCTCTGACGAACCTGAAAAAGCATTGCCAAAAATGGTAAAATCGATCCCATAAGGGTTACCAGGATGGTTTTTTACAGGTTTTTCAAAACCTAAAATTATTGTACCCCCCCATGCTCCAAGCGAAACAAGGTTGTTGTCGGTTGTAAGGATTTTTGAAGCAGCTTCGGGGGTTCCAATCGCCGGGTTATTGATAAACTGGCCGGGTGCAGGGCTGTAATCAAATAAACGGTTAGCGCGGTTTACCTGTGCGTAAAGTACTGTGCAAACCGCCCAGAAGGCAGTAATTAAAATAGTTTTTCTCATTCCCCTTTTGTTAATTTTAAACATGGGGAAATAAAACTTCAGGCTTTTCAAC
The DNA here is from genome assembly GCA_037447215.1 of Bacteroidales bacterium. Classification (GTDB taxonomy): domain Bacteria; phylum Bacteroidota; class Bacteroidia; order Bacteroidales; family Prolixibacteraceae; genus UBA1413. The sequence goes on from JBBIHB010000002.1 coordinate 138,614, forward strand.
CATCGCTTTTATTCCCGAAAGCATTACTCGAAAATGGCAGGTCTTCTGGCTTTCTCCTTACCAGTAGCCGCCTTCCCATCCCGCCCGTGGCGAAACAGTGGCTAATTGGCATAGGCTTTTCAGGAGATTACAGCTGCGGGCACAGCTCCCGATTTTAACGGGATTCCCTATTCGTCATCATAAAATGAACCATTTTCAGCGTCAAAAGTAAGCAAAATGCCCGGGATATAAATTGAATTTGTCAGGTAAGTAAGGGATTTTGTGAACAATTATTGTTGATAACATGAAACCGGAAACCGGAAATTGCCAAAAGAAAGTGAGAACCAGGTAAAAATCTTTAAACAAAAAGCCCGAAGTATTCCACTTCAGGCTTTAATTTTCTTTAATCGCCGGGTTTTTATTCCGCTGGATGGATTGCTTCGGTGGGGCATACATCGGCACATGAACCACAGTCGGTACACAGTTCAGGGTCAATTACATAAATATCACCTTCCGAAATGGCATCAACCGGACATTCATCTATGCAAGTCCCGCAAGCGATGCAATCTTCATTAATTACGTAAGCCATAACTAATATTTTTGATTAAACACATGTTGCCGGCAAATGTACAAAGTTTGAAAGAAAAACAAACTTAAATCCATCATAAATTACTGGATTTTCTGTTGGCATTTTATATTACCTTTACGCACCTTATTAAAATTAAATGTTTTAGTTAACCTGTATGGAAAGCGGAAATGTTTTACTGGCATTGCTATTTACACTTTTTGCCGGACTTGCAACCGGCATTGGTAGCGCAATAGCTTTTTTAGCCAAACGAACCAATACCAAGCTACTATCACTTGCCCTTGGATTTTCGGCTGGAGTAATGATTTATATTTCATTTGTTGAAATTTTTCCTGATGCCCGACATGCGTTTACAAACCGTTATGGGGAGTTCAACGGCACTTTGTTTACGTTGATGGCATTTTTTGGCGGAATGTTGATGATTGCACTGATTGACAAGTTTATACCTTCTGTCGAAAACCCGCACGAAATGCGTTCGCTTGAATCGATGAACAACGAAAAAAAAGCCATTAATTTCCGCAAACTTTACAGAATGGGGTTAATGACAGCACTGGCCGTGGGGTTGCACAATTTCCCCGAAGGGATTGCCACTTTTATGTCGGCCATAAAAGACCCCTCCTTGGGTATTGCTATTGCCATTGCTGTTGCCATCCACAATATTCCCGAAGGGATTGCTGTTTCTGTTCCGGTATATTATGCCACCGGAAACCGCAGGAAAGCATTTTTGTTATCGTTCCTTTCAGGATTGGCCGAGCCTGTCGGGGCATTTATTGCCTGGCTCATACTTATGCCATTCATCCACCACAATAATATGGATACAGTGTTTGGAGGGGTTATGGCTGCCGTTGCAGGGATTATGGTGTTTATTTCACTCGATGAACTGCTCCCGTCAGCCGAAGAGTATGGCGAACACCACCTGGCTATTTACGGGCTTACTGGTGGAATGGGCGTAATGGCCCTAAGCCTTCTTTTCCTTATGTAAGTTTATATAATACCTGCAAACATTGGTAAGGCCGCATTTTTCGCACTCAGGACGCCGTGCCTTGCACACATATCTCCCGTGTAAAATCAGCCAATGGTGGGCTGTGGGGATCAGATTTTCAGGGATTTGCCTCACCATTTGCTGTTCGGTTGCGAGTGGCGTTTTTGCGTTGGTGGTCAATCCAATACGGGCAGCTACCCTGAAAACATGTGTGTCAACTGCCAGGGCAGGCTTATTATAAATTACCGAAGCGATCACATTGGCAGTTTTCCGGCCTACTCCAGGCAGTTTCTGCAGTTCATCCAAATCTTCGGGGACACGGCCATTGAAAAGTTCTACCAGTTTACGGGCCATTCCCACCAGGTGCTTTGATTTGTTTTTGGGGTACGAACACGATTTGATATACTCAAATACCTCCTCAGGTTCAGCTTTAGCCATCTTAAAAGGATCGGGATAGCGCTGCAGCAATGAAGGGGTAATCTGGTTCACACGCTTGTCGGTGCATTGTGCCGAAAGGATTACCGCAACGATGAGGTGAAACGGATTTTCATATTCCAGTTCGGTTTCGGCTACCGGCAAATTCTTCAAGAAATAAGAAATTACCGCTTCATATAATTTTTTTCTCGTCATTTTATATTGATTTTGATGGTTATGATGAATTTATGAACCGAAAATTTTTAATATAAATGATTTTCGACTGTAACAAATTGATATTCGAATAGTCTTATTAAACGAAAGTAAACATAGAAATAAATCATTTTGTTTTTGAATCATTTCATCTCCTCATAGAAATGGTTTTAAGTTAATAATTAAACAAGAAAAGGCCGGTATTGACCGGCTTTTTTGTTTCCGCCTCAAACTGTTGAGTTGGGTTTGATACATTCCATCGTGCAACGTTTTTTGCAATGCCTGCCATTTTTGATACTTTTGCCGCAAACTGTTTTTTATGTCGATACCTTATCTTCAGGCCGAAAACCTGACGAAACGCTATGGCGATCTGTTGCTGTTCGAAAACATTTCGTTTACCATAAATAAAGATGATAAAGTTGCCCTTATAGCCCGCAACGGAGCCGGAAAATCGTCGCTCCTCGATTTGCTGGCCGGAAAGGATTCGCCCGATGGCGGCCGTATTACCCGTACACATGGCATTTCGTTCGGATATTTTGAGCAGACTCCCTTACTTAATCCTGACAACAGTGTACTGGAGGAAGTTTTTTCCATTCCCTCGGAGAAGATACAAAACATAAAAGCCTTCGAATCGGCTGTATTACACCGAAATGAACCCGAAATTGCCCGGCTCACCTCCCTGCTCGACCAGCTCAACGCGTGGGATACTGAGGTGGAGATCAGGCAAATCCTCACCCAGCTCAAAATTACCGATCCCGATGCCCGGGTGAGTGAATTATCGGGCGGACAACAAAAAAGGCTTGCCCTGGCAAAGGTGCTGATCGGGCAACCCGATGTCCTGATCCTCGATGAGCCTACCAACCACCTCGACCTCGAAATGATTGAATGGCTGGAACGATATCTTGATAAAACACGCTCTACAGTGCTGATGGTCACCCACGACCGTTATTTCCTCGACAGGATTTGCAATGAAATTATCGAACTCGACCAGGGCATTATTTACCGCTACCGGGGCAATTACGGTTACTTTATTGAAAAACGCGCCGAACGTCTCGAAACACAGCAGAGCAGCGTGGAGAAAGCGCAAAACCTGCTCCGCACCGAAATGGAATGGATGCGGCGGATGCCAAAAGCCCGTACAACCAAAGCCAAATACCGGATTGATGCTTTCGACGACTTGCAGAAACGCGCTACCCAAAATTATGGCGAGAAAACTGTTGCCCTCGATGTGAAATCGGCCCGGCTGGGAAAAAAAATCCTCGAAATCAGGAACCTTACCAAAGCATACGATAACTTACTGATGCTCAACGATTTCACCTATACTTTTTCGCGTTTCGAAAAAGTGGGCATTGTAGGCGACAACGGCACTGGAAAAACCACTTTCCTGAACCTCATTACGGGCGCTCTCTTACCCGACTCGGGAACCATTGAGGTGGGCCAGACCATCCGGTTCGGGTATTATCGGCAGGAAGGCATTATCTTTAACCCGAAAGAAAGGGTGATCGATGCTGTTAATAAAATTGCCGAAGATGTGAAATTTGAGGACGGAACCCGCATTGGCGCTACCCAGATGCTCAACCGGTTTCTGTTCCCGCCTTCGTCGCAGTATGACTATATTGAAAAACTGAGCGGTGGTGAAAAACGCAGGCTCTACCTGTGTACTGTGCTGATGCAGAACCCCAATTTCCTGATCCTCGACGAGCCTACCAACGACCTCGATATCCTCACCCTGAATATCCTCGAGGAGTACCTCCGATCGTTCGAAGGGTGTGTGGCGGTCGTGTCACACGACCGTTTTTTTATGGATAAAATAGTGGACCACCTTTTTGTGTTCGAAGGCAATGGGACAATAACCGATTTTCCGGGTAATTACACCCAATACCGAAACCATGTTGAAGTACAGCAAGCTTTGGAAAAACCTGTTGAAACCGCTATCAAAACACCCGACCCAGCAGCCCGTGCGCCCAAAGCAAACCCCAACAAACTCACCTTTAAGGAGAAACACGAAATGGAACAACTCGAAACAGATATAGCCACCCTCGAAACCCGGAAAAAGTCATTGGAAGAAGAACTCAATTCAGGCCAACTCGACCATGGATCCCTTTTCCGAAAATCGGAAGAGATCGGCCAGGTAACTCACCTGCTCCATGAGAAAGAGATGCGCTGGCTGGAGTTAAGTGAGAAGGAATAAAAAGGTAAATGGTGAATTGCCCAATAAGTTTCTGAATTAAACAACTTTTTTCTTTAATTTTTGCCTTACTTAATTTTATCAGATTTTAAGGATAAAAAAATTGAAAATTATCACTAACAGGAATTTCCCTTTTAGGTAAGCATAAAACATTTTTGATAATCGTAATCGATACCAAAATTCATTTTTTGATATTACGCCAACAATAAGAAATCGATAAAAAAATAGCTTTGCAAAAATATTTCCTGTTGAATTTATAGCAAAACTCATTCAGGTAGCCTTGCAAATATTTTGGTTTGATGTTATGGTGTATATCCAGGATCATCCTTTTTGCATGGCTAATTGCCAGGTGCACCTGTGCTAATATCTCGCCTACTTTATCTTTGGGGATTATCTGTGGCCGATGTATTGAAGCAAGACCACCCAAATCCCTGTAAGAATTAGAATCATCGGTGATCAAAGTTGATCCTGGTGAAACATTTACACTGACCTGCTCATTTATGGTGTCAGCTTTAAGGTCAGGGATTACCTGCATCTTAATAAACCCGCCCTTGCGGGGTTTACCCTTTTTTGACTCTTCTCCTTCGGCCTTCCTGCTTTCAGCCATTACTCAATAATCAAACAAAAAAGGGCACACCCACCGGTGTACCCTTAATATGAATGGTATTCTTATCTAATTCTTTACAGCAGCGACCATCCTTCGCGGTATTCATAGTGCAGCAGTGCTGTGGCAGCGCCATCGGCATCGTCAACAAATGTTTCGGTTGCCGGATCCCACTTAATGGTACGTTTCAGTTCGCAGGCAATGTTGCCCAGTGTACAGGTGGTGCAGGTACGGTGGCCCACTTCGACCGGAACAACCGGGTCTTTGCGTCCGCGAACTGCTTCAACAAAGTTGATCTGGTGCGGGATTTTGGTTTCGTAAGGCGTATCGTCGGCTTCGGCAGAGGCAGCAGGTACCCAGTCGGGGTTCGATGCTTTGTAATGTCCGCGCGAAACTTCGATCCATCCGTTTTCACCAATAAATTTCACCCCTTTTGTCATTTGCTCATCAAACGGTTCGGAAGTCATTACCGTGCCGTTTGCATATTTGAAAGTCATAAATTCGGTACCATCGCCTACCGGAGAGATTTCAACCGGGCCACTGGCATCCATTTTAAGCGCCCATTGAACAATGTCGAACATGTGAGCACCCCAGTCGGTAGTGAATCCACCGCCCATTTCCTTATACCATCGCCATGCACCCCATATGGTTTCATCCTGCGGTGGATCGAGCGAGATGGGTGGGTTCAACTGGTTATTGAAATGAATATTGCCCGGAAGTGGCCCTAACCACATATCCCAGTTAAGATCCGAAGGAAGGGTTTCTTCCGGAAGGTTGTACGGAATGGGGGGAGCGCCAACATAGGCATGGGCAACTGTAATTTTTCCCAGTGCACCATCCTGTACCAGTTTAACAGCATGTTGGAAATTGGGGTCAGAACGCTGCTGGCTTCCCACTGCAAGCACTACATTGTTGCTGCGCACGGCTTTTACCAATTCCTGGCCTTCCTTTATGGTGAAGGTAAGCGGTTTTTCGAGATAGACATCCTTTTTGGCATTACATGCAGCAATTGCAATCATGGCGTGCGAATGGTCGGGTGTGGCAATAACCACTGCATGGATGTCTTCGCGCTGCAGTAAATCGACATAATTTTCATACGTCTGAACATCTGCTTCCTGGCCATTTTGAGCATAAAACTCCTTTACACGCTTCTCAAAACGTTTGTTTTTGATCCCATAAACATCGGCGCATGCCACAACTTTTACACCGGGCAATTGAATAAACCCATCGAGCAGAAACATAGCCTGACGGCCTAATCCGATAAACCCAAACCTCAGTTCTTTTTCAGCAACAGCCGGTGCAGTCTTGCACGACGATAACCCCGGCAAAATAGCCATACCGGCTAGCCCTAAGGCGGTTGCTCCAAGAAAGTGACGCCTTGTCAACCCTTTTTTTACCTGATCTTTCATTTTTTTTGTTTTTAATGTGATTAATTTACCTGTTTTTATCAAGAGATATTTTTTTGTTTGCAACGTGAAAATAATATATTTTTAAAAACCTGATCATCAGTCTGCTTTATAATTACTTTAAGAATAACCCTCATTTCAGGTTGTGTGCGGCAAAGTTATGAACCCTTTGTTAATTGTCAAATAAACAGATAGAAAATTTATGTGTATTGTAAAGTTATTTCAACCAGAAGAAAAAATCTTCCGTGTTCGTACACGGAACTATTATTTTTTATATTTTTGACATCAAAATTTCGAAAAGTGGTTGAACAGAATTCGCAAATCAGGATTAAAGACATTGCAACCCAAGCCAATGTATCAATCGGGACGGTTGACAGGGTACTTCACAATCGCGGCGAAGTGGCAGAAAAAACCCGAAAAAAAGTTCTGGAAATTATCAAGGAACTGAATTACGAGCCCAATATCATTGCCAGTGCACTTGCTTCGAAAAAAACTATATGTTTTGCCACATTGTTCCCGCAACCGCCTTCACCCGAAGGATATTGGAACAAGCCAATGGCCGGAGTGAACAAACGGATTGCGGAATTGAAACAATATGGTGTGATTGCACAGAATTTTACCTTCAGCCAGGTTGATGCTTCCGATTTTGAAAGGCAAGCCGAAAAAATTGTACAAGCAGATCCTGATGGGGTTATATTAGCTCCTTTCTTCTCGAGGGAATCGAAAAAATTTGTGGGTTTGCTCAATGAACGTAAAATACCTTTCGTATTCATCGACTCCGAAATAAAGAATGCCGGCCAGATTTCTTATGTAGGGCAGGATTCGTACCAAAGCGGGCGGCTTGCTGCCAAACTTCTTGGCTTGACTGCACAGGGCAACCAACCCATCTGGGTAGTACATTTTGCCAAAGCTATGGACAACCAAAACCATCTGGTCATGCGCGAAAAAGGTTTCTATGAATGGTTTGGACTAAACCAACCCCAACGGATATTAAAAACGCTAGAAATCAACAACGCCGAATGCTGCGATTGGGAACTTACCATCAAGGAAGAATTCAACAAAGGGTTGCCTGCTGGGATTTTTGTAACCAATTCGAAAGTTTTCCTAATGGCAGGGTTTCTGAAAAAGAACCAGATTCAAAACATCCGGTTAATCGGGCACGACCTGCTGGACGAAAACAGGAAATCCCTGCTCGATAATTCTGTTGATTTTCTGATTTGCCAGCGGCCCGAAGAACAGGGCTATAATGCTATAAATAAGCTTTTTCAACATGTTTTACTGAAAAAAAAGGTAAAATCAGAAAACTATACCCCGATTGACATCGTAACCAAAGAAAATGTTGAATACTATAAAGATTTTAACTGACAGGGATTATGAAAGCAGTATCGTTTGAAGATTTGAAAGGGAAAGTTGCCGTGATTACCGGTGGTGCCGGAGTTCTGGGTGCCTCAATGGTAAGGGCCATGGCATCGGTAGGGATGAAAATTGCCATTGCCGACATCAATAAGGAAGTAGCAAGTTCACTGGCCGCTGAAATTTCCGAAGAAACTGGCGCAAACGTAATCGGGGTCGAAGCCAATGTGCTCGACAAAGCTTCGCTCGAACAGGCACGGCTCGAAATCAGGGAAATATTAGGCCCCATAGATATACTCATTAACGGTGCCGGTGGTAACAGCCCCATGGCTACCACCAAAGTGGAGCAAATGAGTGAAAATGATATAGAAAACCTTGATGATACCTTTTATGGATTGCACATGGAAGGTTTCGACAGGGTATTTGCACTCAATTTTAAAGGAACTGTGCTCCCTACAATGGTTTTTACGCACGATATGCTCGGAAAAGGCAAAGGGGTGATCCTGAACATCTCATCGATGAACTCATATAAACCTTTAACCAAAATACCAGCTTATTCAGCAGCCAAAGCATCTGTCAACAACTTTACACAATGGCTGGCGGTTCACATGGCCAAAGTAGGTATTAGAGTAAACGCCATTGCACCCGGATTTTTTATTACCCATCAGAACCGCTTCCTGGTAATGGACGAAAAAACTGGTGATTTTTCGCCGCGCGGACAGAAAATTGTAAACAACACACCGATGGGAAAATTTGGCGAACCCGACGATTTACAAGGTGCTACACTATTTCTGCTTTCCGATGTTTCATCATTCATTACCGGTGTAATTCTCCCGGTTGACGGGGGTTATAGCGCATTCGGTGGTGTTTGATACCATACAGTATAACAAAAATTGAAGAACCATGAAACGAAGGGATTTTATAGCCACAACAGGTTTTGCTGCTGCAGGTTCATTGCTTGTAAATCCGGCAGTTGCAAATAAGGCCACAGCGCCTAAAATAAAGATTGCCATGGTGGGAACAGGTATTCGCGGAAATGATTTCTGGGGTCGAAGAATCCTCAGGGAATATGGCGATTTTACCGAATTTGTGGGTTTAAGTGATATCAACCCGGGAAGGCTGGAATACGCAAGGGGTTTTATTGGGGCCAACTGCCCGGTATTCACCAATTTCGACGAGATGATGGCTAAAACCAAACCTCAGTTGCTGATTGTTACCACGGTTGATTCAACCCACGACGAATTTATCATCAAAGGCCTTAAAGCCGGATGTGATGTGCTGACAGAAAAGCCCATGACTACCGACGAAATTAAATGCCAGGCTATCCTCGATGCAGAAAGGGAAACCGGACGAAAAGTGATTGTGGGTTTCAATTACCGGTATGCCACGCAAATTACAAAAATTAAAGAATTGCTTGCCGCTAACCGGGTTGGGCCCATCAATTCGGTTGATTTTCACTGGTACCTGAATACCTATCACGGGGCCGATTATTTCAGGCGCTGGCATGGCTACCGCAGCAAAGGCGGAACTTTGCTGGTGCACAAATCGACTCACCATTTTGACCTTCTAAACTGGTGGCTCAATTCCGATCCCGTTGAAGTGTTCGCTTATGGTGCCCTTGAACACTATGGCAAAAACAACCCGTTTAGGGGGCCAAATTGCCGCTCGTGCGGTCACAAAGATAAATGTCAGTACTATTGGGATATTACAAAAAACAAAGGGCTGATGGACTTGTATGTGGCCAATGAAAAATACGATGGATACATCAGGGACAATTGCTTGTGGCGCGAAAGCATCGATATTTTCGATAAAATGGCCGTTCAGATTAAATATGCCAACAACCTGCAGGTGAGTTATTCACTCACCACTTACTCTCCCTACGAAGGATTTACAATTGGTTTCAACGGTAAATATGGCAGGATTGACTCATGGGAAGGAATTCCCTGGCGGCAGGATGAAATGATCAACCAGGCCGAACGCCACGCACAGGAAATGAACCAGCATGGGAATGCCGAAACCGGCCGTTACGACGAAATTATGGTTTCCGATAATTTTGGGAAATACGAACTGATAAAAGTTCCGCAGGTACGCGGCGGGCATGGCGGAGGCGATTCGAGGCTTCAGGATATGATATTCCGAACACCCAACGCCCCAGATCCGTATAAACATGCAGCCGGAACCCGCGATGGGGCCATGTCGATGCTCTTAGGAGTAGCAGCACGAAAATCAATCGATGAAAAACGACCGGTAAAAATATCAGAATTGACCGATATAGTGCCCCACCCGACAAGGGGAGCGTAACCTTTCAAAACTGTATCAACGAACTGAAAACAGATCGTATCAAAAAATTTCAAGCCAGCCTGGAGTTTTAATTTTTAAATTCATAATATGTCATTGGAACAAACTTGGAGATGGTATGGCCCCTCAGGCCCGATAAACCTGAGGGATATCAGGCAGGCAGAACCTACCGGAGTTGTTACCGCGATTCACGAAATCCCGAATGGTGAGGTGTGGGGTTACGATGTTATTATAGCCCGTAAATGTTTTATCGAATGGGACGACAGCACATCGAAACCCAGTCCCAGGGGTTTGACCTGGACGGTGGTGGAGAATGTGCCGGTACATGAAGATATTAAACACGGCAAACCAATCCGGGCTATTCGGCAATCGGACTATCAAGGGGTATGGCCGATCTCAAGGGGCTCGAACAAGAAATTGAAGGAGCGGTGCAGTTTATGTCATTTGATTTTAACTAAAAAATAGGATATTATGAGTTTAGAATTAAAGAAGAATTACAAGTATGCGATGTTGGTACCTACCAGTATGGGAGTGAGGATTACGCCGGTTAACGGACAGCCTGTTCACAGCAGTAGCCTGTACGAGATGTATGCAACCAGTGCCGAAACCAATGTGGCAAGCATATCATCATTGCTTGGATTACCGGTTAAGGTGCTCACAACATTTGTAAGAGACAGCCCGATTGCCCAGTTTATTAAGAGCAATCTGCGCAGCCGGAATATGGATTATGAAGGGCCTGAAGTTCTGCAGGGTGGACCATGGGGTTTCCGCCATCAGTTCAATATTGCCGACAGCGGGTTTGGTACCCGGGGGCCCCGCGTACATAACGACCGCGCGGGCGAAGTGGGCCGGACCCTGAATGTGAAAGATTTTGATCTGGAAAGAATATTCGGACAGGAAGGGGTTCAGATTGTTCACCTTTCGGGGTTGATCGCAGCACTCTCGCCCGAAACCAGTGAATTCTGCCTGCAACTGGCACGTTTTGCCCAAAAATATGGCACCCGAATTTCGTTCGACCTCAACTACCGTGCTACTTTCTGGAAAAGCCGGGAGAAGGAGCTTCACGAAATTTTCACTGAAATTGCATCGGTTTCTGATATACTGATCGGCAATGAGGAAGATTTTCAGCTTTGTCTCGGTATTGAAGGTCCAGAAGCAGGAGGGAAAAGCATCGATTCCGAAATTGGTGGATTCAAGGAAATGATTGCCCGGGTGAAAATAAACTTCCCAAATGCGTCGGTATTTGCCACTACGCTGCGTCAGGTTATCAGTGCCAACGAACATCTTTGGGGCGCCATCATGCTCGAAGGCGAAAACTGGCATGTGATTGACCTCAGGAGGATACAAGTCCTTGACCGGATTGGAGGAGGCGATGGATTTGTAGGTGGTTTACTTTACGCCATCCTGAAAGGCTGGGAACCCGAAAAATGGCCTCAATTCGGATGGGCTACCGGCGCCCTGGCAACCACTTTCCTCACCGACTATGCCCAGCCCGCCGACGAAGATATGGTCTGGAGCGTTTGGAAAGGTAATGCCAGGGTGAAAAGGTAAGACATATGTTGGAAGCGGCAGTTGGTGGTTCGCAGTTTTATCCAGGGAATTGCATAAATTAAAAAGAAGATAAATGGTGCAGGAATTTAGAAACATAAAAGTATATCAATTGGCATTTATAGCTGCAATGGAGATTTTTGAAATCACAAAATCATTTCCCATCGAAGAGAAATATTCGCTTACTGACCAGTTCCGCAGATATTCAAGATCAGTTTGTACATGTATTGGTGAAGCATACCGGAAAAGGAAATATCCTAAATATTTTACTGCAAAAATTACTGATGCCGATGGAGAAGCAACCGAAACAACAATTTGGTTGGATTTTTCGCATTCTTCAAAATACATCAATACAGTAACATTTAACAGATTAATAGCAGATTACGATGAAACCGGCAAAATGTTGAGTAGTATGGCTGAAAATCCAGAAAAATTTTTACCAAAAGGTTCTGATTACAAATAACTTAATCATTAGTTGAGTGGTTGTTTAGTTTTAGCAACTATTTACTGCCAACTACTTCCTGCCGCTGTTTACTTTTAAAAATACCATCAATTTAGATACAAGAAGGAATGATACACTACGAAGCCGGTTCCACAAAGCACAACATGAGTGCATTGGACTTAAAAAACGGATTGTTTGAAGCGCTGAAAAAGCTTGGCAAAAAACAAAAAGTATTGGCTATTCCGCCTGATTATACACGTTTTCCAAGCCGTGCAGGTGAACTTACCGAGTTTGCATGGGAGTATTACGGTGATAAACTGACCGATATCCTGCCGGCCCTTGGTACACATAGCCCAATGACTGATGATCAGATTGCTCACATGTTCGGCAAAACGCCCAAAAAGCTTTTCCGCGAACACGACTGGCGCAACGATGTGGTTACCCTTGGCACCGTACCGGGCGAATTTGTAAAAGAAGTGTCGGGCGGAGCAGTGGATTATCCCTGGCCTGCACAAGTCAACAAACTGCTGGTTGAGGGCGGGTTCGACCTGATCTTATCGGTTGGGCAGGTAGTTCCCCATGAGGTGGTGGGCATGGCCAATTACAACAAAAATATTTTTGTGGGTACAGGCGGTGCCGAAAGCATTAACAAAAGTCATTTCATTGGTGCAGCTTATGGTATGGAAAAAATGATGGGACGTGCCGATACACCGGTCCGAAAGGTGTTTAATTATGCCTCCGAAAAGTTTGCAGCACACATGCCTATTATTTATATTCAGACAGTTGTGGGTGTAAACCGCGACGGAAAGCTGCAAACCTATGGTTTGTTTATTGGCGACGATTTTGAAGTATTCGACAGAGCCGCTAAATTATCGCTCCAGGTAAATTTTGAAATAATTGAAAAACCATTGAACAAACTTGTAGTTTGGCTCGATCCAAAGGAGTTTAAAAGCACCTGGCTGGGCAACAAGTCGATTTACAGGACCCGAATGGCCATTGCCGACGGAGGTGAACTCATCGTTTTGGCCCCAGGGTTGAAAGAGTTTGGCGAAGACAAAGAAATAGACAGGCTGATTCGAAAATATGGATATTTTGGAACACTGGCCACACTGAAAGCAACTGAAGAAAACGAAGAATTGAAAAACAACCTTGGAGCAGCTGCCCACTTGATTCACGGCTCGTCCGAAGGACGGTTTTCGGTGACCTATTGTCCGGGAAAGAAACCCGGAAACCTTACCCGTGAAGAGATTGAAAGCGTGGGCTTTAAATGGGCCGATTACGATAAAATGGTTGCAAGCTATAACCCTGAATTTTTAAAAGATGGCTATAATAAACTTC
>JBBIHB010000002.1:151974-167876 GCA_037447215.1 Bacteroidales bacterium
GGGAGGAGATATTCTATATTTCCAATCCTGCACTTGGGTTGTGGGCATACAGGGAGAGATTTGAGTATTAGAAGAAGGAACTAAAAAAGGCGGGGGCAAAAAACAATGGCAAAGAAAAATAGTTCGTAGCAGCAATAGTCAGTCGGCAGTAAGGGTTCAGAGTTTACAGGTCAGGCCGGTGTTTTGAGCTTAAGGTATAGCAGCTCCGTTGTAGCTAAATAGAGGTAGTAAAAAGCGCTCCCCTCCTCAACTCAAGGCTTCGATTGAAAGGCAAACCCTGATTATACCGGTGGAGGTTTAGATTTTGAGGTTTAAAGGTTATTCATAAAAAAATGAAAGAGATAAATTGGGGAATTATAGGGGTTGGTAATGTTACTGAGCTTAAGAGCGGCCCGGCATTCAATAAAGTACCGGGGTCGAGGTTGGTTGCCGTAATGCGGCGCAACGCCTCAAAAGCCGAAGATTATGCCCGCCGGCATAATGTTGCCCGCTGGTACACCGATGCCGATGAGCTTATTTGCGACCCAGGAGTAAATGCCGTTTATGTGGCTACCCCTCCCTATAAACATGCCGAATATGCCATAAAGGCCATGAAAGCAGGTAAGCCGGTGTATGTGGAAAAGCCTATGGCTATGAATTACCGCGAATGTAAAGAGATGCTCCGGGTATCGGAAGAAACCGGCATGCCCCTGTTTGTGGCTTATTATCGCCGCACTTTGCCCGCATTCTTAAAAGTTAAGGAATTGATTGAATCGGGACAAATCGGTAATCCACTCACCGTCAATATAAAACTGCACCGAGAAGCCAAAGAGAGATACCAGAAACCAGAAGAGATGAGCTGGCATGTTTTTCCTGAATTCGGTGGAGCCGGCCACTTCTTCGATCTGGCATCTCATCAGTTCGATTACCTCGATTTCTTGTTCGGCCTAATTGCTGAAGTGAAAGGTATAGCCGTCAATCAGGCCAGCCTCTACCCTGCTGAAGATACCGTTACAGGAACCTTCATCTTCGAAAATGGTGTGACTGGAACCGGAAGCTGGTGTTTTGTTGCCCATAATTCAGCATTTAACGATGTTATTGAAATTATTGGTGATGGCGGCACTATAACCTTCTCTACATTTTTGCACAGTGAAGTAGTAATGCAGAATAATGAAGGCACGCATAAGTACCGGTTCCAGAATCCAGAAAACATTCAATATGACCTTATTCGGCAAGTAGTTGAAACATTAAACGGAATAAATGAATGTACAAGTACAGGCGAAAGTGCAGCCCGAACAAACGCTGTTCTGGACGAAATGGTGAAAAATTACTATTTGGGCAACAGTCACCGGGCTTCAAAAATAAAAGGAAGCTGCCGTGCAAATCTGTAAAAACTAATATATTAAATATCTGATATTTATAGGATTTAATGAAAGTAGTAATCGACGATAAAATTCCATATATTAAGGGAGCACTTGAACCTTTTGCCGATGTGGTTTACCTTTCGGGAAGTAAAACAACCCCCGAAGTTGTAAAAGATGCTGATGCATTAATCACACGCACCCGTACCATCTGCAATGAAAAACTGCTTGCTGGTTCGGCAGTGAAATTCATCGCAACAGCCACCATTGGTTACGACCATATCGATATCGATTTCTGCAAAAAAGCCGGAATTGAATGGACAAATGCTCCGGGTTGCAATGCCCGAAGCGTGGAGCAATATATTGCTTCCGCTTTGTTTACATGGGCATTGGAACGACGGATCAAACTCAGGGAGAAAACCATAGGAATAGTGGGTGTGGGCAATGTGGGATCGAAAGTTGAGCGGTTTTGCAAAACAATTGGTATGAAAGTGTTGCTCAACGACCCTCCACGGGAAAGAGTTGAGGGTAATAATAAATTTGTGTCACTTGAAACCATTCAGCAAGATGCAGATATTATCACTTTTCATGTGCCGCTTAATATGGAAGGCGAAGATGCCACTTTTCATATGGCAAATAGTCGGTTTTTTGACAACCTGGCACGCCAACCCCTGCTAATCAATTCATGCAGGGGAGAAGTATTTGAAACCAATACAGTGAAAACAGCCCTGAAAAGAGGTATAATTGATGCTTATATTGCCGATTGCTGGGAAAATGAGCCAGATATTGATTTGGAGTTGCTTGAAATAGCCTATATGGCAACCCCCCACATAGCAGGCTATTCAAAAGATGGAAAGGCAAATGGCACAGCCATGAGTGTCCAGGCCATCAGCAGGTTTTTTGGTCTGGGAATAGATGAATGGCAACCCGAAGGGATTGAAATGCCCGATAACACCAATCTGGTTATTGATGGAACCAGGCGCGACGAAGAAACCATTATTGCCGAAGCTGTATTGAGTACCTACGATATTGAAGCTGATGATAATGCACTTCGGTCAAACCCGGATGATTTTGAAAAACTCAGGGGAGATTATCCTGTCCGGCGGGAATTTCCGGTTTTCAAAGTAATAGCCACCAATATTGAACCGAAAGTGATTGAAAAATTAAAAGCCATCGGGTTTAAGGTTGACAGTAAAATTACTTATCAACAAATTGGAAGTTAGAAATTAAAATAATGAAATTTCCATGATATCAGGAACACAAACCGTTATGAATAACATTTCTCATGGAAATTCCCCGCCAGAGCGATTCTGTCGGCCTGGCATCCGACCATTTAAAAATAAAACAGTATATACGAATGAAATATATATATATTTATAGTAATTATTTAGAGTAAAATTAAAATGAAAAAATTAGCAGATATTGGATTGATCGGGTTGGCCGTAATGGGCGAAAACCTGGTATTAAACATGGAAAGCAAAGGTTATACAGTATCCGTTTACAACCGGACAGTATCAAAAGTGGATGATTTTTTGAACGGCCGGGGTGCTTGTAAAAATTTTATCGGGGCTAAATCGATTGAAGGACTGGTAGCTTCGCTTGAAAGGCCCCGTAAAGTGATGATGCTGGTAAAAGCCGGAAAACCGGTCGATGATTTCATTGAATTGCTGATTCCCCATCTGGAGCCGGGCGATATTATTATTGACGGGGGTAACTCCCACTTTCCGGATACTATCCGTCGAACAAAGTATATTGAAAGCAAGGGATTGCTGTTTATCGGTACAGGTGTGTCGGGTGGCGAGGAAGGCGCATTGCTGGGCCCGTCGATTATGCCCGGAGGCTCTCCTGCCGCATGGCCTTATGTAAAAAATATTTTCCAGTCGATCGCTGCCAAAGTTGAGAATGGTGATCCTTGCTGTGATTGGGTAGGCGAAGACGGAGCCGGTCATTTTGTGAAAATGGTACACAATGGCATCGAATATGGTGATATGCAGATTATTAATGAAGCTTACCACCTGATGAAAGACCTCCTTGGGATGGATGCTTTCGAACAGCATGAGGTATTTAAAAAATGGAACGAAGAAGAACTTGACTCCTATCTGATTGAGATTACCCGGGATATCCTGGATTTCAAAGACGAAGACGGATCACCGCTGGTAGAAAAAATCCTCGACACAGCCGGACAGAAAGGTACAGGCAAATGGACGGGTGTTGCAGCGCTCGATCTCGGTATTCCATTGACACTCATCGGCGAATCGGTATTTTCCCGTTGCTTGTCGGCACAGAAGGATCTTAGGGTCCAGGCTTCGAAAGTCTTGAGTGGCCCGAAAACCAGTTTTACAGGTGATAAGCAGCAATTTATAGATGACCTGAAAATGGCACTCTACGGAGCTAAAATCATTTCGTATGCACAAGGGTATAACCTGATGATGGAGGCTGCCAAAGAATACAAATGGAACCTGAATTATGGCGGTATTGCCCTGATGTGGCGGGGAGGCTGTATTATACGTTCAGTATTCCTTGGCGATATTAAAAAAGCTTTCGACAAAAACCCTGAATTACCCAACCTGCTGCTCGACCCATTCTTTAAGGAAAGAGTAGAAGCTGCTCAGGAAGGCTGGAGAAGGGTTTGTGCAACTGCCCTTGCTAATGGGATACCTGTTCCGGCACTCACTTCGGCGCTTTGTTATTTCGACGGTTTCCGCAGCGAAAGGCTACCGGCAAACCTTTTGCAGGCACAACGTGATTATTTCGGCGCCCATATGTACGAAAGGGTGGATAAACCACGTGGCGAATTTTTTCATACCAACTGGACCGGACGTGGTGGCGAAACTGCTTCTTCAACCTATATAGTGTAATAATATCTGAAAATAATTATTCATCTGAAAGGCCGGGATTATCCGGCCTTTTTCTTTATTTCATGTTCAATACTATATTTTCGCATTTTTTGGTTTATTTTCGAACCCATAAATCGTTTGCTATGAAACAGGTTAAACTTGCCATAATTCTTATGACCCTCGCTTCCTTAGCTGCATATTCTCAGCAAATACCCAACGGAAGTTTTGAAAATTGGTCAACCCGCCCTACATGGGGGTTCCTCCCTACCGGCTGGTATGGAACTAACTATGTGGACCTGAATTATGTGGGTGTAACCCGTGAGTCGGACAATCCGGTTGATGGTACCTTTTATGTGAAACTTACCGCCAAATCGCAGAATGTATTTGGCACTGTTTATAAATCTCCCGGCGGATTAACCCTATCAGACCTATATCATGCAACCCGGGTCGACCTGTTCAAAGAAGGTAAACCAAAAGCCGGAGTTGCATACAATGCCCGCCCTGCCCGACTAACAGGTTACCACAAATACGTAAGCATCAATAATGATTCTTATTATATGAGCGTTGCCCTTACAAAATGGAGGGGTACATTTCGTGATACAATAGGTTATGCAGAAAAACGTAGTTCACAAAATATTGATTCGTGGACCAAATTTGAAATGCCCATACAATACCGTAGCCAGGATACCCCTGATACGCTGAACCTTGTTTTTCTGACTACCCCGGTATTTAAAGAAGCTGACTTAACAAAAGTACAGATTGGCAGTTCACTCAGTCTCGACAAACTGGAATTTATCATGGTAGACATTTTTAAGGTTGATTTCAGTTATTCGGGCAATCCATGTACTGGAGAAACACTCTCTTTTTCAGCAACAAGCGAAAATGTTCCGGGCGATTCCTGGGAATGGAAAGTAAATGGAAATGTTACTGGAACAGGGACAACCATGAGCTATACTTTTCCCGGAGTTGTATCACCGGTTAATTTCAATGTCACACTGAAAGGCACAAATAACCAGATTGGAACCGATGAAATAACCAAAACAGTTACGATTCATCCAAAGCCAGATATCCGGTTAATGCCCAAAGATCCTTCAATTTGTCCCAAATCATCCATAACGCTGACCGCAACCGGTGGGGTAACCTACCAGTGGAATACGGTTGGTTCGGGAAGTCAGATTACTGTAACACCACAACCCTATGCCCTGTATGAAGTAACTGGGACCGATCAATTTGGCTGCACCAACAAGGCTTCTTCCATGATCTTCTATCATAGTCTGGATACCACAACTGTACATGATCAATTTTGCAGCAACGCAACCTATTCGTTTTTTGGAAGGGAATTAACCACAGCAGGAACTTACTTCCACAGTTTGCCCTCTATTAAAACCGGGTGCGATAGTACTATAAGACTGGTTTTAGCCACTAAACCGGTTCCTGTTGCTACCCTTACTGCAAATAAAAATGCTGTTTGTACAGGTTCGGAGGCAGTATTGACCGCTACGCCGGGCTTTGCCGGATACGATTGGGGCGAGGGGTTTATAACATCCAACACATTCACTGTAAAACCTGAAGGGATACAACGTTATTCGGTAGTTGTAAAAAGTGAAAACGGCTGCAAGGTAACACTATCAAAAGAAATCGGTATTCATCCGGTTGATAAGACTGAAAAGAAAGTAACAATTTGCCAGGGCGACAGCATAAATGTTTTTGGCAACTGGATAAAAACCCATGGGACTTTCCAAAAAATTTATGCAAACAGAAACGGATGCGACAGCATATCGGTTATACAAGTTTCGGTGAACCCCCTGCCCAGACAGTTTAAACCCGAAGGAAGCGGAGGATATAGCCCAGATAAGGAAGGGCGCAGGATTATTCTTACCGGTTCCGAAAACGGTGTTGTTTACAAATTAATGAAAGACGGACAATCGGTAAAATCTATTACGGGCTATGGGGAAGAAATTAGTTTCGGGCTTCATCCCGCCGGGCAATACCTGATTGTTGCTGAAAACCTGGTTACCGGTTGTACCGTAACCATGAAAGATACGGTGGTGATAACTTTGCTGGTTGGTATTGACAATTTGGTCTCTGGAGAAAAAGTTCGTCTATATCCCAATCCTGCCAGGGAAAGAATTTACTTCTCAACCATCCCTGAAGGTAACCTCCGGATTTACAATGCACAGGGCCGGATTGTGTATTACAGGGAGGACTTCCGCCAGGTTTCCCTCGATATTCAGGAATTTTCACCAGGCTTGTATATAGTTGAAATAAACAAACAGGGCATTCCTGAATTCCTGAAATTTATAAAATTCTGATTATACCTTATTCGATAACCCCCTTTATCCCGTAAATTGAACCCAATGTGGATTGAAATGTTATTTCTGAAAAAAAAAAAAGATCAGAATGCGGCTTATTTTTCTTTTTTGTCTGTTCATAACAGTTCAGGTTATTTTTGCCCAGTCGAAAATTACAGGCAGGGTTATTGATTTTCAAACCAGAACCCCTATCCCCTATTCCCTGATTAAATATGGTAACTTAAGAACCTTTACCGACCAGGACGGAAAATTTAGTCTCTTCTTTTCAGGGCCAGATTCTGTAATTGTGGTTAGTGCATCGTTTTACCAACCCCGCGAAATAATAATACAAAACAATGCTGATTTGGAAATTACGCTTTTGCCCGAAGAACAAAATATTGAAGCCATTACCGTTACTGCACTCCGTATCGAAAGCCGGTTGCTCAACAGTACCGGGGCAGTAAGCCTGATCACTGGTGGCCAGATATCGCTAAACTCGCCCATTGCATTAGAACCTTCACTGAATCAGGTACCTGGTGTTTTCATGCACAGCGGGAGCCTGAATACCAACCGGATCACTATACGGGGGATCGGGAGCCGGACCCCTTATGGCACCAGCAAAATAAAAGCTTATCTCGATGATATTCCACTCACTTCGGGCGATGGGGAAACTAACCTTGAAGATATCAGCCTGTTGGCTATTTCACAGGTTCAGGTGGTGCGGGGGCCTGTTTCGGGGGTTTATGGTTCGGGCCTCGGTGGGGCAATCCTGCTGAAAACCATTCCGGGAAGCGAAGCCTTCAGGGTGCAGGCCAATTTTATGAGAGGCTCATACGGAACGCACAAGGAGGGAATATCTGTCACATCGAACCGGGAAAAGTCGTCACACCTGCTGGTAACCGATTTCACATACAGTGACGGCTATCGCGAAAACAACCAGTATAACCGCAGTAACCTGTTTTCGTGGAACAGGTTCGAAATTGGTGAAAAAGGCCGGCTTTCAGTCTTGTTTGATTTTGTTGACCTGAAAGCTTTTATCCCTTCATCTGTCGATTATCAGACATACCTTACCACGCCCGAAAAAGCAGCAGCAAACTGGGCAAACGTGAAGGGAAATGAAGATGTACGGAAAATCAGGGGAGGAATTTCCTATCAATATGCTGTTACTTCCGGGATAAAAGCTTCCGTCACGGGCATGACAACTTATTCGACAAATCTTGAACTCCGCCCCTTTAACCTGCTCGAAGAAGGATCATTAACCGGTAGCGGAAGGTTTTCTTTGAATTACAAGTCGCCTGGTTTTGAATGGAATGCAGGTACCGAAATTTTTGTTGAGTCGTACAATTGGGCAACCTACCGGAACCAGAAAGCCTTACCCGAAAATATGCTAAGCGATAACCGGGAAATCAGGCAGTGGACAAACCTGTTTGGCCTTGCCAGGTGGGAGCCTGTTTCCAGTCTTGCAATTGAGCCGGGAATTAACCTGAACGTTACCCGTTACGATTATACTGACCGGTTTGTAACCGATGGTGATGCTTCGGGCCGAAGAAACTTTCCTTCAATTGTGTCGCCCCGGTTGGGATTAAACTGGCAAACGTCGGAGCGTACAGCTCTGTTTGGGGTTATAAGTCATGGTTTCTCGGCGCCCTCTCTCCAGGAAACCCTGCAACCCGATGGACAGGTAAACCCGGAAATTCAACCTGAAACCGGCTGGAACTTTGAATTGGGAATACGGGGTAAACCACCCGGCAACAAATTGTTCTATGATATTACGGCCTACCGGATGCTGATCTCGAACCTGCTGGTAGCTCGCCGTACCGGCGAAGATGCCTTTGTTGGGGTTAACGCCGGCAAAACCACCCACAACGGTTTGGAATTAGACCTTCGCTATTTTGGTAAGCCCATCAGGACAATAAACTGGACTGTACAGTCCAATGCCACATTAACCTATTACAGGTTTGATGAATTTATTGACCTCGATAACAATTATTCAGGCCATGCACTCACCGGGGTTCCGCCGATGGTTTTTAACAACATTGTGGAAATCAGGACAGGAAAAGGTTGGATTACCTCGTTGAATCACAGGTATTCAGAAAAACTTCCATTAAACGATGCAAACACCGTGTATTCCGAAGCTT
Source organism: Bacteroidales bacterium (assembly GCA_037447215.1). Classification (GTDB taxonomy): domain Bacteria; phylum Bacteroidota; class Bacteroidia; order Bacteroidales; family Prolixibacteraceae; genus UBA1413. Next base: position 160,581 of record JBBIHB010000002.1, read on the forward strand.
TACACCTTATCAACTGGCGACTGGGGAAAAACTTCCGGTTTTTTAACCTCGACTGGAAAATCAATGGCGGTATCAACAATCTTTTCAATACCCATTATGCTTCCATGTACCTGATCAATGCCCCTTCGTTTGGCACTACCCCACCCCGCTATTACTACCCCGGGCTGCCACGTAACTATTACCTGACAGTGCAGATTGCGTTTATCAATTAGGAGGGATTTATAAAAACATTGTGCTCGTAGTGGTTTAGTGTGAGTAATTTATTGCCCACAAAGACACAAAGATTACTAAGGAATTTCTTTTCTAATGTATGTAAAATAAAATGTTTTTGTATTTTCAACCCATGAAAACCATAAATTACCAACATGAGTATGACTTGTCCTGAAATAGGTTTACACTAAAACAGTGTAATAATGAATAAAAGGACAAAAAAAATCATTCAGAAAAAGGGAATACAATATTCCGAAACAGAGCGACATGCAATTATTCAGGAAATGCTTAAAAATAACTGGACCAAGCAATATACCTGGATGCTATATACCGGGGAGTTGGAGGAAAGAGGGCAGTTGCTCAGGTGGATGCGAAAACTTGGCTATGTGGGACAGATCCAGCATAAGCAATATGTATCAAAGCGTAGTATTCGTAGATTTGAGGTAAAATCTTCCGAAATGTCTGACAATCAGAACTGCGAAAAGGAATCGTTTGAAACCCTGCAGCTAAAAAAACGAATAGCAGAGTTGGAAAAACAACTCAAAGATGCAGAGATGAAGGCTATAGCCTATGCAACAATGGTTGATATAGCGGAAAAAGAGTTTAACATTCCGATTAAAAAAAAATTCAATACCAAGCCATCAGAGAAATGAAAGATCAATTTCATCACATAGGACTTGCCAAATTATGCGGATGGTTTGGTATCACCAGACAGGCATATTATCAGGAGGGTTGGAAGGAAATAGAGTTAAGCAAGGAAACAGAAGTGTTGCTTAAAGAAGTCCTGAACATCCGAAAAAACCACAAACGAATAGGCACACGAAAGCTCTATAAAATGCTTACCCCGGTACTGATGGTGCATCAGATCAAAATCGGCAGAGATAGATTATTTGACCTGCTTGCAACCCATCATCTGCTTATTCGCAGGCGCAGAAGAAATATCCGTACCACCTTTTCCAATCACTGGCTCAGAAAATATCCGAACCTGATACGCGGCTTTATTCCAACGGCACCCAATCAACTTTGGGTAAGCGATATAACCTATTGGAAGGTAGGCAGACACAAAGTCTATATCACCTTCATTACGGATGCATTCTCCCATAAAATTGTCGGGTACAACTTGGCTGAAACACTCGAAGCCTTAGAAAGCCTCAAAGCGCTCAAGATGGCTTTACAGCCCTTTGATGGGGCTGTAAAGCCATCTGATCCACCACTCCGATAGAGGATTACAGTATTGTAGCCATGAATACGTTAAAATGCTTAATAAATATGATATCAGCATCAGTATGACCGAATCCGGAGATCCTTTGGAGAACCCGGTTGCTGAGCGCGTAAACGGCATCATTAAAGAAGAATATCTTGAACCGCAAGGGCTAAAATCAATTAAGGAAGCTATTACTTATTTGCATAAGGCTATTGCACTATACAACACTGAAAGGCCTCACATGAGTATAAGCAACTATACCCCTGAAATGATTCATCATTCCAAAGAGTCAATTCAGGTCAAACGAATCTGGAAGAACTACTATCCAAAGAAATCGTCTCCTGTAAACTCATATCAGGACTAAGATTAAATTTGTAAATGAATAACAGGATTATAAATAAAAACTGTAAACTTTTTTCAGGACGAGACAATTCAATTTTATGCCGACCCGCAAACGGCACATTGGCTTTTGCCCCCAACGCACAAGCCAACCCTTCAGGCAAAAGCCAAAGAGCCGTTTTTTCCCAACGCTTTAATTAAATTTGACAGATGACAACAACATTAAAAGAGCAAAATTCAAAATTGGTATGGGTATTTTTCTCATTCAATATCGTATTGTTTTACTTACTTGGCTTTTCGGACTTCTTTAAAGTAGAAGAATTTGAAATAAAATCTTTTATCACAGTAAGAGGTGTTTGGATATTAATAGTTCCTTTAATTCTCTTCATTCTTAATGGGATTATCAGCAGTGACTTAAAAGCCAGTATAATTTTCTGGAAATGGAATAATCCACTGCCAGCATGTAGAGCATTCAGTTATTACGCTGACAAAGATGACCGCATTGACAAAAACTACCTTATTAAGAAGTATTCAGCTTTACCAACCATACCGAAAGAACAAAATTCGCTTTGGTATAAAATCTATAAAACACATCAGGAAAATCCCGTAGTTAAGAAAAGTCACAAGGATTTTCTGCTTGCAAGAGACATTGGCTCAATTTCAGTTTTGCTATTTGTTTTTTGCGGTATTAGCCTACTCTTTATTTCACCAGAGAGTTACAAATGGCTTTATTTCGGTTTTCTCTTACTCCAATATTTAATTTTTGCTGTCATTGCTCAAAACCACGGTAAGCGTTTTGTATGTAATGCCTTAGCAATCGAAACATCAAAAGAAATATGATTGACATTAGTATAGACATGCTTTCCGTTGGCAATGCAGATGCCATAATTGTTTGGTTAAAAGACCACAATAACAACAGCTATGTTATTGTTATTGATGGAGGAAACAAAAAAGATGGCGAGAAAGTAATTGCACATCTAGATAAATACATACTTGGTTCTAAGGCAAGTGGAAAAATTGCTCCTGACTTGCTTATCTCAACCCATCATGACAAAGACCATATTGGCGGATTGATTGAAATTGTAAATCACTATCAAGGAAATATTGGTGAAGTATGGGTTAATAATCCTGCCGAACATATGGGAAGTTTGGCTTATCGCTTTTTAAAAGAATCCTTTGCCAACAAATCAGCATTTAAACAATATCAAGTAATCCAAGAATCTCTTGCTAACCTAGATGACTTCATTACAGTAGTTGACAAGTATAAAATACCAAGATATGATGCATTGGCAGGCAGAAGTGAACACGAAGGGGTAATTCAAATTCTTGGACCTTCTAAGGAATTCTATAAATCACTTTTGCCCGGTATGGATGGTTTGGAAAAGTTCGTTAAATCAGAGGCGGATTGGGCTTATAACTCAATATTTGGAAAAGCAGCGATAAATGAAGCCCTTGAAGAATCTTCTCCTTGTCCTATTGTAGATGAGGAAAACGAAACATCAGCCACAAACAACTCTAGTGTTATCCTCCAAATTTTAGCAAGGGACGGAAATAAATATTTGTTTACAGGTGATGCTGGAGTTGCAGCCTTTGAGGATGTTCAAAAGCGTAGTTCACTTGATAATATTCACTGGCTCGATGTTCCACATCATGGTTCGAGAAGAAATCTTTCTTCCAATTTAATTGATACTATGTCACCAAAAGTTTGTTATATATCTGCCGAAGGCAGTCACAAGCATCCAAGAAAGGCTTTGGTGAATTGCTTGAAAAAACATGGTGCTAATGTTTATTGCACCAAAAACGGCAACAATATGTGGCACCACAGAGGCAATTTTCCCGATAGAGCAGAATATTCATCAGCAACAGCATTGTAAATAGATATGAACCAAAAAGTCCACAACCAAATAGTAAGTTTTATATGGAGCATTGCAGACGATGTGTTGCGTGATGTTTTTGTTAGAGGTAAATACCGTGACATCATTTTGCCCTTTACCGTTCTCAGACGTTTAGACGCTTTACTTGTGCCGACAAAAGACAAGGTGCTTGAAGCGGACGAATTCATGCAGAAAGAAAAGATTGACAATAAATCTGCTTTGCAGAATGTAACAGGTTATCCGTTTTGGAACACTTCCAAATTCACGTTTGAGAACTTGCTGAATGATGCGGACAATATTGACAGCAACTTAGAAACCTACTTGGACGGCTACAGCCCCAACGTGCAGGAAATCATCAGCAAGTTTAAACTGCGTAACCAGTTGGAGACAATGAAAGATGCAGGTATTACCTATCTGCTCATTGATAAATTCTGCAACAAAGAAATAAACCTTAGCCCCAACGAAGCAAAAAACAGCAGAGGCGAAACCCTGCCACCGTTGACCAACTTGGGCATGGGTTATGTGTTTGAAGAACTTATCAGAAAGTTTAATGAAGAAAACAACGAAGAAGCGGGAGAACACTTTACGCCCCGTGAAATTATTAAACTGATGACACACATTTTGTTTTTGCCTATCAAAGACAAAATCAAAAAAGGAACGTATTTGATATACGACCCTGCCTGCGGCAGTGGCGGTATGCTTACTGAAGCAGAACATTTTGCCCTTGACATCACCGAGAGCAAAGCCAACTTTGAACTTTACGGGCAAGAAGTAAACCCCGAAACCTATGCCATTTGCACCAGTGATATGTTGATTAAAGGCGAAAACGCCAACAATATCAAATACGGTTCTACTTTGAGCAAAGACGGCTTTCCGCATTTGCATTTTGACTTTATGCTTTCCAATCCGCCTTATGGTAAAACATGGAAGATTGACGAAGATGCCATTGTGGACGAACGAGGCAAAAAAGGAAAAGAAGTTATCAAAGACCCACGTTTTCAAATTGGATTGCCAACCATTTCTGACGGACAACTTTTGTTCCTGATGAACATGGTAAGCAAAATGAAACACAACACCGAATTGGGCAGCCGCATTGCCACCGTTCACAATGGTTCCGCTTTGTTTACGGGTGATGCAGGTGGTGGTGAGAGTGAAATACGCAAATACATTATTGAAAACGATTGGTTGGAGTGCATTATCGCATTGCCGAAAAACATCTTTTATAACACGGGAATTCCTACTTACATCTGGATTGTAAGCAATAAAAAAGCACCCAACCGAAAAGGCAAAGTGCAATTAATTAATGCTTTAGAGTTATATGTAAAACTCCGAAAGAATTTAGGCGATAAGAATTGTGAAATGACAACTGGACCTAGTGGGCATGTTGAGCAGATAACAAAACTATACGTTGATTTCGTTGAAAATGACATTTCCAAAATCTTTCCTAACGAGTATTTCGGCTACAACAGAATAACCGTTGAAAGACCCTTACGGCTTTCCTGCAAATTCACAAATGAAGCAGTAGAAAGTTTGCGTTACGAAAAAGCCATACGGGAAGAAATGGAATGGGCTTACAGCCATTTTGGTGAAACCGTTTACACCGAACTGAAAAAGCACAAAGACAAATTTGAAAAGCACCTTGCCAGCAACGAAATAAAACTTTCGCCTGCCAACAAAACCAAACTATTGAGCCAAGAACATTGGAACGCCCAACTGAAACTGATGCAGGCAGCCGAAAAATTGGCCAAGCACTTTGGCGACCAACAGTTTGACGACTACAACAGTTTTGTGCCTTTACTGAACAAAACCGTGAAGGAACTGAAATTAGATTTAGACGCCAAAGCCATTAAAACCATTTTAGACACCATTAGTTGGCGAAACGAAGATGCAGAAAGAGTGATTGACAAAACCGAAAAAGACGGCACAGTGCATTATGTAGCCGACAGTGAATTGCGTGACACTGAAAACGTGCCGCTTGACCAGGACATACAGGAATACTTTGAGCGGGAAGTATTGCAACACATACCAGACGCATGGATTGACGAAAGCAAAACCGTAAAGGGCTACGAAATTTCGTTTACACGCTATTTCTACAACTATGTGCCGCCAAGAAGCATTGAAGAAATTACGGCAGAGATATTTGAACTGGAAAAAGAAACCGAAGGAATATTAAACGAAATAGTGAACGACTGATGCCAACGCTGAAACCATACGATGCTTACACACCCGTTGCGTATGATTACACAACCCAACTGCCTGTTGGCTGGCAGCTATTGCCCAACATTGCCATTTTTGAAGAACGCATAGAAAGAGGACACGATAAGGAAGAACTACTTTCAGTTACCATTGGCAGGGGCGTAATCAGGCAAATAGATGTTGATATAAAAAAGGATAGTAGCAACGAAGATAAAAGCAAATACAAACTCATAAAGGTTGGCGACATTGCTTACAACAAAATGCGAATGTGGCAAGGTGCTTTGGGTTACAGCGAATATCAGGGAATTTCAAGCCCTGCCTATGTAATTCTGAAACCTAAAATGAAAATCAATCCAAGATATTTTCATTACATGTTCCGAACAGGTTTTTACACCAATTACAGCAAACGCTTTTCTTATGGGATTGTGGATGACCAATTGAGTTTGCGTTACACCGATTTCAAACGCATGTATAGCATAGTTCCCCCTTTGGAAGTGCAAAATGCCATTGTTGCCTACCTTGACCGCAAAACCGCTGCGATTGATAAGTTTATCCGGAATAAGGAAAGGTTGATTGAGTTGTTGGAGGAGGAGAAGAAGTCTGAAATTACAAGGAATATTATTAAAGGATTGGATGATGAAAATGATTTAATTAAAACAGAAATTGCATACTTGCCAGTAAAAAGTAAAAAATCTCCAATAAAAAAATTGAAATACATAGCTTCTTTAAAAGGGAGAATTGGATTTCACGGTTTAAAAACTGGAGACTTTACAAATGAAGGTCCTTTCTTAGTTACAGGAACAGATTTTATCAACGGAAAAGTAAACTGGGAAACTTGCGTTCATATTACGATGAAAAGGTATCTGGAAGACCCATACATCCAACTGAAAGAGGGTGATTTTTTAATAACAAAAGACGGAACAATCGGCAAAACCGCAATTGTTGATAAATTACCATATGAAGCTTCATTAAATAGCGGGGTAATGTTAATTCGTTCATTAAGGGGTGAATTCTTGAACCGATATATGTATTGGATAATAAATTCACGAGTTTTTGATGAATTTGTAGAAGAAACAAAAACTGGTTCTACAATAATGCATTTATATCAGCATTCTTTTGGCAATTTTCAAGTTCCACTTCCTGACTTAAAATCACAAGAGTTAATAATAGAAACAATAGAAAGAGCTGTTTCAAAAATAGATGCTTTAGTTTCCAAAGCCCAAAAAGAGATTGAAGCAATCAAAGAATATCGAGAAGCAATTATCACCAACGCAGTAACAGGCAAATTAAATGTTGCTGCAAAGCATTTACAAATGAATTAACGCATGGCATTTACTGATACATCAGAAAGAGGTTTTCAAACATACATTGCCAATTATTTGGTAAATGAACACAAATATGTGGTGAGCACACCACAAGAATTTGACCGTGAGTTTTGCCTGAATATCAAGCAGGTTTTGGCATTTATAGAAG
>JBBIHB010000003.1:0-71672 GCA_037447215.1 Bacteroidales bacterium
AGTATATTATAAAATGAATAAATTAAATTTTCCGGTTTACCGGACAACAATGATTCAGAAAGTAAAAACCTTAAAAAAAATATTAATAATTGTTAAAGTTAAGGTTTTGTGCAAAAGCTAAATTATTGATTGTCAAAACTTATGAATTGCGCAATATGTTATAGAATATTTTTTTGGCCACTTTCCCCGGATTATTGAATAATTATCAGTTAATGAGTTATTTGTGTATTTATCTTCAATTGTTGAATATGTTAGCTGGTATGTCAGAATTAAATCTCAATTGTGTAGCAACATTAAATTTACCTTTAAAACGATGCTGTTTATCCTAAAAGAGAAAACTGGAAACAAAATTTTCATTACCATTGGATTTCAAAATTTAATAGATATGCTTGCAGTAAAACTTACCGGGATTGAAGCGATGGAAATTGTCGAAATTGATAAGCCATCGAAAATTGGGCCCGATGAGGTACTTCTCAAGGTAAAATACGTTGGGGTGTGTGGTTCGGATGTGCACTATTACTCCGAAGGAAAGATAGGCAGCCAGATAGTTGAATACCCTTTTATGGTAGGCCACGAATGTTCGGGAATTGTTGTTGCAAAAGGAAATAGAGTAACCCACCTCGAAGTTGGCGACCTGGTTGCGATAGATCCTTCTGTTCATTGCGGTCATTGCGAACAATGCATAAGCGGAAGGCCACATACATGCCTGAACAACAAATTTCTGGGTTGCCCTGGTCAGATTGAAGGTTGTTTGACAGAGTTTATTGTAATGCCCGGTTTTACATGTTTCCCTGTAACCGAAATAATGGACGCCGAAGAAGCTGCCCTGCTCGAACCTTTTTCAATAGGGGTGTATTCTGTAAAATTGGCAGGCATCACTTCTAAAGAAACAACAATTGCCATATTCGGAGCTGGTCCTATTGGTCTGAGTATCATGATGAAATTGCTTGCTGACGATAATAAAAGAGTTGGAATGATTGAGCCCCTGGATTACCGCCTCGAAAAAGCCGGAGAAATTGGGGCATCATGGTTGGTAAACCCGGTTTCGGAAAATGTAGCTAAACGCGTTGACGAACTTGCCAACGGACTGTTAGATATTGTTTTTGATGCCAGCGGCGAGCAGGAAGCCATCGATAATGCATTGAAAATTCTCAAACCTGGTGGAAAATTGGTATTGGTCGGAATTCCACCTTCTGCAAAGTATATCTTCGATATGGACCTGATGCGAAGGAAAGAAATAAATGTTATTAATGTACGCCGGCAGAATAATTCAGTTGGGGAGGCTATTCAACTGGTTTCAAACCATAAGGTCAATTTGAAGCAAATGGTTACCCACTATTTTCAACTCAGGAAAACACCGGTGGCATTCGATATGGTTGCCGGTTATCGCGACAATGTTATTAAAGCAATGGTAGTGGTTTAGGCCTTTGTTTCACAGGGACTAAAATTCCGAAGTAAAATGAAACTTAATCTCCTTAAACTCATCTTGGGCCATTTGGAGGATGAATGCTGAATCGGCCAGAAATACATCCCTGCCTCTTTTATCTAGAGCCATTTTCTGATATTTCCGTTTTTTAAACTCATTCAGGATTTTCGGGTCTGGACATTCAATCCAGCAGGCTTTAAACATGGAAAGGGGTTCATACCTGCATTTTGCACCATATTCATGCTCAAGTCTGTATTGGATTACTTCAAACTGCAATTGTCCCACAGTACCGATAATTTTCCGGCCATTAAACTGACTGACAAATAATTGGGCTACGCCTTCGTCCATCAATTGGTCAACCCCTTTAGCCAATTGTTTCGATTTCAAAGGGTCGGCGTTTTCGATGTACCTGAACAATTCGGGAGAGAAACTTGGTAACCCTTTGAAATGGATCATCTCCCCTTCAGTGAGAGTATCTCCGATTATGAAGTTTCCGGTGTCGGGAACACCAATTATATCACCGGGAAATGCCTCTTCGATGGTTTCCTTTTGCGAAGCCATAAAAGCGGTTGGGCTTGAAATCCTGATGGTTTTATTCTGCCTGACATGGGTATAAATGTTGTTTCGCTTAAAATGGCCTGAGCATATTTTTACAAAGGCGATCCGACTACGGTGGTTGGGGTCAATGTTGGCATGGATTTTAAAAACAAATCCCGAAAAATTTAATTCTTCGGGTTTTACCTCACGTTCATCAGTAAAACTTGGCCTTGGATAAGGTGCTATTTTTACAAAAGTATCAAGCAGCTCCTGTACCCCGAAATTGTATAATGCACTTCCAAAGAATACTGGAGCAAGATGTCCTGCAAGGTAATCTTCCTGATTGAATTCCGGATACACCCCTTCAACCAGTTCGAGTTCTTCCCTCAATGTTTCCGCCTGACGGCCAAGTAAATTATCCAGTTCAGGGTTTTCGAGTTGATCAAACCTTATTCCAGACTTTATCGCCTGAATGTCAGGATCGAAAAGCTGTAAACTCCAGTCGAAAAGATTATAAACCCCTTTGAAATTATCACCACTGCCAATGGGCCAGCTTAAAGGCTTCACCTTTATATTAAGTTGTTGTTCCACTTCATCGAGTAGTGTAAAAGTGTCGTGAGCCGGTCTGTCCATTTTGTTAATAAAAACAATAACCGGAGTATGGCGCATCCGGCATACGTTCATTAGTTTTTCAGTTTGCGGTTCAACACCTTTTGCGGCATCAATTACTATTATTACACTATCCACAGCTGTAAGTGTCCTGAAAGTGTCTTCCTGAAAATCCTGATGGCCGGGCGTATCAAGTATATTAATTTTGTATCCATTATATTCAAAGCCCATTACTGATGTAGCCACTGAGATACCACGCTGACGTTCAATTTCCATAAAGTCGGAGGTAGCCGCTTTTTTAATCTTATTGCTTTTAACGGCCCCGGCTACCCTGATAGCTCCCCCAAACAGAAGAAGTTTTTCAGTAAGTGTTGTTTTTCCGGCATCTGGGTGACTTACTATCCCGAAAGTACGGCGACGTTTCAATTCTTCTGTGAAATTCATTGTTATACTGTTTTGAGGGCGCAAAAATAGTAAATTTTAAAAGCGTTTTTGGTCTGATATATTCAATAGGTATTTACAATGCCGGTGATTAGTTTCCAATAATTTTTATGAAAACGAACCCCTTTTCTCCCAATTATACGGTGCATTGTCGAAGGTTTATCACCTGGCTCAAATTTCAATTGTTCCCTGTTTTCATAAAGGGCTGGAACTTCGGGATGAAACTGAACAGCAAAAACATGGGGATAACGATTGTGGGCAAAACCTTCGATTATTTTCCCGTCGGGAGAGAGTGCCGTTACAGCATAACCCATTCCGATGTCTTTTACCGATTGATGATGACTACTGTATGCACGGGGACGATCATTCTTTCCGGCTTTTACCATTTTTCCGAAAAATGGGTGTTTTGTGAATTTTACCCAATGCAGGTTTATTGACATCAACTGCTCATCTTTGTGCAATAATTGCCAGTAATTCCGATGAATATTTTCCCTATCTGTCATTACAGTTTCTTCCGGATTATTTTTGCCATAAACCTGAGCTGGTATATCTTGCCACAAAGTTCCACCGGCTGCCACATTCATGGTTTGCATACCAAGACAGAATCCGGTAACGAGGTAATCAGGCCTTTCTGAAAGAAATGGAATGAAACCGGGGTTACGGCTTCCTCCAACGAGGTGAAATGCAAACGAAACTTCGAAAATATGCCGCATTGGATCCGTAACTTCTGAATAAAGATTACCTTCGCCATACATTTCGGGTTGTATATCGGGGCCGCCAAAAAATATAACGCCCGACGATCTGTTAAATAAATCCCTGAAAATTTCAGTGCATGCATTAACCTGAAATACTTCATCAAGGTTTATCTGTTGGTCAATAGCAAATAAAGATAACCAGTCATGATTTTCTTTTTCGATATAATCCTGGCTCTGACTAAAATCGTAACTCTGACCTTTAAGATATACACCAATAAATTTTACGTCTGAAGTGCAGATATTAAATATATTTTTTCGTATCAGGAAATCAATAATTTCAATGTTCCTGACTGTTGGATTAGCCAGTAAGATCACTTTTTCAGTTGATAGTTTATTTATGAAATTCTTATTTATTGCAGACAGGTGGTTTATGCTCAAAATCATTAACGCCAATGTAAAAATGTATTTCATGTTTAATCCCTTTTGATATTTTCACGAACTCAAAAAACCCCCGAAAAATAGGGAATAATTATGACTATTTACGGACAAAGTTCCTTCGAATGATTTTGTTTTCTTATTTTTGACAGTTAAACTTAACTCTGTTCCAGGATGTCATTAAAAATATTTACCCTGCAATTAACCGGTAAGATAAAATCGGTTGAAAAAATTGAGATTCAACGTCATACCGCCGAGAACAACTATAAAGCGTTTCTTGAAGCCGAAAAATCGGATAAACTGGCTGAATACAAAGAGTTGGAAAGCTGGGTTTCCTCAGGCGCAATGCAGGCTGCCCGGAAAGAACTTGAAAGTTTGGTTTTTAAGGGGAGTATCGAATACAACCAACTGAAAGAATTTGAAAACCTGAAAGCGTCAAAAACTATCCGTAATTATTTTAAAGTTGCCGGAAGCTCTGACTTAATCCGATTTCAAAAAACAAAAGACTCTGAAAAGCTGAAAGAGTATTTTGAACTGAAAGATTATGTTGAATGTGGTGGATTTCAGCGCGATAAACAAGATATTGAAAGCAACAGATTTGCTGGATCAGTTGAAGAACGACATTTGAACGAATTGGCCAAACTGAAGAAAAATAAAGCCCTGAAAGATTACCACTCTCTTAAAGGGTCACCAATCCTTGAACGGCACCAGAAATTTTTCGGATCAGCTAAAATGCACCGGTTTCTCGAATTAACAAATATACCTGCAAAGGAAAAGGAAATTCAGAAAGAATTCAAGAAGCTTAAAAATGATCCGGAGATCAAAGCCTATTTCCGGCTTGAAAACAGCATGCAACTGAAAAATTTTAGCGAGGTTAACGGAAGCCATATTCCGGATCGATATCAGGAATTGGTAAACGAAACATCAACACAGGAATTTCAGAAAAGAATATTTTGGTTGAAGGACAAGAAAAAACTTGAAAAAAGTGTAGCCTGGAAAAAATATTTACGTTATAAGTCGCTCTCTGCTGACCCTGATATACGTTTTTTTCTGAAATATGAAAAATCAGCCCTATACCTGAATTATCTCGATACCCATGACTCATTTGCATTGCAGCGATACAACGAACTTTTGGAAATTACAATTTCGGCAGAGTTTCTGAAGCAAAAAGCATGGCTTGAAGATAAGAGGAAATGGGAAAAATCAGCTGGTTACACAAAGCATCAGCGGTATCTTGAGCTTAAAACAGATACTCAGATTTTGCACTATTTCAAATATGTTAATTCTTCCGATTTTGATTTTTTGAAGGAATGGGAAATGTCGTTTACCGATGTTTTCGATACTAAAAATATAGATGCTGCAAAATGGATTCCCAACTCTCTTTGGGCCGACCGTTTGTTAGGCGATAACTTTTCGCAGCCAGGCGATTTTCAGGCCTATACAGGAGGGAAAAATTCGTCAATAGCCTATGGAAAATTGATTATTCAGGTACGAAAGGAGAAATTCCGCTCCCGATTCTGGCAACCAATGACCGGATTTATGGCAAATGATTATAGGTATACCTCCGATACACTCTCCACAATTAAAAGTTTTTGGCAGGAAGGTGGAATTTTTGAAGCAAAAATCCTGTTTAGCCCAGTTAAAGAAGTTGTAAGTACTTGTTTTTTGCAGGGAGTAAATAACTCACCTGTATTAACTTTACTCGAAATGGGTACTGTTTGCAGGATGGGCATTCTAAGTCGCCAGGAAGGTGGTAAGCCAAAGTTTGATGGAATTGAACTGAATTATCTGAAGAAAAACAAGTTTTATATTTTCGGACTTGAATGGGAGGGAAACCGTCTTGTCTGGAAAATAAACGGTACTGTAGTGCACGAATCATACAAGCCTTCCATTGAAGGGAAGGCTCATCTGAATCTTGCGAGCCTGGTCATTGGGGAGATTTCGGGGTCTCATCTTCCGGTTAATTTCGAAATTGACTGGATAAAGTGTTACCAAAAACGATGAAAAGTAATTCTTTCATAAACTGGGCCGATGATTTGGATGCAGCAATAACAGTTTGCGACCGAAAAGGAATCATAGTGTATATGAATAACCGCTCAATTTTGCAATTTCGAAAATATGGAGGAGAATTGCTAATCGGAAAAAGCCTTATTGATTGTCATCCGGAACCATCGCTCTCGAAATTGCTTAATATGCTCGATGACCCTAAGAACAACATCTATACAACCGAAAAGAATGGAAGCCGAAAATTAATTGTTCAGAAACCCTGGATACAGGATAATGATTTCAGGGGAATCGTTGAAATTTCCTTTGAACTGCCCGGAAAAATTGAGCATTTCATCATTGATTAATATTCTAAAGTTTTGAATTTAAAGGGTTAATGAAAATTATAATGAACTAATCCTGTCAATTTTTCAAATTGATCGATTTTATTATGACAAATTGTCTGCTTTGATGTGGTGGCTTTTTATTTGGAGCAGAATAGGTACAAAATAAAAATTGTGATAGCCATGAATTTCAACAATTTTACAATAAAATCACAGGAAGCATTGCAGTACGCTTTCCAGATAGCCCAGGGCAACAACCAGCAGGCTATCGAAACCGGTCATTTGCTGAAAGGTCTTTTTCATGAGGCGGAGAGTGTTGTACTATATCTCTTTAAGAAACTTGCGGTTAACACCAATATTCTGATACAGGCACTCGATAAAGTGATAGAATCCTATCCAAGGGTAACAGGTGGGGAGCAATACCTTTCAAATTCATCAAACCGCACCTTACAAAAAGCTCTTGCAATAGCCCAGGAAATGGGTGATCAGTTTGTATCGGTCGAACACATTCTGCTATCTTTGCTCGATACCGGAGATCAGGTCAGTCAAATGCTGAAAGAAAGTGGGGTTCAGAAGGAAGAACTTAAAAAGGCAATTGATGAATTGCGAAAAGGCTCAAAAGTTGATTCCCAGACTGCCGAAGACCGTTTTAATTCGTTAAACCGATTCGCAATAAACCTCAATGAAAGGGCAAGGTCGGGAAAACTCGATCCGGTAATCGGACGCGATGATGAAATAAGGCGGATATTACAAATCTTGTCGCGTCGAACCAAAAACAACCCCATATTAATTGGTGAACCTGGTACTGGTAAAACAGCTATAGCCGAAGGACTTGCCCACCGTATTGTGCGGGGCGACGTTCCTGAAAACCTGAAGTCGAAACAGGTTTTCTCCCTCGACATGGGGGCACTTATAGCCGGAGCCAAATATAAGGGTGAATTTGAAGAAAGACTTAAAGCTGTGGTCAACGAGGTAGTCAAATCAAATGAGGAAGTGATTCTATTTATTGATGAAATTCACACTTTGGTAGGGGCAGGTAAAAGCGAGGGAGCATTGGATGCAGCCAATATTCTGAAGCCAGCCCTTGCCAGGGGGGAATTACGTGCAATCGGGGCTACCACACTGGGCGAATATCAAAAATACTTCGAAAAAGACAAGGCACTCGAACGCAGATTCCAGGTTGTTCATGTTGATGAGCCCGGTACGCTCGAAGCTATTTCAATACTAAGGGGGCTAAAGGAGCGTTATGAGAACCACCACCGGGTACACATAAAAGATAATGCAATAATTGTAGCCGTTGAGTTGTCGCAGCGTTACATTTCCGACCGGTTCCTCCCCGATAAAGCCATTGACCTCATGGATGAGGCTGCTGCCAAATTAAGGCTCGAAATGGATTCACTTCCCGAAGAGCTCGACGAAATCGTACGTCGGATTAAGCAACTTGAAATTGAACGAGAGGCGATTAAACGTGAAAAAGATGATAGGAAACTAGCCCAGTTAAGCGAAGAAATTGCAAATCTGAAAGAAGAACAATCAAAACACCGTGCCCGCTGGCAATCAGAAAAAAACCTGATTGACACCATCCAAAAAAATAAATCGGAAATTGAAGAACTCAGGTTTGAAGCCGAACAAGCTGAACGACAGGGCGATTATGGCCGGGTTGCCGAATTGAGGTATGGGCGCATTGGTGAAAAAGAAAAGGAAATTGAATACATAAAAAATGAACTTGACAAGATCCATTCTGCAGGAAGTATGATTAAGGAAGAGGTCGATGCAGAGGATATTGCTGATGTAGTTTCGCGATGGACCGGTATCCCGGTTTCTCGCATGTTGCAAAGTGAACGCGAGAAATTGCTGCACATGGAAGAAGAGCTGCATAAGCGGGTGGTAGGGCAACACGAAGCCATTGCTGCAGTTTCGGATGCTGTCAGAAGGAGCAGGGCAGGCCTTCAGGATGAAAAAAAACCGATAGGTTCATTTATCTTTCTGGGAACAACCGGTGTTGGAAAAACTGAGCTTGCTAAAGCTTTGGCTGAATACCTGTTTGATGATGAGCACCTGATTACCCGGATTGATATGTCTGAGTATCAGGAAAAATTCTCAGTTACACGTCTGATTGGCAGCCCACCAGGGTATGTAGGTTATGATGAAGGTGGCCAGCTAACCGAAGCAGTTAGGCATAAACCTTATTCTGTGGTTCTTTTTGATGAAATTGAAAAAGCTCATCCCGATGTATTCAATGTGTTGCTTCAGGTGCTCGATGATGGCCGACTGACCGATAATAAAGGGAGGGTAGTCAATTTTAAGAATACAATTATAATAATGACATCAAATCTCGGGTCCCATCTGATACATGAAAAACTGGCCCACATCAGCGAGGACAATATGGGTATTGCAATGGAAAAAACCCGTGAAGAATTGCTCAATTTACTGCAACGGACCATCAGGCCTGAATTCCTCAACAGGGTTGACGATATTATTGTATTTACGCCGCTTACCCGAAACGATGTGAGGCAAATTGTCAAGCTTCAGTTCGAAAGGATTAATGAACGGATGAAACGGAATGATTTTGTCCTAAAGATATCTGATTCGGCAGTTGACTGGATCGCAGCAGTTGGTTTCGATCCTGCCTATGGTGCCCGACCGGTTAAAAGACTGTTGCAACGTTATGTTCTGAATGAATTATCGAAGAAATTACTTTCAGGAACACTTGAGCCATGTAAAGAAATATGGGTCGATTTAAAAGATGAAGAACTGATTTTCAGGAATTAAACTGTAAAATTCCTCAATAATTTTTCAGTTCGATGATCGCTTTTCCACAAATATCTTCGAATTCGTCAATGCGATCGGAGTAGGTTTCGATTTGATCCTGATTTTCGGCCAGCAATTGAAACTCTTTGAGGTTTGATGCAAGACGGTGTAATCCAAAAAGCATAACCGACGATTTAGCTGTGTGGGCTTCTTTTGCAAGAAGCCCATATTGTTTTTGGTCAAGAAACTTTCTCATATTTTGAGTAAATTCCGGAACCTGACAGATGAATGTATCAATCAATTCTCGGATGAATGATCCATCACCAGCTGCAATTTCCGAAATGTAGTTAAGGTCTGTTATCTTTTCCACTTTGTTGATTTTTTTCAAGCCTAAAAATAGTAAATTTGCTTAACTACACATCGGATTGCGGCATTTGAATACAAATTCTGATAAAATTCAACGATTATCAGGAATAAATATCCTTAATTTGCGCCATATTTTTAGAATTCTTTCGAGATAAATCAGAAATATGAAAAAAACAGCATTCAATGCACTTCATAAGTTGGCTGGCGGTAAAATGGTAGAATTTGCCGGATTTGAACTTCCGATAGAATTTTCAGGAATCAAAGATGAACACATGACTGTTCGGAAAGCCGTTGGTGTTTTTGATGTATCGCACATGGGCGAATTCTGGATTAAAGGCCCCAATGCACTTGAGTTGCTAAGAAAAGTTGGTTCCAATGCCCCATCGCTTCTTGTTCCCGGACAGGCACATTACTCCTGCTTGCCAAATGGAAAAGGCGGCATTGTTGATGATTATGTACTCTATTATATCTCGCCCGAAAAATACATGATGGTGGTAAATGCTGCCAACATCGAAAAAGACTGGGAATGGATAAACAGCCATAATACCATGGGTGCCGAGATTGAAAATGCATCCGACAGGATCAGTCAATTGGCTGTTCAGGGTCCGAAAGCAATCGATATCATTCAGAAAATTACCCCTGTAAGGCTTTCAGATATTAAGTATTACAATTTTACGGTGGGCGAACTGGCAGGAGTAAAGGAGGTGATCATATCCAATACTGGTTATACAGGAGCAGGTGGATTTGAGCTTTACATGCATAACCATGATGCTGAAACAATCTGGAAAGCTCTTTTCGAAGCAGGAGAGGAATTTGGGATTAAACCCATTGGGCTGGGCGCCCGTGATACGTTGCGTCTTGAAATGGGATATTGCCTCTATGGTAACGATATTGACGACACCACATCCCCTATAGAAGCCGGGTTAGGTTGGATAACAAGGTTTAACGGCGACCGTAAATTCATTGACAGGGACTTCCTTGCCATGCAGCAAAAAGAGGGCGTTACCCGAAGACTCCGAGGGTTTGTTATGAAAGAAAAGGCTATTCCCCGGCAGGGATACCTTCTTTATAATGCCGAAGGCAATCAAATCGGGAAAGTAACTTCAGGAACTATGTCGCCGGTATTAGGATATGGTATTGGAATGGGATATGTTTCAAAAGAATACGCAGCTTTTGGTACAACTATATATGTTGGGATAAGGGATAAAAAAATTCCGGCTGAAATTGTAAAAACGCCATTTATTTGATTGTCATATGAGTAATTTATTCAACTGGGCGTATTTCATAAAATATGCCCTTTCTTTTTAATTTTAACCTGGCAGTATTTCACAAACAATCAATTTTTTCTGATATTTGTCATGTGTTAAAGCTGTTATTAATCATCCTGAAAAATAATTATTTGACCAATAACTTGACAATTCTCATCGGCTATGCATCTGTTTTTTCCTTTCTTTGAGCAATGCATACCGGAAATTATAATGTAAAACAATGTAATAAAATTCTGAACAAATGAAAAAGCACAATTTTTCAGCGGGGCCATCGATTCTCCCCGAATTTACAAAAGAAAAAACTGCCGAAGCGGTTATGAATTTTGCCGGGACCGGTCTTTCAGTAATGGAAGTATCGCACCGCAGCAAAGAGTTTATAGCCGTCATGGAACAGGCCAGGCAACTGGTAAAAGAGCTTTTGAATGTACCCGATGGGTATTCTGTTTTGTTTTTACAGGGAGGGGCAAGCCTTCAATTCCTGATGGCACCAATGAATTTCCTGAACAAAAAGGCCGCTTACCTCAACACAGGTACCTGGGCTTCAAAAGCGTTAAAAGAAGCAAAAACATTTGTTGGTGATGTGGTTGAAGTTGCTTCTTCGAAGGACAAAAATTTCAATTACATTCCTAAAGGTTATGTGATACCCGATGATGTGGATTATTTTCACTATACTTCGAACAATACCATTTTCGGTACCGAAATACTGAAAGATCCCGAAGTTTCGGTACCTTTGATATGCGATATGTCGTCCGATATCTTCAGCCGCTCGGTTGATGTTTCAAAATATGACCTGATTTACGCAGGAGCCCAGAAGAATCTTGGCCCATCAGGTGCAACACTGGTTATTGTTAAAGAATCGGCCCTTGGAAAAGTAACAAGGCCTATCCCTACCATGCTCGATTATAAAATCCATATTGCCAACGACTCTATGTTTAATACTCCTGGTACGGTACCGGTATTCGGATGCCTGCAAACTTTGCTGTGGCTGAAAGAGTTAGGTGGAGTTGAGGTCATCGAAAAAATCAATAAACAAAAAGCCGAAATTTTGTACAGTGAAATAGACAGAAATAAGTTGTTTTCAGCTACTGTTCCCGATCCTTGCGATAGGTCGCGAATGAATGTGACCTTTGTAATGAGCCCGGATTACGTTGATCTTGAAAAAGCTTTTGGCGATTTTGCATCAGCACGGGGAATGGTTGGGCTGAAAGGACACCGTTCGGTAGGTGGCTTCAGGGCTTCAATTTACAATGCTATGCCAATTGAAAGTGTTCAGGCATTGGTAGATGTGATGAAAGAGTTTGAACAGCAGAATTAATAATAAATAAGTTCCTGTCGGCCAAAAGGCCAGTAATGCCATTTTTAATATGTTGACAGGAACTTTTTTTTTACCAAAGAAAGGAATGAAAAAAATATTGATTGCTACCGATAAACCTTTTGCTAATGAGGCGCTTGAGAAGATTAAAAAGGTTATAACAAAAGGTGGCCACCAAATTCTCTTGCTCGAGAATTATCAAACAAAAACTGAGCTTATAAAAGCAGTTGCAGATGCTGATGCTTTGATTGTAAGAAGCGACATTGTTGATGCCGGGGTTATGGATTCTGCCCCAAACCTCAGGATAATTGTCAGGGCTGGTGCAGGTTACGATAATATTGACTGCAACTATGCAAAAGAAAAGGGAATTGTGGTTATGAATACACCTGGACAAAATGCCAATGCAGTTGCCGAACTGGCCATATGTATTGCAATTTATGGCATCAGGGAAATGTTTTCGGGTAAAACAGGTAGGGAATTAAGGGGCAGAACTCTTGGATTACATGGATTTGGATATGTGGCCCGAAACGTTTTCAGGATTGCCCGTGCACTCGGCATGAAAGTAATCGTTTATACCCGTTACAGCAAAGAAGCTGCCGCTGCCATCGGACTGAAAGTCACTCATTCGCTCGAAGAACTTTACCGCAAAAGCGATGTGGTTTCCATTCATGTACCGGCAAAGGGTGAACATCTGAAATCGGTAAGTTATGAGGTGCTGAAAGAATTGAAAAAGGGCGCCATGATTGTGAATACTGCCCGCAAAGAGGTAATAAACGAAGATGACCTGATCCGGTTTTTGGAAGAACGCAACGATGTGAAATACATCACCGATGTTGAACCCGACAATAAAGAGATTTTTGCTCAAAAATTTCCCGGACGTTATTATGCTACCCCTAAGAAGCTAGGGGCACAGACCGCCGAAGCCAATACCAATGCCGGAGTGGCTGCTGCTGAACAAATTGTTGACTTCTTTATCACAGGCGATATTACATATCAGGTTAATAAGTAGTTCAATTATTTTGAAAAAAATGCCATTCCATACCCAGAATAAATTCTTTTTGCATAAGTCATTTGAAATTTTATAACACAATTAATATGGCAATTGTAAAACCATTCAGGGGGCTGCGCCCTCCAAAACAGATTGTTCAGGAACTGGCCTGCCTTCCTTATGATGTAATGAATAGCGAGGAGGCTTCCAGAATGGCTGAAGGTAAAAAACGGTCGTTGCTGCATATTACCCGTGCCGAAATTGATTGTCCACCGGGTACAGATATCCATTCTGATACTGTTTATATTAAAGCTGTAGAAAATTTTAATGCATTTCAGGATGATGGCTGGCTGGTCGAAGATGATGAGCCCCGCTTTTATATATATGCACAGACCATGAACGGTAGGACACAGTATGGCCTGGTAGGCTGTGCGGCTACTGCTGATTACGAAAAGGGTATTATCAGGAAACATGAGCTTACCCGTCCCGATAAGGAGGAGGACCGTATGGTACTTACCCGATACCTGAATGCAAATATTGAACCTGTGTTCTTTTCTTACAAAGCTGTTCCAGAAATTGATTTATTGGTAAAAAGCATCGTGGAAAACGAAATGCCAGAGTATGATTTTTTTGCCGAAGATGGTTTCGGACATCATTTCTGGCCAATATATGATTCCGGGATTAATCAGCGCATTGAAACACTTTTTGCCGAAATGGTTCCTTTTACCTATGTGGCCGATGGTCATCACCGTACTGCTGCAGCTGCCAGGATTGGCGCTGAAAAGCGTGCACAGAATCCAAACCATACCGGTATAGAAGAATATAACTTCTTTATGGCAGTTCATTTTCCTGATAATCAGCTTCAAATAATCGATTATAACCGGGTGGTAAAAGACCTGAATGGGTACAAAGTTGAGGAATTTATAAAAGCTCTTCAGAAAAGCTTTATCATTGAATCAAAAGGTTCCGAAATATACAAACCTGAATCATTGCACACTTTTTCGATGTACCTCGACGGGACTTGGTACAAACTTATCGCGAAAGAAGGAACATATAACGATTTTGACCCCATAGGAGTTCTTGATGTGACCATTTTATCAGAGCAGATTCTGAAGCCGATTCTTGGAATTGAAGACCTGAGAACATCAAAAGGGATAGATTTTGTAGGAGGGATCAGAGGCCTCGCTGAGCTTAGGCGTAGGGTCGATTCCGGTGAAATGCAGGTCGCATTTGCACTTTTCCCTGTTTCCATGGATCAGTTGATCCGAATTGCCGATTCGGGGAATATAATGCCTCCCAAAACTACCTGGTTCGAACCGAAATTACGATCAGGCCTGGTAATACATAAATTGTGAACAATTAGTGCCAAACCAAATCAAAATAATCCGATGAAATAATTTTCACGGATTTTTTTTATTCAATAATTCTGCTGAACAATTATTTTTTATACTTTCGGAAACTTAATCATTTTGTATTTATTACATATTGTCGCTAAAAATAATCTCATAAAAGAATTCAATCCAATGAAGGACAAATTAATCAACTTAAGCACCGGCCAGGTTACATGGTTGGTACTGTTACGTGTTGCCATTGGCTGGCACTTCCTGTACGAAGGTTTGGTAAAGGTGTTTAATCCGGCATGGTCTCCATTTGGATACCTGATGGATTCCAAAGGGATTTTTGCACCCCTTTTTTATGCCATGGCTGCAAATCCAACAATTCTGAAAGTCATTGACTATATGAACGAATGGGGACTGGTTTTGATAGGTATAGGCCTGGTTTTGGGGATATTCACCCGCCTGGCTATTTGGTCGGGAATGTTGTTGCTTTGTTTTTATTATCTCTCGCATCCCCCTGTTGTAGGGCTTAACTATGCTTTACCCAGCGAAGGAAGTTATTTTATAGTTGATAAAGTCATGGTTGAATTAATCGCTCTTGGCGTTCTTTCCATGTTTCCAACCAGTCATATAATTGGTCTCGACAAGCTTTTTTTTGGTAAAAATCGAAAATATTGAATTACAATGGACGAAAAAGATAATATGAACAGCAACTCATCGAAATTAAACCGACGAGATATTTTAAAAGGATTTGCAACCGTTCCGGTACTCGGCGCCGTTGCTTATGGATTATACAAAAAGAAATCCTTCGATCATTACCTGAAAAGTACCATTGCACGCGAGCTGGATATGTCGCAGGGAGAACCCGAACCGCCGGTCAAGTCAGAAGGTAAAGAGATCAGGATTGGATTAATTGGTTTTGGCATTCGTGGAAAACAACTGGCCAAAGCTCTCGGGTTTGCACATCCTGAACTGGTGGAAGAGTGGAAAAAAGCTGCAGAGACCAACAGCAACGACTACCGTTATCAGGACTTCAAAGAACAGGAAGACCTGAATATCAGAATAACTGCAGTTTGTGATATTTTTGACACTTATGGTGTTTTAGCGAAGGAAACAGCAGCAAATATTAATCGGGAAATTCCTGGTGCCCCAATGGGTGAAACGGTTAAAAGGTATCTCAATTATAAGGAATTAATCGCCTCTCCCGAAGTGGATGCGATTGTTATTGCCACTCCCGATCACTGGCATGGCCCCATGACCATTGAAGCAGCAAGGGCAGGCAAACACGTTTATTGTGAAAAACCTCTTACATGGACTGTTGAAGAAACATATGAAGTGCGGACTGCCGTCAAAGAATCGGGAATTGTATTCCAGTTAGGCCATCAAGGCCGCCAGACAGATGCATACCTGAAAGCCCGCGAAGCAATCGAAAAAAATGTTTTGGGACCTATCACGCTCATTGAAGTGACTACCAACCGAAATGATCCGAACGGGGCATGGGTTTATCCGATCCATAAGGACGCCAATCCGGATACCATCGACTGGGAACAGTTTATCGGCCCGGCACCATGGCACGATTTCAGCCTTGAAAGATTTTTCAGGTGGCGTTGCTGGTGGGATTACAGTACCGGGCTTTCGGGCGACTTGTTGACACACGAGTACGATGCGATCAATCAGATTTTGAATCTTGGAATACCACACTCTGCAACTTCTACCGGTGGTGTCTATTTTTTCAAAGATGGCCGTACCGTTCCCGATGTTTTACATACTGTATTCGAATTTCCTGACAGGAATCTGTCGCTGCTATATTCAGCAACCCTGGCAAGTCAACTGAACAGAGGCAAAAAAGTGATGGGACACGATGCATATATGGAAATGGGAAATACACTCACCATTTATGCCGATCCACGATCAACCCGATATGCTGAAAAAATAAAGCAGGGAATAATAAAACCCGATATGCCAATTTATAGCTATGTTCCCGGAAAAGGTGCCGATACCATTACCTCGGCAACAGAACGTTATTTTGCCGGTCGTGGATTGCTTTATACCTACAGGGGAGGCCGAAGGGTTGACACAACCCATTTGCATATGAAAGAGTGGATTGATGCCATCAGAAAAGGCAGGCAACCAAGCTGCGACATAGACCAGGGATTTGAAGAAGCTATGACTGCACACATGGGCACCTTATCGTACCACCATAAAAAGCAGGTATTCTGGGATCCCGATAAAGAAGAAATTATTGTCTGAAAAGCAATTTTAGTTATTTTTGCTGACAAGAATTTATAAATTTTAAACTTTTTCTCACCTTACAGCAGCCTTTCGTTTATGGAAGGCTGCTTTTTTTTAAAAACCATATCTTTGTGCCTGCAAAAAACAATCAGTATGAATATTGAAAATTTTCTGAAAGAAAAAATCACTTCAGCAATTCAGGTAATATTTGATTTCGAGCCCGAAAATAATATGCTTCAATTTCAGCAAACCCGTAAGGAATTTGAAGGCGATATTACTTTTGTGGTTTTTCCCATAGTCAGGTACACACAAAAATCACCAGAGGATACAGCTCGTATGATTGGAGAATACCTCGTCACAGATGAAGGAATAATTGAAAAATTTAATGTGGTTAAAGGCTTTTTGAATTTAACCATTACTATTTCATGGTGGATTAATAATCTGAAGGAAGCTTTTAAAAACGAACGATATGGATTAAAGGAAGCTACAGAAGATTCAGAACTTGTAATGATTGAGTATTCGTCGCCCAATACCAATAAACCCCTTCATCTGGGACATATCAGAAATAACCTTCTTGGCTTTTCGCTGGCCGAAATTTTAAAAGGCAACGGTAAAAGGGTGGTAAAAACAAATATAGTGAACGATCGGGGTATCCATATCTGTAAATCGATGTATGCCTGGCAGCAGTGGGGCGAAGGGCGTACCCCTGAATCGACCGGCATAAAAGGCGACCATCTGGTTGGCGATTTTTATGTAATGTTCGATAAGCAATACAAAAAAGAAATTGCCGAATTGGTTGCTAAGGGATTTTCCGAACAAGAAGCTGAAAATTGTGCACTATCAATTCTGGCAGTCCGTGAATTACTTAGAAAATGGGAAGCAGGTCACAAGGGAACTGTTGAACTTTGGAAAATGATGAATGGATGGGTGTACGATGGTTTTAATGTAACTTATAGGAATCTGGGTGTCGATTTTGATAAAATATATTACGAGTCGGAAACATACCTTTCGGGGAAAGAAGAAGTATTGAGGGGATTAAAAGAGGGGATATTTTATCAGAAAGACGACAGTTCGATATGGGCTGATCTGACTTCGGAAGGTCTTGACCACAAGCTGCTGCTCAGGAGCGATGGAACATCTGTGTATATGACACAGGATATCGGGACGGCAAAAATGCGATTTAACGATTATCCTATTGATAAAATGGTTTATGTTGTTGGGAATGAGCAGAATTACCATTTCCAGGTTTTGGCAATTTTACTCGATATGCTCGGATATGATTGGGGCAGGGAGTTGTATCATTTTTCGTACGGTATGGTGGAATTACCTACAGGGAAAATGAAATCGCGCGAGGGTACTGTTGTTGATGCCGATGATCTCATTGCCGAAATGATTGAGGTTGCAAGAAAAATGGGAGAAGAACTCGGCAAACTCGAAGGGCTTTCAGAAGAAGAGGCAGAGCGCACGTACAAAATTATAGCACTTGGTGCGTTGAAATATTTTATATTAAAAGTTGATCCCCGCAAAAACATGACTTTTGATCCTAAGGAATCGATTGATTTCAATGGAAATACCGGGCCATTTATCCAATATACCCATGCCCGAATACGATCTGTGCTCAGAAAAGCTATTGACGCAAATATTAATATATCTGCTGATTTTAATGGGATTAAAACTGTTGAAGAAAAGGAGAGAGAGCTGTTGAAAACCATTTCATTATTTCCGGAAACAGTTGAAGAGGCTGCTATGGAATATTCACCGGCTGTATTGGCAAATTATTGTTATGAACTAACCAAACATTTCAATCAGTTTTATCATGAACATTCTATTTTAAATGAGCCCGATTTAGATAAGCGAAATTTCAGGCTGGTATTATCAGATGTTGTTTCTGAAATACTGCGAAATGGTATGGGCATGCTTGGAATCGAACTTCCTGAAAGAATGTAAGAGTTATATAAAACAAGAAAGGAGACCTCTGTCTCCTTTCGTTGGGATTTAAAATTGCAATTCAAGCATAAGGGACTAAATAAACTTGAATAAGTCGATACAAATATAATAAAAAAAATCAAAAATCAATTGCAGGTAAATAATTTAGAATTAATTTAGGTAAGGGTATTATTCAATGGGAGCCTATTTAAAACACAAATGGGAACCATCATTTCTGACAATCCCCATTTCACTGCATTCAACCGGAGTATCCTGCAATGTCAGGTTACTGTTATTGTAGCCGGTTTTATTCCCCTTTTTCAAGACTTGCGTCTATTCATCGGAAAAATCCACCCCGATTCATCCGGTCTGACCTGTTACAGTCAGACTTTCTGAATGTCCGCTGGATGTCACATCAGAAATTGCTTCCCAATGATCGACCTTCCCGGACGAAGCGCCTTTCAGACAATCGTACGGTTTGCATTGCTGCACCCCTTCGATTGTAAAACGTTTCGGGCTTGCACCCTAATTAGTTTCCGGAAAGTTTTCAGGAACCGGAGTTCCTTAAATTATCTTTCTGCCGTTAGACTCAACCTTCCAAAGAACACCTTTAGGTGGCTGGCGTTCGACGGATACATCGGTGTTGCCCTTTGTTTTCCGGCTTCGGCTCTTCCGATAATCAGGTTTCCCTGCCTGATCTGATTTTCAGCCCACTTAAGTTCTGCTTCTCTGATCCTTATCTTCTGAGCTGCTTTTTATCGCTCACCTGATATTACAAATATACAACATTAATACCTTCTTGTCAAGTTTTTGACGTTATATAATGTTAACGTTTTTTCAACGTATCTTATCAACAATTGTTGATAAGAATAGGCTTATGCAAACAAAAACGGGAGCTACTTTTAAGGTAACTCCCGTTTCACTGTTCAAGCCGAAACTTGCTCAGCGTCAGGCTACTGTTATTGTGGCCGGCTCTTTCATTTTCCTCATGGTTTTCACCGGTCGGAACGAGATGTTGCCCTATTACTTCTGACAAAACTTGTTACAGATTTGCCATCTGTATGTCCGCTCGATTTTTCATTTGAAATTGCTCTCTCCTGAATAATCTTACCGGACGAAGCACCATCGGACATTCGTGCGGGTAGCATTGCTACTTCCCTCCGATTGTGAAAATGTTAATGACTTGCGACATTTTCATTTCCGGGAAATTTCGTTAGCTGAACCGAAGTTCAGCAACAATTTTCCCTCCTTAAAGCTCAACCTTCCAAAAAACACCTTTCGGTGGCTGGTGGTGACGGTTACCGTTGGTATTACCCTCTGTTGGCCGGCTCCGGATCTTCCAGCAAGCGGATTTTCATCCGTACGATCAGATTGCATGCCCACTTAAGCGCCGCTGGTCTTTTCCTTGCGTTCATATCTGCCTTTTATCGCTCACCTGATGAAACAAAGATAATTGCTGAAATATTTACCAGCAAATTTTTTTTATTGAAGTAATACACCTTTTACAAACCTGACTTTTCAACAAATGTTAATAAACCTGACAGAATTTTGGGAAAATATTTAACTTTGATTAAAAACAATACTATGAATGTTTTTAGGGTTTTAATCTATTGCATGTTTATAATCAATCTATTATCTTGTGCAACCGTGGAAAATTATCGCTGGATAATTGAAAAACAGGATTTTATTTATTCTGATGATAATAAACCAACACCGGAATGTCATGCATCGACAATTGAGTTTGCCAATAACCGGATATGGGCTGCATGGTTTGGTGGTATGCATGAACGCCATCCGAATGTTGGCATCTGGATATCGCATAACCAAAATGGTATTTGGAGCCAACCGGTAGAGATAGCTAACGGATATATCACTGAAAGTGAAATATATCCGCTCTGGAATCCGGTTTTATGGAATTATAACGATAAGAAGTTTTTTCTTTTTTATAAGATGGGGCCTTCACCATCAACATGGTGGGGGATGTACCTGGTTTCATCCGATGGTGGTACTACCTGGTCTGATCCCGTCCGAATACCCGATCCTTTTGTAGGGCCAATAAAAAACAAGCCTATTTTATTGAAAGACGGCAAACTTCTTTCTCCTTCGAGTAGTGAACATGACGTATGGCGAACCCATTTTGAGTTGTTTGATCCGGAAACCGAAACGTGGGATCATTTTTCCGAACCCATTATGCAAGGTGATTATTCGTCTATTCAACCAACGATTTTGGAACATAAGGATGGCAGAATGCAAGCCCTGACACGAACCAAAGAGGGTGTTATGGGAGAAACCTGGTCATCCGATAATGGTTTGTCATGGACAAAAATCGAAGCTGGAACATTGCCCAACAACAATTCGGGTTTCGATGGGGTAACCCTTACCGATGGAAATTTCATATTGGTTTACAACCCCACAGGAAAATCAGAAGAACATTGGGGAGGCGCCCGTTACCCATTGGTTGTCAGTACATCAAACGACGGAAAGGAATGGGAAAAAATTGTTACCCTTGAGCAAGGACCGGGAGAGTTCTCTTATCCTGCTGTGATTCAATCTCCAGATGGGAAGATACATATTACCTATACCCACAACCGGCATAAAGTAGCTTATGTGGTATTGAAAAAGGAAAAGGTTTAATGGCAGGTTTCCATTGGTTATTTTTACAATAGTATGGTTAACTGTTTTCCTATTTTCTTATCCATCACGACAATTTATTATTTGAATACATTATTATAATTTTATCTCCTTAAAGCAATAGAGACAGTTTGTGAAATCGGGGATAGAATATATCAATAACCAACCTTATATCCGGGAAACCATACGGATAAAAAACATGATTTGTGATTGTTGCCTGATTTTGGTGAAAAACTTATTGGAATCCAATCAGATATGTGTGGAAGAAATTAAACCTGGTGAAGCCACAATTTTATACAACAACGAAAAATTAAACCCCGAAAAGATTAATCAGATTCTGTCAACGGTAGGATTAGGTATCATCAAAAATCGTGAACAACTTTTGATTGATCAGATTAAACAGGCCGTGTTTGACTTGATACACCGCATGAACAATGTGAATTCTATTGTTCAGAAATCAGATTATCTGGTTGAGAAGATGGGCATCAGTTATCAGCAACTTTCAAAAATTTTTTCTAAATACCACGAAATAACCCTCGAAAAATATATTATTCTGAATAAAATTGAAAGAATTAAGGAACTAATCGACCAGGGTGAGTTTTCCTTGACTGAGATTGCATATATGATGGATTACAGTAGCGTACAATATCTTTCAAACCAATTTAAGAAATATTCAGGTTACACAGTGTCGGACTATAAATCTGGAGTAGGTAAAAAGTTGTCAATTAACAAGATAGGAGAAGTTAAAAGCTGAGCCTTTGGCAAATTTTAATAATTAATAATTGCATTTAGTTGGATTATATGCCAAAATATCACCATTACAAAATTTCATACATCTTTTACTATTATTCATAACAAAATCATGAAAACATCATCGTTAATTTATTGTATCCATTCATGGATAAATATATTTGTTGAATGATTAAAAATTTGGGAAATGAAGATTAAGCCAACTATTGCCATCAACGACAACGGTTTTCTTTTCGATCCGAATACCGGCGATTCCTACACCACCAATCCGGTTGCAAGGGAAATCATTTTTATGATGAAGCAGAATATTTCAAATCATGACATTCAGGCAAAAATCCTTGACCGGTATGATGTGGATGAGGTTACCCTTGAGAAAAACATGATTGATTTTACGGCCATGCTTCGTTATTATAACCTTTGTGAAGAAAATCAAAAATGAGTATCAGAAATGTAAATATTGCTATTACCGGTTTGAACAATACCGATAATCCGGGACCGGGTGTACCGGTTATCCGGGGCATTAGGGAATCAAAAGATTTGAAGGCCAGGGTTATTGGGTTATGTTACGAAAACCTTGAGCCTGGCATTTATATGCCCGGAATTGCCGATCGTACCTATATGATCCCATATCCATCGGCCGGGACAAAAGTATTTCTGAACCGGATCATGGAAATACATGAAAGGGAAAAGATTGATCTGATTATTCCCAATCTCGATGCAGAGTTATATACCTTTATTAAATCGGAAAAGTTATTGGAACAGCAGGGTATCCGTACATTTTTGCCCACTCTGGAGCAACTCGAAGAACGCAGTAAGGCTAACCTACCATTATTTGGAAAAAAGTACGGTGTACAGGTCCCCGATTCGGTCGAAATATCCAGTCTGAATGACATCCAGAGTTTACGCGATAAATTCGATTATCCGTTGCTGGTTAAGGGTAAATTTTATGATGCTTACCTGGCTTACAATCCAGATCAAGTAATCACCCATTTCAATAAGATCGCTTCAAAATGGGGGTTGCCGGTCATCGTGCAGGAGTTTATAAAAGGAACCGAAGTAAACGTGGTTGCCCTTGGCGATGGTAAAGGTCGCACGGTTGCTGCAGTTTCGATGCGCAAGCAATACATTACAGATAAAGGAAAAGCATGGGGCGGAATAACCATTGATGACGATAAAATGATGGAAATTACCCGGAATATTATTGCCAAAACCCGATGGAAAGGGGGAATGGAACTTGAAATGATCAAAACAAACCAATCGGAATATTTTCTTATCGAAATCAATCCAAGGATACCGGCCTGGGTTTATCTGGCCGTAGGAGCGGGACAGAACATCCCCGAAGCTATGGTTAAATTGGCTTTGGGCATTGAGGTTGAATCGTTAACCAGTTACCATGTAGGGAAAATGTTTATCCGATACTCATGGGATATGCTTGGCGACATCAGCCAGTTTGAAAAAATTTCGATGGAAGGAGAATTCCAATCTGTACTGTAATAACATTCAAATCATCTAAAATGAAAGCGAAACTTTTCTTATCCATCTTAGCTGTTATAATCATTATTAGGATGGCCGCCGCACAGTTTGCACTTGAAAAAGTATATGACCATTCGTTATCTGTTACCAGATTAAATGCAACAGAACACAAATATTTTCTGATGGATGTGGCTAAAGCGGAATGCAGGATATATAACCTTGACCATACACTGTACAAAACTATTCCCATTTCGTTACCTGCCGATTACTATCTGTATGACATTAAGTTTGTAACACAGAACCTCTTTAATGCCGATAGCAGCATTGAACTCTGGTATTCGGCTTATAACTGGGTGACTGTGGGGAACGAGGGTTATTATCGGTACTCATCGAAGATAATCAACGAAAAGGGAAATGTGCTTGCCAATATCGACAATGGCGTGTATGCCAATATTCTCAAAAGTGGCGATGATCAATATAAGTTGTCAGTATATGCTTACGATAACTCATACTGGCCAGGTTCAGTAAAAACGTATATTTTCTCAATACCAGGAACACAAACTGCGGCCTTTCATGTTGTGGCCAGGCTTTCCGATCCTTACCCGAATCCTGTAGCTGAGGTTTTAAACATACCTGTTCCCACTGGTGAAAATATGGGTAAGCTTCAGGTATTTTCTCCGGCCGGACAACTGATAAGCGAAGTTGAGCTTTCAGGAAAACCCATATTCAGGCTGAATACCTCGGGATGGTTACCGGGAACTTATACCTATAGGATACTCGGTAGGAACATTGTCTCGGAGAGTAAAAAATTTGTTGTTCATTGATAACCTTTAACAGTTCAGAAAAAATGGAAAAACTGAAATATGAACGGCCGGTTATTAACCGGATATTGAGTGGACTTCCCGATAAGTTCGGGGCAAAATTCAACATCGAATCCAAAACTGAAATAGAGGGTTTTAAGGTAAAAGAATTGATGGAGCAATATGGTTCGCCCTTGTATGTCCTATCTGAAATTACCATCAGAAATAGTTATCGGGAGATGTTACAGGCATTTTCGACCCGATATCCGAAAGTACAGATGGCGTGGTCGTACAAAACCAATTACCTGGATGCAGTATGCAGGATTTATCATCAGGAAGGTTCGTGGGCTGAAGTTGTATCATGGTTTGAGTATGAGAAAGCCATTGCCAACGGGGTTGATCCGAAGAAAATAATATTTAACGGACCTCACAAATCGGCCAATGAGCTCAAACTATCCATAATGAATGGATCGTTAATCCACATTGATCATTTCGACGAACTCTACCTTATTGTTCAATTAACCAAAGAGTTGCCTGAAAAGGCAAAGGTTGCCATACGAATAAATATGGATACCGGAATCTATCCTCAATGGGAGCGTTTTGGCTTTAATTACGAGAATGGTGAAGCATGGAATGCTATAAACCGGATTATGAACAGTGAAAATATGGAACTGATCGGGTTGCACACCCATATCGGAACCTACATAATGAGTACTGCGGCCTATTCAGTGGCAACAGCAAAACTGGCTGACCTTGCGGTACGCACCGAAAGGAAATTCAGCCACAAAATAAAATATATTGATATGGGAGGTGGATTTGCAACAAAAAATACACTGAAAGGAGCCTATTTGCCAGGCTCCGATACTTGCCCCCAGTTCGACGATTATGCCGAAGCAATTACTGGCACACTGCTCAATTCCGAAATCAGGCCTGAGGATATGCCACTTCTTATTCTTGAAACAGGGCGCGCATTGATAGATGATGCAGGGTACCTGCTTGGCAGGGTCGTAGCCAACAAGAGAATGGCAAGCGGACGTCGGGCAATGATAATAGATATTGGTGTAAACCACTTGTTTACATCATTCTGGTACGAACATACAATCCTTCCTGGAGTGCCTGTAAATGCCGATTTGGAAGATACACAGATTTGCGGACCTTTGTGCATGAATATCGATGTAATCAGGCAAGCTGTACGTTTCCCCTCTCTCCAACCCGGCAATCCGGTGGTAATTGAGCGAATAGGAGCTTACAACATGACACAATGGTTGCAATTTATAACATACAGGCCACGTGTTGTATTGATAGGAAGTGATGGTGATACTTATGTGATCAGGGAAAGCGAAAATTTGGATACTTTTAAGTCCGTAGAAAAAGTTCCTGATTTTTTAAAGTAATTAATGGAGAAGTTGAAAAAGAGTATCATATGGCAAGCCGAAGGTTTTCTGAACAGCTATGCCCAGGTGTTTTTCTCAGATAACCGGTGGCTGGCTTCTATTTTGCTTGTAGTAAGTTTCATTGATCAAAATGCCGGAATAGCAGGGGCTGTAGCAGTTCTTACAAGCAACATTGCGGCCGAGTCGATGGGGTTCAGCAGTTGGTTTGTCCGGAAGGGATTCTACGGTTACAATAGCCTGCTTGTTGGCCTTGGATTTGGACTTGCATTTCAACCGGGTGTAGCTTTTTATCTTCTTTTAATTGTTGGGGCGTTGCTTACCTTCTTGTTTACCATAGCTATTCAAGGGGTATTTTATAAATATGGATTACCCTATCTGAGTATTCCGTTTTTATTTGGAATTTGGTTGCTGATGATGGCTTCGGGCGAATTTACTGCTTTGGGGTTGAGTATTCGTGGAGTGTATGTTCATAACGAGCTTTTTTCGTTAGGTGGTAAATGGTTGATAAATGGTGTGGAATGGTTTGATAACCTGATCGGAAGTCAGGCCATAAGAACCTACCTATTCTCCCTTGGGGCAATTTTCTTTCAATATAATCTCCTTGCCGGAGTTTTAATTGCCATCAGTATCATCATATATTCAAGGATAGCTTTCACCCTTTCGGTGTATGGATTTGTACTTGCCTGGATTTTTTACCAGATTACCGGCGCCGATATTTCAGTATTGGGATATACGTATATAGGTTTCAATTATATACTTACCAGTATTGCGGTGGGTGGTTTTTTTGTAATTCCATCCCGATGGTCATACCTCTGGCTTATCTGGTTATTGCCTATGGTTATTTTGGTTACACTCGGCCTTCAAAGACTTTTTGAATTTTTTCAGCTTGGATTGTATGCACTTCCATTTAATATAATTGTGCTCACATTTTTATATGTACTGAAAATCAGGTTAAAACCAGGCCATCGGCTTTTTGAAACACCTGTGCAGCTTTTCAGCCCCGAAAAAAACCTTTACCATCTTCGTACAAACAGCGACCGTTTTCATTCGGCCGAATATTTTCAGGTTGGGTTGCCGGTAATTGGCGAGTGGTTGGTTAGCCAGGCATATAACGGAGCGCACACCCACAAAGGTGAGTGGGGTCAGGCGCTCGACCTGATCATGGTTGGGCCTAACGGAAAGCAGTTCAGGGGCGCAGGCATTATTGCCAGGGAATATTACTGTTACGAAAAACCGGTGGTAGCCCCGGCCGATGGTATTGTGGCCGACCTTACCGATGGCATTCCCGACAACCCGGTAGGCGAAAATAATATCCAAAGAAACTGGGGAAACAGTGTGGTTATAAAACATACCGACCATTTATACTCTCAAGTTAGTCATCTGAAACCAGGCTCGATTAAGGTTAAAAAGGGTGAAGCTGTAAAACGGGGCAATTTAATCGGGCTGGTTGGTACCTCAGGGCGGTCGCCTTATCCGCACCTTCATTTTCAATTGCAGGCAACGCCGCACATAGGCAGCAAAACCATTCACTATCCCATATCAAACTTCCTGGTTGAAAAAGATGGGAAACAAGTCCTTGAAACACATACAATTCCGGTTGAAGGTGAAAAAGTAACTTCCATTCAGAATCATCCTATGCTCGAAAAAGCATTCCATTTTCTGCCCGGACGAAAATTTATTTTTGAAGTGAGTGGTACTACCGAAAAATGGCTGGCCGGAAAACACATTTGGGAAGTGAAAACAGATGAATACAACAACAGCTATTTTGAATGTAACCATACAGGAGCAACTGCCTGGTTTTATAACAATGGCAATATCCATTTCTTTACAAACTACTTAGGTACCCGGAAATCGTTGCTTTATTATTTCTACCTTGGATTTTATAAAGTACTTACTGGTTTTTACAAAGGCTTATCGGCTTCAGATTCACTTCCCCCAAATAAAGTATATTCAGGATTCACCCTTTTCTGCCACGATTTTGTGGCACCTTTCCACTTTTTTTTAAAAGCAGGTTTTCAAATAAACTACCTGAACCTGGATGAGGATTTCTATGCATCGGCAGCCAGGTTGCAGACGAAAGTGATTTACAGGAGAGGAAAAGAGATGGTTTTTGAGATTGAACTCAAAAATGAGTGCATTTCGGAATTTAATGTCAGGAATGAATATTTTGAATTTAAAGCGGTATGCTTAGAATCTTAAATACTGCCTTGCTGATTCTGGTGGTTTCCTATGCCACTGTTGCCCAACCTGAATGGTTGAGAACCGATTCGTTAACTTACAGTCTATACATGGGACAAGACTGGAAAAACCTGTTACTTGTGACCCGAAAATCGCTCCATGATGGTGTCGATTTTTATTATTTACGCGTTAGGGCAGGTATGGCAGCCTACAACTTGAAAAATTACAGGCTTGCAGCGCGTCATTTCGGAAAAGCCTATTCGTGGAACAGTACCGATGAATTTACCAACTATTGGTACTATTATGCATTGCTAATGGGAAGCCGTTCCGATGAAGCCGATAAACTTGCTTCGGTGTTTGCCGATGATTACCTGTCCCGAATGCTGATTAAGCCCAAACCGCTGGTAAATACAATATTGGCCGAATCACAGTTAACAATCAATTCGGGTTATGATAATCTGCTCAGCGAAAGTATTACGAGCGATTACAGTTATATGGCTTTTAGAAATGTCCTGAAACAACAGTTTTATAAAGGAATTGGCATCGACCACCGGGTTAACCACAGGCTTTTCCTTTACCACGGATTCAGTCATCTGGGTGTAAAAAGAATGCAGATGTTCGGCAGGGTTTTAGCTCCACGAATTGATTATCAGCACGAAAGCAACACTTCACAGTTTCAGTATTATCTGCAGGGGCGATACATTATTCAAAGTGGTTGGAGTTTCACCACAGCCTTTACCGTATTGTGGGGCACTTCCGAAAGTAATTTTATTACTTTTACCAATTCAGGGGTGCCATGGTTAAGCAAATATACCTTCAAAATCGGGGATCTTTTTTTCAATGCGTCGGTGGCAAAAGAACTGGTTTGGCTCAGGCCTAAATTGTCGGTTACTTACGGAAATATTAATGGTTACCAACAGCTTCAGGCCGGAGGGCAACTGATGATTTACCCCATGGGTAACTCCAATTTTTATCTTTCCTCCGACTTTTTCATGCACAACGATGAAAGCGCCGATGATCTCAAAGCCGTTTTCAATCAGAAAATCGGACTGAAAACAGGCCCATTATGGCTAATAACCGAAGGCGCAGTCGGGACCATGAAAAATTTTGCTGCTTCCGACGGATATGTGATTTATAACATGTCCGAATCCATCAGAAATTTATTCGGTTTAGCAGTATATATTCCTTTTATGAAATACCGTTTCGATGTTATGGCCCGTTATCAGTGGGTGAATAAGCAGGGCACAACTTTTGATTACCTTAACCCGTCAGAATTTCAGGAACAAACCTATACTTTCAGTGACAATAATTTTCTGATCAGTTTAAGATGGCATTTATGAAGTATTTATTGACAATAATTTTTCTGGGTTTTACGCTTCTTTCCACAGCACAAAACAGCGAAATGGTATTAAAAGCGTTTGAGCAGAGTTATGCGCTCGAGAAATCGGGCGATTTCAGGAAAGCCATAAACTTGCTGAAAGATATTTACCAGGAAGATTCATATGAGATAAACCTAAGGATTGGCTGGCTCTGTTACAATGCCGGATTGTTCGACGATTCGAAAACCCACTACCGCAAAGCATTGACGGTTTTGCCATACAGCGAGGAGGCCAAATTTGGTATCATCCTGCCACTTGCTGCCCGTGCTGAGTGGGCCGAAGTAATAAGATATTATAACCAGATTTTGTCTAACAACCCCGGGAATACAGTTGCCCTTTACCGGCTGGGGCTGATTTATTATAACCGGAAAGATTTTGCTCAGGCCGCCCGCAATTTTCAGAAAGTGGTTGATTTGTACCCTTTCGATTACGATGGATTGCTGATGATGGCATGGACCAATCTGCATCTTGGCAAATCGCGCGAAGCACGTGTATTGTTCAATAAGGTACTGCTATATTCTCCAGGTGATGCATCGGCATTGGAAGGACTGGGGTTGTTGAAATAAAAGTTCTCCTCCCGCTTTTTATGAAAATTAAAGCCGCTTTCGCGGCTTTAGCTGGTGGACCTGGCGGGAGTCGAACCCGCGTCCAAACGAGGAAGCAATATGGTTTCTACATGCTTAGTCCCCGACTTGGTTTTCGTGTAACAGCTGGATCAGGACTACCGACCATTACCTTAGCTCCTGAATTTCATCTGCAGCCCGGAGCTTTCCGCAAACTATCCCTCAATTGCTGCGCCACTGTACCCGGACGGCTGAAGGCGTGACCTCCGGAGTGACGTCCCGTTCCAGCACCTTGTGCCGGAAAGTGCCTAACCTACTGTTATTTGATTAAGCGGCGAGAGCGTAAGTATTTTCGCCAGTTATGTTTTGAACGCCATTGTTGACGGGCTGTGCGATCAATGCCCGACATGCTTGCATACCTCTTCTGCCCGCTGTCAAAACCGGTCAGCCCCGGTATAATAGGGACTGCAAAGGTACAAATTTTGTGCCTTAATTGTGCTGATACCTCGTATAAATTTCACCCCAATGTTTTTTGTATCTACAGCTGAATACCTTTTCCCATCCTTCAGGGAACCCTTCGGGTCGTTCAGAATCCATGCATGTTGAATCCCAGATAATGAGCTCAATACTGTCAGTTTTCGGGAGGTGGTTTACCCTGAAGCCCCTTTCTGTTGTGAGATAGCCATTGAAAGGGTCGCGCAGGGCCAGCATCATATTGAAACCTGAAGCTATCTCATTTTTATATTTGTCGTTGGCTTCGCACCAATGCACCAATTCTTTTTGAACTTTCAGATATTGTGAATACCCCAGGTCGTTATCGATTTTCCCCATTTTGGTGACCGAATATATCAGGGTGGTTGTAAAAACGACTCCTGTCAGGGCATATGCCAATTGCTTTCTTTCTTGAAATGCCGAAACAGCGAGGCTGATGCAGACTGCAATAAATAGTGGCAATACAGGTAGTATATAGCGGTGGGTAAAAAAGTTGATAACAGAAAAACCAATCAACGAAAGGATCAGCACTATGCTGATAACAAGAAAACGGGCGTTTCCGGGTTTTCGATGCCTTGCTGCAAGTACAATCAGGGATATTATGGCAACAGCGCTGAGGGTGTTCCTTCCGTACCGTGTTGCCAGGTTTGAAGTGGCAGAACGTAATTTGCTCATTATCCGGCCTCCTTCGTTGGTAATATATTCCAGATGTTCGTTGAAAAACGGGGCTCCATGGGCACGGGTGTGCAGGATCAGGAAAATTCCATACACGACTAGAGGGATAGCCATTATCATACCTTTTATCCAGAATGTTGTTTCCCTATTTTGTTTTATGTTTTCTACGATATAGATTAACCCGAAAACACCTGTAAAGAAAACCCTGGTTTCTTTGGTCAGCACCATCAGAGTAGCCCAGCTTGCAAAAAGTATGTATCGCCCCGACAAAAAACTGTGCAGTGAAAGGATCAGAAAGAGGGTAAGCAACATTTCGGGCAACACCAGTGAGGCTTGTGCCAGGAATAGTGATTGAACACTCAGTACCAGTGTGGTCAGGTCCGCTGCTAAAAGGTTTATATGCCGGGATACCAAACGGTGAAAGGTAATTAAAATCAGCACTGAAACCAGTAGCGGAATGATTCGTGCGAAGAAAATGGCCCCTGGCATTAGTTTTATCCACGACGACATAACGAAATAGAATAACAGAGGGTGTCCCCGTGAATTGCTGATGTCGATACTACCGGGCAGCATCGTTGGTCCCGTTTCTGCCATTTTCAGGATAGCCAGGTAATATGACCAGGCTTCGTCCCACGAAAAAGGATAACCCAGATGCGGGATCTTTATCACCAGCATAATGGCCACTGAAACAATCAGCAAAAAATTACGGTGCCTTGCAATCCTGTTTATCATTCGACTTTTCGGTTTATTGAGGCTAAGATACACTATATGATCATAAAACCGTATCGCAGCCCAACCAATCTGCGCCCATCTTCTCTGTTTGGTGGTCAATAGAAAATAAGCAAAAGGGAAAGGGAATTTTGCCGGGTGTATTTCGTTATGAATGTGGTAAAATAACAAAACGGGTATATTACGAATCAATATGTTTTGTATTTTGTACTCTGAAACCATAAATCAAAATAAATGATAAAATCATGATGCCAGGACCAAACTACGTTTACAAATGCCCGGATTGCGGAAATCTTCTGACCAGGGGCAGCCTCAGGAGTGGAAATACTTTTGGTGCAAAAATATATTCCGACGGAAAATGGATTGCCCCAATGCTTCCTGAATTTCCTGATCTTACAAAATGCAGGAAATGCGAATCAATTTTCTGGTTGAGTAAACTGAAAGAACTGGGAACTTATCGCTGGGATGATGACATTAATTCAGCCTGGAAAAATGCCGACAAAGCCCATTTCTTGCATACTGATGATTACTTTCGGGCATTAAATGAAGGGTTGGCCAAAGACAAAGAATTAGAATTTTTCATCAGGCAACGTATCTGGTGGTCGTATAACGACCGGAACAGAAATGGCAAAGAAATATTTAAAAATGAGGAAGATGAACTACGGTGGCAAGCGAATTTAAACCAATTGTTTAGCCTTCTTGATATGACTGATTTGACCCAAAGAATCATGGCCGCTGAAATCCATAGGAACCTGGGAGAATTTGAAAACTGTGTCAACATTATTGAAAGTATTGATGATGGTGAACTGAATTGGCTGAAAGAAAGATTCCTTGCCGAATGTGAACGAAAAAACCGATGGGTAATAGTGCTAGACGAATGCTAAAAATAATTTGATAATGAATAAATTCAACAACAAGAGGATATTTCGCTGGTAAATCTTTCCATTATATATTCTCATCAGATTTTTTGTAACTTTAGCTCATAAACATAAAAAAATCAACTGCTATGAAAAGAACTGTTTTATTGATTCTGGTAAAGCATCGCCAGGAAACTGCCGAAATGGTGCAGAAAATTTTAACCGGATGGGGATGTTACATTAAAACCCGCCTTGGGATTCACGATGGCGTACTGGAGAATTGCTCTGACAGCGGGCTAATTTTCCTCGAACTCACCGGCGATATCAGTAAACATGAAGAAATTGCCCGTAAACTGAACCTGGTCAAAGGGGTTGATGCACGGCTGGTTGCGCTGGAGGTGTAAAAAATTACAATTTTACCTGTTGCCTGACCTTCCCGGCTTTTTGCGAGGAATATTCAATATCAATGTTTCCTTTGCCTTCAATCAGGAATTCAAATTCTTCTTTGCCAAACCCGGGCACGGTAAGAAACTGAAGTTCGGGTTTATGTTCCTTGTAGCTAACCTTATCAAAAAACAGGTTTGTAATCCGGCCGCCGGCAACCACTTTTTGTCCGCTCACCTTTAATTGGTCATGAGCATACAGTTTGGTATTAACGGCATGAGCTGTCATGGAAGGCATAGCTTTGGCGTTACTGATCCTTACCCTCACCCGGTGCAGATTTCGGCCAATTTCTTTAACCTCGAACACCTCCATTTTAACTTCGGGTGTTTGCTCAGCGGCAAACATTATAACAGCTGCATTGCGGTGCACCAGTTCGGGCAGCATAAAGGGCTGCGGCAACCGTGAAGTCATTTTCACCCAACCGCCTATTTCAATATCACCCAGCTGTGGGTGCTTAAATGGCGTCCAGGATTTGTACATTTCGCCCAACCCCAAGTGGTCGTTGAATTTTAACCTTTCCCGACTGGTTTCATTAGGGTTCTCAACCGGTTTGGTAATATCTTTCCGGAAGGTTTCCTGTGTGGTCATAAACAGTTCACCTATAAATGAATAGGCCCCAACAATGTTGTAGGTCCACTCGCCAAAATCGCCAAAGGTGGGGTACAATTGCCACGAGGGCATATACCGGTAACCGGGTGTCATTTTCTCAGCATTTTCGCCCAAGTAATCATAAAGTGCGACATCTTTGGGGTCGAGCGATTCATCCTGTGTTGCAGGCCCCCTGAGCCACATACCGCCCATATTGTGGAAAGCAAAAACCATAATGATGTTTGGTCTTTCCATTATCCAGCCGGCGAGCGCTTTCAGACCGACACCCGAAAATGGGAAATAACCGGCTCCCCGCTCCACATATCGTGGGTACCACCGGTAACCCCAGTTGCGGTTGGGATCGACATACCCTTCGGGGTCTTCGTTGATCCGTCCATCGCCATCGTTATCAATTCCTTCGTAACCAAGCAGCATCCATTCACCCTGTTCACCTGGTTTCACCCTGACCATCAGGCGCGGATCTTCTGGATCGGAACGGTACATCCCAAATGGATCGCGGATTCGCATCTGGCAGATATTACCATTGCCGTCGAGGTCATCGAAGCCATCTTCATCGAACAAACCATCGCGATCGTCGTCTTTAGGAATCCTGATAGTTCGGTTGGTACTTGGTGTATTGGCTTCGGTCATAAACCGGTCGCGCCCATCAACATTCACCACTGGAACAATATAATGCACATTTTTATCCACCAGTTTGGTTATCCGCTCATTTTTGCCGTATTTGGTCAGCAGCATATTGGCATAATAGAGGCAAACTTCACCGGCCTGGATTTCGTTGCCATGGATATTCCCATCCACATAAACGCCAGGCTTTTGCAATTCGGGGCCTGTTGCCGGATTGTTTATAGTAAGGGCATAAATGTCGCGCCCTTCTTCGCTTTTTCCAACTGATTCGAATTTGGTAAGTTTAGGGTAAGCTTTGTGAAGGGCCTCCATTGCCTGGTTCATTTCTTCCAAACTATAGTAAAAATCGAACCGGAGAGGAACCTGGATTTTATTGTTGTTTTGCGCGGTTATTCCCGATGTGGCAATAAAAAACAAAACAACCATCAACGAGCTTATATATTTTGATGATTTCATGATCGACTCTTTTATTTATTTTCCGAATGAGATTTTTCTGGTTTGATTAATGATAACCCGACCTTCGAGGCGGGCCGTAATTTCAGAAGGTTTTTCCGATTTCACCACCCAGGTAAATTTCCGTACCTGGTTTTCGCCAATCTGATGAATAGGAGTATGTTGCTGCCCTTCGAGAAGTTCGACGTCTTTGCCATCGAGTGTCAGTATAACCGGCGCAGGTTGCTGGTTGCGTTGTCCCATTTCGGTAGGGTAGGACGATCCTCCATAATTTGCCACAAAAAGTTCGAGTCTGTAAATCCCCGCTCCAAGCATAGTAATTTTTTCATCAGCAATCTCAATCCTGGGCAATTTTTCCGATAAGGAAGCCACAAATGGGATCTGCACTTTCAGCAGGCTTTCAACCTCGTCAGCAGGAGGGGTATTGGATGCAAACGGAATAAAGCCCCCTATTTCCACATCGCCAAGCTGAGGGTGTTTGAAAGGTTGCCAGTCAGTAAATCCTTTTATGTTGTTTTGGTCGAAATAATCGAGAGTTTGTTTTTCAGTGGTTGGTTTCTTCTCTGCTTCCATATCTGCAGTCCTTTTGCTTTGCGGTCCACCAGCCTGATGGACAGCTGTGGTATCTTTTTTAACTTCGGGCTTCCACAGATTTATTGCCACGGTGGGTACACCAAGCTGGAAATAACTCCATAATTCGAAAGAACCTCCTCTTGGTTTTTCAGGAACAACCCGATTCAGATTTACATTTCGTGCGGTTAAAAACGATTTATATTCTTTTGAAAGCTTTTCGTACCAGGCGATATCGTTTTTTCTGAAATTCTTCTCGGGGCCAAGGTTTAAACTTCCAAGGATCATATTTTCGGTAATTTCAATGTCCGGATTACGTGCCGACACGGCCTGAATCAACAGTTCCATGGTATAAGTCTGGTTGGGTGCAAGTCCGGTTTGTCTGGCAAGACGCTCAGGAATCCTGATCCGGTTAGGGTCAAAATCTGTTTTGCCTTCCTGTGGAATGTCAAGCAGAAGGTTTGATTCCCCGAAAGTAATGGTCATGGCTATCTCGGGATGATCATAGATAAACTTCATCACACCGTAGGTTTCGGGTGCATAGCCCGGCCATAATCCTGCTTCCTTATCAAAATACTGAAAATCGTGTGGAAAGTTAATGCCAGGGTTTACTCCTCCCGGTTCGTCTTCGTTAAACAGGCCATCACCATCATTTTCAATACCTTCGGTAAAAAGTTTATACATTCCGCGCTCTCCCTTTGCCATGTCTGCTTTTACCATCAGGCGCGGGTCTTCTTCCGAAATCCGGTAATCGCCATCGGGCGCTTTTTGTCGCATCATAGTGATGTAGCCATCCTTGTTCAGGTCTTCATAACCATCTTCATCGGTCTGGTCGTCCACATCAATATTAACCGGCATTGCATTCAGGGTACTTTTCAACCGGGGAGTGGCAAAATAATTCTGAGCTGCATCGGGGTTTCCACTGGGTAAGATATACCATTTCACTTGGCTCCGGTATTTGGCCGAATCAATCAGGAATTGCGCCAGGTAAAGGGCGGCTTCTGTTGCCAGT
Source organism: Bacteroidales bacterium (assembly GCA_037447215.1). Taxonomy (GTDB): domain Bacteria; phylum Bacteroidota; class Bacteroidia; order Bacteroidales; family Prolixibacteraceae; genus UBA1413. The sequence goes on from JBBIHB010000003.1 coordinate 36,284, forward strand.
GGTGTAATTCCTTCGTAATTGGCACCTACGAAAATGGCAGGGCCATCATTAATATTTTGCCCTATCTCGATAACCGTTACCGCTAAGCCGCCGGGTGTCCGGGCAATTTCGTGCATTGCCACAGACTGCTGATTTTGCCCCTGAAGGTTTTTCAGGAAAGTATGAAGCTTCTGGTGGTTACGAAATTCTTTAAATTCGTACAGGGTCCGGGCAGTAACATCCGGAATCAGAGCAAAAAATAAACATACTAAAAAAGTTCCTTTAATTAAGTGTTTCATTTTTTTCAGATATAAAATGATATGTTGCCGTTTCGGATTGTAATATTAAATATAAAATTCAATGGTTGCTTTTTTAATCGAAATCAAATTGTAATCTGTTGGAATAATTCAATATTATTGATCAACGTGATTATATTTTAAGAATAATTGAAATATGGCCGAATTTATTGCAGCTGTCCCTTTTATCAGAAAAAAAAACTTTTGTTGGAATATGTTACAAAAGAGCCGGGAAACTATTCTGCCGAAAAAGAAGAAAGGATTTCAGGATTATAACAATGGATTTTTGAATTGAAGTCCAATTAGAACAGTTCCATTCCAAAAAACGATAGTTCAGGATAACCCACAGGAATTATTATGTCAGGAACGTTTCGGTTATTCTTTACGTTGTTCACTTTTTTTGAGATGGTAATAGCCTTCATATCCCTTTCATCGTATGATTTTATTAATCCGGCTACCTCCGATTGGGTTAACCCTGCCGAAATCCAGTCTTTCTCGTAATCCTCTGGGATAATCAATGGCATACGTTTTTTGGAGTTGTGGATTTTCTCCATCAAAGGGTTTGCTGGTGTGGTTACTATGCTGAAAGTATGGTGTTTTTCACCTGTATCGGGATTTTGCCAGGTATCAAAAAGGCATCCTAAAGAAAAAATTTCATTTTTAACTGAAGTGATGAAATAGGGATATTTTTGATTATTGAATTGCCTCCACTCAAAAAAACCATTGATCCCGAGCAAACATCGCTGCGATGAAGCGGCTTTCCGAAATGAATGTTTTTCAAAAATAGTTTCGCCGGCTGCATTTAATGTTTTGGATTTTAAATCATTGGCCGAATTTCCATTTTTTGCCCACGAAGGGATTAAACCCCAATGGCTAAAAGTAATGCCTTCTGTAGATACTACCGGCAGAACAGGATGATCAAACCCACTGACGAAAAAATACTGCGGCAGGTCGTCTTTTATTGAAGCTTCAACCATGGCTGAGTTCTGAACAGCAACATCATACCGTTCGGCATATTTTTCGAGTCGTTTGGTTAGGTAAGCAATTGCGTAACACATTTAAATATAATTTATCAATATACTTTCTTTTGCTCCTGTTCCTCCCATTTCCGATACAACTCTTCCAATTCGCGGCGGTGTTTTTCCATCAGGTTGTTCCATTCATGTTGATTGTCTTTATCCATAAACCTGTCGAATGGTAGCGAAGGTTGATCAAAAAAGAACCGTAGGATGGGACCGCCGAATTCATCCATATCTCCAAACTCATTAAAGAAATCACGCAGACTGCGCATATTGGGCATTATAAATCCCGGTGGTAACATAAACGATGAGTCGGGCCCCATAAAAAACGAAGTATCCAACTGAAAAGAAAAATTCCTGATAAATGAAGAATCGGGAAAACCGAACCTGAAAGGCATAGGTTGCCAATCGTCACTGAAGAATCGATTGGGGAAATCGCGGAACAAGGGCATGCTTTTCATGATGCTGTCACTCAAAAAGGAATCGGGGAAAGGCTTACGTTGGTTAAAAAAATCTTCCCATCCTCTGAAACCGGGAAAGGTAAATGTGGTATCATAAAACCACTGAAAAGAATAGGTGGAATCGTATCTCAGAAGATTTCCCTGTTCATCGAACTCTTTGTTTACAATAATTTTCTCGTCGGGTTGATTGCTTTCTCCGGTGCGCTTTTGTGCATATGCAGCATATACTATGGCTATTACTGCTGCAATGAATAATACAATTTTTTTCATGGCCTCAGTTTTTTCGTCAAAGTTACAAACGCAAACCAATTAATAGTTTTAAAAAGCGTGAAAAAATCTAAAAAGTGTAACTGATATGGTTAGTCGTACATGTGATCATCGGGGCCATGGGAATCGCCGCAATCGCAGTCGCAACCCAGCCCTTTTTCATATTGTGCAAGCGCCCTGATGCTCATCCCCATACTCGAAAAGCCACCATCGTTAAACAGGTTTTGCATGGTAACCTTTCGTGTCAGGTCTGAAAAGAGTGTGATGCAATAATCGGCACAATCATCGCCTGTAGCGTTACCTAATGGCGACATACGTTCTGCAAAATCGAGCAAGCGGTCGAATCCTTTCACTCCACTACCGGCAGTTGTGATGGTGGGCGATTGAGATATGGTATTGATCCTTACACGGCGCTCGCGGCCATATATATAGCCAAAACTACGGGCAATTGATTCAAGAAGTGCTTTGGCATCGGCCATATCATTGTACCCATAGAAAGTACGTTGAGCTGCAACATAGCTTAATGCTACCACCGAACCCCATTCGTTAATCGCATCGAGTTTACGTGCTATCTGGAGCATTTTGTGAAACGAGATGGCCGAAATATCGAGGGTTTTTTCGAGCATATTGTAATCGAGGTCGCTGTAGTGACGACCTTTGCGTACGTTTGGCGACATACCTATGGAGTGGAGTATGAAATCGACCTTGCCACCCAGGTGTTCAATTGATTGCTGAAAAAGATTGCTGAGGTCATTCAGATTGGTGGCATCGGCGGCAATGGCTATGGTATTGCATTTTTCAGCCAGTTTCGATGTGTCGCCCATCCTCAAGGCAACGGCAGTATTTGTGAGGGTGAAGGTAGCCCCTTCTTCATAGGCTCTTTCTGCCACTTTCCAGGCAATCGAATCGGCGTTGAGAGCACCAAAAATGATTCCCTTTTTTCCTTTCAATAATTGATACGACATAGTATGTTTTGTTTTTTTTTATTTAAGAGGGCAAAGTTAGGCTATGTTTCAAATAAAAAGACAAAAAAGACTTAAAAATTCATTTGTTTACCTTTCAGAAATTGCAGTGTATTAAACTTTGTTTTATAAAAGTCGAAAAGTTAAACAAATCATATCCTCACTGTGCATGAATCGGGCATCCAACCTTTGTTACCATCTGGGATGCGAATTTCTTTCCAGCTGTTAAGGCTGTCGGTTATTTCTACTTTCAGTCCTTCGTGAATTATGAATAAATCGGTTCCTGAAACCGATGGTGCGCTTTTTACGGCTACGCGCGGACAAAACACTATGGCATGTTTCCGATGGGTAAGAGCTTTTTTATGCCGGTTGGCAAATGAAAAGGTAAAGGCTGATAACACCAGTAATATAAGGGCACTCCAGAAAGTCAGCCTTTTTATCCATGCATATCGTGAAAAAAGGAATGTGCCGAGCATGATAAGAAAAATAAAAAATGCTCCCAGACTGAATTTTGCCCAGGTATCAGCAGTAGCCCTGTTAACCACCGATGTCCTCCATCTGATGAAAAATGGTTCTGGAAGCGCCTGCAAATTATCCACGGTAAACTGATTGGCCATCCGGATATTGAATTCTATATCATCGTTGGCCGGATCGAGCAGTTTTGCCCTTTCGTAATTGAGCAAGGATTGAGCTATCTGGTTGTTTTTATAATAGGCATTTCCCAGGTTAAAATAAACCTCTGCCGATTCTTTTCCTGAAGCCAGAATTTGTTCATAAAGCAGGATTGCCTTTTCAAACGCCTGATTCATGTAATGCTGGCTGGCCTGTTGCAGTAATACAGCCGGATCGGTATTCTCAGCCTTTGAGTAGTCAACTGGCTGTGGAGGTATCTGTAAATCAGTCTGTTCCTGCGAAAGGCCCAGCAAGGGCAACACAACGATTAAAAACAGGATAATTCGTTTCATGACGCTTACCTTTTAATTTGTTTCTCCATTTTGCTGATTACTTTTCCGGCATTGTCAAAAACCTCATGCATGGCCTGGTTTCCTCCCGAAGGGGCATACCTTGCAAATTCGCACTGCTCAACCACACTCAGGAATTCACCGATAAGCATTTCATCTACATTCCGTGATCGTAAAGCGTCAACAGCTGTTTCGCGTTTCAGGTTGGCAATGGGTATGCTCAGTTTATCGCTCAGGTAGCCCCAGAATGCTTTAAGGACCGATTCATAAAATGCACTTTCCTGATTTTTTTTCAGGTTTGTTTCGGCCACCCGAAGGTGTTTCCTGGCAACCCGGTTGGCTTTTTTGTTCCGCACAAGGGCCAGGTTGGCATTTTCGCGGAGTTTTTTGCGGTACACAGCAAAGAATACCAGAAAACCTGCCAATCCGGCCAGATAAAGAGCGTAGAAAAGATTACTGCCAAAAAAAGTTTGCCCTGATAATTTTAGCGGCATAGCTTTCTGCCATATAAACCTGATGTCCTGTCCAATCAATTGCAGGTCTTGCCTTCGCACTGTACGCATTGCCCCTGCTGTACTCCTGTCGTTGTCGCCATTTAACACCCTGAGATTGTATTCAGGGGTCGAGCGCCGCTCATACTGGCCTGTAGCCGGATTAAAATAGGCAAAGTGTACTGGAGGAATAGTATAATTGCCTTCGAAACGGGGCTGTAAAAGATATTCAACTGTCCGTGATCCCGACATTCCGCTATCGCTCACCCTGATGTTGTCGGTGACGCGTGGGTCGTACTGATCGAAATCGGAGGAGAGTTCCAGTTTAGGCGATTGGATTAACCTCAGGTTACCAGTACCATTGACAGTAATTTTCAGTGTAACAGCGTCGTTGGTGGTCACATCGTTATCGCTGATATCGGAAGTGATGTTGAAACTCCCGATGCCTCCGTAGAAATTGGCAGGCGAAGGAGGCAAGGCCCTTACATTTATAGTAACAGCATCGGAAGTAAGTTTTGCTCTGGCAGTCTGAATCCCACTGAAAAAATCGTCGAAAAAACTGCGTTGGCGGACACGTTGCTGAACCAAAACTGTAATATTGAATGGCTTTATGGTGATGTTCCCCGATTGTTGCGGGAACAATACAGTTTTTTTCAGTACCCCTACCTGATATATCTTATCGTTGTAAACTTCGCGGGTAAAGTTGATCTGTTGGGGAATATCAATATCCTGCGTGAAAAAACCCTCATAGGTGGGAAGCGTCACCTCTTCGAAACCTGTTAACGGCAGGTTGGGGCTGGCATATAACTTAACCGTGGCAATTATCTGTTCGCCCTTATATACATTGCGTTTGTTCAGTTCCAATCGCAGGAAAAGATCTTCCCTGCTGAAGGTTTCGCTTTGAGCCTCGCGATGTGGTTCTGCTTGCTGGCCCTGTGGTGCCTGTTGCTGTGGCCTTCCGGTAACCACCTGGATCGTTAAAAGGTTCGACTGGATAACCTTACCATCCACCTCAATGGAAGCTGGCCTGATGTTAAAGGTTCCTTGTTCTTTTGCCCTCAGAATGTAGGTGTATGCGAAATTTACACTCTGAGATGTACGTCCATTGATGATCTGAACGCTTGTCGATTGAGAGGTGCTTGGTCCCATCAATATGTCGAAACTGCTCAGATCGGGGAGTTTAAGGTTTTCGCCCCTGGCATTTACCGAAAAGGTTAGCCTGAACTGGTCACCCACCGAAACAGCATTGGGCGCCGACATTTCAAGCCGCGGATCTTCAGCTGCCGCTATGATACAGGACAGTACAAATCCAAAAACTATTAATATTTTCCTAAGCATTTTCCCTGCCTTTATTCTTTATAACTCATCTGCAAAATTACCAGTCTTTTTCAACTCTTGCCGGTCTGGCCTGCTGTGCCTGCTGTTTTTTTACTTTTTCCTGAATTTCGCGTTCAGCATTCTGCAATGCCTGTAATAGCTGTTCAGCATTCTGTGGCGAAATTTTGGGAGGAGGCTGTTGCTGTTGTTGTTGATCCTGATCCTGTTTCTGATCCTGGTTCTGGTTCTGATTTTGCTGTTTCTGATCCTGGTTCTGCTGTTGATCCTGGTTTTGCTGCTGTTGCTGCTGATCCTGGTGTTGGTTTTTCAGCATCTGGGCATAAGCCAGGTTGTATTTGGTATCCAGATCGGAAGGGTTGTTGCGTAGGGCTTCTTTGTAAGCTTCAATGCTTTCGTCGATTTTTTGCTGGAAAAGCAGGCTGTTCCCAAGATTGTGGAGGGCACGTGCTCGTTCAACCGGTTTTTCAGCCTGGTCGGCCAATTGCCTGAAAGCCGCTTCCGATTCCGCAAAACGCATCTGTTTGTATTGCGAATTGCTCAGGTTGAAATTCCACATCGGATCGTGTGGCTTTTTTTCGAGTGCACGCCTGTATTCGGCTTCAGCTTTTCTGAAACTTGTTGTATCAAGTTTTGTGGTATCTTTCAAACCCTGAAGGTAATAGCGGTTGCCCTGCCTGACAAAACGACGTTCGTTCTGTGCATTTGCTATCGAAACAATTAATATCAGCAATATGGATACAGCTATATTTTTCATGGCAAATTTCATTATCAGGTAAACAACTTTATACGGCGCAAATATTTGTTTTTGCGTTCCATAATTAAAAATTCAATCAATAATAAGGCCAGGCCCACAGCAAAGAAATATGGGAAGAGGTCGTCGTACTCCGAAAACATCTGGGTTTCGATTTCAGTTTTCTGCATTTTATTGATTTCGTCGAGAATATCTTCAAGGCCGACATTGGCTGTGCTTGCCCTGAGATAAATACCGTTTCCTGCGGCGCTTATCTTTTCGAGCATCACCTCGTCGAGCCGGGTGATGACCACATTCCCTTCCCGGTCGCGCCGATAATCAGTCTGGCCGCCCCTGTTAACCGGGATAGGCGCTCCCTGCGGCAAACCCATTCCTATGGTGTGAACCACTATACCCTGCCGGGCAGCTTCCTGGGCTGCGCCTACTGCATCGTCCTCATGGTTTTCGCCATCGGTTATTACAATTATGGCTTTACTACTTTCAGGATTGGGTGTAAACGACCGTGTGGCCAGGCTAATTGCTGCTCCGATGGCAGTTCCCTGACGGGGAACAATTTCGGGGCTGACCGACGATAAGAACAACTGTGCCGATGTGTAATCGGAGGTGATTGGCAGTTGTGTGTATGCTTCACCGGCAAATACAATCAGGCCAATTTTGTCGTCTTTCAATCGGCTGATCAACCGGTCGATGGCGCGTTTGCCCCTTTCGAGGCGATTGGGTTTAATGTCTTCGGCCATCATACTGTTCGAAACGTCGAGGGCAATTATAATTTCTACTCCTTCCCGTTTAACGGTCTGAAGTTTTGAGCCAAACTGTGGACGGGCAGCTCCCAGTATAAATGCTGAAAGTGCCAGTATTAGCAGGAAAAACTTAAAAACAGGCCTTATACTCGATGCCGAAGGCATCAGTTGGCTGATAATTTCAAGGTCGCCAAACTTTCGGAGGGCGCGTTTCCGAAGTATCCTCGAAAAAATAAAAAACAGAGTGAGGACTGGGATGAGCCAAAATCCCCAAAAATATTCCGGTTGAGCAAATCTGAACATTTCCATAGCTTTCAATTTTAGGGGATATTTCTGAATATTGTGGTTCGTAACGCCAGTGATGCAATCAGTAAAATCAGGCCAGCCAATGCAAAGGGCATAAACTCTTCGGCGCGCCGGCTGAATTCTTTTACCTCAATTTTTGATTTTTCAAGCTGGTCAATTTCCTTATATATTTCGGCCAGTTTCAGGTTATTGGTTGCCCTGAAGTATTGACCTCCTGTAATGTTGGCGATTTGTTTGAGCATTTCTTCATCAATTCTGACTTCCGTATCGCGTATCTGTGTCCCTAAAGGTGTCTGCACAGGGTAGGGCGCCATCCCGATGGTGCCCATTGCAATGGTATAAATCCTGATACCAAAAGTGCGGGCTATTTCGGCAGCAGTGATGGGGGCAATTTCACCCCGGTTATTTTCACCGTCCGATAAAAGTATGATTACCCTGCTGATGGTATCGCTGTCTTTGAGCCTAGCTACTGCTGTGGCAAGTCCGTTGCCTATGGCTGTTCCGTCTTCGATCATGCCGGTTTTGATTCCACTGAAAAGGTTGAGTAAAACTGCCCTGTCGGTGGTAAGTGGAACCTGCGTAAATGCTTCACCGGCAAATACAACCAAACCCATACGATCGTATTCGCGACCGGAGATAAACTCCATAGCTACTTTTTTGGCAGCTTCGAGGCGATTGGGTTGAAAGTCCATAGCGAGCATGCTGGTCGATATGTCGAGAGAAATTATGATATCGATCCCTTCGGTTGTCGTGTTTTCCCACCGGGTTGACGATTGAGGACGGGCAAGTACCACGATGAAAAGCGCCATGGCTGCAAGTTGAAGCACAAAAGGCAAATGACGAAGGATATGCCTGGCCGTAACGGGAGACCTGAGAAGCGGCGCTGTGCTCGATACCTGAATGCTGGCCGTATTCCGCTTGTAACGAAAAATATACCATGCAATCATGGGTATCAGCCCAAGTAGCAGGTAAAACATTTCCGGATTCTGAAAAGTATGCTCTCCAAACATAAATACAATCTATTTTAAAGTAACCTCTTCGCCATTCTGATTTTCAGTGGATTCAGGATTTTCAGGTTTTTTCACTTCTTCAATCTTGGTATCGTTTACAAAAAAGTAAGCATTTACCAATGTCAGGTTATGATCGTCGGGGAGGGGAATATATTTGGCAAATTTAACCAGATCGGCCAAACGAAGTATTTGTGTTAAATTCGACATGGATTTTTCACTGAGAAGTGAACCCCTCGAAATAAAAGCGTTAATGGTCTCTTCGGAGGTGTATTCCATGGCCGGAATGGCGAATCTTTCTTCGATATACCCCCTGAGCACATCGGTTACCTGGCTGTAAAATTCTTTGATTTTATCTTTTTGCCAGATTTTTTCATCCTTGATCCGGTCCAATTCCCGTAAAGCAATTACGTGGGGCGGTTCTTTCGGTTTCGCCGGCAACGCAAAGACCGGCAGGTTACGTTTCCGCCTGCTGATGTAGTAAAAAACAAAGAATATGATTCCGGCTAAAAGGATAACCCCGAAAATCCAGGGTAAAACCTCTTTCAGGGTTACCGGTGCATCGTAGGGCATCTTAATATCGGTAGGGCCACGGGTAGTATCTATTTGCATGGTAAAAACCCTGATAAAAAGTTCATTGGATGCAATTGAATCAATCCTGTCATCCAAATGGAGCCTGAACCAGAATGAGGGGATACGGTGCTCTCCACTGTCGAAACTGGTTATTATGAAATTCTTGACCAGCTTCATCACATTGTTTTCGAGAAGTGTGGTGTCAATTGGCGATTGCCTGAGAATTTCGATGTATTCAGATATATTATCGGCCAGGATTGGAAATTCCATTTTCAGATTTTCTGGTTTTTCAAGTTCGAGGGTCAGGTTAATATGGTCGCCAATCAGGATATGGGTCGAATCTATACTGGCAGTTGCCTTGATTCGTTGTCCAGCTGAATGGAGTGGCAATCCTGTCAAGATAAACGGGACCAGTAAAATATTCAATATCTTAAAGAATTTTTTCACCGTCGTGCCTCCCTTCTTTTAAACAGGTTCATCAATGATTTTACATAGTCTTCGCGGGTATTGATCAGGGCGGCATCCACGCCACATCGGGTATAGATACCATTTAGCTTCTCGTTGTGGTTGTGCCAGAATTTGCGGAACATTTCTCGGGTTACCCTGTTACTGCTGTTCACCCAGATATATGATCCGGTTTCGGCATCTTTCATTTTGATCATGCCAATAGGTGGAAGTTCCTGCTCGCGCTGGTCGTAAATCCGGATGGCCACTACATCGTGCTTGCTGTTGGCTACCGAGAGCGCTTTTTCCATGTCGGGGTTCTGGTCAATAAAATCGGAAATTACAAAGGCAGTACATTTCTTTTTGATGGCATTGGTAAGGTAGCGTAAAGCTTCAGGAATGTTGGTGCCTTTTTTTTCAGGCCTGAAGTCGATCATTTCGCGGATTATACGGAGAATATGCGAACGCCCTTTTTTAGGTGGAATAAACTTTTCGATAGTCTCTGAAAAGAAAATCACCCCGATTTTATCGTTGTTCTGAATGGCCGAAAAAGCCAGAATAGCTGCAATTTCAGTAATCACACTCTTTTTCATTCGCTTGAACGAACCAAATTCACGCGAACCACTGATATCGATCAGCAACATAACGGTAAGTTCGCGCTCTTCCTCGAAAATTTTCACGTAAGGATGGTTATAACGTGCTGTAACATTCCAGTCGATGTTCCGTATATCGTCGCCAAACTGGTACTCACGCACTTCGGCAAAAGCCATACCCCGCCCCTTAAAGGCACTGTGGTATTCGCCCGCAAAAATATTCCGGGATAATCCACGCGTTTTGATCTCGATCTGGCGGACACGTTTTAAAATATCGGTTGTCTCCATGTAAAAGGCAAAAACAAAAGGTGAATGGCGAAAGGTGAAAGTATAAAGTGGAATCTTCAAAACTTAAAACCTTCAACTACAAATCTTAATTGTGAACTATAAACTCAGAACTTTGAATTTTTAAGGAACTTCGATGGTATTCAGAATATCAGTAATGATTTCTTCCGAAGTAATATTGTTGGCTTCAGCTTCGTAACTCAGTCCGATACGGTGGCGCATAACATCGGGGCAAACCGCCCTAACATCTTCGGGGATAACATATCCGCGCCGTTTAATAAAGGCATAGGCCTTTGAAGCCTGCGCAAGGCTTATACTTGCTCGCGGCGACGAACCATAATTGATCATATCTTTGTATTTTGCCAGTTTGTTGTTTTCCGGTTCGCGTGTAGCAAATACGATGTCAACAATGTACTTCTGGATTTTTTCGTCCACATACACCTCTTTAACCACATTCCGTGCCCTGACAATATCGGCCGGTTTTAATATGGTACTGGTTTCAGGGAATTTTTTCAGGAGGTTTTGCTGTATAATTAGCTTTTCTTCTTCTTTTTTGGGATAGTTGATAACTACCTTCAGCATAAAACGGTCAATCTGTGCTTCAGGCAACGGATAGGTACCTTCCTGTTCGATGGGGTTTTGAGTAGCCATTACCAAAAAAGGCTCGTCGAGTGGTAAAGTTTGTTCGCCAATAGTAATCTGGCGTTCCTGCATGGCTTCGAGCAAGGCCGACTGAACCTTTGCCGGTGCACGGTTGATTTCATCGGCCAGGATAAAGTTGGCAAAAATAGGACCTTTCTTAATCGAAAATTCTTCTCGTTTCTGGCTGTAGATCATAGTACCCAGCAAGTCGGCGGGCAACAGGTCGGGGGTAAACTGGATACGTGCAAATTTTACATCAATGGTATTGGCCAGCGATTTGATAGCCAATGTTTTTGCCAGCCCCGGGACGCCTTCGAGCAGGATGTGCCCATTGGAGAGAAGCCCGATCAGGAGGCTTTCGACCAGGTGTTTCTGACCCACAATTACCTTGTTCATTTCAAGGGCGATAAGATCAACAAATGAACTCTCCTGTTGGATGCGTTCGTTTAGTTCTCGAATATCAATTGCCTGATTCATAAGGAAAATATTTATTGAATATTATGGTTAATTTTTAAAGGCACGAAAATAGTTCAACAATTGTATAATAAGGATTTATTTTTGTTAAAAATTTTTAAGGTTGGTGATAAAAAAATGCCACAAAGGCAGTATATCCTGTGGTTTGAAACCATATTTACACAGACTTTGTGGCACACAACATCTCACAAAACCAATCATTTATAAGATTTGGATTTCACGTGCTGGTTTCGGTTTAATTTCTTCCCTTTTAGGAAGACTGATACAAAGCAGCCCATCGCAATATTTTGCCGAAATTTTATTGCCTTCAACCAGGTTTTCGGGAATAGTGAAACTCCTCTGGAATGACTGGTAGCTGAATTCTCGACGGGTGTATCGGCCTTTTCCTTCTTCTTTCTTTTCTTCTTTCTTTTCCGAAGAAATAGTCAGCACATTGTTTTCAAGGTTAACTTTAAAGTCTTCCTTGTTCATTCCCGGAGCGGCAACTTCAATTTCGAATGATTCGTCACTTTCCTTCACATTTACAGCCGGCAGTGTGGTGTCGGTAGTCGAAAAATTGGAGCTACCCCAATCCATCAGGTCCCTGGAGAAAAAGTTATCGAGGAACGATGGCAAAAACATGTTGGTCCTTCTTGCTAATGTCATGGCTTCATCCTCCATTCTTTAAGTTAGACAAATGATGTTTTTTGTTGTTTTCTGTTTTGCAAGTTGGCAAATTGAATACCAGAAAGTGTTTGATGCACATTATTAAAAAAACTATGTTTCAGAAAATCAAATCAATAAATATAATGATATTGAAATTCTTTTGTTGTTTGCCAAAATTATAAATGTCATTTTGTCCTGAAAAAAGTAATTGTGTTGACAGTTTTTCATGGATTGGAGGTTTTTATCATTTTGGTTTACCCATTCATTCCGAATTGAAATTATATTTGTCGGACATTACAATATAAAGTGAAACCCAGGTTCCCGAATAGAAAAAGAAAAGGTTTTCGTGTGGGTTGGCTGATATTTCCTGCAACTGCCCTGGCTACTTTTGGACTGACCGGATGGCTGGCTTCCCGCCCTCATTTGGTCGAACGTTATTATTCCAACGGGCTGTATTCTTTGATTGCACAATCATTGTCGCCCGTCACCAACCTCTTCAGCTTTTCAGTGGGCGATATCATTTATATTGCTCTTATTTTTACAGTTCTGACATTGGTAATGCTCGTCATTTTCCGCAGGATAAAACCAGCAAAATTTGTGATTCTCTTGATCAACCTGGTTTCAATAACCTATTTCTTGTTTTACTGGCTATGGGGCTTCAATTATTTCAGGCAACCCTTCAATGAACGGCTCGAAATCAACAAGTCGGTGGCAGATGCCGGTCAGTTTATGGATATGTTTGAGTCCATTATCGAACAGGCAAATAGCCTTCAGGAATCCTCTGTAGATAATTATCCGGTACTACAAATCGATTCCGTGATCGAGCAGGGTTACCAGAGGCATTCAGATTTTCTCAAACTAACCTATCCCATGGGCAGCCGGAAACCAAAACATATCCTGTTCAGCAGCTTTTTTGCCAAAGCAGGGATTTCGGGTTACTATGGGCCATTCTCCAATGAAGTACATTTCAACCGGCACGTTCATCCCCTTGAGCTCCCGGTAATTATAGCCCACGAAAAAGCTCACCAATTCGGAATAACCAGCGAAGCAGAGGCCAGCTTTTATGCCTGGTTTGTATGCAGTCACATCGATATCGATTTCCTGCGTTACAGCGCATCGCTATATAATTTGCGTTATTTTCTGAACCATGGCCGCAATCTGGAGGGATTTGACGATAGGGTTAAAACCATTTCTCAACCGGTGAGGGATGATCTGATCGGGATTCGTGATCATTGGATGGCACTGCGCAACGAAAAAATTGACAGGGCTGCCGCGAAAGCCAATGATGCATACCTGCGGACCAATAAAATTGAAGCAGGTATTGAAGATTACAAAGGTGTGGTTGCCCTGGTGATGGATTTCAGTGCCGATACCCTTGCTCAAAAGCGAGTTGTATATTGAATTCCTTAATGTGCTTTATGGCTTTATGTGAAACAGAATTTTATCCCATAAAGCCACAAAGGGTCCAAAATTTTCGGAATTTAATATAGAAACGCAACCCTTTATGTATCTTTCACGTCTATGAAAAATATGTGAATATGAATACCAGGTTGCAGGTCAGTCAGATGGAATTCTTAAATTGTTATTAACAGAATTATGGAGAAGAGATTTACCTTAATTGCAGTAGTTTTTTTCGCGATTACAGGTCTGGTTCATGCTCAGAATGAGTGTATTGTGAAAATAACACACGGCATGAACAAAAGCCTTCCGCCTTCCTATACATTTATAACAGATTTTCAGGACAGCACTGCAAAGTATTATTGGCATTTCAGCGATGGAACGCGGTACGAAGAACCTACACCTACCCATACTTTCAAAATCACTGGAAATTATGTAGTCGAGGTCAAAGTTGTTGATGCCAAAGGCAAGGTATGTTATGGCCGTATAGCAGGGCAATTCGAAGGGCGGGAGAGTCCATCCACCGACCCGGCATTGATCTATGCAAAAGGATGGGTGCGTGACCTCTCCACTATTGCTGGTTGTGGCCTGGTTATTTCTACCGATGACGGGAAAGTTTTGCTCCCGGTCGAAATTTTACCCAAATTTGAAATAAAAGAAGGCCAGCGAATCGAATTTGCTTATGAATTTCTTCAGAATGTTGCCACCATTTGTATGGCAGGAAGAACAATAAAAATTCGCAGGATTGGTGAAATTCCATCTAATCAGCCGGTACTGATCGAAGCCAGTGGCAAAGTAATCGATTTTTCAAAAGTTGAAGGATGTGGCCTGGTCATAGCCCTTAGTAACGACAAGGTATTAGTTCCGGTAGAGATTATTCCCGATTTTGAACTGAAAGAAGGTCAGATTGTGAAATTTGTATATGAACCGCTTGCCATTCTCGGGAGTGTTTGTGTCGTAGGTCCATTGGTAAAGATTCACCGGATAGTCGAAATCCCGGATTCAACTCCCGTTTTGTATGCCAGTGGAAAAGTAACTGACTTTTCCGCGGTTGAAGGATGTGGCCTGGCAGTTGAGCTTGCCGATGGATCAAAATTGGTTCTGGTTGAAATATTACCGGAAATTGCCCTAAAGGAGGGTATGTACATCGAATTTGCTTATGAAATACTTAACAATGCAAATACGAAATGTATGGCCGGAAAGAACATAAGGATACTTAGACTAAAAGTTATCGGTAACGATCCGGTTATCCATTACGGAAAAGGTGTTGTAAAGGATTTGTCATCGCTTGCCGGGTGTGGCCTTTCTGTTGTGCTCGATAATGGACGGACTTTGATCCCGGTTGAATTTGTGAATGATATTGAATTAAAGGAAGGACAGTATGTTGAGTTGGCATTCGAAGTGTTAACCGACCGATCATCCATTTGCATGGCGGGCACATTGGTGAAAGTGCACAAAATTGCTGAAATTTCTATCACTCAACCAATATTGATGACCGGAACAGGAAAAGTAAAAGATATGTCGTCGGTTGCCGGATGCAGGTACGTAATTATTCTTGATTCAGGCAAAACAGTCATGCCTGGCGAAATAATTCCCGATTTTTCGTTGCGCGATGGGCAATATGTATATCTCGAATACGAAATTATTGCCGAAGCTTTTTCCATATGCAACATGGGGCCTTTGGTGCGTATCCGTCGAATAATTGATAAAGGTTTTAGTGAGGGTTGTTACATAGAAACTGCATATAAACAAACCGATACTTCAAAAATGCAATACCGGTTTTATGCTAGGGTAAATGATCAGGTTGAAACCTGGTTATGGGATTTTGGCGACGGGGAAACCAGCACTGAGGCTGAACCCGTGCACAGTTATAGAAAGGCAGGGGTTTATACTGTTATATGCACCGTTGTTACAGTAAAAGGGTGCAAAACTACCCGAAGGATGTTTCTTGTGGTCATGGCTCCAGGGCTTCCATTGTGTGAGGGTGCAGTAAACCTGCAGTTGTTTGACCCTTCGCCCGGAAAATGTGACGGTAAAGCCATTGCGACCCTCCTCGATAAGGATGGAAATCAATACAAGGACGTTATCTATCGGTGGTCAATCGGGGAAACCGGAAATACAGTCTCAAATCTTTGCGCTGACAAGCCATATCAGCTATATGCGCTTATCGAAGGTATCTGTCAGAAAAATACGTCATTCACATTCCTCTCGAAGCCCATGTGGCGGGCATCAAATACCGACAGCAAATTCACTTTCCATGTTGAAAATCCCCTTTATGGGGTAACCTATATATGGGATTTCGGTAATGGATTAACTGCATTTGGGACTACTGTTACGCACGATTTTGGAAATGACGGTGATTACAGTATCCGCTTAATAGCAAGCTATGGCGCCGATAGCAATGAATCGGAACAGATAATCAGGGTACATAATACGGTTACCAGCGTTTCTGTTGCTGAAACGCCGGCCTTCAGGATTTATCCCAATCCGGCAAGCGGAAGGATATGGGTTGAGGCAGGAAACACTATTTCAGGAATGGCATTAGCCACTATTTCCGATTTTGGGGGCAGGGTTATTTTACAACAGAATCTGTACTATTCAGGTCTTTCGAGGAACGAAATCAACATTCAGTATATTACGCCAGGTGTTTATATTATCCGTATTTCGGATGGTACTGGGATTCTTACACAAAAACTGTTGGTTAAATAGGAATTTAATGACATTTTAAATTGTTTCTTCATTTTCATCGTTCTACATTTGGCGCTTCTCAAAAACCAAATATTAACAGATGAGCAGAAATTTATTGTTGGGTGTCGAGGCTATTGGGCAGGGCGCCATTGATGGAGGGATTTCAGGGGTTTATGCCTATCCCGGAACACCGTCAACTGAAATTACGGAATATATTCAGGTTAACCCTGAAGCCATAAAACGAAATTTGCACCGGAAATGGTCATCAAACGAGAAAACCGCCTTTGAGGCTGCCCTTGGGATGTCGTATGCAGGGAAACGTTCGCTGGTATGCATGAAACATGTTGGTTTGAACGTTGCTGCCGATCCGTTTATGAATGCCTGTGTTACCGGTGTTAATGGAGGGCTTGTTTTGGCAGTGGCCGATGACCCATCGATGCATTCATCGCAAAACGAGCAGGACTCGCGCTTTTACGGAAAATTTGGAATGGTACCTGTCCTTGAGCCATCGAACCAGCAGGAAGCATATGATATGGTTTATGAAGGGTTCGAATTATCTGAGAAACTTCAACTCCCGGTTGTTTTGCGCATTACAACACGTTTAGCTCATTCCAGGTCGGGGGTAGTTACCCGAGAAACAAAACCCGAAAACCAACTGATACTGCCCGGAAACCCGAAGCAATTTCTGTTATTGCCACCTTTTGCACGGAAATATTATCAGGATCTTATCAAAAAACAGGAATCAATGCTGCAGTTGTCAGAATCATCGCAGTGGAATACATATACCGAAGCCAGCGACAAAAGCCTTGGAATTATTTGTTGCGGAATCGCATACAACTACCTGATGGAAAACTACGTTGGGAATCAATGTCCCTTTCCCGTAGTCAAGGTTTCACAATACCCATTGCCCGAAACCTGTATAAAAAAACTGGAAGCAGATTGCGATGAAATCCTTGTGCTTGAAGAGGGTTTTCCGTTGGTTGAAGAGCTCTTGTCAGATTATTTCGGAAAATGTAAAAAAATTCATGGACGTTTAAGTGGCGCATTGCCCCGTGCCGGAGAGCTTAATCCCGACCACGTGGCAAAAGCTTTGGGTAAAGAGGTAAAATCTGAATTTTCCATTCCGTCGGTAGTTGTAAATCGCCCACCTGCATTTTGTCAAGGGTGCGGGCATCAGGACATATATTATGCACTGAATGTGGCTATTGAAGAAATTGGTCGCGGGCGGGTGTTCTCCGACATTGGCTGTTACACTCTGGGAGCTTTGCAACCCTATAATTCTATCGATACCTGTGTGGCTATGGGAGCATCGGTAACAATGGCCAAAGGCGCTGCCAATGCCGGCCTGATTCCTTCTTTTGCTGTTATTGGCGACTCCACTTTTACCCATTCAGGAATAACCGGGTTGCTCGACTGTGTCAACGAAAACACCAATGTTACAGTTATTATCCTCGACAATGAAGCTGTAGCCATGACCGGAGGCTAGGAATCGTCGGCAAAAGGCAGGATTGAGGGCATTTGTGCTGGGGTGGGTGTTGATCCGCAACATATCCGAATGGTCGTACCGGTTAAAAAGAACCACGATGAAATGGTAAGAGTGATTACCGGAGAAATGAACTATAATGGTGTATCGGTTATTATTGCACGAAGGCCTTGCATTCAGAAAATTGCACGCGATAAACGTGAAAAACGATTGGCTTAGAATATTTTAGTGAGAATAATTAAAAAACAATACAAACAAAATCAATTTTCAATAATTTCCACTCTTTTGGAGAGGGGATGGGGGAAACATATGATATGAAAACAGATATAATTTTAGCAGGGGTAGGCGGACAGGGCATATTATCGATTGCTGCAATAATTGGGGCTGCTGCCGTTGAAAAAGGTCTATACCTGAAACAAGCCGAAACGCATGGTATGAGCCAGCGGGGCGGGGCAGTGGTTTCGCACCTTCGAATTGCAGCTTATCCGGTAGCATCGGACTTAATCCCTTTGGGTGAAGCAGATATTATCCTGTCGGTCGAACCCATGGAATCGTTGAGGTACCTTCCATACCTGGCTAAAGATGGATGGCTGGTTACCAATTCAACCACATTTGAAAATATTTCATCTTACCCCAATTTTTCTGAGATTGAAAAAGAAATAAGGAAACTCCCACATTCCGTTTTACTCGATGCTGAAAAAATGGCTAAAGAAATAGGTAATCCACGGGGGTCGAATATGGTTATGCTTGGAGCTGCTTCGTCGTTTTTGCAGTTTAACGATGAAGAAATGGAACAGGCAATCGGGGCAATTTTCCAGCGGAAAGGATATGAAATTGTTGATTTGAATATTAAAGCCTATCGGGTTGGAAGGGAAATCTCCGGTAAATTGATTCGAATATGAGATACTACCATCTGATAATATCTGTTTTTGTTTTTACCCTTTTCGGGAAAGCCCAGGAGCAACATTTTTTTGATCAGAAGCGGATGCAAAGGTTCGTAGATGCCAGACTCGGAGTTTTTTTTCATAGGGGGATTTATGCAGTTGATGGTATTGACAAAAGCTGCTCGTTTTTTAACCAGTATATATCTTATGACGATAATATGAAGCAATCAGATGGGTTTAACGCTTCAAAATATGATCCACAAGCATGAGCTAAACTCATCACGGAAGGCGGTGCCCGATATGCAGTGCTAACTGCCAAGCACCACGATGGGGTTGCACTTTGGGATACAAAGATTAACGGACTGAGTGTGGTTAAGAAAACTCCTGCCGCAACCGACCTGATTGACCCATATATGAAAGCCCTTTGTAAAAATGGGTTAAAAACGGGTCTTTATTTCTAACTACCCGATTGGTCGCACCCCGATTACCCCAACTTTACCCGCACCGAAAAGCGGTACGTTTAGGATTCAGTCAGGTGGGGCCGCTTTGTTGACTTCAATTTTTGTCAGTTGGAAGAACTTAGCAAAAAATATAAACCCGGACTGTTCTGTTTTTATTGCGACTGAGAAGCATCGGCCGAAGCCTGGCGGGCAAAAGAACTCAGTGAGCAACTCTGCATATGGAACAAGGATGTAATTCTTAACAGCCGCATTCAGGGCAATGGCGATTATGCCACACCGGGACAGGGTCTTCCGGTCACCAGTCCTGCCGACCGCTTTTGGGAACTCTGCATGACCATGAACGATTCGTGGGGATACCAACATAACGACCACAACTACAAAACACCCAATCAGGTTATCAATATTCTGGTTGAAATCATCAGCATGGTAGGAAATCTTTTGCTCGATATAGGTCCGAAAACCGATGGCTCCATTCCTGCTGAACAAGTTGAAATTTTAAAGGAACTTGGGCGCTGTACCAATAAACACAAGTAGCAATCTACGGAACCCGCCAAGGTAACCTTTGCTGGTACCTTCACGGACCGACAGCATAGAACAAACCACGTGATATTTTATCCCTCAATTTGCCATATAAGCCAATTGGTAAGGTTGCGCTTATGGGAATCAAAAACAATATTAACCGGATATGGGTAGTTGGGAACGGAACCAAAATCAATTACGATATCAAGATGAAACAATACTGGAGCAGCGTGCCGGGCATTTTGTATTTCGATGTTCCCGAAATGGTACTCGATTAAGATGTAACTTTACTTGCAAAATTGCTCGACTGAAAAGTTGATTTGTACCGCGAAACCGGTCAGGTTATTGAAAGCAATTCGTTTATGAGCTATGCTTTAATGGTAAGGATATTACCATTAACAACAGTAGTGTATCGCTTAAGAGCCTGATTTGCAGGGCCATTAATGACTGAACCTGTGTTGGAAAATACTGAACCATGGTTGTTACAGACCAGATTGCCGTTCGATGAGTTGAAAACAACAGTGGCTCCCTGATGTGTACAGATTTTTGACAAAGCCAGATATTGAGTTTCAGACGATCGGATGATTATTATATCGCCATAATAGGCGTAACCACCAATCGATTTCAAAGCTACATAGGCGGCTGCATTCAAATCAATTTCAACATCATTGCCTGGCGAAGGTGAATTTCCAGGGTTGGTTTCCTCGTCCTTGCTACACGAACTGAAAATGACAGGTGAGGCAAGAAAAAGGCTTCCGCTGAATGCAAACTGTTTTAAAAATTCAATCCGTTTCATTTTTATTAATTTTTTAGATTAATTAAAAGACAAATAAATCTTTAAATCGTTCAATTTCATCTGAACTTTGTATTATGAGTTGCTTTAATTACATTAGCATTTTTGTTCAAAACCAGATAAATATTTTTAAGGTAAATTGGTTTCGGGCAAAAACCAACTTGGCCAAAGGTTGTTAAATAGAGTGATTTAAAAAGATAGAATAAAATATGGATAAAACTTCTCCTGTTGGGAGCCAGGACATCTCATCAATCGAGGTATTGTATCAATCCTATCTGTCCGATCCCGAGTCTGTTGATGGTAGCTGGCAACATTTCTTTTCAGGATTTGACCTGGCACTGAAATATTTTTCTCAGAAACCCGGACTTGCCGGAACAGAAAATATCAAGAAAGAATTCGCTATTCTGAACCTTATTACCGGATACCGGCAACGTGGCCATTTGTTTACCAAAACCAACCCGGTCAGGCAGAGGCGTAAGTATTCCCCAACCCTCGATATCGAAAATTTCGGCCTCGAAAAGTCCGACCTGGAAAAAGTATTTCAGGCAGGAAACGAATTAGGTATTGGTCCGGCCAGGTTGAAAGACATTATTAAGCATCTTGAAGCCACATATTGCGATTCAGTAGGTGTCGAGTTTTTCTATATCCGTCATCCCGAGGTGGTGAACTGGCTGAAACAGAAAATGGAAAGCTCGCTCAACCGAGAAAACTATTCCGATGAAAAACGACGTCATTTTTTCTACCATCTTAAATTGGCAGTTGGTTTCGAGAATTTTATCCATAAGAAATTTGTGGGAGCCAAACGTTTTTCGCTCGAAGGAGGAGAAGCCCTTATTCCAGGTTTGGATGCCGTTATTGAAAAGGGCGCTGAACTTGGCATTCAGGAATTTGTAATTGGTATGGCCCACAGGGGCAGGCTGAATGTACTTGCCAATATAATGGAGAAACCCTATGAGCGCATATTCAAAGAGTTTTATGGAACCGAATACGAGGACGATATTTCTCTTGGCGATGTTAAATACCACCTGGGTTATGATAGTGAAGTTGAAACCGATCAGGGAAAAAAAGTTAAGTTGAAACTACTTCCAAACCCTTCGCACCTCGAAACTGTGGGAGGCCTGGTACAGGGTCTTTCCCGTTCACGCATCGATTCGGATTATAATGGCGATTTCAGTAAACTTGCGCCAGTATTGATACATGGCGATGCTGCCATAGCCGCTCAGGGAATTGTTTATGAAACCATTCAGATGTCGCAGCTGCCTGGTTATAAAACCGGCGGAACCATTCACCTGGTCATTAACAATCAGGTTGGATTCACAACCAATTATCTCGAAGGGCGTTCGAGCACTTACTGTACCGATGTGGCTAAAGTAACCCGATCACCTGTTTTTCATGTCAATGGCGACGATGTGGAAGCTGTAATATATACCATAAAACTGGCAATGGAATTCCGTCAACGGTATCATCAGGATGTTTTTATCGATATACTTTGTTACCGGAAATATGGTCACAACGAAGGGGATGAACCCCGATTTACGCAGCCAACCCTGTATAAAATAATTGCAGATCATCCCAACCCCAGAGATATATACATCAGCAAGCTTAACGCATTGGGTGTACTTTCTGAAGATGAAGCCCGTGAGGAAGTAAGAAAATTCGACCAGATGCTGGAAGAGAAATTTAAAGAATCGGAAAAAATCAAGAAACTTGATATCCGCAATTTTCTGGTCAGAGAATATGAAACATATAAGAGGGTAGGGAGCGAACTGTTTGATTTTTCGGATGTTACAACAGTTCCCCGTTCGAAACTCGAAGAAGTTGCTGAAAAAATTAATTCACTACCTGCGGAATTGAAATTTTTCAATAAAATAAACCGGATAGTTGCCGACAGGCGGAATATGATCAAAGAAAACAGCCTCGACTGGGCAATGGCCGAATTGCTTGCTTATGCTACCCTGATTACAGAGGGTCATCCGGTTCGGTTGAGCGGTCAGGACAGTGAGCGGGGTACTTTTGCTCATCGCCATGCTGCATTCACTCAGGTAGATATAGATGAAAAATATATCCCGTTGAAGCATATATCTGAAAATCAGGCGCAATTCAACGTTTTCAATTCACTCCTTTCTGAATATGCAGTTCTCGGATTCGAATATGGCTATGCACTGGCTCAACCCAATTCCCTGACAATATGGGAAGCACAATTTGGCGATTTTTCAAACGTAGCCCAGGTCATTATCGATCAATATATTACCTCAGCATACGAAAAGTGGGGATTATTAAACGGATTAACACTTTTCCTGCCTCATGGTTACGAAGGCCAGGGTCCTGAACATTCAAGCGCCCGTATGGAAAGGTTCCTTAGTCTGGCTTCAGGTAACAATATTCAGGTGGTAGTCCCTACCACACCGGCCAATTTTTTTCATTTGCTACGTCGGCAGGTAAAATGGAATATCAGGATTCCACTCGTTGTTTTTACTCCCAAAAGCCTGTTGCGTCATCCTCAGGTATTATCAACCCTCGATGAACTGGCGCATGGAACATTCAGGGAAGTTATCGATGATCAGACTGCCGAACCTGAAAAGGTAAAAAGGATCGTTTTTACCAATGGCAGGTTGTATTACGACCTGCTGAAACGTCGTAACGACGAGACTGTGAATTGCGTTGCCATTGTAAGGATTGAACAGATATATCCATTCCCCGAAAAGCAGGTGGCCGAAGTGGTAGCGAAATATGATGCAGCCAAAACCATTTACTGGGCTCAGGATGAACCTGAAAACCAGGGGGCATGGCCTTTTCTGCACCGGAAAATAGGTCATTGGGGCTGGAAAGCCGTAACCCGGCCCGAAAGTGCAAGCCCTGCCGGTGGCCTGATTGAACAGCATAAACGAAGGCTTCAGCGAATACTTGACACTGTTTTTGAATCTGATCAGTATTGTACCGCAAACAAATGATAAAATTATGATAGCAGAGATAAAAATACCAAGTCCGGGCGAATCGATAACTGAGGTTGAAATTGGCCGTTGGATAGCCGAAGATGGCGCCTTGGTAAGAAAAGGTCAGGAGATCGCTGAGGTTGAAAGCGACAAGGCAACCCTTACAATTGTATCCGATTTTTCGGGGAAAATTTCGATTATTGCGAAAGAAGGAGAACGAGTTGCGGTTGGTACAGTGGCCTGTACAATAGATACTTCGGTTGAAGTACCTGTCGAAGCGGCAGCTGCAGACAAAGAAAATAGTGAATCCAAACCCCACCTGGCTTCAATAGTGGAAAACATTCAGAAAACCGAAGTTAAGGAATCGGGAGCACATGCGGTTGAAAATCCTAAAATAACCGCAGTGGCCCGTGAAATTATGAAAAAACATTCGGTTTCGGTCGATGAATTGCTTTCGGGATTAAAACGAATTGGCAAAAAAGAGGTCGAAGCAGTTATAGGACTTCGAAATGAACGCCGAAAGTTTCAGGACATGAATGAACCTTCACGCGATATAAAACGCGAAAAAATGAGCATGCTCCGCCGAAAACTGAGCGAAAGGCTGGTTGCCGTAAAAAACGAAACCGCCATGCTTACCACGTTCAATGAGGTGGATATGAGCCAAATTATGGATATCCGTAAACAATACCAGCAAAAGTTTTCGGATGCACATGGCCTTAAACTTGGGTTTATGGCTTTTTTTACAAAAGCTGCAGCTTTGGCCATGCAATATCATCCTTCTGTAAACTCAATGATCGATGGTGAAGAAATCATTCAGCCCCAATATGTGGATATCGGAATTGCCGTTCAAACCCCAAAAGGATTGATGGTTCCGGTAATTAGGAATACCGAAAGCAATTCTATCCCCCGGATTGAAACTGAGATCAGGGAACTGGCCGATAAAGCCCGCAACAAGAAAATATCCATTGAGGAGTTAAGCGGTGGAACTTTTACCATCACCAACGGTGGGGTATTCGGATCATTGCTTTCCACACCTCTGATCAATCCTCCCCAATCGGCCATACTCGGTATGCACAATATTGTTGAAAGGCCTGTGGCTGTTAATGGTAAAGTTGAAATCCGGCCTATGATGTATATTGCCTTATCGTACGACCATCGGGTTATCGACGGGAAAGATTCGGTTGGTTTCCTGGTGAAAGTGAAGGAAATGATTGAAAATCCGCAAATGATGCTCACCCAGGGACGAGATCCCATTGAGTCGTTGCTTTGTTTATAAACCTGATCAAATTTCCAGTAGCCCTCAATACATTATCAGCATAACAAAATGCTGTTGGCTTTACTATTAATATACTCCTTCAACAACAGATGTTGCATTATTTGTTATGTTTTTGAACCAATATTATTATTGTATTTGATACAGCTTATTGTTATCTTGCACCCCGATAATATAAAAAAGTAAATCATAATTTATGAAACCAGTATCGCAAAAAATCTCTGTGATCGAAAAAATCGGGTACAGTCTGGGCGATTTGTCAGCCAACCTGATATTCCAAACCCTGATGACCTTTCTGGCTTATTTTTATACCGATGTCTATCGGATTCCACCGGCTCCTGCTTCGGCAATAATATTTGCAGGCGGTATGATTGGAGCTTTCTTTAACCCCATTATGGGCGCCATAGCCGACCGCACAGTAACCCGGTGGGGAAAATTCCGCCCCTGGATTTTATGGACATCCATCCCTTTTGGTGTTATGGCATTGCTTGCCTTTAGTACGCCTAACTTCAGCGATACCGGCAAGATTATTTATGCACTAGGTACCTATATTTTACTTGTTCTGGTTTATTCGGCCAACAACCTGCCCTATGCTGCACTGAGTGGAGTGATCACCGGCGATATGGCTGAACGTAACAGCATTTCTTCCTATCGCTTTGTTGCTGTAATGATTGCCCAGTTTATTGTGCAGGTTTTATTGCTGCCATTGGTACTTATATTAGGGGGTGGTGATAAAACTGCCGGATTTGAAAAAACCATGGGGATATTTGCCGTTGTGGGCATTATCTTTTTTATTATTACTTTTCTTACCACCAAGGAAAGAATTATACCTGCACCTGAGCAGAAATCGAGCGTTTTACAGGACCTGAAAGACCTTACAAGGAATAAACCGTGGATTGCAATGTTGATCCTTACCATTTTTGTATTTATAACCCTGGCACTAAAAGGAGGGATGTATGTTTATTATTTCAAAAACTACCTGAGCGAGCCTCATCTGGCATCTTTCCTGGTTAATAGTGGCTTCGAAGGGTTTATCGAAGGATTGAACAATTTTCTGGTAAATATAGGACTTGTTGGTTTCCAGTGGCCAGAAGATGCTCCCACTTCTGGTTTTAGCCTGTTCAATGCTGGTGGGATAATTTTTATGATCGTTGGGATCATGTTTTCAAAACCCCTGGCCGATAAATACGGCAAACGGGAAATATTTGGAATTGGCTTGTTTATTTCGACACTTTGCCTGCTTGCTTTTATTTTTTATACGCCTACTGCAATTGCATGGGTATTTATCAGCCAGATGCTGCATGGCTTCTTTTATGGACTCACTATTCCATTACTTTGGGCAATGATTGCCGATGTGGCCGACTATTCCGAATGGAAAAACAACCGAAGGGCAACAGCCATAATCTTTTCGGCCATGATTTTTGGGTTAAAGGCAGGACTCAGCATTGGTGGAGCTTTGGTGGCCGGTATTTTGGCTGTTTACGGGTACGACGAGCAGTTGATTATTCAGAGCGCTTCTACGGTTATGGGAATAAAACTTTCAGTAAGTATTTTTCCCACAATAACTTTTTTGGTTGGTGTAGGATGTTTGTTCTTTTACGAGATCAACAAAAAAATGGAAACCCAGATTGAAAAAGATTTGAGTCAAAGAAGAACACCGGTTTAACAAGGTTTATGTTTTACAAATTTTAGTTCACAGTTTAATACATATAAATATGAGAAAATTATTGAAATTCAGGTTGCTGATCGTATTGTCAATCGCATTTGCGGCCATAATGGGTTGCGCCAATGCACAAAAATCCGAACCAACCCTAAAAGATGCCCTTGCCGGTAAATTTTATATCGGGGTTGCTTTAAATACCCCTCAAATCAGAGGTGTTGATACAACGTCACTTGAAATCATTAAAAAGCATTTCAATTCTATTGTTGCTGAGAACTGTATGAAAAGCGGTGAAATTCAGCGTACTGAGGGAGTCTTCAATTTTGAGCTGGCCGATCAGTTTGTTGAATTCGGCGAAAAGAACAATATGCACATTGTAGGCCATACCCTCATTTGGCATTCACAGGCACCCCGTTGGTTTTTTACCGATGCAAACGGTAACGATGTGAGCCGCGAAGTTTTGATTGAACGCATGAGAAACCATATTTTTACTGTAATGGGCCGTTACAAAGGTCGCATACATGGTTGGGATGTAGTAAACGAAGCCATTGAAGACAATGGGTCGTGGCGGAATAGCAAATTTTATCAGATTTTAGGAGAGGAGTTCGTGGAGCTGGCGTTCAAATTCGCTGCTGAAGCCGACCCGGATGCCGAACTTTATTATAACGACTATTCGATGGCGCTCGAAGGCCGCCGTAATGGCGTGATTAACATGGTTAAAAACCTGAAATCGAAAGGGATTAAAATTGATGGAATCGGGATGCAGGGACATTTGCTCATGGATTCGCCTTCGATCGAAGAATATGAAAAAAGTATTCTGATGTATTCCGAACTGGGAGTTACCGTGATGATTACCGAACTCGATCTTTCGGCATTGCCCTGGCCAATTCGCCAGCAGGGAGCAGATATTGCCATGAGGGCAGAGTATGAAGCACGCATGAATCCATATACCGGAGGATTGACCGATTCGGCCACAGTTGCCTGGAATCAGCGTATGGGCGATTTCTTTTCGCTGTTCCTGAAACACCAGGATAAAATCAGTCGGGTAACCCTATGGGGGCTCGCCGATCATCAATCGTGGAAAAATAATTTCCCAATGCGTGGCAGGACAGACTATCCATTGCTGTTTGACCGCAATTTCCAACCCAAGCCTGTTGTTGAAAGAATTATAAAGGAGGCACAGAAAAAATGAAAAAACCAAGACACTTAGTTAAGGATATATACACAGCCGATCCACGAGCCCATGTTTACCAAGGGAAATTATATATTTTCCCATCGCACGACATCGAGTCGGGTATTCCAGAGGACGATACGGGAGCCCATTTCGATATGCGCGATTATCATGTTTATTCCATGGAGCATCCCGAAGGAGAATGCATTGATCATGGTGTGGCGCTCGATATCAAGGATGTGCCATGGGCTAAACGCCAGATGTGGTCGAACGATGTAGCGTATAAAAACGGAAAATACTATATGTATTTCCCGGCAAAAGATAAAGACGATATTTTCAGGATTGGTATCGCAATAGCCGACAGGCCCGAAGGCCCCTATAAAGCATTGCCCGAGCCGATGAAAGGCAGTTTCAGTATCGACCAATCGGTATTTGTCGATGACGATGGCAATCAGTATTTATATTGGGGTGGTATTTGGGGTGGTCAACTCCAGCGCTATAAAAACGGTAAATACGAAGATAACGATGACCTGCATGCGCCAGACGAACCTGCAATATGTGCCAAAGTGGCAAAACTTTCGGACGATATGCTTGAGTTTGGTGAAGAGCCCCGCGATGTTGTGATCCTCGATGTTTACGGAAAACCGCTTTTGACAAAAGATGAAAACCGCCGGTTTTTTGAAGCTCCATGGGTTCATAAATATAACGGTAAATACTATTTCTCCTATTCAACCGGTAATACCCATCTTTTGTGTTATGCAATCGGTGATAACCCATATGGTCCGTTTACTTATGCCGGTGTGGTCTTAACTCCGGTGGTTGGATGGACAACCCATCATTCGATTGTTGAGTTTAAAGGCAAATGGTACCTGTTCCATCACGATAGCAAACCTTCGGGCGGAAAAACCTGGCTACGGAGTATGAAAGTGGTTGAGTTGGAATACAACCCCGACGGAACCATCAAGACTATTGACGGGATGGCGGAATAAGTTCACTAAAATGCAAACCCAAACACAATCATTGCATTTTGATTTGATACCGACAATGTGGTGGTTTTGGTTTTCTTTTCATCTGTATAAATTGTCTTGATTTTTAATGGTCAGATGGAATCACCATGAGGAACCTTATTCATTCCGGTTTGTGTTTTGATAATCATGGTGATTTCATTTACCGAAACTGAACTGTAATTGATACCAGGACTTATTTCTGCTCCAATGCTAAATCCATGATTAAGTTTGTGCATAAACCCTAATATGCTGTATGCGCCAATTCCGTATCCTTTTATGTCATTTCCGGCATTGTTCGAAGTTATTGTTCCACTTAAACCGGCGCACCTTCACTAAAACAGCTTTCAAAATAGTTGCCCGATAAACAATGTTTCATTAGTTTTGGCCGTTGAATTTTCGATAATTGAGAAAAAAATTGATATGAAGTACCGTTTTACCTGGTTAGCCCTCATTGTTTTTCTTTTGATTTCCTGCGAAAATATCCCGCCACCGGCCCCATATGGCCCGTTACCATCCGAAAAGCAGCTTGCATGGCACGACCTGGAATATTACGCGTTCGTTCACTTCAATATGAATACATTCACTAATATGGAGTGGGGTATGGGCGATGAAAAACCCGAATGGTTTAACCCAACTGAACTGGATACCCGTCAATGGGCCAGGGTGGCCAAAGATGCCGGAATGAAGGGGATCATCATCACCGCCAAGCACCACGATGGCTTCTGCCTTTGGCCATCAGCCTATACCGAACATTCGGTAAAGAATTCGCCCTGGCGCGATGGCAAGGGCGATGTTTTGCGTGAACTGGCCGATGCCTGCAAGGAATATGGCCTTAAATTCGGTATTTATCTTTCGCCATGGGACCGCAATCATGCCGATTACGGAAAACCTGAATACCTCGGTTATTTCCGCAACCAATTACGAGAACTGCTCACCAACTATGGCGAGGTGTTCGAAGTATGGTTCGACGGGGCTAATGGCGGAACAGGATATTATGGCGGTGCTAACGAAAACCGGAAAATCGACAACCGCACCTACTATGAGTGGGATACCGTTTTTGAGATTGTACGCGAATTGCAGCCCATGGCCTGTATATTCTCCGATGGAGGCCCCGATGTGCGTTGGGTAGGCAACGAGGAAGGATGGGCCCGGCCAACCAACTGGTGCCTTTTGAAACGGGATGACTTTGCCCCCGGAATTGCCGAAAACCTGGAACATTTGAGGGCAGGACAGGAGGACGGAACGCACTGGTTACCTGCCGAAGTTGATGTTTCTATCCGGCCGGGCTGGTACTATCACCCTTACGAAGATCACAAAGTGAAAACTCTTCCTCAATTGCTTGATATTTACTATAATTCAGTAGGGCGTAATGCTTCTTTATTGCTCAATTTCCCGGTTGATACACGGGGGTTGATCCACGAAAACGATGTTGAAGCCGTTTTGAGGCTTGCCGAAACGCTTAAAGCCGACTTTGCGGTTGACCTGGCAAAAGGCCAGAAAATTACTGCTACCAATGTTCGGGGTAATTCAGGCAGATTCTCAGCTAAAAAACTAATCGACGGAAAGAAAGATACCTACTGGGCTACCAATGACGGTGTTACCCAGACAACATTGACCCTTGAATTTGATCAGCCAACAACCCTTAACCGGCTTTTATTGCAGGAACATATTCCCCTTGGGCAAAGGGTAAAAAAATTCAGGGTGGAGTGTATAAAAAACGGCGACTGGCAAATTCTTGCTGAGGAAACAACCATCGGCTACAAAAGAATAATCCGTTTGCCTGATGTAAACACCAGCAGGCTGAGAATAACCATTGAAGATGCGAAAGCTGCTCCGGTAATATCAAATCTGCAGGTTTTTAATGCCCCAAAAGTTTTGGAGTCGCCTGCTATAATGCGTAACCAGTCCGGTGAGGTTACGCTTAAAGCGTTTGATGATGGTGTTGATTTGTTTTATACTACCGACGGGACTACTCCCGGTTCGGCTTCAGAAAAATATACCGGTCCTTTAATGTTTGCACAGAAAGGTATCATCAAAGCAGTTGCAGTCGATCGTCTCACCGGCAAAAGCGGACAAGTAACCCGGCATGAGTTTGATATACCGGCTGTCAAATGGCAATTATCTGGCGGACCAGGAAAAAATCAGCGTGCAGGGAACATATTTGATGGCAATCCTTATACTACGTTGGTAATTAATCAGCCTTTACCTGTCGATTTTATTATCGACCTGAACGAAACCGTCAACCTTGCCGGATTTAATTATTTACCCGATCAAAATCGATATTCTCAGGGAGTTATTCGCCATTATGAACTTTCTGTAAGTACTGATGGACATAGTTTCGGTCTGCCGGTTGCTTCGGGCGAATTTGGAAATATTGCAAACAGTCCCAGCTGGCAGAGGGTAACCTTTGATAAGGTACCTGCACGTTATATACGTTTCAGGGCGGTTAGTGAAGCATCAGGACAGAGCAGGGCCGGAATTGCCGAATTTACGATCATTACAAGATAATCTTATGATTCAGCACGATACACAGATCAGGGTTTGTTATGGCGATACCGATATGATGGGGGTCGTATATTATGGAACGTACCCCCGTTTTTATGAAATTGCCCGAACAGAGCTTTTACGGACATATGGTATTACCTACAGGGAAATTGAAGAAGCGGGATTAATCTGGCCTGTTCGAAGCCTGAACATCACCTATATCAAGCCGGCTGTTTACGACGATTTACTAACAGTCCGCACCTTTGTTGAAGAGTTGCCTGCGGTCAGATTCAAAATTAAAACCCAGATTTTTAATCAACATGGCGAATTGATCAATCATGGTGAAGTAGTGCTGATATCAACCAGCCGCCAAACCGGAAGGCCAATAAAAACACCCGAATGGTTGTTGACGAAATTCAGGGAAATGGCAAATGATATTTCGTGATTCTGTTATCCTAAAGAGGCATTTCAATAATTCTTTTTTTCAGGAATAAGGCATAATTTATCAATCAGTTATGAATTTCCGAATTTTATATTTTGATATAGAGGCGTAAATCGTAAATCAAAAATCGAATAAATAACAAAAAACTGCCTGTTAAAAAGAGCTGCTGCTTTCTTTATTAATTGCCTGCTCATACCTTCCGCTCCCTCATGTGCCCTTGCCTTAAATCTTAATTCCGGTAAAAAAAGCCACACCAAGTGTAATGGCCACAAACAAAAGTATAGCTATTCCGGCAATCTTATTAAACCACCAAAGTACCCTAAGGTTAAATCTGTGTTTGAAAATATACACCAGTTCAATAAGGCTGAACCACCATAAACAGGCTCCGATAAATACACCGACAACCAAAAATAGGGTCTGATAAGGCCGTTCAAGCGTAAAAGTAATTCCAGAACTGGCCAGCAATGCAATAAAGGCAAATATGGTTATGGGATTAGCAAGTGTTAAGGCGAGAGTTGACGTTAAATCCTGTATGGGGGTATTTCCTTTTCGTTTGAATTTTTTGAAATCACGCACAGGGTTTTTGAAAAAAATATGGAGCCCGATGGCTACAACTGCCAATCCGCCAAAAATCTGAAACGAAAGTTGATATTGCCTCACCAATTCAATAATAAAAGTCAGGCTGTACCCGGCCACGATAGCATAAATGAGATCGGCAAGGGCTGCGCCAAGACCCGACATATATCCCGAAAAACGACTTTTATTGACTGTCCGTTGGATGATCAGAATGCCAATGGGGCCAACCGGCATGGCTACCAGAAAACCTACAACTACACCTGTTATGAGTAAATTGAAAATCATTTGCCAAAAATATATTTTTTGGGATAAAATGATTTAAATCCATTCTGGAATGGCTATTTTAGGGCTTTTAAATTTGATTTATATGGAAGAGTTAACAGTAGGTACAAGGGTTGACCACCCACGATACGGCGAAGGGATCATAAGCCGCGTCAATTTGGTAGCTTATGAAGTATATTTTGCCAGGGGCGGAAAAGTTGAGATTACAAAACGGAGTAATGATTTGACCGTAATAGAGTTAAAGGAAGAAAGCCGCCCTAAAAATATGCTGACACTCGACGAAGTTGAGCAGGTAATGGTAAGCGTACTTGATCGCTTTAACGGCCTGTCATACCTGGCTCCTTTGGGAGAAAAATGGATAGGCGGAACTATTGAACTCAAACCCGGAAAACCTGATTTAAAATCAAAGGAAATTCCCATTGAAACATTTTTTCACAAGATTGTAATGGTACGCGACAGGTTAAGGGTACTCGAGCAGAATATCAATTCCCATTCGTTGCTCACCGATGAGGAAAAGATAAACCTTCAGCAATATATTACCCGTGTTTATGGCTCGCTGACCACATTTAATATCTTGTTTGCCGAAAAGGACGATTATTTTGTCGGGGCAAAATCGTGACGAAACGGAAATTATCCTACCATGAAGAAATTATTTATTACAACATGTTGTATGTTAATTATTTATATTCGATTGCACAGGATTTTAGTCTGAAAGTTGTGTCTGATGGAGCTCCCTTCAGTAACGGAATTGCTGCTTCCGAAAAAAAAAATATGATGGTGTTCGTAATAGGAATGTACAGTAGCTTATATGGATGTTTACCTTCCAGAAAAGGATAAGGATACAAGTGCTGCAGTAGTAATTTGCAATGGAGGAGGATATCAGATTCTTGCCATGGACAAAGGGGGTTATAATATTGCTCAATGGCTGGCCGAAAGGGTAGTGGCTGGCATTGTTCTGAAATACACGATGCCAAACGGCCATCAACAGATTCTATCAGGCGATGCAAGGCAGGCTATGCATACCGTAAGGGCTTATGCAAGCGAATGCGGAATTGATCCAGCAAAAGTGGAAATTGCAGGTTCTTCGGCCGGAGGTCATCTGGCATCCACAGTCGGTACCCGGTTCGATCCGGGTAACCCCAATGCTGCTGACCCGGTAGAAAGGTATCGCTGCCGGCGCGATTTTATGCTTTTATTGTACCCTGTAATTTCATTCAGGGAAGAAATAGGCCACATAGGATCGTGCCGGAATCTGATAGGCGAAGGGTGCGATTGGAAATTGGTACAAAACTTTTCCAACAAGCTACATTTTACTGCTTATGTGCCTCCTGCTTTCCTTGTGCTTCCCGACGACGACAGTTCGGTGGTGCCCCGCAACACCATAAAGTTTTATTCAGCGTTGAAAGACAATTATGTACCTGCCGTGATGCATATTTTTCTGAAAGGGGGACATGGTTTCGGAATGCGGAACAATAACAGTCCTACCGAAAATTGGCAAGGTTTAAATATGGATTGTCTCAAAATATCAGGATTCATGACTAATTAAAGAAAGGTTTGAAAAAAATATCCCAAAAACCGGCAATCATACTTTTTGATGGGTTTTGTAACCTGTGCAGCCGAAGTGTCGATTTTATAATAAATAACGATAATAAAAGAATTTTCCTGTATGCAGCTTTACAATCGGATACAGGGAAGTTTATACGTAGCCTTTATAAGATACCTGATGAAACCGATTCGGTAATTTTATGGCAGGATGGCAGGTTTTCTTTTCATTCAGAAGCTGCATTGAAGATTGCAATTCAACTGCGTTTCCCATGGCCATTGTTCGGAATATTTTTCATTGTTCCGGCTTTTATCCGCGATGCTGTTTATCAATGGATTGCCCGCAACCGTTACCGTTGGTTTGGGAAACGTGAAATTTGCCGGATACCGGCAGATGAGGATAGGTTGTTATTTGTGAACAATGATGAATTGCCTGAATATTTAAAATCAGCAAACATCCCTAGTGCTGAAAATAAAATGAATTGAAAACACTGCTCTATAGTTGATCCCCGAAGAAGTCATCCAGATCGCGACGTTCCTTTTTAGTAGGCCTGCCAGCGCCCCGGTCGCGGCTTAACCATTGCATATCCTTTTGCATTTCGAGCAGATCGAGTTCCGACTGTGGGGTCACCTCTTTCATAAGCTTAGGAACATCTTTGGCGCCCACCCTGCTTCCTGGAATCCCTAAAACCTTGTAAATGCGATAGATGGGCGATCGTTTAATCCTGATTATTTCACCTGGTTTGACCATCCGCGATGGTTTAACAGGTAGTTCTCCAATGAAAACATGGCCTTTTGCACAGGTTTCGGTTGCCAGGCTCCGGGTTTTAAACAGCCTGACCATCCATAACCATTTATCAATGCGTATTGATTCAGCCATTCTTCTTATTATAAAAGTTCATAGTTCGTTCGAGGCCAATGGTCCCGAAACTTTTAACGGCTTCCACACAATGGTCGACCAGCGGGGGCAAAGCCTTTTCTTCTTCTTTTGACCATTGGCCAAGTACATAATCAACCTGATAGCCATTGTGGAAGGTGTCACCTATTCCAAACCTTAGCCGGGCATAATCACTGGTTCCTATCACATCAATAATATTCTGGAGTCCGTTATGGCCACCGGCGCTACCTTTTGCCTTAATCCTTACAGTCCCGAAAGGAAGGGCAATATCGTCAACCAGGACAAAAAGGTTTTCGAGGGGAATATCTTCTTTCTTCAACCAATAGTTTACAGCCCTGCCGCTCAGGTTCATGTATGTAGTTGGCCTGAGCAGGATAAAAGTGCGCGCTTTGAATTTCATTTCTGCCACAAATCCATAACGGCTGTCGTTAAAAACAACATTGGACGCACTGGCCAGTGCGTCCAATATTTTAAACCCAATATTATGCCGGGTGTTTTCGTATTCTTTCCCGATGTTGCCTAATCCGGCAATAAGGTACTTCAAACCGAAAGAATTTTAAAGGTTATTTTTTGCCTTTGTCGGCCGACATAGCTGCACGGGCTGCACGGGTAATGGTAACGGTAGCAATAACGTCCGATTTGTTGTTGAGCACCTGAATG
>JBBIHB010000003.1:71682-103080 GCA_037447215.1 Bacteroidales bacterium
TTTTCAGCTCGCCAACTTTAATGCTCTGTCCCAAACCGAGTTCGGTAACATCTACATTAATAGCATCGGGTAAATTGGTTGCCAAACCTTTAACCTTCAATTTACGCAGGTTCACTTTGAGCTTACCCCCAGCTTTGATACCTTTGGCAGTTCCAACAATGTTAACCGGCAAACTCACTTTTAATGGTTTTTTGTCGATGATCTGAAGAAAATCGGCGTGAAGCATTTTTTCTTCAACCGGATGCCACTGTGAATCCTGAAGTACTGCCTGATAATTTTTACCATCGATATCAAGTTTGACAAGGAAAACTTCGGGCGTATAAACAATGTGCCTGAATTCGTTGAAAGGAAGTGAGAAATGTAAATTTTCACTTCCGCCATAAAGTACACAAGGCACACGTTCCTGATCCCTCAGGTTTTTCGAATCTTTTTTCCCGGTTGAGGTCCGGAGACTACCTTTAATTTCAAATGTCTTCATAATACAAATTAATTATTAATTATGGTACTCAGTCCTTTCCGCCTGCGGCAGAACAAACAGCATGCATAACCATTTCGCAGCTATTTTTTGGAAAAGCGGTGCAAAAATAGCAATTATCTGAAATATAACGAGCTTATCGATTGATTTTTATAAACCCGGGCAATTGCTTCAGCAAATGCATCGGCCACACTGATATATTTGATTTTGGAGCAGGAATTTTTTCTCGGTAATGAATCGGTAAAATATACTTCTTCGAGCAGCGAAGTTTCAATATTTTCAATAGCAGCGCCAGAAAGGACACCATGTGCAGCGAAAGCCCTAACGCTTCTTGCTCCTTTGTCGAACATCAGTTGGGCTGCTTTCTTAATGGTGCCGGCGGTATCAATCATGTCGTCAACAATAATCACATCTTTGTCTGCAACCTCTCCTATAAGGGTCATAGTATCCACTACATTGGCTTTTGCCCTCGATTTATGGCAGATTACCATGTCGGTTTCGAGCAGGCGTGCGTATGTGTTGGCACGCTTGGTTCCGCCAACGTCGGGCGAGGCAATTACAATATCTTTCAGGCCCATGCTCCTGATAAAGGGTATAAACATGGCCGAAGCAAAGAGGTGGTCAACCGGTACATCGAAAAAGCCCTGAATCTGATCGGCATGTAGGTCCATGGTAATGACCCGGTCAACTCCGGCAGCAGATAAAAGGTCGGCCATAAGTTTGGCACCTATCGAAACCCTCGGCTTATCCTTCCTGTCCTGCCTTGCATATCCGAAATAGGGAATCACTGCAATTACCTTATAGGCACTGGCTCTTTTGGCAGCGTCGATCATCAGGAGTAGCTCCATCAGATTATCGGCAGGAGGCGGTGTTGACTGAACAATAAATACATGCGATCCGCGGATGGTTTCTTCGTAGCAGGGTTCAAATTCCCCGTCGGAAAATATTGGGCAGGAGGTTTGTCCGAGGCTTAATCCCAGACTTTCACAAATTTTTTCAGCTAAGTAGGTCGAATTCCGGCAGGAAAAAATTTTTAAAGGATGGCTTTTTGATCCCATTATTATTATTTTGTTGGATTATTATTACCATTTCCGCTGCAAATGTAAAATTTTATTGCTGTCATTCAATTTAAGTTTGAAAAAACGTTGGATAATATAACCTCGAAAATATTGTTTCAGGATATTTGATTTATCGAATCAATATACTCAAGGATTTCTTCTCGCCCCGAAAAACGGGTTGCCGAGGACAGAAAAATTTCGGGCAATGTATTCCATTTTTCCTTTAATTTATTTTTATAATTCTGAACATTCTGCTCAATTTCTTCAGGTTTCAGTTTATCAGTTTTTGTAAAAATTATTGCAAAAGGAACCTGATTAATCCCTAGCCATTCTAAAAATTCAAGATCGATCATTTGAGGCTCATGTCGTATATCGATCAGTACAAAAAGACAATAAAGGTTTTCCCTTTTCAGAATATAATCCCTGTTGAATTTTTCCCATTTTTTGCGTTCGATTTTTGGGGCCTGTGCATAGCCATAACCTGGTAAATCAACCAGATACCACGATTCGTTGATTAAGAAATGGTTGATTAACTGTGTTTTTCCAGGGCTTGCCGATGTTTTGGCCAGGGTTTTACTGTTGACAAGCATATTAATCAGCGACGATTTCCCCACGTTGGAGCGCCCTATAAATGCATACTCCGGCTTATCGGGTTTCGGACATTTTTCTACTGATTTACTGCTGATAATAAACCGTGCCTGTTTTATATCCATTTAATAACTGATTTCTGTTAAAAAACTATTCCATTTTTTTGCTCATTTGTATTCATGGAATATGTACTTCAAGTACTTTTGCCAATCCTCCCGTAGGTTTCAGGCTGTATTCTTCGAGGGTTGCAGGAATAAGAATGGTATCCCCTTTTATTACACGCTCTGTTTCATTGTTCCAGAAAATTTCAAAATTTCCCTCAATGCAGATATAAATTACAAATGAATCGATTGCTGAAATGTCTTTGGTAATTTCCTGGTCGAATTCAATAATATTGGTAGTAAAGTATGGGCAGGTTACAATCTCGGTGGTTTTATTTTTTACTGCTTGATAATTTGTTTTGTAACGATCACAGTAACTGTAGTCAATGGCATCGAGCGCCCAATCGGTGTGCAATTCGCGTTTATTTCCGTTTTTGTCTTTTCTGTCATAATCGTAAATTCGATAGGTAACATCGGATGTTTGTTGAATTTCGGCAAGTATGATACCTTTGCCGATGGAGTGAACCCTACCAGCCGGAATAAAAAAAACATCACCGGCTTTCACTTCTTCAAAATTCAACAATTCAATTAATCGTCCGCTTTCGAGATATTCGATATATTTCTGCCGGTCGACTTCCTGATTAAAACCGGAGTTCAGATGGGCGCCTTTATCAGCATGGAGGACGTACCACATTTCTGTTTTTCCGTAGGCATTGTGGCGTTCTTTAGCAAGCTTGTCATCGGGATGTACCTGGATAGAGAGATCCTGTGCAGTGTCGATAAATTTTGTGAGCAATGGAAATTCATCTCCGTATTGTTCATAAACCCTTTCACCGACCAGATCGCCCAGGTAAATTTCGATAAGTTCCTGCAGGTCGTTTCCGGCAAGAAATCCGTTTGAGACTACCGAAACATGACCTTCGACGGCTGAAAGTTCCCAGCTTTCACCACAGCCACCGTTCTGGCACGAAGCTTTATTCAGCAAGGAATGTAAACGGTTACCTCCCCATATTCTTTCCTGATAGACGGGTTTGAATTTCAATGGATATAAACTGCTCATGATTTCTTTTCAGAATATTTGGGTTAGAATTCAAAATCGACGGCAGTACGTGCTTCAGTTACTTCGCCCATCCTTTTTGCTACCTCAACGTGTGCTGGGTGCACCCGGTACCTTTCAAGGTCGTCAATCGAACGAAAATGAGATATCAGTGCAAGGTCGTAATTATTTGATTCAGGTTCATGATTGACGCCGACTTCAATAAAAACCAGTTCTTCGATTTTTCCCTTTAAACCTTCAAGCAAAGCTTTGATTTCCGAAAGGATGGCTTTTTTTTCTAATATCGGGTACGGTTTTAACTTGAAAAGTACTACATGATTGATCATTTTTCGCGAGTTTTATTATGGTTTTAAAGATAATATTGGCAAAAATAACACTATTTTAGCAGTCGATAGATACACACTATCAAAATGCTTATTTATTAACACAAGGCTAAAAATTATGCTGGTTATCGGGATAGCAGGCGGAACAGGTTCTGGAAAAACCACAGTTGTGGAGAAAATTGCCCAGTCGTTTACCGAAGGCGAGGTGGCAGTAATGTCGCACGATGCTTATTATTATGACAATAGCCATCTGACCCTTGAAGAACGCAGGCGGAAAAATTACGACCGGCCCGATGCCATCGAATTTGAGCTTATGGTTAAACATGTTGAAGCACTTAAACAAGGAATACCTGTAGAACAACCAACTTATTCTTTTATTACCTGTACCCGTCATCATGAAACGGTAACCATATACCCTAAACATGTTCTGATTATCGAAGGTATTCTTTGCCTGTCGGATGAAAACCTTCGAAACCTGATGGATGTTAAAGTATTTGTCGATTGCGAATCGGATGTCAGGCTTTCGAGGGTAATTATGCGCGATATTCTTGAAAGGGGAAGAAATGTGGAACAGGTTCTCGACAGGTATGAAAAAACAGTAAGGCCAAGTCATCTTCAGTTTATTGAACCAACTAAACGCTATGCCGATATTATTGTTCCACAGGGTGGGATGAACCGAAAGGCAATAGAAATTCTTACCCATTACATCAAACAGATACTCCGAAAAAACAAAACCGGCAATGCTTGATCAATTGAATATTGAAGAGGTATTGTTTCTCGACATTGAAACTGTGCCTGTTGTCCAAAATTATGATGGTCTAAGTCCTTTGTGGCAAAAACTATGGGCTGAAAAGATGAAAACTTCGGTAACCGATTCGGTATCCCCTTCATATCTTTACCACAGGGCAGGAATTTATGCTGAATTCGGGCGCATCATAGTAATATCGGCCGGATATCTTTGTCGCAGGCCTGGTGGCCTGCATTACAGGGTAAAATCGTTTCACGACCCGGATGAAAAGAAATTGCTGAATGAGTTTTCGGGCTCACTTGCAAAGTTTGCTGCTGCCGGCAAAAAAAAGCTTTGTGCACACAACGGACAGGAATTCGATTTTCCCTATATTTCGCGCCGGATGCTTGTAAATCGGCTTGAATTACCGCAAATTTTCAATATTGCCGGTGCAAAACCCTGGGAAACAAAA
Source organism: Bacteroidales bacterium (assembly GCA_037447215.1). Classification (GTDB taxonomy): domain Bacteria; phylum Bacteroidota; class Bacteroidia; order Bacteroidales; family Prolixibacteraceae; genus UBA1413. The sequence continues at coordinate 76,484 of JBBIHB010000003.1, forward strand.
GAATTGTTGTTAGATACCCTTCAATTATGGAAATTCGGCGATTATAAGCATTATACTTCACTGTCGCTTTTGTGTGCCCTATTCGGAATTCCAACTCCGAAGGATGATATAGACGGAAGCCAGGTAGCCAGAGTTTACTACGAAGAGAATGACCTCGACCGCATTATCCGGTATTGTGAAAAAGATACCCTTGCGGTAGCCAACCTTTTGCTCCGCTACAAAGGGATGGATATTGTACCGGTCGATCGGATGGAGGTGGTTTGAAATCTGATTATTAAACGATTATCAAATATCCTGAATCTTAACGCTTACGTTTTTTGCTGACCACAAGGACTGCACCGGATATTACAATCAAGGCTCCTATAATGGATAAAAGTGTAAAATTCTCTCCTTCAATCCAGCTTACCTTTATTCCGGTAAAAATGCCCATCAAAACAAAAGTGATTATAGGATTAAGAATTATTATGATACTCACTTTTCCTGCTTCTATGTATTTTAATGATATTGAAAGGGTTGTATAAGCAATTAGTGTATTGAGGCCTAAAAATATCAAAACCAGCCACATAACCCAGTTTAACCCGGCAAGCTGGTTGAAATCGGTGAGTGGCAGGTAGAGTATTGTGGGAAATCCGAAAAGAAAAAGATTGAGTGAAAAGGTTGAATAATTCCTGACAAGTTTTTTCTGCAGTGCAGCGTAAACTGCCCACGCAAATGCTCCGGAAACTGTGAAAATTACCCCTTTAATGTAAATGTTTTCACCACTCGATATGGCTCCCAGTTGTTGGTTGTAAAAAAGCAACAACCCTGCAATAGCCAGAATAAACCCAACAATTTGCTTTACAGAAATGGTTTCTTTGAAAAAGAATATGCCAGCAAGTGTCAGCAATATCGGTCCACTCTGGATAAATAACTGAGCATTGGAAGGAGTGGTATATTGAACGCCCCACATAAATCCTATATAATTCAGGGCAAGGACAAGCGCTGCCAAAACAAGAAGCAAAGGAGGACGGTATAAAATCTTTAATTCACCAGGCCTTTTTATGATATGCCACACAAACAAAGGAAAAAATGCAAGACTAAATCTCAGCCATACAATCGTTGTTGCATCGACATATTTAACAGCAACTTTGAGTGCGATAGCCAGAACGCCCCACATAAGGGCAGTAATTGCAGCATAAATAATTCCTTTGGTCTGATCCTGCATAGCTTTGTTGGGGCTATCCCTTTCAATTTTTAAAAAAATCACATAATACTGTGAAAAAAAAGCTAATCATCTCAATTTAGCACCTACCTGCTTTTCGTAGGCAGTAAGAATCCGTTCCATTGCTTTGTCTATCTGTTTGTCGGTCAAAGTTTTGGAGTCATCGCGTAAAATGTAGCTGATGGCATATGATTTTTTTCCTTCAGGAACGCCTTTTCCTTCATACACATCGAAGAGGTTTACTGAGCTCAATAATTGACGTTCGGCCGAAAAGGCAATATTTTTCAGGGCACTGAACTTTATATCTTTATCGAGAACCAATGCAAGGTCGCGCCTGACTTCGGGGTATTTTGGCAATTCGGTAAACTTCACTTTATTGTTTTTATTTTCCCAAAGCAATTGACCCCAATCAAAGTCGGCAAAATATACCTGGTTATCAATGTCAAATTTTTTAGTTAACCGGGGGGCTACTATCCCGAATTCAACGATTTTTTTCCGGTCATGAATTTCATATTCCAACCCTTCAATAAAAATTTCATTTCCGGCTTCATTAATTTTCATTTCTTCTGGTTGGAACCCCATTCGGATCAGAATATTTTCGACATAAGCTTTTAGTTGGAAAAATGAAGTATTAACATCTCTGGTAATCCAGTTTGGCACTTGCTTTTTCCCGGTTAGAAAAATTGACAGATGTTCTTCTTCATAATAATTTGAGGCAGGATCGTCTTTATAATGAGTTCCTTTTGAAAAATAACAGTTCCCGAATTCGAAAAGCTTAAGATCGCTGTTTCGGCGGTTGGTATTGAACTGGATGCATTCGAGACCTCCAAACAAAAGGGTTTGACGCATTCCATTAAGGTCGCTGCTCAGGGGATTATAAATTTTAACCAATCTTGAAAGGCCAAAATTTTTCATTTCGTCGTAATAGGCCGATTTGGTTAGCGAGTTCGACCACATCTCAAAAAAACCCTGAGCCACCAATAGGTCCGAAATGGTATTTTTCACCTGATTCGGATCAGGAGTTTCGGTATAGTTTAGTGAGGCGTTTATGTGAGTAGGAATTTCGATATTGTTGTACCCATATATCCGCAATATTTCTTCAATTACATCTGCTTCGCGTTGAACGTCAACACGATAGGTTGGGATCAGCAATGACATACCCCATTCTGATTCTTTCTCAATCCCAATTTCGAGTAATGCAAGTATCGCTTTCAACTCCTCACGCGGAATTTCTTTTCCAATTAAGCGGTTGATATTGTGAAAGCTGACATTCACCAAAAAATTATTAACCGGATTTGGGTAAATATCTTTTATATCAGATGATATGACTCCCCCGGCAACTTCCTGAATGAGCAATGCAGCCCTTTTGAGGGCGTAAATTGTGCCGTTAATATCTGTTCCCCTTTCAAACCTGAAAGAAGCATCGGTAAACAATCCATGCCTGCGTGAAGTTTTCCGGATATAAACCGGGTCGAAACAGGCGCTTTCAAGAAATATATTTTTAGTGGAATATTTAACGCCCGACTTAATGCCACCAAAAACCCCTCCGATGCACATTCCGGCTTCCGAATTGCAAATCATCAGGTCTGTATTGTTGAGTTTACGGTCGGTCCCGTCAAGGGTAATGAATTTTGTACCTTGATGAAGGGTTTTAACCACAACTTTTCCACCGGTTATTTCACTGGCATCGAAAGCATGCAGCGGTTGGCCGGTTTCGAACAATACAAAATTGGTTACGTCAACAACATTATTTATTGGAGTTAATCCTATAGCCTTTAAACGGTTTTGAAGCCATGCCGGCGATTCTTTTACCTCAACACCCGAAATGGTTAATCCGGAATATCTCGGACAAGCTTTGGGATTCAGAACTTCAACGGGAATGTCTAAATTGTGGTTATCGATCCTGAAATGGTCAACAGGGGGGCGCCTGTATCCATTTTCGCCCTTTAATCGCAATGCTGCAGCCACATCGCGGGCAACCCCCAAATGCGAAGCTCCATCAATGCGGTTGGGAGTAATATCCACTTCGATGACCCAATCAGTTTCAACATTGAAGTATTCAGAGGCTGGAATACCAACAGGCGTTTTGTCCGGAAGTATCATGATCCCTGAACCATCAATTCCGGTTCCGGTTTCAACCTCTGAACAAATCATCCCTTCTGATACTTCACCTCTTATTTTGGCTTTCTTAATTACATATTCCTGACAACCATCATAAATCACAGACCCCACAGTGGCCACAACCACTTTCTGCCCGGCTGCGACATTGGGTGCACCGCAAACAATGGGCAAAACTTCTTCATTCCCGATATTTACTGTTGTAAGGCTCAGGTGGTCGCTGTTGGGATGGGGCGAACAGGTTAATACCTGACCGGTTACTAGTCCTTTCAGGCCTCCTTTAATACTTTCAACTTGTTCCATTCCACCAACTTCAAGTCCTATGCTGGTTAAAAGCTCAGATAGCTGTTCCGGGGAAAGGTCGATATGGATATACGTTTTTAGCCAATTGTATGATAACTTCATGATGAATTGATTTTCCTCAAAAATTGAATTGGGCAAAAGTAAGGAAAATCACCTTAAGTTGTTGGCAAATTTATTTTATGGATTTTACATCTTAATAGAAAACCCGGTTATTACCAAGTTCGTTCTTTCATATATTCATCCAATTCTTTCCGGCTCATTGGCATGTATGAAGGGTGCTGACCAAGCCAACGCAGAAATGCATTCTTGATTTCATCGGTACACTGGCTGTCAATTTGCCCGGGTGTGTAAACCCCTTCCCCCGAGCATCTGATGCCCGAATTTATCGCGAAGGGCGACAAATTCGCCATTTAGCACAGTTTCGTGAAGCAAATGCAGCGGAACAAAAATCACCCTGCTTTTTTTTGCCAGAACCACATCTCCCGGCATTACAGTTGCCCTACCTATCGTGATGGGTACATTCAATCCGGTTAACATCGACTCGCGTAAAAAGGACGGGTCGAACCCCCTGACAAAAGCGTTGAAGCCGTCGATTGCTTCGAGACCTTCCAAATCTCGGACTCCGGCATCAAACACAACTCCTCTTTTCGATTTACTGAAAATGGCATTTCCAAGATTGTCACCAATAGGGGAACCATCAATTATTTTCCCAAATCCGTCAGCAACATACACATCGCCTTCCTGCAACTTGTCAATTGGCCATGAATTTGATGGGCCAATCCTGCCTTCTGCATGGCCTTTGGCAAGTATTACCTTGTTTACTTCGGGTCTCATGGGCATGTATTGTGCAGTAACTACCCTGCCTACAAATGGTTCGTCAGGGATAAGTATCTCCCAGTTGCCTTCATACTGGTTGTTGTAACCTTTATTTCTCAGGAATCCCCAGACTTCTTCAATCGATAGGTTTTTCAGTCTTTCCATGTATTCTGCAGGGGCTTTAGGCCGTCCATCCTCAAATCGTTCCCCCTGTCCATTCAGGTGTGTAAAACAGCATCCATTCTTTTGGATGGGTTATTTGTGCATGGTTAATAATTGTAATTACGAGAGCCGATAGGATCAATAAAATTCTATTTTTCATCTGGTTTGTAATTATTGGTTATTATTATTTTTATCATTTTGGCTGTTTGCTTCTCCACCACGTGGCCAATGATGAACCTGTGATGTTCATCATTGGGCCGAAAACGGCTGGCGCAAGTCCAACTGTAGCAATTTTTCCCATCTGCATAGCCAGACCCGATGCCAGTCCACCATTTTGCATGCCCACTTCGAGGGCAATTGTACGGCAATCGGCTTCCGGCATTTTTAATAAATATTTTGTAATGGAATATCCTAAGCCATATCCTGTCAGATTATGCAGAAGGCAGGCCAGAATCAGCAGAAGTCCAACATCGAGCAGGCTGTCGCGCCCTGCTGCAGTAATAATGGTAATGATGATCCCGATACCTAGCATTGAAATTAATGCGAGGGTTTTATTTAACCATTCCTGATTGCCTTTTGCAAAAAACTTAAACAGAAATGCCCCTGCACAAGGAAGAAGGATAAACCAAAACGAATCTGAAAGTAAACCGTAAAGATTAAACTTTACCTCTATGCCAGTCGAAATCCATAAAATAATGTTTTTCAGTATAATAACTGATGTATAAGAAAGCAATTGGATAATAATAGCCTTAAAAGGCTTTCTCCAGGTTGTAAACAGGTTGAATGCCAGGCCGGCCGCAATCGGAAGGATTACCATATTAAAGATATCGACCATCATTTTCCAGAAATTCACTTCTACCATTTCTCCTGCCAAAGTTTTCATCCATAGCGGGGTAAGCAGGGGCGATAATAGTGTGGCAATGGCAGTAAGGGTTACTGAAAGGGCAAGATTGGCCCTGGCAAGAAACGACATTACATTCGAAGCAAGTCCCGAAGGAGATGTTCCAACCAGTACGATACCGGCTGAAATTTCGGGCGGAAAATTGAAAGAAACTGCTATGGTTATTCCAACTACAGGCATGATAGTATATTGACAAATTATCCCCACCAGTACCCCTTTAGGCATTTTAATAACTCCGGCAAGATCGCTTAGAGCCAGTTGTGAACCCATACCGAACATGATGATCTGCAATAGCGGAACAATCAGTTTTTTAAACTCAAACTCTCCAGACGACTGGAAAAACTGAGGATAAAACATTGAAACCGAAACGGCAGTAAATATCCATAACGAATAGGAAAAACCTTTAGAAGCAGGGTACCCTCTTACTCCAACCGCGAGAGCAATAAATGCAGGTATCAGAAATATGCCTGACAGTTTGCCTTCCCCCAAAAGCCAGGATAACGTAGCCGCAACAAATAAAAATGCCGACAAACCAATCAGCAATCGCCAGGTTCGGTAATTTTTATACATTACTGGTTCTTTTTAATTTTCATTTAAGTAAGCCTTCAACTCCACGTACGATCCCAGGAGTTCCTGTTGTTCCATTCCTCAGTTGGGGCAAAAAGCTTTTCACCTTCTTTAAGGTGTTCTTTTACCACATCTTCATTCAGATCGATTCCCAGCCCTGGCTTTTCCGGGACATTTACAAATCCCTTTACAACAATCGGTTTTTCAATTCCGGTTACATAATCCTCCCAATACGGTGTATCTATATCATGGTGTTCGAGCGCCACAAAATTTTGTGTGGCTGCCGCACAATGTACATTTGCCATAAACGAAACCGGAGTTCCGGCAAAATGAAGCGCCATGGCTATTCCTTTTTCCTCGGCGTAATCGCCGATTTTTTTTGTTTCAAGGATTCCCCACGCTGAGGCGAGATCGGGGTGTACCATGTCAACTGCCCTTGCATCGCAAAGCTTTATGAATTCCTCTTTCAGATAAATATCTTCGCCAGTGAGGGTAGGGGTATTAATGGCCTGGGTGATTTCATTCCACTTTTCGGTATAAAACCAGGGAACCATATCCTCGAGCCAGGCAAGTTGGTATTTATCAAGGGCATTTCCTAAGCGGATTGCAGTGTTGGTGTCAAAATGACCAAAATGATCGGCTGACATAGGTATTTCATATCCGACTATGCTTCTGACAATTTCAACATACTCTGCCATTTTCTGCAATCCAAGATCAGTAATTTGGATGCTGGTAAACGGATGTCTTGCCATACCATAATTTTCCCAGTTGCGGTCGTTCCATGCTTATTTCATGTCCCAGAAATCGACACCAATCAAAGCATTCGGGATATTTGCAATCATTTGGTTACCAAAATCCATTTTAAGAAAGGTAAAGCCAAGTTCCATTCGATGCTTTATGCGATTGGCATATATAGCAGGATCAGATGAGGCAGGTGTATTGGCATACAGTCTGATTTTATCGCGATACTTTCCGCCAAACAGCTGATAAACAGGGACACCATAAGCTTTTCCGGCAAGGTCCCACAAGGCCATCTCAACTCCTGATACGCCACCCCCCTTGCGTCCATGTCTCCCAAACTGCTTGATGTTTTTGAATATATGCTCCACATTGCAGGGGTTTCTTCCCAGCACCCGGCTTTTCAGGATGAAAAGCGTATCGTGGATCGGCAATATCACGTACTTCGCCCAGTCCATAAATGTCCTGATTGGTGTATAGCTTCAGCATCGGGCCATCTTTGGTGTTTGCAACTCTTAAGTCGGTAATTTTCAGATCGGTTGGTGAAGAGTTTCTGTTCACATTCTGTGTGATATAATCAATTTGGGATGAAACATTTTCCGATTTGAAAAAGAAGGCCATACTTAAACCACCAAGTGCTGCAGATCGGATAAAATTTCTACGGTCGGTTGTTTTCATCGAAATTGGTTTAATAAGTGATTCAACTCTGGTTGTTTTGCGCTTCCAAGTTAATAATAATCCATCAAACAGGGTACATCCAGGTTCTCCAAATAAAAAAACCGGTTGCACTAATCAACCGGTTGTCATGTTTTTAAAGTCGTGCTAATTAATAGCTAAAAGTCTACATTAAGCGCCCCTGTAATTTTACCAATATTTTCAGGGTCTATAAGCCCCCTGATACTTATTAAAGAGTTATTATTGCCTCCCACCACCAGAAGTAGTTCAGAGTATTTTCCATCGCCTGCATTTCGGGCAAAAAATCGGACTACTTCATCGCTGTTGGTTACTTCCATGAGAACCTCATAAGTATGGTTTCTGAAGAATCCTTCGCTTTCAAGTTCCTTATAGAAATCGAGCTTGTTATTCAACGATTTATCTTCTACAGAAAGTATCCGGATTCCTGATAGATTATTCAGCATATCGTTTGTGGCAGGATTCGCGGTATCCAATTTGCCGGCTAAGCCTAAAAGTTTTCCCGAAATATTGACTGTTGTAAACCCTTTCTGGTTTGCATACTTGTCGAAAAGTTTGTCGATCGGGCTTTTCTGGGCCGCTATTGCAAGTGGCACCAGCATAGCCATGATAATGAATAAGCGTTTCATAATTTTAAATGTTTTTAATTCGTATTAATTGTTTCCATTCCTTTCTGTAACATCTTTAGACTGCTCTCGAGAGGCTGTAAAGCCTGGTTTAGAAAAAACACTGGCTGAAGATGGTCGATGCCTTTGTTATACTTTTCCGATACGAAAACAAGGGTTTCATGAGCGTAAGCCAATGCTTCATCTGGATTGCTGAAAGTATCCTTAAATGCGCTTTGCTGTTTTTGATAGTAGGTTATACCTCCGATAGCTATAAGAATTGATGCTGCAATTCCTGAAAATTTGAACCAGATATTCCATGAACTATTTTTTGATTGTTGTTCATTTTTTGTGATACGATTTAAAACCGACTGTTCAAATTCAGTAATATTAACTTTGTCATTTTCAGTTGTCAAAGTTTCGAAGAACATTTTATAAATTTCAAGTTCAGGATCAATAGCCCCCCCCTGAAAATACTCTTTCAATACTTTTTCTTCCTGAATAGTAGTTTCGGCTTCAAAATATTTTTCCAGCAATATTTCTATTTCTTTCCGTTTCATTTTGCCATTCGTTTAATAATTCATCTCTGACTTTCCTTCTTGCCCTCGATAAATTAACCCTTATTGAATTGGTATTCAATCCTGTTATTTCAGCAATTTCATCATATTCGTAGTTTTCAATATCCCTAAGGTGTATAACGGTTTGCTGCTGTTCAGGTAATCCCCCGATCAACAATTTTATCTTTTTTGCTGTATCGGCTAATTCAACCTGATCGTGATCAATTACCAAACTGTTATTCAACCATATTTTATCCTCTTCTCCGTTAATAGAAATTCTCTTGCCCCTGATCATGTCCAGGCATCGGTTTCGGACCATCCGCATCGCAAAAGCATCCAGATTTTTTATTTTACAGAGTTGGTCTTTCTTTTGCCAAAGTTTCAGAAAAGTATCCTGCACTGCATCCTGTGCTTCTTCATCGTTTTTTAGAATATGTCCGGCAAATCGTAACAATTTTTTACTCAGAGATAAAATATTTAATTTGAATTCGTTGATCTGCATCGGACTTTATCCTGTTTTTATTTTCTTTCAAAGGTATGACGTACCATCATGAAATTCATTACATCAATGGTAATTATTTTTTTGAAGATTTAACTCTAATACTGCATTCACTATTATGTTGTATTTTTGAAGTAAAAAGCAGTTCGATATGAATCTGAAAGATATTTGCAGGCTACATACTATACAAAACAATAAAGGGATTGCTATTAAAGCGGGAAAGCTTCATTTGCAGGTGAAGCGTTTTTCAATGGGCTGGGGATTCAAAGCAAATGAAACTGCATCTGAAGCCGAAGAGGTTAGCTCCGAGGAAAACATTTCTGATTTTCAGGTAAGTGAAAGTGATCTATTCCAAACAGGCAAACAGGATGATCTTTTAATTGTTCCTGCACTTCCACCTAAACCTGTTGTTCTGAAAAACAGCGGTATCCGTATTTTACCGGATCAAAATATGCGTTTTTTTGTGAAAATCCCACTTTGGCTTCAATTTTACAGGTCTGAACTTGGAAATGAAAACTTCATTACTGAATATCCATTATTCAGGTTGTCTGATACCTGGTTTGGTGAACCCGATGAAGGCGAACCTGCTTATGCTTTGGGTAATTTTTATCAAAAAAATCTTTCATTGATCGAGGTGAAGCCGTGGGAAGCCATTTGTCCGGTGAATATCAGAAACAATTCAAACACATTACTCGAAGTACAGAGGTTTATCATCCGGACTGATTACCTCTCACTTGTTTTTTCTAATAATCAGATTTTTACAAGCCTTACCGATATTGAGTATAAAGGGAAGGAACAAATCAGCAGTGCTTCTTATTCCCTGAACAATTCGATTCATGGTGATAGCTTCAGGCAGATTGCGCAACCCCGCAATGCAGGTGGAAAATCATTGTTAAAGATTAATTTTCATTTCATAAAAAATATATACCAATTATGATTCTGGATATTGGTTTTTCGGTTTCAACCGAATTATTGGATAAGATAATCTGTATAGCCATAGCTATAGCTTTGGGTTTATTCGTTATTTACGGGCTTGCATACCTTGTAAGAACCACCATAACCCGAAAAATGACGAAGCAATCAAGGCTAATTGTCAACAGGGGAATTGTTTATACGGGAATCGTCATTTTGGTCTTTATTGTATTTAGGATGCTCGACGTTGATCTAACAGCACTTTTGGGTGCCGCAGGAATTCTGGGGATTGTAATTGGCGTTGCATCTCAAACCAGCCTTGGGAATATTATCAGCGGGCTTTTTCTGATTTCAGAAAAATCATTCGAAATCGGGGATATTGTCCGTATTGGTGATAAATCAGGGAAAGTTTATTCAATTGATTTGTTGTCCATTAAGATTAAAACCTTCGATAACCTGCTTTTACGGATACCAAATCAAACAGTCATCAGTACTGAATTGATCAACGTAACCCGATTTCCAATCAGGCGTATGGATATATCGCTTTCGGTGGCCTATAAAGAAGATTTACAACATGTTGTAACAACTTTAGAGGAAATCGCTGCTAAAAACCCCATTGTACTCGATGAACCTGAACCTTTAATTATTTTACAGAATTTCGGGACTAACGGGATTGAATTAATTTTTGCTGTATGGCACGAAAGGGAGAACTTTCTGAAAGTGAAAAACTCAATATATTTAGACATAAAAGAAACCTTCGCAAGGGAAGGAATTGAGATACCGGTACTGCACATATCCTTATATGCCGGTGAGGCCACAAAACCCATTCCGGTAAAAATTGAACCGCATTAAAAAACATTGGTTTAGGAATGATTGAGAAGAATTCCAACTTTATAAAATTTTTAGAAATTCTTTTAAGGGTCTGCTAAAAGCAGTAATTTAGTGCAAAAAAGACAATGAATCAGGATAGAAGGGATTTTTTAAGATCGACTACAGTTGCAGTAGCGGGGTTTGGTGTGCTTTCAGTTGGATGCAGCAACACTCAAACAAAAACTCGTCATGGTTATCAGGGGCTAACCAACAGGATAGGGGTTTCCACCTATTCATTCTGGCAGTTTAATGGCCCAAAAGAAAATGTGCCCATTGAATATTGTATTGATAAAGCTGCCGAAATGGGATTCGACGGAATTGAACTGCTGCTGGTACAAATGGCATCGGAAGAAAACAGCTACCTGCAATCGCTCAAAAGGCGGGCTTTTCATGCAGGACTCGACCTTATGGGTTTCAGCACGCACCAGGGCTTTGTGTTTCCCGAAAAGGAAAAACGCGATGCCGAAATTGAAAAAACCATCGGGCAGATCGAATTGGCTTATAAGCTTGGTATCCCAACCATGCGTCTCAATACCGGACGCTGGAGGACCATCGAATCGTTTGATGATTTTATGGCCAATAAGGGAGTTGAACCGGTTTTGGAGGGATATACAGATGACCAGGGATTTGATTGGGTGATCGATGCCATTGAAAAATGCCTTCCGGTAGCCGAGAAATGTGGTGTGGTTTTAGGCTTGGAGAACCATTGGGGATTAGGCCGCACTGCCGAAGGAGTTTTGAGGATTGTTAACTCGGTCAATTCGCCCTGGTTGCAGATTACTTCCGATACCGGAAATTTTCTGGAACGACAATATGAACAACTCGAAATGTTGGCACCGCAAACTTTCCTGGTTCAGGCAAAAACTTATTTTGGCGGCGGAAAATGGTACACACTTGATATTGATTATCATAAAGTTGCAAAAATATTTCATGATGCGGGCTATAAAGGATATATCTCTATTGAATTTGAAGGAAACGAAGACCCATTAACTGCCATACCTAGAAGTCTGGACCTGATCAGGAATGCGTTTCAACCAGCATAAAATGATCAGAAAATTGTCGGAACCCGGAGGTAAAACCTGTTTGCTTCCGGGTTTTTTCATGGAATTATTTTTTTAAAATGATTTGTTTTACGCATACATTTTGTAAATTGAAACCGGAAACTAACAATAACAATCCATGAAGCTTCTGTTACAGAATATTAAAGAACTGGTGCAGGTTGAAACCCGTCCCGTAGAAATGGTTAAGGGCAAAGATATGTCGGTATTGAAAACAATAAAAAATGCCTTTCTACTCATCGATGATGAGATAATTGCCGACTTTGGCCCAATGAACCAGATGGGTAGGATACAATATAACGATGATTTGCTCACTGAAATTGATTGTCGCGACCGTCTTGTATTTCCGGCATGGTGCGATTCGCATACCCACATTGTTTATGCCGGTTCGCGCGAAAAGGAGTTTGTGGGCCGGATTAAAGGATTAAGTTACCAGGAAATTGCCTTAAAGGGTGGGGGCATTTTAAACTCGGCAAATCTTTTACACGAAACCCCTGCCGAAGTATTGTATGAACAGGCATCAGCACGTATTGCCGAAGTTATGCGGCATGGTACAGGCGCTATCGAAATAAAAAGCGGTTACGGTTTAAATACAGAAGATGAACTAAAAATGCTCCGTGTAATACAATGGCTTAAACAAACCACTCCGTTGTGTATCAGGTCAACTTTTTTGGGGGCACATGCTGTGCCAGAGAAATACAAAAACAACAAAACTGGATATGTCGATCTGGTTATCAACGAAATGATCCCGCAGGTTGCATCCGAAGAGTTGGCCGATTACATCGATGTTTTCTGCGACGAAGGCTATTTTTCACCCGAAGATACGGAACGTATCCTGATAGCGGGCATAAAATACGGGCTGCGTCCGAAAATCCATGCAAATGAACTTGCCTTTTCAGGCGGGGTGCAGGTTGGGGTTAAATACAATGCATTAAGTGTTGATCACCTCGAATATATGGGCGATGATGAGATTGAACTGCTTCTTTCGGGCGAAACTATGCCCACCATTCTGCCCGGCGCTTCATTTTTCCTTAATATGCCTTACGCCCCGGCGCGGAAGCTTATTGATTCTGGTTTGCCTATTGCCCTGGCCACCGATTTTAATCCAGGTTCGTCGCCATCGGGTAGCATGAGTTTTATTGGTTCGCTGGCCTGTATCAAACAACAATTGTTACCCGAGGAATTTATCCATGCTGCTACCATCAATGGCGCTTATGCCATGGGTGTCAGCAACCGTTTGGGAAGTATTGCAAGGGGAAAACTGGCAAATGTTTTTATTACCGGTAAGATCCCCGGAATCGAATACATTCCATACGCATACGCTTCAAACCATATTGATACTTTAATATTAAACGGGGAAATACAGGTTATTTAATCCCCAGGTGTAAAGGTTCTTACAACCTCTGATTGAAGGATATAAACGTAAAAAACCATAATAATTATTGGGAATAAAAAAAGCAACCCAATTTATGAATTGCTTTTAATCTTTGGCGGTGCGGACGGGACTCGAACCCGCGACCCCCGGCGTGACAGGCCGATATTCTAACCAACTGAACTACCGCACCAAAAATGTATCAAAATTTCTTTGTCAGATCTCGAAACCATCAAGCCTCTGGTGAGATGACAGGCCGATATTCCAACCCACTGGACTACCAATAATTTATAAAATCTGATATCGGTTTATTTTGATGAACTTTTTGTTTTCATCGGAAAAAGGTAACTCCTCTGAAAAACGCTGCAAATATAGGTTTTCTTTTGTTCTATGCAATATGATATTCGAAAAAAGTTGATATTTTTTCAGGTATAATCAAGATAACCTGAAAAAACTGAAGTGTACTCTTCCGTAAACCCTGATTTCAGTAAATCCTGGCAGATGTTCAAATGTTTGATTCTTTCCATGTTCCAGAATAAATAAACCCTGATGTTTTAGTATTCCTGAAGAAAGTATTATTTCTGGAACATCGTTGAAGTTTTTCAGATCATATGGCGGATCGGCGAAAATGAGATCGTATCCTTTTTTGAATTTCTGAATAAAATGGAAAGCATCATCCCTGACCAATATTAAATTTGAAATGTTTAGCATTGATTTTACTTCTGCAATATATTTACAATGGCGTTGATTAATTTCTACTGAAGTTACTTCGCTGCAGCCCCTGCTCACCAATTCATAACTTATACTGCCCGTGCCAGAAAAAAGGTCAAGAGCAATGGTTTTTTCCCAATGAATTCTGTTTTCGAGGATATTGAAAAGATTTTCTTTGGCAAAGTCGGTAGTGGGCCTGGCTTTAAATTGCTTGCCAGGATTGAAAACCCTACTTTTATAAATGCCCCCGACAATTCTCATATATTGCTATTGGTAAGTAAAGCTGAAATTTTTTGGTACGGCAGGTTTGCCATATAAGCCATTTCCGGTTGATTATCAGCGAAGTTTCGTATTCTTACATTTTTAAAATATTTATTTAAGGCTAATAGATATCCTTTTTCGTTATCAATGTTTCCTGAGCAGTAGATAACAAATTCCTTTCCCTGGAATATTTTCAGTACCGATGCAACAAAAAACAAAACATCGTTTTGTGACCGGATATTGAATGAATTGAAAAACAAAACCTCCTGTTTTGATACTGTTGAAATAGAAATGTACTGATTTCGAAAAACACAATCGAGGATTATTGTTTCGGGCCTGTTATCACTAATAGCCGATTTTAATAATGGTATCATTTCATGTACAATTATACATCCGGGGAAAGTGGAAAAAAAATAATCATACAATCCGGAATTTGTTAAAAAAACAAGATGGGATTTATCGGTAACTGATGCAGTAATGATTTGTGTTCCCTTTGGTATTTTTGATTTAAATCCCGGAAATTGCCTGTAAATTTTTTCATTTGAATATTCCGAAGGAATAATTCTAGCGTGGTTAGTACTTACAATTATTGTAACTAAATGATATTGCACTCCTGAAAGCCCATTTATTCTGATTTGTTCTTCTGATTTTTTCAACAATCCATAATCACCTGAAAGTTTTAATGGAGTATATGAAATCAGTTCAATGCCCAATGTTTCAGAATTCTGAATTATAAAAGAAAATCCATTCAGGCTTACCTGAATGGATAGATTATATTTTTCAGAATTTGTCAGGCTATACGAATCTTTTTGAAAAAGAAATTCCTGCATTCCGTTTTATTCCCAGTTCCCAGCGTTGTTGTTGGTTTCGGTAAGCGAACCTACTTTCAACCCCGGATATCGGTTTTGCACTCTTCGTTGGTCATTCAGATTAATTACCAATTGACGGTCGAGACCTCGGAGGATCACATTATTATGTGCACGGGCTTCGAATACCGGAACCCTTATTCCCGAGCCGGTGGTTATTACTGTGGCGCCTAAAGCAAAATATGCCAGGGTATCTGATACCGGCACTATCTTTAAGGCATCTGCATTAAAACCCTCTCCGAAAATCGATGTAAGAACGTTCTGTCTGACGGTATCACGGATAATAAGACCCATCTGCATCGCTTTTCTTTCAGTAATCCCTTTCTCGACCATACTGTCTGTAAGGGTCCCGATACGGCGAACAATCCGGAGCGAATCATACTTAATAAAATTAATTAGGGTATCCCAATCCCCTGTAAATCTGCCATTTACTTCCTTGAATGCCAACTGGGCCCTACGGATATCCTTCAGTCTTTCAATTGTAACATTGTACCGGGCGGTCCTTTCTTTCTCAAAATCTATAGGCTTTCTGATGCTTTCATAAATAAAATAAGCCAGCCCGACAGCGGCTATAAAAAGCAAGACTTGAATTACTGTTCTCATTTTAATATTTTTAGTAAGTTATTTTCGGTTGAGGCAAAATTATAAAAAAAAATCATTTACCTTTCTTTGCCTTTATTTATTTTACTTGTATGCTTAAAAATCATATTCATAAAAAACTAATTGAAAATCCAGACTTCAAACTGACCGAAAGTCAGGTGGAAATGATGAATATGCTTGCCGGATTTATTGTATCTGATGCTGAAGACAGGGTTTTTATTATTAAAGGTTTTGCGGGAACAGGGAAAACATCAATGATAAACCGGTTAGTTAAAGTCCTAGACGATTTTAAGATTGCTTCGTACCTTTTGGCTCCTACCGGTAGGGCAGCAAAGGTGTTGATGAATTATACAGGTAAACCTTCTTATACCATTCATAAAAAAATTTACCGTCAAAAATCGTCTATCAATGGAATTGTACAATTTGTACTCGATAAAAATAATCACCGGTCATCTATCTTTATTGTCGATGAAGCATCTATGATTTCAAATCAAACTTCTGAAAATTCGATATTTGGCTCAGGGAGGTTGCTCGATGATTTACTTGAATATGTTTATTCAGGAAATGGCTGCCGCTTAATCCTGGTCGGAGATACAGCCCAATTGCCGCCGGTAGGAATCAGCATCAGTCCGGCACTCGAGCGTGAAATAATTGAGCAATATGGCTTCGAAGTGTGGCAGAAAGAATTAATCGATGTAGTCAGGCAGGAAAAAGAATCGGGTATCCTGGAAAATGCTACTGCTATCAGGCAATACCTTGCTACTGGAGATTGCAATGATTTTTTTCAATTGAAACTCGATAATTTTGCAGATATTGAAAGGATTTCGGGAGGTGAACTTATTGAAAAAATCGGTCAGAGTTACGATGAGTCCGGAATTTTTGATTCAATCGTACTGGCAAGGTCAAATAAGCGTGTAATACAATATAATAAAGGTATCAGATCGTCTATCCTATTTCGCGATTCAGAAATCGGGAGGGGTGATCTTCTGATGGTAGTAAAAAACAATTACTACTGGTCATCAAAGTCGGACGACATAGATTTTATTGCCAATGGCGATATTGCTGAAATACAGCATATATTCGGATACGAGGAATTACATGGTTTCAGGTATGCTGATGTAAGCCTTCGGTTTATTGATTATGAAAATGTTGAGCTCGAGTGCAAAATATTGATGGATACCCTTCTGATGGAAACAGCTTCGATGACACAGGAAGAAAATAACCGTTTGTTTTTTTCGGTATCGGAAGATTACATGGAAATAAAAAATAAACGTGAACGATGGAATAAGATTAAGGTTGACCCTTATTATAATGCCTTGCAGGTAAAATATGCCTATGCAATAACTTGTCATAAAGCACAAGGGGGGCAATGGAAGATTGTTTTTGTGGATACGGGCTATATAACTCCCGAAATGCTTAATGTTGATTTTTATAGATGGCTTTACACGGCTTTTACAAGGCCTACAGAGAAACTTTATCTTGTAAATTTTGATAAACGTTTTTTTGGGCCCGCCGAGGGTTCAGATTAGTTTATAATAAATCTTCGTCCTTCTTCGGCAATTTCAACATTTTCGAAAATTTCCATGGCTTCACTTAAAAAAATATGGCTTTTTTTATATCGATTCGAAAAATGCCCAATAATGAGTTTTCTGGCATTGGCTTTTAATGCTATTTCGGCGGCCTGTTTGGCTGTCGAATGAAGGGTTTTCGCTGCCCAGTCTTTTAAATCTTCAGCAAAGGTAGCTTCGTGATACAATAAAGTCACATTATTATAGATTTCAACCGCAGGTTCATAGGGCAGTGTATCGGTACAAAATGCGTATGACCGAGGACCCGGAGCTGGTATAGTCAGCTCATGATGGCTGTAATAACGGCCCTCTTTTGTTGTAAATCCGCTGCCTTCTTTAATACGTCTGATATCTCGGTATGGGATTTCCAATTCAACAATTTTTTCTTTGATTATATTGGGTTGTGCCTGCTTTTCACGAAAAAGGAAACCACATACAGGAATACTGTGTTTCAATGGAAATGATATTACTTCACATTTTTTATCTGAATAAATTACCTCATACCGTTTAAAGTTTAATGGGTGAAAAATTACCTTAAAGCCCATTTCACCTTTTATATAATTTAAAAGTGGTTGAAGCAATGCGGAAATGTCGGAGTGGGAATAAATGTGAAGGTCGCTGGTCAGGCCAAGGAGATTTCGGGTTGAAATCAGTCCCATCAATCCATAGAAATGGTCACCATGCAGGTGTGAAATAAAAATGTGCCTGATCTTACCAAAACTGAATTTATATTTCCGTAACTGGATTTGGGTACCTTCACCACAGTCGATTAAAAAAAACCGCCCAGATATATTTAATACCTGGGCGGTTGGATATTTGTCAGATGTTGGCAGGGCCGAACTGCTTCCAAGGATGGTGAGTTCAAAAGTCATATCGACCTTTGCTTTAAAGATTTTCCTTTTTAATCAGCAATTCTTCGGCCTCTTCAACACTTTTTGTGATTAAAAGAACTGTATGAAGCATCGAAATCCGGAATATACTTTCAACATCGGGATGAAGCCCGGCAATGATCAGTGTCCCGATAGCTTCATCGCATAACCGGTTGGCAATCAAGATAGAACGCAATCCTGAAGAGTCACAATACTTGCACTGTGAAAGATCGACAACAATATTTTTGACTCCCTGCGAACTCAGGAATACAAATTCTGATTTCAAATCGGGTGCATTATTGGCATCCAGCTTTTCAGACAAGACTTTGACGAGGGTGTAACTTTCCTTAGTTTTTACTTCAGCTACCATGAGTACAATTTACGAAATTGTATTCAATACATCATCAATTTACTTATCTTTTTTTCTCGTCAGCTTCCATTTGCTTCTTCAAATCGGCCAGTTCCGAAATGTCTCCCAATGTGGTTTTTTCAACATTATCAGTAACATTTTTCATGGCTTTTTTGGACGCTTTATTTTCGGCTTTCTTTTTCGAAGTTTCTTCATTACGCTTCTCGTCTTCGTAAACCCTCGAATGGGAGACTATGATGCGTTTTGCCGATTTATTGAACTCGATAACTTTGAACTCAAGTTTTTCATCCATTTTTACCTGGCTGCCGTCTTCTTTTACAAGGTGACGTGGAGTTGCAAATCCTTCAACTCCGTATGGAAGTGCAATTACTGCGCCTTTATCCATTAATTCTACGATGGTTCCTTCGTGAACTGAATCAACAGTGAAGATGGTTTCAAAAACATCCCACGGATTTTCTTCGAGTTGTTTGTGCCCGAGGCTCAGCCGGCGGTTTTCTTTATCAATATCGAGTACAACTACTTCGATCTCTTCACCTATTCCGGTAAATTCGGAAGGATGCTTGATTTTTTTAGTCCAGCTAAGGTCACTGATGTGGATCAGTCCATCAACACCTTCTTCAATTTCAACAAATACACCAAAATTGGTAAAATTCCTTACTGAGGCTTTGTGGCTGGTTCCAAGCCCAAATCGGCTTTCTATGTTTTCCCATGGATCGCTTTTCAGTTGTTTGATGCCGAGCGACATTTTTCTTTCCTCGCGGTCGAGGGTAAGAATCTGAGCCTCAACTTCGTCACCCACTTTAAGGAAATCCTGGGCGCTTCTCAGATGCTGGCTCCACGACATTTCTGAAACGTGTATAAGCCCTTCAACTCCCAGAACAATTTCTACAAATGCACCATAGTCGGCAAGTACCACAACTTTTCCGCTGACAGTATCACCAACTTTAAGGTTTTCATTAAGTTTGTCCCATGGGTGCGGTGTCAACTGTTTCAGACCAAGTGCAATACGTTTTTTGTCGTCATCAAAGTCGAGGATTACGACGTTGAGTTTCTGATCGAGTTCAACAATTTCATTCGGATGTGTAATACGTCCCCACGAAAGATCGGTAATGTGAATAAGGCCATCAACACCGCCCAGGTCGATGAATACTCCATAAGAAGTAATGTTTTTGACCGTTCCTTCAAGTACCTGGCCTTTTTCGAGTTTCGAAATGATTTCTTTTTTCTGCAGCTCAAGTTCGGCTTCAATAAGAGCCTTGTGCGATACAACCACATTCCGGAATTCATGATTAATTTTCACCACTTTGAATTCCATGGTTTTGCCAACGTAAACATCGTAGTCGCGGATAGGTTTGACATCAATCTGTGAGCCTGGAAGGAATGCTTCAATACCAAGGGCGTCAACGATCATACCACCTTTTGTGCGGCACTTGATGTAACCTTTAATAATTTCGTCGTTATCATGGGCTTGATTAATTTTTTCCCACGAACGCATGGCACGTGCTTTTTTGTGCGAAAGCGACATCTGGCCTTTTTTGTCTTCTAGGCTTTCGATATACACATCTACTTTGTCGCCAACTCTCAGGTCAGGATTATACCTGAATTCGTTCAAACTGACAACACCGTCTGATTTGTAACCTATATCAACAACCACTTCGCGTTTGTTCATAGAAATTACAGTTCCTTCAATAACTTCCTTTTCCTGAACTGTGTTTAAAGTGTCGTTGTAAAGGTTTTCCAGTTCGTTTCTGCGTTTTTTTGAATAATTGTCAAGTCCTTCTTCAAGACTGTCCCAGTCAAAATCGTCCTGAGTTTCTGCAGCCAATTCAGATACACTTGGAGCAGGAGTTTCCTCAATTGTGGTTTCTCTTTGCGGTTCGGTTGCTACATTTTCAACATTCTCCTGTACTTCCAGGAATTCATTTTTAATTTCAGTCATGTAATTGTAAATAAATTAATAAGTTAGACATTATTTCTTAGAAATCGGGCGCAAAAGTAAGACTTCTGGGTTGTATATCAAACATTTTCGGTCATTTTTTTCGAAAAACTTTATAATTAGGCCATCGACTTTGATTTAGACTGAAATTTGTTGCAATTTTACAACCTGTTTAACAAACTGCCCGGATGGTTGTATTAATCTTGATGGCTAAAATTTTAATTAACGAATGAAAAAAATTCTGGTTACCGGAGGTGCCGGTTTTATTGGTTCTCACCTTTGCGAACGTTTGCTGAATGAGGGTAATGAAGTGATTTGCCTCGATAATTTTTTTTCTGGTTCGAAAAGTAAAATCAAGCACTTGCATGAGCATCCTTATTTTGAATTGGTGAGGCACGATGTAACCATGCCTTATTTTGCCGAAATTGATGAAATTTATAACCTTGCCTGTCCTGCATCGCCCATTCATTATCAGTATAACCCCATAAAAACCATCAAAACATCGGTTATGGGCGCCATAAATATGTTGGGACTTGCCAAAAGAGTGAAAGCCAGGATTTTGCAAGCTTCAACCAGCGAGGTTTACGGCGATCCGGTCATCCATCCGCAAGTGGAATCTTACTGGGGAAATGTAAATCCAATTGGTGTCCGGTCATGCTACGACGAGGGTAAACGGTGCGCTGAATCGCTTTTTATTAACTACCATCAGCAGAATAATGTCAGGATAAAAATTGTCAGGATTTTCAATACTTATGGGCCAAGAATGGAAATAAACGATGGTAGGGTGGTTTCAAATTTCATTGTACAGGCTTTGCGTAGTGAGCCTATTACCATCTATGGTTCAGGAATGCAAACACGTAGTTTTCAGTATGTTGACGATCTGCTCGAAGGTTTTATGAGGATGATGAAAACTCCTGATGAGGTTACTGGCCCGGTTAATCTGGGTAATCCTACAGAGTTCACAATGCTCGAACTTGCCGAGACTGTCAAGGAATTGACTGGAAGTAAATCGGGAATTGTTTTTATGCCACTTCCCAAAGATGATCCTATGCAACGGCAGCCCGACATAACCCTGGCTAGGAATATACTGAACGGATGGGAACCAAAAATAAGCCTGAAAGAAGGATTGGTTAGAACCATTGCCTATTTCGATAATCTTTTAAGTACAGATATATGAAAGGAATTGTATTGGCGGGTGGGGCCGGAACAAGGCTTTACCCCATTACCAGAAGTATCTCGAAGCAGATAATCCCTGTGTATGATAAACCCATGATTTATTATCCCTTGTCAGTTCTGATGCTGGCGGGAATCCGTGAAATTCTGATTATTTCGACACCCACCGATTTACATCTTTACATAGACCTTTTCGGGGATGGATCCCAATTGGGGTTGACGATTTCATACAAGGTACAACCAATGCCCGATGGCTTGTCACAAGCCTTTATTCTGGGTGAGGATTTCATTGGAAACGATAATGTATGTATGATCCTTGGTGATAACATCTTTTATGGGTACAATTTCAGAAGTATTCTTGAAGATGCAGCATCTCTTACTGATGGTGCCATTGTTTTCGGGTATTACGTTAACGATCCTGAAAGATATGGTGTGGTGGAATTCGATGAAGGTGGGAAGGTTGTTAGTATTGAAGAGAAACCTGCACAACCCCGTTCAAATTATGCAATAACAGGGTTATATTTTTATTCGAACGATGTGATTGGCAAGGCAAAATCGCTTAAACCTTCACCTCGAGGTGAGCTTGAAATAACTGACTTAAATCGGCTCTACCTCGAAGAAAACCGGTTGAATATAAAATTGCTCGGGCGTGGTTTTGCCTGGCTCGACACAGGAACATTCGACAGTTTGCTGCAGGCATCAAATTATATTGCTACTATTGAACAACGGCAAGGCTTGAAAATTTCGTGCATCGAAGAAATTGCTTATAAAAAGGGCTTCATTAGCCGCGAACAATTGTTAAAACTGGCTGAACCACTTCAAAAAAATCACTACGGTCAATATCTGATAAAACTTGCCGAAAACCAGATAAAATCATTCTAAGCTTATGAAAATTCACGAAACGCCTATCCTTGGTTTGAAAATTATTGAACCTGTTGTTTTCACCGATTCACGTGGATATTTTTTTGAAAGTTATAATCTCGAGAAAATGGTGCAGGCGGGTGTGGACAATCAATTCATTCAGGATAATGAATCGCTTTCTTCATTTGGTGTAATACGGGGGTTACATTACCAGATAGAGCCGTTTTCGCAGGCCAAGCTGGTCAGGGTTATTAAAGGTAAGGTTTTTGATGTTGCGGTTGATCTTAGACGACAATCAGAAACTTTTGGCAAATGGTTTGGCTTGGAACTGTCGGAATTTAACAAGCTTCAATTGTATATTCCCAAAGGATTTGCACATGGGTTTTCAGTACTGAGCAACGAAGCCATATTTACCTACAAATGCGACAACCTGTATATCCAAGATTCCGAAAGGGCAATAAGGTTTAATGATCCAACTCTTCAGATCGATTGGCAAATCAATTTAAAAGATCAGGTTATATCGGAGAAAGACATGAATGCTCCATTCTTCATTGAAGCTGAAATGAATTTTTAAGCCACATATTATGAGAATTCTTGTTACGGGAGGAAACGGTCAGCTTGGTCGTGAACTATTCGATCAGCAAAACAGACTCCCTCAATCGGAATGGAGTTTTACTGATGTTGATACATTAGATATTACTGATCGGCAAACGGTTGAAGGCTATTTTAATGAAAATAAACCAAATGTTGTAATTAATTGTGCAGCATATACTGCTGTTGATCAGGCAGAAAAGAATCAGGATGCAGCTTTTGGTTTAAATGCAATTGCTCCTGGTTATTTGGCTGATTTATGCCTTAAAAATGAGATCAATTTTGTTCATATTTCGACCGATTATGTTTTTAACGGCAGATCGTATGTTCCATATAATGAAACTGTTACGCCCGATCCGCAAAGTGTTTATGGATTATCGAAATCCGAAGGCGAAAAAAGTGTGGTATCGGTCAATCCCAATGCAATGATTATCCGTACATCGTGGCTTTATTCTGCCTATGGCAATAATTTCGTAAAAACCATGCTCCGTCTTGGTCGCGAACGTAATGAATTAAATGTTGTATTCGATCAAATAGGCTCTCCGACTTATGCATATGATCTGGCTGATTGCATAATTTCAATCCTTAATAGATGTGTTGATGATAGTAAAAATTGGGAACCAGGAATTTATCATTACAGTAATGAAGGGGTTTGCAGTTGGTACGATTTTGCTTTGGCTGTCCATCATATGTCAAATATTTGTTGTTCTATTAAACCTATTGAATCAAAAGATTTTCCAACCTTAGCCAAACGTCCGTTTTATTCGGTTCTTAATAAGTCGAAAATTAAAACAACTTATGGAATAACAATTCCTTATTGGCGAGATAGTTTAAAAGCATGTATAAATAAAATTCAAAATCATCAATCATGAGTAACGAATTATTAAGAATGGTTGAAGAAAGGGCAAAGATATGGCTGAGCCCTTTTTACGATGAAGCAACACGCAGCGAAGTTCAGCGTATGCTCGAAAGTGAGGATAAAACCGAACTGATCGACTCGTTTTACAAAGACCTTGAATTTGGGACCGGGGGACTTCGTGGAATTATGGGGGCCGGTACCAATCGAATGAATAAATATACCATTGGAGCAGCCACCCAGGGACTGAGCAATTATCTCAGGAAATGTTTTTCATATATTCCTGAAATAAAGGTAGTTATTGGACATGATTGCAGAAATAACAGTAGGTTGTTTGCCGAAATATGTGCCGGAATTTTTGCTGCCAATGGAATACGTGCCTTGTTGTTCGAAGATATCAGGCCTACACCTGAGATGTCGTTCGCAATACGTGAATATGGCTGCCAAGGTGGGATTATTCTCACAGCTTCGCACAACCCGCCTGAATACAATGGTTACAAAGCCTATTGGGATGATGGTGCACAATTGGTTGCCCCGCACGATGAAGCGGTAATTGAGGAAGTACGCAGTATAAAGGATGAAAATATCCTATTTGATGGTTCATCCGAACTTATTACTTCACTTGGCGAAGAAACCGATCTGAAATACATTGAAAAGGTAAAGGCAACCTCGCTAATACCTGATCTGGTTAAGAAGTATAACGATATGAAAATCGTTTACACCCCAATTCACGGAACAGGGGTGAAACTTGTACCTATGGCTTTACGTGCTTATGGGTTTACAAATATTATCCCTGTACCAGAACAGGATGTAGTAAGCGGAAATTTTCCTACTGTTGTATCACCTAACCCTGAAGAGCCTGCAGCCATGAAAATGGGTATCGAAAAGGCAGAAGAAGTAGATGCAGAAGTTGTAATGGCGACTGATCCTGACGCCGACCGCCTTGGTGTTGCAACTCGTAACCTGAAAGGTAAATTTGTAATTGTGAATGGTAACCAAACGGCTTTGCTGTTTATCTATTACATCATTACCAAAATGAAAGAAAACGGTACATTAAAAGGAAATGAGTTTATAGTAAAAACAATTGTATCCACTGAAATTATTGCCGAAATTGCCAGACGAAATCGAATCGAATATTACGATGTTTATACAGGTTTTAAATACATTGCCGAAATAATCCGCGAAAATGAAGGTGTTAAAAAATATATCGGCGGTGGCGAGGAGAGTTTTGGCTTTTTGCCTGCCGATTTTGTGCGCGATAAGGATGCAGTTACTTCAATAGCTATGATGGCAGAGATAGTTGCCTGGGCAAAAAGTAAAGGTTGTTTGAGCTTTTACTCGATATTTATAAAGAATATGGTTTTTGAAAAGAAAAAACGATTTCGGTTACCCGAAAAGGCCAGTCAGGCGCCGCTGAGATACAACAAATGATGGCCGGGTTCAGGAATAATCCGCCGAAATATCTTGGAGGTTCTCAGGTGCAAATTGTTAAAGATTATGAAACTTTGAAAGAGATAAACCTGATTTCGGGAGAGGTTACAGATATCAGACAGAAAACAACATCAAACGTGTTGCAGTTCTTTACTGAAGCTGGTACAAAAATTTCGGTAAGGCCTTCAGGAACTGAACCGAAAATAAAATTCTACTGCGAAGTAAAAGGTAAGTTGGATTCATACCATGAATATGATGATACAGATCGTATAGCTGATGAGAAAATTGATGTTATTCTCAAAGAACTTGGCTTAAGCTGATAATTCAATTTAAATTAATAAATTTTAAGTGATGATGAAAAAAATAGTTATTACCATTATGGTTTTTGGTATTACGGTTTCATACGCACAGCAAAAACCAACCATGGAAATGAAACCCGAAATGACGGAAATATGGGAACCCGAAGTGCGGATTATTAATCCGGGCCAGAAGTATGGTGATGCCCCTTCTGATGCTATTGTCCTATTCGATGGAACCAATCTTGAAGAAGAATGGATAAGTGAAAGAGGAGGTGGCAAACCTGGTTGGCTAGTTGAAAATGGTGTAATGACGGTTGTTCCACGCACAGGTGGAATCAAAACCAAAAGGGAATTCGAGAATTTCCAGTTGCATATTGAGTGGAGGTCCCCTTCGGAGGTAAAAGGCGAAAGCCAGGGCCGTGGCAATAGCGGAGTTTTCCTGCAAGGGATATATGAAGTACAGGTACTCGATAATTACAATAATCGCACTTACCACAACGGTCAGGCTGGTAGCATTTATAAGCAGCATCCCCCGCTGGTAAATGCCTGTAAAGCACCTGGAGAATGGCAGACTTATGATATAATTTACACGGCTCCAATTTTTAAGGCAGACGGAACATATCTGGTTCCACCACGGATGACCGTTCTTCATAATGGTGTAGTAGTGCAGAATGCGGCTGAGGTGAGGGGCCCAACGGTTTATATCGGCGTTCCTGAATATTTTGTGAAGCCTCATGGTAAAGGGCCAATTTCCCTCCAGGATCATGGCGACCTGGTGAGCTTCCGTAATATTTGGATCAGGGAATTATAAGCCGAATTAATATTCCTTTAAA
>JBBIHB010000003.1:103090-149144 GCA_037447215.1 Bacteroidales bacterium
CGGAATTTGAAATTAATTCCGGACAATTTTTTTTAAAATACCCCATGCCAACATCATTTTACTTTTCTTTACAGATTTTTCAAACAACAATCGAAATTTGTTCATTTCACTTTTTATTAAAGTTGCAAACTTTTAGGGTTATGGAGTCAGGTTCCCGTTTTAAATTTATTGTAGCATTGTTAGAACATAGGTTTCTGGGCTGGATATTTGTTCCGTATCTTGTCGAACCACTGAAATCCTATTACTCGGTACGATCAGTGGTCAGGTTTACTGAATTGGAGAAACTTGATTACGGGTTCAATAAATATGAGAGGGAAATAGTAAGGTTAACAAGCAAATATGCCGATTCGAAGCTATCGGCGAAGTTTTCGAGAAACCTGAACAGCAGTGAGTTTTTTAATCAGATTTCGCCTGATTACCTGAAACAGAGTGTTTTACCGTATGTTTCGAAACAAATGTACCAGGTTGCACTTATCCTCATGAAAAATAATATCCAGCTTTTTGAAAAGGAAGCCAATTACTCTAATCTTTATGACGAAGATATTATTGCCCTGAATACAAACTTTGCATCAGCCCATTTCTCATTCGAAAGGAATGAGGAAGGAATTAAATATCAGGTCAAACTTTACCAGGATGGAATATTTATACCATTGATCAACAGGAAGGTGAAAATTGTCACAAATGATCCATGTGTAATGGTGGTACGCAATATGTTGTTGATTTTCAGTGATATGGATTCGAAGAAAGTTTTGCCCTTTCTCGAAAGGGAATTCATACATGTGCCCAGAAACATGGAGTCGAAATACTTTTCAAATTTTGTGATGAATAGGGTGTGTGATCATACAATCGATGCATCAGGCTTCTCTATAATCGATATTGATGATGAAAAAGGCGCCATACTTAGCCTCGAAAAAAATATAAAGGGTAGTCCTGTACTTATGCTTAAATTAAAATATGGGCCAAAAGAAATTTTTTTGAACGACAGCCGCGAAGTATTGGTAATCCTTGAAAATGAAAACGATGATTATACTTTCTACAGGTATAAACGTAATAAAGAATGGGAAAAACAGCAAGTCAACTTTCTGGTTGATAATGGGTTATTGGAAGATGCAGGAGGATTTACCCTGCCGAATATTGCCTTGATGGAGGAAGAAAGTGCTTTGTATGCACTTGTCAATTGGATTACTGAGCGCTATGACCAGATTGTGGAAATGGGAATCAGAATCAGACAGGAGTTTTTCAGTAAAAAATATTATACCGGCTCAAAGAAACTTACTTTTGACTTGAAGCAGGACCATGATTGGTTTGATGTTTATTCCATTGTACATATTGGTCAATATAAGTTTCTCTTTATAAAGTTGAAAAAATTCATTCTCAATGGAATAAGGGAGTTTGAACTTCCTGACGGCCAGATTGCGATCCTTCCCGAAGAGTGGTTTGAAAGATACAAGCAATTGTTTCAGTTAGGACGGATCGAAGGCGAAAGGATGCTTTTCGGGAAGCATTTCTTCAATATGCTACGGCATCGGGTTCCCGGCCACATTCCCGAAGTTTTGCAGAAACTCGAAAAAAGCATTGCAACATCGGAGAGTGTCCAGCTTCCACCCTCGCTGAATGCTACCCTTAGGCCTTATCAAATAAAAGGATTCGGTTGGATGCATGCTTTGATTAAAAATGGACTCGGTGGTTGTCTTGCCGACGATATGGGTCTTGGTAAAACCCTTCAGGCGATTGCTTTGCTCCTGAAATTTAAAAGGAAAAACAATACAGGTTTTGATGTTCATAAAGCCGGATATGAAGGGCAATTGTCCTTATTCCCTAATGTGGATAAACATGAAGAAATTCAGCCGGCTTCGCTGATTGTAGTGCCTACATCGTTGGTTCACAACTGGATGAATGAGTTTCGGAAATTTGCCCCTTCACTTACCATTTATGACCATACTGGTTACAACCGTAACAGGAATGGGAGCTGGCAGGAGGTCATTAACCGGTTTGATGTGGTGATAACAACCTATGGCACGCTCCGGAATGATAAGGAACTGATGGAAAAGCACGAATTTTTCCTTTTAATATTAGACGAAAGCCAATATATAAAGAACAGGGATTCAAAAATTTACAGTTCGGTATTGTCGTTAAAGGCAAAACATAGGATTGTCCTGACCGGCACACCTATCGAAAATTCATTATCCGATTTGTGGTCGCAGATGAATTTTCTGAACAGAGGGCTGCTTGGAAACTATTCGTTCTTTAAACAGAATTTTCAGACGCCTATTGAAAACAGATCGGAGGCTAAAGCTGAAGAGAAGCTACAGTTGCTGATCAGGCCTTTTATACTTCGTCGTACAAAGGGTGAGGTGGCGCAGGACTTGCCACCACTGATGGAGTCAGTGATATTTTGTACAATGACCCCTGAGCAGCAAAAGGTATATGAAAGGGAAAAATCAATTGTAAGAAATACCATAATGGCAAGCATCGAAGCCAATGGGGTAGCCAACTCGTCCATTGCAATTCTTCAGGGCCTTACCCGCTTACGCCAGCTAGCCAACCACCCATCATTGGTCGATATTGAAGACGATGCAGGTTCTGGAAAGTTTGGAGAAATATTTCTTGCATTGTCAAATATAATTTCTGAAGGCCATAAAGTCCTGATATTTTCATCTTTTGTAAAGCATCTCGAACTTTTAAGGCATCACATTGAAACGAATGAATGGAAATACAGTATTTTAACTGGTAAAACCATAAACAGGGAAGAGGTAATCAATAGTTTTCAAAACAATCGCGAAAACCGGATTTTTCTGATTTCTCTGAAAGCAGGTGGGGTAGGATTGAACTTAACCGAAGCCGATTATGTATTTATTGTGGATCCTTGGTGGAACCCTGCTGCCGAAAATCAGGCCATCAGCAGGGCACACCGTATAGGGCAGGGGAAAAGTGTTTTTGTTTACCGTTTTATAACCGAAAATAGTATTGAGGAGAAAATACAGCATCTTAAAGATAGGAAAAGCGAATTAGCTGATAAATTCATCAATTCTAACAATCCTTTCCGCGTGATTACCAAAGAAGAAATTGAATCCCTGTTCGATTGACAAAGTGAACCAATCTTTATTTTGGTTTGGCAACTTCGAGCCCAATCCGTTTACCTTTATATTGCACCTGCCTGAATGCTTTTTGCAGGTCGAATTCGTAGCGTTTGTCAATTTCAAAAAACGAAAAATTTTGCATAACTTCAATTTCACCAATTTCGACTGATTTCCCGGGCATAGTCTGGTTAATCATGTTTATAATGGTACGTTTGTCCATCCGCTCACTTTTACCTATATTCATAAACATTCGTGAGTAAACTACTCCACGTCGGCGTTTATAGTTATTCCGTTCTTCGTCAATGGTAAAATATTCGTGCTTATTTCTGTTCCCAGGTTTTTTATTTTGGGTACTTTCAGAATTTTTCTCATAAAGTTTACCGGAATCCACATTCAGATCGGGCGCATTTTCATATGCCTCAATGAAACGGTTAAATTCAACTGCAACAAAGTGTTTGATCAGCTCTTCACGGTCGAGCCATTCAAGTTTTTTATAGATAACCCTGAGGTAATCTTCTATATTTGCAGTGTTCACTTCAACTTTTTCTACTTTGTCAATCAGGTTGAAAAGCTGCTTTTCACAGATATCGCGGCCTGTAGGGACAGGCTTGATTTCGAATTTCTTATTCAGCATCCGTTCAATATCTTTTAATTTGCCCTTCTCTTTCAGATGAATAATCGAGATTGAGATGCCTTTTTTACCAGCCCTGCCTGTTCTACCGCTTCTGTGGATATATACTTCGGGGTCATCTGGAAGATTGTAATTAATAACGTGGGTAAGGTCATTTACATCAAGTCCGCGGGCAGCAACATCCGTTGCAACCAATATCTGAAGCCTTCTGTTTCTGAAACGGTTCATTACTATGTCGCGCATCTCCTGGGAAAGGTCTCCATGAAGGGCATCGGCGTTGTATCCGTCACGGATCAGGTTGTCGGCAACTTCTTTTGTTTCGGCACGGGTGCGGCAAAAAACAATCCCATAAATATTCGGATTCACGTCGGCAATACGTTTTAAGGCTTCGTACCTGTCACGGGCATGGACCATGAAATATTCATGCGAAACATTGTCAGCTCCCTGATTGGTTTTTCCAACTGATACCTCGACCGGCTGATTCATATATTTTCGTGCGATTGCTGCTATCTCTTTGGGCATTGTGGCCGAAAACAACAATGTCTGTTTTTCAGCAGGAGTTCCTGAAAGAATGGTATCAAGGTCGTCTTTGAACCCCATGGATAACATTTCGTCTGCTTCATCGAGGATCAGCCATTTTACATGGCTCAACTTAAGTTTCTTCCGGTTAATCAGGTCAACTGCACGGCCTGGCGTGGCAACCACTACCTGTGCTCCCTTTTCCAGAAGCTTGATTTGTTCATTTATTGATGCACCTCCATATACAGGTACTATGTTGATGGTACCGATATATTTGGAGAAATTTTTCAAATCGCTGGTAATCTGAAGGCATAATTCGCGGGTTGGGCACAAAACAAGCATTTGCGTTGTGTTTATACCAACATTTATCTGTTGGATTACAGGTAACCCGAAAGCGGCTGTTTTGCCTGTTCCGGTTTGTGCCAGTGCAACAATATCTGTAGAGTCATTTAAAATCAGGGGTATAGTTTTTTCCTGAATGGGGGTTGGTTTTTCAAAACCAAGTTCTTCAATGGCTTTCAATAACAATGGTGAAAGCCCTGTTTCGTTAAATAAAATCATTTAAGAATAAAAATATAAATAAGGGCGCAAAAGTACTTTTTTATTTGTGAATTAAACGGAAAATGATTTGATGCACATAAATATATGCCAATGTTAACGAATTGTTCGTAGAATCGGGATTTAAATGTTATTGAAATCTCTTAGGCTCTGGTGGTCCAGGCCTGAAATTGTAAAAATTCTGCCGTGTTTGCTCAACAATTAATAAACCCAGCAAGCCGAGGTCTTTCGGATGGTTCGGATAAATCGACAAACGCACCATGATGGTTTTTAGTACAAGTGCTTCGTTGTGTAGCCTCATACCAGCACCAAATCCCCAGTAATAGCGCTCTTTAAAGATTAGTTTATGGTCATCTCCTAACATGCCTATATCAAGAAAAGTGAAAAATGCCACATTGAACCTGTAAACATCCCGTTGTTGGAAATAGACAGATTCAAAATTAAAGTTCAGCCTTTCTTTTCCGAAAATCTGTCTGCTTTCGAATCCCCTGATAAGATCATTTTTTTGAAAATAGAGGTTCTCAACATCGAAACGGTTAAACCCTTTTAAATAATCAACTTTGATAAAATGCCTGAAGCGTGGCCCATTCCCATGCAGCCTTGAAATAAAATTCAGACCTGCCTCAACATGGCCTTGCTGCGGATTACGATAGTTAAAGTAGGTACCTGCTCCGCCATAAACATAAAGATAACCAGGTGTTTTTCTCAGGAAATTACCATTGGATAAAAATATGTGACTGTAAAATCGTTCCCCGTTTTCGTTGTCCTCATATCCGAAAACGAATTCGTTTTTAAATCCTTTAGGAATATCTTCTGTAATGCCATAACCATATATGAGTTTATCGGGGATATACCATCGTTGCGACCATGAAATTCCTGTCAGATAAAAATTTGTATTGTAAAAATACTGAAGTTCACCTGGAGGTGGAAAAGGCCTTTCCTTAAATTGACGTTTAAGAAAATTTGCAGAAACAGTGATTTGCGAGTGGATGTTGTTGTTGCTGTAAAGCTGAAGATTGCGTGCTGCCCAAAAATTCAGTTCATTGTATCGCAGGTTAATATCCCTGAAAGGCCTTATCAAACCCTGCAATTCGCTGGTACGCTTATAGCTGAAAGCATGTCCGCCATAAGCCCATGAGTCCACTGGCCTTATCAATGGTTTTTCAAAATTGAAAATTACACCTTCATTGCGAAAAGTATTGGAATATCCGGCTTCAAGACTTAAAAATTTCCCATCGAGGTTATCAATTTTATAGAATGATTCGAATCCCAAATATGGTTGTCGCCGTAGATGTCCAACTAATCGCAAGGATGCCTGATGTCCCAGACCAAAAAAGTTGCTGTTATACAATTCTGCTGCTGCAGAAGACCCATCAAGGAATCCGGTAACCCCGATTGAAAACCGGTCTTGTGTTATCAGGATGAGATCTACTGTATCGCTACTAATTGAATCGCTGCGGAATTCAAAGCGGGCATCCCTGATTCGGGGCAAGGTCCTGAAAATTCTTTCATTTTCATACAAAGCCTCCGCATCAATAACCTGCCCGGGTTTAATAATCAGGTTTTTACGAAGGTTATGCAGGTCTGATCGGGTATGAATGGTGTTGCCAGCTTTTTCAAGCCATGATTTTGGTTTCAGTGTAGTGTCCTGGATGGTAGGCCCGAAAACTGGCAATCTAATAATTTCAATATCGCCAATTATTTTTCCCTGTGCTTTCGAATAGTAGGAATGTGTTTCGGAAATGCTATCAGAGGTCGGTTTATATCCTGTTACTATTAAATCATGAAGTAATCTGGTAAGTTTCTTCCGGTTTGCCTTTACTTGCAGAGAATCGTAAAAACTGATACTTTTATTCTTTACTTTGCAATAAATTGAGTCTTTCCCGATTGACTGTGCATTACAGGTAAATGGAAAAATCAGAATCATTAGAATGATATACAGTAGATTATATTTTTTCTTTTTATAAAACATGTACAAATCAGAAAAACGGGAATTTCCTCCTGAAATGAATGAAAAAATTGATGTTGAAAATTAAGTTTTTTTGCATAAATATCTATTATTCAATGTGTTAATTTCTGTTAATTTTAGATTTCATTTTTTTAAATATTTTTTGAGAATTGAAATCTTTCACAATTTTTGTTTGTATAAGTTCACAGGGCTATATTTTCGTCAAATTTGTGTTTCTTTTTATTTTTGCGGGCGAATGAAAAAAATCATCAGAATATATAAACGTAATATATATGGGGTAATGGGAACCCTCGTGTTCCACATATTTCTGGTGGGAATTTTTTTAATCGCCGAAATGGACCTCAAACGCGAAATGATTGAAGATACAATTATCATTGAGTTTCCCATCGAAATGCCTGAAGAAGAAATACAGGAAACTGAACAGGAACAATGGCAGCAATTGCCTGCTAACCCGATTGCCAGGTCGAATATTCCTTCGGCTTCTGGACGGATCCCTTCACAATTAAATACACGTGAGTCATTTTTTGATGAATCCTATCAGCAGGAAATTGAAAACGCCAAAAGGTTAGTTTCTGATGTAAACAAACAATTGGCAAAGGAGATTCCTGACCTGTCGAAGATCAAAATGCCTGAGCATGTTACTGAAGGGATGGATCCGGATTCGATAAAAAACATTATATATACCGGCGACAGCAACATCGAATATCACCTCGAAAACAGATATCATTTAAGGTTACCTGTTCCAATCTACCTGGCCAGGGGAGGTGGAACGGTAATCGTTGATATTTCAGTCAGCAGACAGGGCAGGGTAGTAGCGGCAACCCCGCGTCAAAACAGATCAATTGCCGATGAACAAATCTATCTATATGCTCAGGCTGCAGCACAAAGGACGCTTTTTAATGCAGATCCAAAAGCCCCCAATATTCAGAATGGAACCATCAGATATACGTTTGTTGCCCAATAGTGAATTGTGATGAAATTATTTTAACATGTTTTAACAAACCTTGGTATTTAACTGATATTTAAATTTATATTTTTGCACTACGTTTATTTTCATAAGTTTAGGTTTAGTTAGGTTAGTTAGTTTTAAGAGAAAGGATAGATTTTTCAATCTATCTTTTTTTTATACCCAAAAACATTTCAATACCTATATTTTTCCAATTCAGTTATTTTGTGTTTCAATAATTATTAAATTCGTCAGTCGATTTTTAATGGGCGATTAATCATTTTTATAAATATTTGATAATTAGGTATGTATTTGTATGTGAATATTTTTTTGAAAATTTATTCAAAACATTGGGTTACCTTTTTGTATAATTTGGAATTAATATATAGAACATGAAAAGTTTTACGGACGAACAAATCCTGAAAGGAATCCTTCGTCATGACAATGTGGTTTTAGCTTATATATACAAGCAATATTTTTACAAGGTTAATGCCTTTGTAAGAAAAAACCAGGGTGATGAGGATGATGTAAACGACGTGTTTCAGGAAGCAATCATAATAATTTTCCGTAAACTGAAGGAAAACGACCTTCTGTTCGAAAATCGTTCTTTCGAGGTTTATTTGTTTTCTGTATGTCGGTTTCTCTGGTTAAAACAGCTCGAGAAGAGAAGAATTGAAAAAGAGAAGATAAACGATACCATGCCTTTCCAGGATGAGATATACGACGATGATCTTGTTGCTGTAGTGGAAAAAAATGAAAGGTTTTTGTTGTATCAAAAGCATTTTAAAAATATAAGTACCGATTGTCAGAAAATATTGCAGTTGTTCTTTGACAAAGTTCCCATTAAACAGATTGCTCATATAATGGGTTTCAAAAGTGAGAAGTATGTGAAGACGAGAAAATTTAAATGCAAAGAACTGCTTGTAGAACGCATTAAACAGGACGTACAATATAAAAAAATTTTTGAAGATGACACATGAACCCAAAATGTCAATCCTTTTGGATGATTACATCCAGGGCTTGATGAACGAAGAAGAAATGTTGGAGTTTGAAAAAGAACTCGAAACCAATGCACATATGCGTGATGAATTAATGTTGATCCGGGAAAT
Source organism: Bacteroidales bacterium (assembly GCA_037447215.1). GTDB lineage: Bacteria > Bacteroidota > Bacteroidia > Bacteroidales > Prolixibacteraceae > UBA1413. The sequence goes on from JBBIHB010000003.1 coordinate 111,903, forward strand.
AGAAGAAGCTATTACTGAGTCAGACACCAAACATCTCCGGCTGCAGATTCAAGCTGTTATGAATAAAGAAACTATTCAAACCGAAAAACTATCGGCCAATTTTAATCTTGCCGATGAAACAAGTCTCAATGATTTTTTAAGCCAATTGCCTCTTTCTCATGAAATTACAGAAAATCTTGAGGCCCTTCCAAAAATCCATGTTGAAAATCATCATCGTAATGAAAGTGAAGTTCTTCATCAGGTTTACAGGGAGCAAATGACCAAAACCGAAGCTGTAGAGCAGGACGTTGATTTCATTTTCGATGATGAGTGGATTGACATGGAAGCTGCCATTCAGGAAAAAGACATAATGAATTTACGTGAAAGCCTCAGGCAAATTCAGGCAAATGTTCATTCACATAGTTATTCGATCGAAGAGATGGAAAGCTATATTGAGGGTTCAATGGGGCAAAAACAACTTGAACTTTTCGAAGACGAACTTTCAGTAAATGCCTTGTTAAGCAGTGATCTGGAACTATTGTTTGAATTGGATGAAGCCATGTCAGAATCAGATATCTTCGAATTGAGAGATATTGTTCAAATGGTTATGACAAAGCAAACCTCATCCTCACATTCCCTTTCCGATATCGAGTCGTTTATTTATAATGAAATGGACGAAACTTCACGCGATGTTCTTGTAAGCGAATTATATGAAAACGATGACCTTAAAGCAGAATTGAACCTGTTAAGGGAAATTGATGAAGCATTGTCGGAAAAGGATATACAACAACTCAGGGCTAAACTGCGTGATGTTTCTGCTGAAATTTCAGTTACCGAACAAAAATCATTTGCACCGCATTATGGAAGCATTTCAGGTTTGAGACGCTTTGCTTCTGCTGCCGCAATTCTCATTATGATTCTTGGGACTTCATTGGTAATCAGGTTCCTGGCAATGCCATCTTCGAATATAGATATATTGAATGAATCGCCCGTTGCAATGACAGCTTTCAGGTCGGCATTGCCCAATGTGGACTCTTATTTGTCGGAAGGTTTCCAGCTATATAATACTGAAGATTATAATGGCGCCCTTACTTGTTTTGGTAAAGTCCTGGAACTTGATCATACTAACCCTGCAGCATTATTTTATTCAGGGGCAAGTAATCAGAAACTTGAAAATTACAGGTATGCAGTAAAAAATTACAGGCAGGTTATTGAACACAACGACAATATTTTTATTGAACAGGCTGAGTGGTATATGGCTCTTTGTTTTATTCGGATGGATGAGGATGAAAAGGCCAGGGTCATGCTCGAAGCAATTGTTTCAAGAAATGGTTATTATGGTACCAAGGCCAAGGTTTTAATAAAAAATTTAAAAAGAAAGGGATAATAATTTTGATATATTCAATACATCACACTCACTCTCTCTGTTCTTTTAAAATTAGTTAAACACTCTCTCAAAAAGGATAATACTTAAAACTCCCGTTCATACAAGAAAATTTACAAAATATAGCAGGATAATACATTTGTTCATATTAACAGGCCCGCCTTGAGCGGGTCATTTTTTTTCTCAAATGGTCAGCAACCATCATTAGGGCAATCAAAAATATAGTACTAAAGAAATAAACCTCATTGCCTGAAAAGAGAGGATCAGATCGGCCAATAGTTATGTACCCCATCCAAAAATGCGGGTGGCTCATAAAAGGATCCGAATTCCGGATATGTTTAAGTTTTGCATTTCGCAATGCAATATCCTTTGGTTTGCCCGCTTTGAGGTTATTATAAAACTCTTTCATTATTTCAGTGCCCGACCGGTCTTCAACCTCCCATAAAGTCATTACCACCGATGGGCATCCTGCATAAAAGAAACCGCGCGCAAGGCTCATAACCCCTTCTCCTTTGCGCAATATCCCACTCCCTGTATTACATGCGCTTAAAACAGCCATTCGTGCTATAAGCCTAAGGTTGTAAATATCGGAAGTGTTAAACCATCCATCATCATTTAAATCGTTTGCATTGCCGGGATAGAATGCAAGGCGTGAGAATGAGGGGATCGAATCGTTGATCAGTGTATGCATGGCAAGGTGTAAAATATCGTAGTCCCCTGCAGTTTGCCTGAAATTTGCCTCTGTAGCTTGCTCGCCTTTAAAAAAATCAGCCCTGATCGATTTAGACAAATATTTAACTTCTTCAAATATACCCGGTATAGCTGCCAATTGACTTATCGACTCATCATTGTACCGGGCGGTTAGATAATCAGGGGCAAATGCAATGGTTTGCTTTTTTCTGATTATTGGTTTAGTGCCCGAACGCATAAATAATTCTGTTGAATAAGCATAATTAACCGGATAATCCAGTATCAGGTAGTTAAGGTCATGATAATGAATGCGGTTGGTTTCAGGTCTTTGGGTCAATAAAGCTTCAAACGGTATATAGCTTAGGATACCATCGGGAACGATGGTCAGTCTTTTCTCCGATATTACCGGAAATAAAGGGAAAAGTAATTTATTGTAAAGATAATAAGCAGATTCACAGTAGGATTTAAATTGGGCTAAACCTGAATTAATGAATTCTGTTGTCGAAAGTGATTTATACAGTGTTTCAATTTTTTCTTGTGTCTCTTGGTTAAAAGGTTCTTTCCGAAATTGAAATGCTTCCTTACTTATCGCAAAAATGTAAATTGACCCTGTTTCATTGATTGTACCATTGTGAACAGCAAACTCCACAATTGATTCGTTCCTTTTCATTTTTTTCTGTAAATCGCTGATAAAAAGGTTCCTCCGGGCATATTTTAACTGATAATAATCTTGGTAATTTTTCTCGAGTAACGCTCTCAATTCCGTTCTTTTCTGTTCATTGGAAAATATATGTTGCTGAAATTCCCTGACCTTTATTGTGTCCGGTTTTGCAGAAAGATTTTCTTCATAGAACCTTTCACGGTAGTAAGCAAGATTTGAGTTGTAGAGATTCTCAAGTTCTGATAAACTGTCGGGTATCAGGCTAGATTCACGCGCCTGCATTTCCGAAATATTGTCGAAAAGTGTGGCAGCCTTAGCCCTTCCGGCATTTTCTAGTGCAACGTCAAAATACTTTTTTGAATTGGTAACCTGAAACAGGTCATAGGCAGCCGAGATAGTATTTGAAAAAATAAATTGCTGTAATTCAGCAAACATCATTTTACTGTCGTCCGATATGAAACTGGTCCTCATCTGGATAGCCAGATCGCTTGCTGCGGTAAGAGCCATGAGGGCAAGTCCAAGGTATTTTTGATCTGAGTCATTGTTGCTGCTGGAAAGAATCCGGGCAAGTTGTTGCCATGATTGTCCAAGATCGTTCAATATCCTGAGATTTAAGATTTGAAAATTACTTTTTTCAAAGTCAGTTACGGAAAAATCCCCGCTATTGAAATCACCATTCAGTAGATGCAATGCTTTTAAACTATATTCGATGGATTTATTCAGGTTCATTGTTTTAATGGACTGAAACTCATGGACAGACGAGGAATTCACTGTTTTAGAATACCAGGCTGATGCAAATGACCGATAAAGTTCGCCCAGGTCTCGTTGCGTGTTTCCGTGCAAAAGATAAATTTTTTCAGCTTCAGTGAAGTAAATAATTCCTGAATCGGGTTGATTAATGTTAATAAAGAATTGCCCGTATGCGGTATATTGATCGGCAAGTTCATAAGAATCTTTACCATACTCCTTTTTAATCATATCAATAACCGAGCGGAGGATTTCTTTTGACCTGTTGTGCTCGAGCATAGAGGAATAAATACTGGCTTTCAGGTTTAAATATTCAATCTTGAAGAAATCCCCTGTTTTATTCTGATATTTATTGATGACCGATAGTGCCTCAGTGTGATAATTTACCTGATGCAGAGTATTGGCCAAATTGAAAATAGCTGAATAATAGCTAATCGGATTATATGGGTCATTAGTACTTTCAAAAATTTGGATGGCTCTTTGGTTATAACGGATAGCTTCTGATAAATCGCCTTTTAATTGAAAGTAGTTTGCAATATTTGTATAAATTTCTGCAAAGCGAGAATCATTTTCTGAAATATTGTTTTCGTAAATATCTTCTGCAAAACGAAAATATCTAAATGCATTATCTAATTGAAAAAGGTTTTTATATTGAATAGCCATTCCCATATAGGTGCCTCCTAACCTAATATGTTTTTCACCGAATATCTTTTTTCTATATTCTAAACTTTTTCGAAATAATTCAAGTGCTTTTTCAGGTTCATTTTTGCGCCCAAAGTTTACCGCATCACGGTAATATTCTATTGCAAGCAGGCTATCCTTCTCTGTATAGTTAGTCTGACTGAAAATTGTTGGAGAGTGCTGCAAAAAAATCAATAAAAAAATAAAAAAAAATCGTTCCATAACTTACATGATTTCAGGCATATAGATAAAAACGAAAAAAAATTTTCAAAAAAAACAAAAATTTCTGGGTTACCTTTTCAAGGTTTCCGGAATATTATACAGAGAGTGAATGTATAAAAAAGTTTTAACGTATTATCCTTATTGCAATGAAAACTATCAACAACGTAAAAAATAGCGCCCGCACAAATAATGGTTTCGAAGTTCTGAACAATTTTGAAATGCTCAACATCCGTGGTGGCAATACCCCTGAAAAACTAAAAACCAAAGAAATCGACGTTTACGATACCAGAGAGCTTTAATTGTTTGAGGCTTTAGGCCACAAACTGATTGGTCAGAATGGGTGAAACCGAAAGTTTTACCCTTTTATTGTTTTATGATGTCTTTCCTGATAAGGCTTTTGCGTTTTCCTTCGAAAAGATCGAAACATTGAAAACTGCATGGCAACGCACCATTCAATAATTTGTATTTTTTGGTCGCTTTTAATCCGATAAACTGCAGCATATCTGCTGCTGAGGAGAGAATCCATGCTTTGTTGCCCGAATAGCGGTGTTTCAGTTTTTCTCCAATCATTTGATACAGGTTTTTGAGGTCGTTGGTATTTAAACGCTCACCATAGGGCGGATTAATTATCAGCATTCCATTTTCTGGTTTAACATCGAGCTTTGCAAAATCGGAAACCTGAAATTGTATCAGATTGAAAACCCTGGCCGAACGGGCATTGGTTTGAGCACCTACAATTGATGCCCTGCTTATATCTGACGCAAAAATTCTACCTGAAAAATCACGATGATGAAATTCCTCTTTAACTTTTTCGAAGAGCTCCGGGTCAAAATCTTTCCAATGCATAAAGGCAAAATCTTTCCGGTATTTCCCCGGTGGAATATTTCGAGCAATTAATGCTGCTTCGATGGGCAATGTACCTGATCCACACATCGGGTCAACAAAATCTGTTTCACCATTCCAACCTGTCAGCAAAATCATACCAGCAGCCAAAACTTCACTGAGTGGCGCATCGCCTTGTACCTGGCGATATCCCCTTTTATGGAGCGATTCGCCTGAACTGTCGATGGACAAGGTACATTGGTTTTGACTTATGTGTACATGAAAAATAATATCAGGTGATTTTGTATCTATATCAGGTCGGTTTCCAGTCCTTTGCCTGAACCTGTCAACAATTGCATCTTTAAGTTTAAGCGAAGCAAACATTGAATTTTTAAATACTGTCGAGTGATAGACTGTACTTTGCACTGCAAAAGTCTGATTCAGGCTGAGATAGTCTTCCCATTTCAGCTTAATGCAATTGATATGAAAATCATCGGCATCTTTAAACCTGAAACTTTCAATTTGCCTGAAAACCCGTATTGCAGTTCTAAGGCCATAATTTGCCTTATATATCATAGGCAAGTCACCTTCGAAAAATACGGCTCTATTACCGGTTTCAATATTTTCTCCCCCGATTCCTTTAACTTCATTGGTTAAAACCTCCTCTAACCCTTCGAGGGTTTTTACTGTAATCCTGAATTTTTCCAAAACAATCTGATTTATTTGATGTTGTATTATATACCTGCACCATCGAGAAAATTATTCTCCCGGTGTTTTCCCTGAGAAACTTTTGAGTTTGGTGGTAGATCACGGGTGACCCATACGTTACCTCCAATCACTGAGTTTTCCCCGATGGTTATCCTTCCAAGTATGGTGGCACCTGCGTATATGATTACATTGTCCTCCACAATCGGGTGACGGGGTATGCCTTTTACCGGATTTCCATTTTCGTCGAGTTCAAAACTTTTTGCCCCAAGGGTTACACCTTGGAAAATTTTTACATGATTACCAATTATGCATGTTGACCCTATCACAACGCCAGTCCCGTGGTCGATGGTAAAATATTCTCCAATCTGTGCACGCGGATGAATATCGATCCCGGTTTCACTATGTGCCATTTCTGATATATAACGCGGAATCAAAGGTACATTCAACTCGTAAAGACGATGGGCTACCCTGTAGTTTGTAATGGCCTTTATAGCAGGATAACAAAAAATAACCTCACCATAGCTCACTGCAGCCGGATCTCCCAGATACATGCTTTCTACATCATTAACCAGCTTTCGCCTGATTTCCGGAAGATATTCAATAAATCCCATTGCCATCTCTTTGGATAATTCGGAATGCTTTTTCAGCTTGTTATCCGATTGGTCTTTACATTCGAAACACAAACCTGCAAGTATTTCATCGCTGAGCAGTTCGAAAAGCTCATCAACATAAACCCCCATATAATGCTGAATGGTATTGGGGCGTAAGGAAGTACTACCAAAGTAACCGGGGAAAATTATTTCACGGACCAGTTCAATGATTCTTGAAAGCTTTTGAATCGAAGGCATAGGCTCACCCAGTCTGTGCTCATGACAAACCAGGTTGTATGTTCCGGGATCGGCAAGTAACTCAATTGTTTTACTTATTTTTTGATGATAACCTGAATGATTCATGATGTGTGGTTTAATCCGAATGCTAAAAGTAAACTATGTTTATAATAATTGTGTCATAATTGTTGGATAATTTTTAAAGCATTTTTAAAACGTTCATCTGCATAGCCTGAAACTTCACCGTATGCGAACCCTAAATCACTAATTGCTTTCCGATAGCGCATTTGAAGCATTTCCCTCATTTCTCCGCCATTTTCACGCACAGGGTCAGGAACCCAGGGAAGATCGGTATCGCAGAGAAGAAAAAGGCTGACAGGCGATTCGCTAATAGTTTCAACGATCCAAGAAGGGACTTTCCCAAATACCTCATCGAACCATATCATTGAAATAACAAGCCAGGTATCAAAAAAAACAAAATTGTTTTTCAACGATTTTGCTATTTTCATTTGTGCCTTCTGCATAAGGGCAATGGAATAAACATCATCAAAATTGTAAGGCCTGTTTAGCTGTTCCACGTATAATCTCGGAAATTCAGGAAAAGAAGGTGCCCTAAAATATGCAGAAAGTTGCCGGGTAAGAATTGACTTCCCGGTTGATTCGGCACCGGTTATAACAATAATTTTAGGCATCTTTCCCTGTTTTATTTAATGGTTCTGAAATATTTTTCTGCCATGCTATCAGGCCGATAAATGCCATAAAAGTATAAACAAGGAACAAAACAACTGTAGGCCACAGTCCCTTATACATATATAGGCCTGCCGATATGAGATCAACAACAATCCAGATTATCCAATGTTCCAGTATTTTTCGCGCAAGCATATAAGTTGCGACAATACTCAATGCTGTGGTTGCCGAATCCATAATGGGAACCGGTGAGTCAGTAAAATTCTTCAATATGGCATAAATAACTCCAAAAATCACGATGGTGTATAAAATTGCATATCTGATTTGAATTTTTGTAATTCTGCTGACTGGAAGCCGTGTCGAATGGTTTTCCGGATTCCTTTTAAGCCAGAGCCGCCAACCATAAAGGCTTATAAAGACGTAGTAAAGCTGTAGCCCCATGTCGGCATAAAACTTCGACTGAAAAAATACCACTACATATAAAATGGATGTAGCCAGCCCTGTAGGCCAGGTAAGAATATTCTGGCGAATGGAAAAAAGGATGTAAAGTATACCGAGAATGGCCCCCATTAACTCAATATAGTTTGCTGAGAGCCATTCTGTTAGTATTCCTGACATGAATAAAAGCTGTTATTCATTTTTTACCAGGAGTTCATTGAACATTTTCTGGTTCTTCAGAACTTCTAATGCTTTCAATATGGTTTTGTCGTCCTGATTGAAAATTTGGAAGAAATGATCCCGAGTAAATAAATCACGTGCAACCAATGCTTTCATCTCTTTTTTCATGATATTGGTAGTGAAATCGATGCTTTCTTGATCACGTTCGATGCCTTCTTTTTCGCCTGTAGCTACAACAGCTTCAATTATGTCAGCAGTAATATGAAATTTTTTAATGAATGCCTCAAAATCAGGAAATTGTTTTTTAAGGTTTTCCCTGTTTTTGTCAACATAATCGAGTACAAAATTATTCAGGATACCGTTGCGCTGTAAACGGTTGTAGTAACGGTACATCATTGAAGTATCCATGCTGACAAAAATATCGGGCATTATACCACCGCCACCGTAAACAGTGCGACCATTAATCAATGTCCTGAATTTTAAAGAATCAGGGAATGAAATACTGTCGGCATGGAACATTTCTCCATGCTCAAGCCTTCGCTGATAATCATTGCGGTACTCATTGATTCCATTATTGTAAGGTTTCTGGATTGCCCTGCCTGTGGGTGTATAATAGTGGGCTGTGGTCAACCGGACCATGGAACCATCGGTCAGGTAGAAAGGTTGCTGTACAAGTCCCTTCCCGAATGTCCGCCTTCCGATTATTATTCCACGGTCCCAGTCCTGAACAGCTCCTGCCACAATTTCACTTGCCGATGCCGAACCTTCGTTAACCAGAACAATTAGTTTACCATCTTCGAACATACCTTGCGTAGTTGCTTTATATTCCCTCTTAGGGTTATTTATCCCCTCGGTATAAACTACTAACTTATAGTTGGGAAGAAATTCGTCGGCAAGGTCGATGGCAGCCTTGAGAAAACCTCCGCCATTTCCTCTCAGGTCGAGAATAAGGTTTTTTACATTGCTTTTCTTCAATCCATCCATTGCAGTTTTAAACTCTTCGATAGTGGAGGCCGAGAAGCGGTTAAGTTTTATGTACCCGGTTTCCTTATCAATCATGTAAAAAGTATCAAGGCTGTAAATGGGGATTTTATCGCGGATGATGGTAAAGTCGAGCAATTGACTGCTGGTGCGTCGCTGAACCTGAAGGTCAACCTTTGTGCCTTTTTCTCCGCGAAGCATTTTCATTACGTCATCGTTTTTAAGGCCAACTCCGGCAACATTTTTCCCGTCAATAGTTATAATACGGTCGCCGGCAAGCAGCCCAACTTTTTCTGATGGCCCTCCCGGTACAGTTGATAATACAAGAAGTGTATCTTTCAAGATATTGAACGTAATCCCAATACCTTCGAAATTAGCTTGCAAAGGTTCGTTCATCCTCTCAACTTCGTCTTTCGATATATATACTGAGTGAGGATCTAACTCCAGGAGCAACGAAACAATTGCCTTTTCGGTCAAATCCGAAATATTCGTAGAATCAACATAATAGGAATCTATCAGTCGGAGCAACCTGCCGAATTTCTGACTGTTTTCCTGAACTGCCTGTGCAGTTGAATGCAATTTGAGTAACAGGATTATGACAGAGAATATTATTGTCCTAATCATTGTTTTTGCTTTCATTATTGAAATCCTTTAAATATATTTATTTCTGACAAATCAACTATGATGTGGCTCAGAGTATAGTCATTGCAAAGCATATACCAAAATTTATCTTACAAATTCCTGATTTCCCTTATTAACGTTACAACTATGCACAATGTTTTTCTGATGTAAAGGTTATTCCCATTCAATGGTGGCTGGCGGTTTTGAACTGATGTCGTAAACTACCCTGTTGATCCCTTTAACTTTATTGATTATTTCGTTGCTCATTTTTGACAGAAAATCGTAAGGTAGATGTACCCAGTCAGCTGTCATTCCATCTGTTGAGGTAACTGCCCTGAGAACAATGGCATTTTCATAAGTCCTTTCATCTCCCATTACCCCGACCGATTGAACCGGAAGCAATATTACAGCAGCCTGCCAGACTTCGTCATATAATCCCCAATCCTTTAAACCGTTAATAAAAATTGCATCAGCTTCCTGCAAGGTTGCAACTTTTTCTGCTGTAACCTCACCAAGTATCCTGATCCCCATACCTGGTCCCGGGAAAGGGTGACGTACGAGCAATTCCTTTTTCAAACCAAGCGAAGCACCAACACGGCGTACTTCATCTTTAAAAAGCAACCGAAGTGGTTCAACAACCTTAAGTCTCATGGTTTCAGGCAACCCTCCCACATTATGGTGTGATTTTATTGTTGCCGATGGACCATTAACCGAAACCGATTCGATCACATCGGGATAGATTGTGCCTTGTGCAAGCCACTTTACATCTACAATTTTATGTGCTTCTTCGTCGAATACTTCAATAAAATTGCGCCCGATGATCTTTCTTTTCTGCTCAGGGTCGGTTACGCCTTTCAGGTCATTGAAAAATTTATTACGGGCATCAACTCCCAATACATTGAGCCCCATATCTTCATAGGAATGAAGAACCGATTCAAACTCATTTTTGCGCAAAAGGCCATGATCAACAAATATGCAAGTCAGGTTTTTGCCGATGGCTTTGTTGAGAAGCACTGCTGTAACAGAAGAATCGACACCGCCTGATAAACCCAGAACAACTTTATCGTTACCGAGTTGCCGGCGCAATTCCTGAACAGTTGTTTCAACGAACGATGCAGGTGTCCAGTTTTGTTTGTTGCCGCAAATGTTAACCGCATAGTTAAATAAAATCTGCATTCCTTCAGTAGTATGATATACTTCCGGGTGAAACTGAATGCCCCAGGTTTTTTCGTTATCAACTTTGTAACCGGCAAGTTCTACATCTTCTGTTGAGGCGGTAACCTTATAATTTGGAGGAAGTTTAACGATGGTGTCACCGTGCGACATCCATACCTGCGAATGTTTGCTAATATCCCTGAACAATTCAGAGTCATGGTCGATAAAGCCAAGGTTTGCCCTCCCATATTCCCGCGAATCAGAAGGGGCAACCTCGCCTCCGAAAAAATGTGCCAGGTATTGGGCGCCATAACAAATACCAAGTATGGGTAATTTCCCTTTTATTTCCGATAAATCGGGGTGGGGTGCGTCTTTGTCCCTAACTGAAAATGGACTGCCCGAAAGGATTACCCCTGTCACAGCAGCATCAATTGCCGGTAAATTATTGAATGGATGAATTTCGCAATAAACATTCAATTCACGGATCCGGCGACCGATTAATTGTGTATATTGAGATCCAAAATCGAGTATTAAAATTTTTTCCTGCATGTAAATTTCTTTTGGTGCCAAATATACCTCAACTGCACTAAAATTCAAAAGTAAATTCATTCATGACAGGTTATGCTTAAAGGAAAATTCTTGTCGGCCTGATGAATAGCAATATACTCATGGATAGAATTATTAATTTTGGCACACAATTGGGTTAATTCCAGAAAAATTTCAGAAATGAGAAATAGTCTGTTTTTTTTATTGATCTTTTTATTCTCTGGAGCAATTTACAATATCATTGCACAGGAGAATATCAATCTACGTTATGAAACTATTGATGGTAAGACCTTTATTTTACATCCGGTAGTTGCGGGTGAAACACTTTATTCAATCGGGAAGAAATACAATATTGAGGCGCTTGGAATTGTAAATTATAATCCTCAATTGGTTTCGGGCTTAAAAGCAGGGGATGTGCTTAGGATTCCAGTCCCTTCTGATAAAAACAATCCGGGCCCAATAATGGAAGCCCCAAAGCCACAACAGTTCATTACCCATACAGTTCAGAGAAAGGAAACTCTCTATTCTATTTCGCGGCAGTACCAGATTTCCATTGACGATATCCTGAAATATAATCCAGGATTGACACAATTACGCAGAGGTGATAAAATTCAGATTCCTGATTTCAAGCAGGAAACTAAGGTTCAGATTGCTGAGGGAAAACCTGATAAAGAAGTTATTATTCACGATGTAGTTGCAGGTGAAACCCTATTTGCCATATCGCGCAAATATGGGATTACTGTGCCACTGATACATGACCTGAATCCTGATGTGGCGATTATTCAGCCTGGTATGAAGCTCAGGATACCCTTAAAGGCTCAAAATATTGAACCGGCAACAGCCAAACCCACCGAAGCTGAAAATTTTATTGAACATACCATCGCTCCCGGCGAAACTTTGTTTTCGCTTACAAGAAAGTATGATGTATCGGCCGAACATTTAATTGATTTAAATCCTTCGCTCGATGGCTCCTTCAAATCTGGAACGGTAATCAGGATTCCTGTCAGGAAAGCACAAACCATCGATAATATGATCGGCCATATAGTGAAAAAAGGTGAAACAATATATAGTATTGCAAAAAATTATAATGTTCGGACAGCAGATATTGTTGCATGGAACAGTTTTCTGGAGTATCGTTCAATTATTGAAGGAGATATTTTGAAGCTAATTCCCGGGGAGCCTGACCTTCATGCGCCTGCCCGTTATGATGACGATCGGACAATTTCTTCAGCCGAATGTCACAACCTTTTCAAAAACCGGCAACGAGGCAAGACAATTGAAGTGGTGTTATTGTTACCGCTGATGGTCGATTCAAATATTTCAATGAATGGCGACCAACTTGCATCCGGGTTCAAGGGGGGGTCTAACCTGGAAATATCACCCGATTCGGTTCAGGTATTCCGGAATGAAAAGGGGCCACAAATCAGGTTTCAGGGAAATTCGGAGAATTTTATTCATTTTTATGAAGGTGTGCTACTGGCAGTTGATTCCCTCATTCAGTTAGGAATTAATATAAATCTCAAAGTTTACGATACCGAACAAAAGGAATCACGTGTAAGGCAACTGGTTGCAACCGACAGGTTGAGAAATGCCGATCTCATTATTGGTCCGGTTTTCCCAAATGAACAAAAAGAGATAGCCGAATATGCCGTGAAGAACCGGAAACCAATGATTTCACCTCTTTCGGCTACCGATGATATTACAAAAAATAACTCCTGGTATTTTCAGATAAATACACCGCGTAATATCATCAATCAACTGACTGCAGCGCATGTTGCTGAAAGTTATCAGTCAGCCAACTACATTTTATTAAGGACCGGAAATCAAAATACTCAGCAGGATAATGAATTTGTGAGTTTGATAAGGGAAAAAGTATCACAGCGCGGGAATTCAAAAATTAATTTCTACGATTTTCATAAATCAGGTCTTGCTGGCCTCAGGCAACTGGTGGTAAGTGATCGGAAGAATGTTGTTGTTCTGACTTCGTCAAACGAAGCTGAGGTCAGTGTGGGATTGTCAAACTTGCATACTCTTGCTCCCAGCTATGATATCACAGTTATTGGAACTAACCGCTTTATCCAGTTTGAAAGCATTAATCAAGAATATTTTCATGATGGGCAGCTTGAGTTTTTGGCTCCTTACTGGCCCGATTACAGTAAAGATGTGACAAAATCATTTGTAAGGAAATTCAGGAATAACTTTAAAACGGAACCCAATCAATTCAGTATGCAAGGTTATGATGTTACTTTTTTCTTTGTAAAGGCAATTGATGATTTTGGTTCCGATTTCAGAGATTGTATTGAATTTGTAAATCCACAACTTGTGCAAGGGAAATACCGTTTTGAGCGGCTACCCTCAGGGGGATTTGTAAACAAAGGATTAAGTGTCGTAAGGTTCACCCGCGATTACAGGGTAGTATCAATTGAGGATATTTTACACAAATAAAAAGTAAAAAACCGCATACTGAAAAGATGCGGTTCTATATTTCATATCCCCATTTCGGCAAATGACTTTTTTATTAATCCTATAGCCTCTCTCAGTTGTACTTCGTTAATAACCAATGGTGGCGTAAACCTGATGATATGTTCATGGGTTGGTTTGGCAATAATTCCATTTTCCTTCATCTGGAGGCAAACCTGCCAGGCCGATTTGGGTGCTCCGGGCTTTATTGCAATTGCGTTAAGTAATCCTTTACCCCTAACCGCTTCAATCATTTCCGATTTTATGGATCCCATTTCGTTTCGGAATATTTCGCCCATTTTTTCAGCATTATCTGCAAGTTTTTCTTCCCTGATTACATCTATTGCAGCCATTGCAACTGTGGCGGCAATCGGATTTCCACCATAAGTGCTCCCATGTTCGCCGGGTTTTATGGTTAGCATGATTTCATCATCGGCTAACACACACGAAACCGGATACATTCCACCCGAAAGGGCTTTCCCAAGAACAAGTATGTCGGGCCTGACTCCTTCATGGTCGCAGGCAAGCATTTTTCCGGTGCGGGCCAAACCTGTCTGTACTTCATCAGCTATGAACAATACATTGTGTTTTTTGCATAATTCGGCAGCTTTTGCCAGATACCCATCTTCAGGAACATAAACCCCTGCTTCGGCCTGAATAGGCTCAACCAGGAATCCTGCAACATTCCGGTCATTCAAAGTACACTCAAGAGCTTCAATATCGTTGTACGGGATGTTGATAAATCCGGGTGTATAAGGTCCGTAATCATTGTAAGAATCCGGGTCGGACGACATGGAAATGATTGTGATGGTGCGTCCATGGAAATTTCCGTTGCAAACAACAATTTTTGCCTCATTACGAGGAATTCCTTTCACTTTGTATGCCCATTTCCGACAAAGCTTAAGTGCGGTTTCATCGGCTTCGGCTCCCGAGTTCATAGGAAGCATACGGTCATATCCAAATAATTTTGTCATATATTCTTCCCATTGGCCGAGAACATTGTTGTAAAATGCTCTTGAGGTAAGTGCCAATTTTGCAGCCTGTTCTGATAAAGCCTTAACAAGCCTTGGGTGGCAATGCCCTTGGTTAACAGCTGAATAGGCAGCAAGGAAATCAAAATATTTTTTGCCTTCGACGTCCCATACAAATACACCTTCGCCTCGCTCAAGCACAACCGGAAGGGGATGATAATTGTGTGCACCAAACTTTTCTTCGCGCTCCATATAATCGCGGCTACTCATTTTTTCCATATCGAAATTTTTATTGTTGAAAATGCAGAATTACAATTTTTGGTACGATTTTCAAAACAGGAAGCACTGTTTCTTAATAGTTCTGGATATGACTTTTGTCATTTCATTTTATTTCCAGAATTTTGCAATTGCTGCTTCGGTTGCAATGAAAAACAAGGCCATAATGATAAACCATTTCCACATACGTTTCCCATTCGTAATTTCTTCGAAAATTTCAGAAAAGCGGCCTTCCTGATTTTGAATTACAGAAGTGAATTTAAGGTTATTCTTTTCTGTTTCAGATTTAAGTTGAGGATAGTTGAAAAATCGGAAATCGGATTCCCTTCTGTCATAATTCATCGATATTACACCTGCAATCTTCTCGTTGTTCATTATTCTGTAATGTCCTGCTTTCTCGAAGGAGCTTCCTAAATGTATCCTCAACATATTTTCCTCAGAAGATGATAATTCAGGGATAAACGATTCTATGCTACCGGTTAGGTTTACTCTCCATCCTGTTAATTCACTATCCGGAAAATCAGGCAAACCAGCATAAACATCACTCCCAATTGTATAGAACATTTTCTGGTGGGGAAGACTGTTAATAACCAAACTGTATAGCGTAGGAACAAACAGGATATCGCGGGCGAATGCCTCATTTATTCCCGAAAACGGGAAACTGAATACCACAAAGTTACCACTGCCAACTGGCTGAGTTGACAAAGTTTTAGCTCCATTTCTGAACCAGAGCAATGGAGTTTCGTTAATTCTTACAGAAGGGGGGAAAACAAAACTTCCTTTAATTAACGGAAATTCAATTTCAGGATTTCTTTCCCTGAATACCTGTGCGTAAACCGGATGTTTCCATTCTATTCCGCCTATTCGTTGTTGCGTTGTATCAAACCTCTCGATCAGATTTGAACTGAAACGCGCCAAAAACTCATTATAACCTGCAATGTTACCATCAGGTT
Organism: Bacteroidales bacterium; assembly: GCA_037447215.1. Classification (GTDB taxonomy): domain Bacteria; phylum Bacteroidota; class Bacteroidia; order Bacteroidales; family Prolixibacteraceae; genus UBA1413. The sequence continues at coordinate 127,892 of JBBIHB010000003.1, forward strand.
CGGGGAAAAATATTACTGTGGTGCCGTTATTTGCTAATCGCCATAGTTCAGTAATCAGTCCACTGCTGATTTCATTTACATTAAGGATGAAAATAGCATTGAATTCCGAAAGCCGGCTGATAGCCATATTTTCGATGGTCATTTCACTGAAATTCACATAATCATCGCCGGCAAACAAAGCCCTTAGCCACCTGATTCCGGAGGTTCCTCTGAAAGCATTGCTGTAAATGGCAAGAGTATTTAATTCGGGGTGTACTGTGTAATTCAGGTAAAAATTATTGTCGTGCGTAATGGGATAATCTGATATTTCGGCATAACCTGACTGAATTCCCGAAGACAGGTTCATGAATTGTAGTTCAACAAGTCGCTCCCCCCATGGATCAATATCAAAATTGCCCAATGCTTTTAATGTATCGTTCAGGTAAAACCTAACCGGAAGATTTTGATAAGCTTCATCGGATTGGTTGATTATCCTGATATTCAGCACCTCTTCCTGCCCAAGTTTATGGGCAGGTGTTTCCATCCAGCATGAATCGATATAGAGGTTTGAAACTATATCGGGTGTGAGTGGAAGAAAATAGTTATAAAACAATGAATCGGGAACAAAATTCTGAAGATCGGTAATCCGTGTTTGAAAATCGCTCAGAAAATAGGTTGTTGTTCCTGGATTCTGTTCAGGATAGTTGTACCCCGTCCTGATCCGGTTATAGATTACAGAAAGCGGAACCGTTCGCGAAGATGATTTTACTTCGGCAATTTGCTGAATAAATTGCTCTTTGTTGAACAGGTGGCGATGCCGTGGATGAAAGTCGTTGGTTATTAGCCTGAAACTGGTTCCAACCGGATAAGCTTCTGTAATTTCGAAAGCTTTATTCCTGGCCAATTCGAGTAGTTGCCCACGGGTTGATACTGCATTCATGCTGAACGAGTTATCGATATATACCGTAATTATCTGGGTTTGTTGATGATTTTCTGGGTTGCCGGATGGAATAAATGGTTGTGCAAATGCAAAAACCAGGCAAACAATGGTTAATATTCGGGCAAGCAACATCAACAGATGTTTAAGCTGGGTTTTCTTTTTCGATTCTTTTTTGATGTTTTTGAGGTAATTTACATTGCTGAAATATACTGTGGTATATCTTCTGAAACTGAATAGATGAATCAGGATTGGGATTGCAATCGTTAAAAGGGCAAATAAGAAAGCAGGGAAAAGGAATTTCATAATCAAAACTTAACGGGCAAAAATAGCAATTTCTTTTTCTCCACTCGATTTAATATAACCTCTGAACATGCCCGAAGTATTGAATGGCATCTCTATCATTCCATTTTTGTCTAATGCAATAAATCCTCCTGTACCACCCATTTCGGTGAGTTTTTCAAGCACTTCATGGCTTGCTTCGCGGAGGCTCTTTCCCTGATATTCCATCATGGAGGCCACATCGCGGGCTACAGTCAATCTTATGAAGTACTCACCATGCCCTGTGCAGGAAATGGCGCATGTGTTGTTGTCAGCCCATGTCCCTGCTCCGATGATGGGGGAATCTCCAATCCGTCCATATCTTTTGTTCATCATCCCGCCAGTTGATGTTCCGGCGCATAGGTTCCCTTCCTTATCGAGAGCTACACATCCCACAGTACCATATTTTTCAGATTTCAATTTCTGTCGTTGTTGTTTTCGCAAACGTTTTAATGATTGGTGGCGTTCTTTAGTGAAAAAGTAACTGTTACGGACCATTTCGAGTCCCTGTTCCCGGGCGAATTCAGAAGCTCCATGGCCCGAAAGCATCACATGTTCCGACTTATCCATTATCAATTTTACAGCTTTTATGGGATTTTTGATGTTGGTGACTCCTGCAATTGCTCCTGCATTCCGGGTTTTTCCTTCCATTATGGATGCGTCAAGCTCAATGTTACCTTTATGGGTAAAAACTGCTCCTTTACCGGCATTGAACAATGGACAATCTTCGAGGTAGCTTACTACCAAAACAACAGCATCGGTTGAACTTCCCCCTTCCTTAAGTATTTTTTCACCTATTTCCAGTGCTTTATCGAGATGAAAAAGATATTCCTGTTGCCGTTCCTGGCTCATACGTTCGCGCGACATAACCCCGGCACCGCCGTGAATTGCTATTGCATAAGGTTTTTGTGCGAAAATATTTAATGGGGTAAATGTTAAAATCAAAAGAAAAAGCATCAGTTCTTTTTGAAAGTAATTTTTCATAGCTTTTATATATTTTGTGCGAATATAATTTTTGATTACGGATTTTCATGTTCCAAAAAATAGGATAAACCAAAATAGGTTTAATATAAAGTTTCTTTCAGGGTGTTAAAATTCGTGAAATCAATTTAAAATATCATATTTTTGGGCAAAAAAATCGCGTACAACTATGAAAGCAACAATTATTTCCTTGTTAATTGCAATGTCTTTATTTGGTTTTGCCCAGAATATTTCTTATAAGCTTGAGGAATTGACAGCTCCTGAGTTTATTCAGGCTGTGGCAAAAAGTTCCAGGACCTGTATCCTCCCAATCGGGGTTTTTGAGAAACATGGAGCGCACCTCCCTTTAGGTACCGATTTGTATATAGCACGTGAAATGGCACTGCAGGCCGCTGCAAAAGATTATGCAGTAGTGTTTCCATGGTATTATTTCAGCCAGATTAATGAAGCCCGGCACCAGCCAGGTACAATATCTTACTCGCCCGAACTGATATGGAAAGTTTTGCAGGAAACCCTTGATGAGTTAAACCGGAACGGATTCAATAAAATCATCATCGTTAATGGACATGGGGGAAATAATGCTTTTCTCAATTATTTTGGTATGGCTCAATTGTCCCAAAGGCGAAATTATTCGTTGTATTGGTTTCAGCCTACTTATGGCGCCGATCTTATGAAAAAAGTAGAGGCACTCACAGAAAATGACCCTTATGACCAGCATGGGGGAAACCGCGAAACTTCGCTGATGATGGCTATTGTTCCCGATTTAGTTTATCCTGAGCGTGCCGACAGGCAATCGGGGGTTGATCAGGACCGGTTGAAACATTTGCCCAATGTTTATACCGGTATATGGTGGTATGCCCGTTACCCCAACCATTATTCAGGTTACGGGAGTAAATCAAATGCAGAAGCGGGTAAATTAATTCTCGACCACGTGGTTAAGCAACTTGTTGAAACCATCAGGAATGTTAAAAACGACAAAACAGTTCCTGATTTACAGGACCGGTTTTTCGATGATTCTGAAAATCCATTGAAAACCAATCAGTAATCTGAAATATCATGGCTCCTAAGTCATGTATTCTTTTTAGATGCCAGCGATTTAAAACCTTCCCCGAGAATCTCTTTGGTGTCCATTATCGTGATAAATGCATCGGGGTCAATCTCAGTAATGTATTCTTCGAGAATGGCCAGCTCGCGGCGGCTTACAACAGTAAAAATCATCTTTTTTTCTTCGTTGGTGTATAAACCTTTGCCAGGTATGTAGGTTCCCCCTCTTTCAAGATCGTATAGAACTTTTTGCCGTATGGATTCATGTTCTTTGGAAATAATAAACAACGCTTTGTTGTAATCAGCGCCTTCGAGGGTCATATCGATAGCACGGCCCGTAATAAAAATTACTACCCAGGAATAGAGAGGTATAGCCCATTCCTGAAAGGCTGCAAGGCCTACCAGTACTATGGCAGAATCAACGTAAATCATTAACCTGCCGAGGGGCAGCCTGGTATATTTGGCAATTATCATTGCAATGATGTCAGAGCCGCCCGATGTTGCCCTTGATTTAAAAATCAATCCCAGTCCAAACCCGATAAGGACACCACCAAAAACACAGGAAAGTAAAACATCGCTCACAAGGGCTGCATCACCATCTTGTCGTAACATAGTAATTCCATCAATAAAGATTGAGGTGAGTACAAATCCGGTTATTGTTTTTACACCGAACTTAGGGCCAAGTATTTTTATACCTGCCCAGGTTAGCGGTATGTTTAATATCAGTCCGAATAATCCAATGGGTATCCCATCAGGCCAGAATGTAAAAACACCTTTGGTGAGGTAATGCACAACAATGGCAATTCCATAAACACCACCAGGAACTATACGGTGTGGTGTTATAAAATAAACAAAACCTGCTGCGAGAATAAATGACCCGATAAGGATCAGGGAATAGTCGAAAAACCATTTCCGGCTAAAGAGTTTTACTTTTGGTACAAAGCTCATATCTCTATTTTTTTGGTCTGCAAACCTAATAATATCCAGATAATTAATTATCGGTTTTTGTCATTGAAAATGGATAACTTTCTTTCGATATCCAGAGGGTTTTAACAGGGTCGGCCGACATTTTAAACTCAATTGTTCCACCTTCTGATAACTGCTTGTGTGATAACCATGATTTATCGACTGCCTTGCCATTCAGCGAAGCTTTTTCAATATAAACCTTTTTACTCGCCTGGGGTGCACTGATGTTCAGCTTCTTTCCTCCTGGTAAACTGATCTCTGTATATTCAAAAAGAGGTGATCCTATAACATATTGGTCGGTACCCGGACAAACAGGATAAAAGCCCAGCGATGAAAATACGTACCAGGCAGATGTTTGTCCGTTGTCTTCATCACCACAGTATCCATCGGGATTGGGGTTGTAGAGCCTTGTAAGCACTTCTCGAATCTTTTTCTGAGTTTTCCAGGGTTGTCCTGCATAATTATACAGATATATCATGTGTTGTATAGGTTGGTTCCCGTGAGCATAGTTTCCCATATTCATGACCTGCATTTCCCTTATTTCGTGAATGGGGAAACCATAGTATGAGTTATCGAAAATTGGGGGAACAACAAATATTGAATCGAGCATCTTTGCAAACATATGGCGGCCTCCCATCAACTCTGAAAGCCCTTCAATGTCGTGAAAAACACTCCAGGTGTAATGCCAGCTGTTCCCTTCCGTAAATGCATCACCCCATTTGTATGGGTTAAAGGGTGATTGGAAAGTACCGTCGAGGTTCCGTCCACGCATCAGCAACGATTCATGGTCGAACACATTCCGGTAATTTTGCGAACGCTTTCTGAAAAGTTCAATCTCGTCTTTAGGGCGGTTAAGTGCTTTTGCCAGCTCCATAATACAAAAATCGGCATAGGCGTATTCCAGGGTGCGGGCTGTATTTTCCCTTATTCCTGCATCGTAGGGAATATATCCTAGTTCGTTGTAATATTCGGCGCCATATCGGCCAACCGAACTTACCGGCCCAACCGATTTGGTATTCTTAATAATTGCCTCATATAGGGTTTTAATATCATATCCCCTGATCCCTTTCAGGTAGGAGTCTGCTATAAGTGAGGCTGAATTGGAGCCAATCATACAATCGCGGTGGCCTGGACTTCCCCATTCGGGAAGCCATCCACTTTCAAGATAGGTGTTCACTAAACCCTGCATGATTTCTGCATTCAGTTCGGGATACATCCAGGTGAAAAAAGGAAAAACTGCCCTGAAAGTGTCCCAGAAACCATTATCGGTGTACATTGGCCCAGGCAATACTTTCCCATTGTATGGGCTGTAATGCATCAATCGGTTATCTTCATCGAATTCGTAAAATTTCCTTGGAAATAACAAAATGCGGTATAATGTGCTGTAAAATGTCCTGACATGATCAATATTTTCAGTTGAAACCCTGATTTTGCTGAGTTCATGGTTCCAGATATTTCGTCCTTCATCCCTTATTTCCTCAAACGATTTATCGCCGGTTTCCCTTAGGAGGTTAAGTTCAGCTTGTTTTAGACTAATGAACGAGGAGGCTACTTTTGCCGTAACCTGATCAAACCTTTTGGTTCTGAACCTGATTCCTGCCTGTGTATGAAATCCGATCATTTCGTTTAATCCTGAAAGCTCCTGTCCATCGTTCCAGAGAATGAAATCTGAAAATGGTTTATCGAACTGCACCACAAACCAGTTTTTAAAGTTGGCTGGCACTCCACCATTGTTTTTTGTGGTGTACCCAATAACTTTGCTTTCTTCAGGAATAACCTTCACCATCGATCCATTATCAAAGGCATCAACCAGTACAAAAGAGCTGTCGCTCTGAGGAAAGGTAAACCTGAATATGGCAGCCCGTTCAGTTGGGGTAAATTCAACTTCGGTATCGTAATCGGCCAGATAAACACTATAGTAGTAAGGTTTAACCGTTTCGGCCTTATGCGAAAACCAGCTTGCACGTTTCGTTTCATCAAAAATCAATTTGCCGGTTGTGGCGAACAATGAAAATTGTCCGTAATCATTTATCCAGGGACTCGGTTGATGGGTTTGTTTAAATCCCCGTATTGTTTTTGAACCATAGGTGTACATCCATCCATCACCCATTTTCCCTGTTTGAGGCGACCAGAAATTCATTCCCCATGGACGGGCTATGGCAGGGTAAGTGTTACCTGTGCTGAAGTTGAAGTCGGAAAGTGTTCCCATCAGTGGATTTACATGGTCAACGGGATTTGTGGCCAAATCGGGGGAGTTTTGTTTTTGACAGGAAGCGAAAAGGGCGAAAAATAAAATATATGTTAATTTTTTAAACATTTTCTTACGATATTTTGATTTGGCTGCAAAAATAGGGAAACTGTAACAACTTGAAAAACAAAAAGGCTTCCTTCGAGAAAGCCTTTTTGTTTGCGTTGCAAAATTGAATTACACTCTTTTTTCTTTGATACGGGCTTTTTTACCTGTAAGTCCACGAAGATAAAACAGCCTTTTACGGCGAACACTACCCCTTTTGTTGATTTCAATATTATCAATAAAAGGTGAATACATGGGAAAAATTCTTTCAACACCTACGTTGCCCGATATTTTGCGGACAGTGAAAGTTTTTGTATCACCTGTACCTTTCACCTGAATTACCACACCGCGGTAACTCTGGATTCGTTCTTTGTTACCTTCACGGATTTTGTAGTTCACCGTGATGGTGTCCCCTGCCCCGAATTTGGGCAATTCAGCTTTTTCAGTCTCAAATGCGCTTTGAGCAACTTTTATCAAGTCCATTGTTCTGTTTTTTAAAAATGAATTGGCAATATTACCCGGCATTTCCGGCGTAAGAGATTGCTTGTTTTTTTCGTGGCGCAAAAATAGTAATATTTTAAATCCCTGCAACCTATGAGTTAATTTATTGGCTAATTAAACTTTTCCAACTCATCCTTAAAATCAGCCATAATATTTTTCTCATCAATAGCAAGCATTATTATATCGAGCATGATCTCACGACTAAATGCTTCACTGTTAAAGGTAATATCAAAAATTTCAGGGGCATCGAGTCCTTTGCCCATTGCGGCATGACGGTAAGCATATCTTTCACGCTCAACTCTTTCTATAAATTCTATTGCTTCTTTTCTCGAAACCTTATCTTTTTCCATTATACTTTTTATCCGGAACTCCATAGGGGCAACCACTCTTACATGAAGGGCATTCCTGATATCACCGGCAATAATGTTACTAGCGCGGCCAACAATTATACAATATCCATCCTCCGCAAATGTCCGGATAACTTCAACCACTGTGCGTTTAACTTTTTTGTCGCTTTTGTATTTCTTCTCATTGAAAGCAGTCAGTAATTCTTCAAATGCCGGACGGTCAATCTGCCTGAATACTTTATAGACCCTTTCAGGGTCAAGGTCAAGTTCTTTTGCACTTTCATGAAAAATCTCTTTGCTCAAAACCCTCCACTTATGACCAGGATATCTTTGGTTTAATCTTGCCGCCATATCTTCGGCAATAGCAATCCCTGAACAACCTACTTCCCTCGAAATGGTAATAACAGGGCCAGGTTGCCGTTCATGGTGATGCTGTGGTTCGGCTTTTTTATATAGCATACGCTTATTGAGATATTCAAGCAAGGTATTTTTCATGAATAATAATTTGATTTTGCTTACCATCTTTTACGGTGAATTTTTTTGGAGGTTTTATGCTATATTGCATATTTTAAACTGATTTTTATCATTTATGTTGCAAAGATTGGGTATAAGTATGTTGGGTTGGTTGTGCGGATCTCTAAAAAGTCTTATTTTCGGGGTCAAACAAAAAAAATGGAAATCATGTTCGAAAAGAGTATTTATAATAGCCGCAGACAGAAATTAGTAAAATCTGTGAATAATGGAGTTATTTTGATTTTAGGAAATGTTGACTCTCCGATGAATTACACCGCCAATGCTTTTCATTTTCGGCAGGATAGCTCGTTCCTCTATTTTTTTGGTCTTGATTTTCCTGGTCTGGCCGGGGTGTTGGATGTGGATACTGGAGATGAGATCTTATTTGGCAATGATGTTGATATAGAAGATATAATTTGGATGGGTCCACAGGAATCCATGTCACTGAAAGCTGAAAGGGCAGGAATAAACAATACCCAGCCTTTTAAAGAATTGTTTCTATATATAAGGAATTCTATCCAAAAAGGAAGAAAAATACATTTTCTACCGCCATACAGGGCAGAAAATAAAACTCTACTCGAAGAGTTAACAGGGATTTCGGTTTTCCGTCTGAAGGATTATGCATCTGTTGAACTCATAAAGGCAATAGTTGCGATTCGTTCGATAAAAGAGCCCTGCGAAATCGCTGAAATTGAAAAAGCTTGTGAAACAGGTTACAGGATGCATGTTGCAGCTATGAAGATGGCAGTGCCTGGAGCCAAAGAACAGGAAATAGCAGGCTATATTGAAGGAATTGCTGTTGCAGGCGGGGGTATGCTTTCCTTTCCGGTTATTCTTTCGCAGAACGGTGAAACCCTCCACAATCATGATCATAGTCAGATTCTGCAGCTCAGAAGGTTAATGATTGTAGATGCCGGCGCTGAAACCGGCCTGCACTATGCATGTGATTTTACCCGCACCATACCGGTCGGCGGTAAGTTCACCCAAATGCAACGTGAAATTTATAACGTTGTTCTGGCTGCCAACAATACAGCAACAAGTCTTATAAAACAAGGAGTAACTTACTTATCAGTCCATTTAGCTGCATGTGAAATAATTGCTCAGGGCTTAAAGGATATTGGCCTGATGAAAGGCGATATTAAAGAAGCTGTGGCGAATGGGGCGCATGCACTGTTTTTTCCCCACGGATTGGGACATATGATGGGACTTGATGTTCACGACATGGAAGATCTTGGACAGATTTATGTGGGTTATGATGACGAGGTCAGGCCTGTACAACAGTTCGGAACCGGTTATCTCAGGCTTGGCAGGCGTTTGGAAACGGGTTTTGTAATTACCAATGAACCTGGAATTTATTTTATCCCAGCCTTGATTGATAAATGGAGATCGGAAGGAATTAATTCCGATTTCATCAATTATAATATGGTAGAACAATACAAAGGTTTTGGTGGTATCCGGATCGAAGATGATATATTGGTTACAGCAGATAATGGACGTATCTTGGGTAAACGTGTACCTGTATTGCCAAGCGAAATTGAAAAAATAGTTGGCAGTTAACGATAAGTTTGCATTGATGGTTTTAAATAGCGGTGATAAAAGTAGTCCAGTTCTACCAAAATCTCATCCCTGATCTCCCTGCAATTTTCAAGAATTTGCCCAGGGTCATTACAATTCTTGAAAGGATTTCCGAATCCAAGGTGCATCTTTCTTTTGAACTTTACAGGAGGGAGTTTCAACTCTTCAGGAGTTCCGTCTCCTACAGTTATTAGATAATCGAATTCAATATGACTATATTCATTAAAATTTGAAGGCTTCCTGAGTTCTACTTTTATTCCAGCTTCTTTTAAAACTTCGATGGCCACCGGGTTAATCTCCGGGGCCGGATCAGTTCCTGCAGAATAAATTTCAAGGTTTTTGTCGATATTGCGAAGTATGGCTTCGGCAATTTGGCTACGGCAGCAATTGCGGATACTTAGAAACAATATATTCATATTTTAAGGTCATTGATTTACAGGGCAAAAATTAGTAATTTGTATGGTGCCAAAAAAAGGTTTTTATACTGATTTGATGAAGAAAAGGCAGAATTTTATATGTTTTACAGCATAAATTTATTGGCATAGGTTTGAATTTCTGCCTGTGTACAAAGAAAAATCATGAAATTCTTTGAGTATTAATGCTTAAATGTCTATTTTCGTAGCCAAATGCTTTAAGGCAGCTTGAGGCTAAGTAACTAATAATTGAATGATTACATGGAATCTAAAGATCTGAAAAACTCTGATGAGTTAATGCGTCCGAATAACGACGATACCCTATTGACCAACGATCCTGAATCGGATCTAATAACAGATGAGAAGGAAACTGATGAGGCTGAGGTGATTGAAGAATCTGCTACTTTGTTTGAAAAGGAATTGATTAACCAGGTTGCAGAAAATGAAGTAGAAGCTGAGTCTGAAAATTTGGTGCTAGCCGAAGCTGAATCTACCCCTGAATTAGAAAAAAGCACATCTGGAGATGTGACTTTCGAACCAATTGATGTTGAACAACCTGAAATCAACGATGTGACAGATGCCCCAGTAACTTTTAAACCTGAAGAATTGGCAAAGGAAGTTGATCCGGATTCAGTAATAGCTGAAGAATTGCCGGTAGTGACCAAAGAAGAAGATTCTGAGATTTCTGAAACTGATACCAAGGAAGACACTGATCAGGCTACAAAAGCTCAAGAACACGGAAATGTAGAAGAAACTGCTGTTGTTCAAGAACCCGAAGTTGAAAAAGTTAAAACACCTGATGCAACCATTGTGGAACCGGTTGAAAATGAGGATCACACTTTTGAAGCTGAAGAAGTTGAAGAGGAAGATGAGCCCGATCAGGTTGATTATTCCCAGTTCAGTCAGATTGAACTTATAAACTTACTCCGTGATTTGATTGATAGCGGGCAACAAAGCGACCGCACAATAAACCTCATAATTGCAGCATTCAATCAAAAGGTGAAAGATAATTTTGCCGAGAAAAAGAAAAAATTTGAAGATAAAGGGGGTAACCCTGATAATTTTTCAACAGAAGAAGATCCATATGAAAACGACATTAGGGAACTGATCAAAAAATACCGACAGGTTAAATTTGAACAGGCCAAAAAAATGGAAGCTGAAAAGGAAATCAACCTTAAGAAGAAATATGCTATAATTGAAGATATCAAAAACCTGCTGAACACTGAAGAGTCGATAAACAAAACATTTCAGGAGTTCAGGGAGCTTCAGAAACAATGGTATGAACTCGGCCCTGTACCACAGGCTAAAATGAAAGACCTTTGGGATACATACCATTTCCATGTCGAGAATTTCTATGATTATATCAAGATCAACAAAGAACTGCGCGATCTCGACCTAAAGAAAAATCTTGAAATGAAGATCAACCTTTGCGAAAAAGCAGAGGAACTTTTGCTTGAAACATCGGTGTTCAGATCATTTAATACACTCCAGAAATTTCATGAGCAATGGCGGGAAATCGGCCCCGTACCCCGCGATAAAAAAGACGATATCTGGGAACGTTTCAAAGCTGTAACTACTGCCATAAATCAGAAGCACCAGGAATTTTTCGACAAAAGAAAAAACGAACAGAAGCGTAATCTCGAAGCAAAAATAGCCCTTTGCGAAAAAGTGGAAGAGATTTGTGCTATGACACTTGAATCGCACCGCGATTGGGACGAAAAGTCAAAACAACTTATTGAACTTCAGAAAGTTTGGCGCACCATCGGGTTTGCCCCGAAACGCGATAACAACAAAATATACGACCGTTTCAGGAATGCTTGTGATCTGTTTTTCAATAAGAAGCGGGACTTTTATTCTCAAAACAAAGAACTACAGAACAAAAACATGCAGATGAAGATTGATCTTTGCATGGAGGCTGAAACATTAAAAGTGGGTACCGACTGGAAGAAAACCACCCAACAGTTCATTGATATTCAAAAACGGTGGAAAGAGATCGGGCCAGTTCCTCGCAAAAATTCCGATATATTGTGGAAGCGGTTCAGGGCAGCCTGCGATTATTTTTTCGAACGTAAGTCTCTTCATTTCAGTGATATAGATGATGAACAGGCTAATAATCTCAAATTGAAAAAGGCATTAATTGCCGAGGTCGAAGCTTTTAAACCCGGTAGTGATGTGTCGGAATCGTTGATGGCCCTCCGTGAGTTCCAGCGCAGATGGACTGAAATTGGACATGTCCCGATGAAAGAAAAAGATGTCTTGCAAAATAAGTTCAGAATTGCCATCAATAAGCATTTTGATGCATTGAAAGTTGATTCTGGAAAACGCGATTCCATCAATTTCAGGAGCAAAATTGCCAATATGACCGAAAACCAGAAAGGATTGTCGAAGGTTCGTCAGGAAAGGGAAAAATTTATGGCAAAACTTAAGCAACTTGAATCTGACCTAACCTTATTGGACAATAATATCGGGTTCTTTGCCAATTCAAAAAACGCACATGCATTGATTGCTGATGTGAATCAAAAAATTGAAGACACCCGTGCCAAAATTGAAATGCTCAAGGAAAAGATAAGAATTATTGATGAATTGGATAAAACAGAATATTAAAAAGTAAAGGCCGGCAGTTTTAGCCGGCTTCTTTTTTTAACATTAAACCCTTCCTAATTTGACCCTGACTTTTATTTATTTGACGTTGAAAAGTATAATTTTGTGGGCTTAAAATCCAATTAATAATTTATATCGTGCTTGATACCAGATATATTTTTGTAACCGGCGGGGTAACTTCATCACTTGGAAAGGGTATCCTGGCCTCATCCCTGGCGAAATTACTCCAATCCAGAGGCTATTCGGTAACCATCCAGAAGCTTGACCCTTATCTGAATGTGGATCCGGGTACATTGAATCCTTATGAGCATGGCGAGTGTTTTGTAACCGAAGACGGAGCTGAAACCGATCTTGATCTTGGACATTACGAACGTTTTCTGAACCATCCAACCTCGCAGGCAAACAATGTAACAACAGGAAAAATCTATCAGACCGTAATAAGTAAGGAACGAAGGGGCGATTATCTGGGAAAAACTGTACAGATCATTCCACATATTACGGACGAAATCAAGCGTAAAATAAAATATCTCGGGTCGAAAGGTAAGTACGATATTGTAATAACTGAAATAGGGGGAACGGTAGGCGATATAGAATCGCTTCCTTATATTGAAACCGTAAGGCAGTTAAAATGGGAGATGGGTATCAAGGCATTGGTTATACACCTGACCCTTGTTCCATATCTGAATGCAACCGGTGAATTGAAAACCAAACCTACGCAGCATTCCGTAAAAGCATTGCTCGAAACCGGGGTACAACCTGACGTTTTGGTACTGCGCACCGAACACCCAATAGATGATAATATTAGGGCAAAAGTTGCTTTGTTTTGTAATGTGGCTATCGAAGCAGTAGTGCAGTCACTTGATGTGCCTACCATTTACGAAGTTCCTATAAAAATGGTGGAGGAAAAACTTGACGTAACCGTTCTAAAGAAGCTCGATCTTCCGGTGCGGGATTCAATTGATTTAGGATCATGGAATGAATTTCTATATAAGCTCAAGAATCCAGCACATACTGTTGATATTGCCCTGGTTGGGAAATATGTGGAATTGCATGATGCTTATAAATCGATTTGTGAAGCACTTATACATGCCGGAGTTGCCAACCATGCAAAGGTTAACGTAAGGTGGATCCACTCCGAATCCCTTTCTTCAGGAACAGTCGAAAAGAAACTGAACGGTGTAAACGGAATCCTGGTAACCCCCGGATTCGGTCACCGTGGGATTAAAGGTAAGATAACAGCGGTGCAGTACGCACGGGAGAAGAACATCCCTTATTTCGGAATTTGCCTGGGTATGCAAATGGCTGTTATTGAATTTGCACGTAATGTGCTTAATCTGGAAGATGCCGACTCTACCGAGATGAATTCCAAAACGCCACATCCTGTCATCGACCTAATGGAACAGCAGAAAGAGGTTATCGACTATGGTGGAACCATGAGATTAGGTGCTTATGATTGCCGGTTGATAGCTAAAAAATCGAATGCATTCAATGCTTACAACAAACTTACGGTTAAGGAACGCCACAGGCACCGCTTCGAATTCAATAATGCTTATCTGAAACAGTTTGAAAAAGCAGGTATGAAAGCAACTGGCATCAATCCTGAAACTGATCTGGTTGAAATAATGGAAATACCTGATCATAAGTGGTTTGTCGGTGTTCAGTTTCATCCTGAGTACCGGAGCACAGTTTTAAATCCCCACCCTTTATTTGTCGATTTTATTAAAAATGCATTATTATAATAACTGATTACATGGATAAAAATTCAATTATAGGGATCGTACTGATTTTCCTTGTTTTGGTGGTTTTTTCAATTGTTAACCAACCATCGAAGGAACAAATTGAACAAGCTAAACGCCGGCAGGATTCTATTCAACAGGTTCAGGCCGAGAAAGTTCGAATGCTTGAAATACAGCAACAGCAAATGGCTGCAGAACAGCAATCTGGCCCCGATTCAATTGCCGATGTAATAAAACAAAAACAGCTCGAAGACCAACTTGGTGCTTTTAGTGTGGCAGCAGCAGGTAACGAATCTTTTTACACCCTCGAAAACAATTTGATGAAACTCACCTTTACAAATAAGGGCGGAAGGATTTACTCGGTTGAATTGAAAGACTACAAAACACACGACGGACAGCCGCTTATTCTGTTCGATGGCCCTGAAACCCGTTTCGGATTGAATTTTTTTGCTCAAAACCGCAATATTCAAACCGATCAGTTATTCTTCGAAACCGATTCCCCTGAAATGGTTAAGGTATCAGGTCCTGAAGTAAGACGAGGAAATCATGGTGAAGAAAAACACAATGCCGAAAATCCGGGAGAGAAAAAAACGGTAACTTTCAAGCTTGAGGTTTCACCCGGGAGTTTCATGGAGTACATTTATACTCTCTCGCACAACTCCTTCCTGGTTGGATTTGATGTTAAAATGGAAGGAATGAACTATTTTGTGGCTTCAAACCAAACTGATATTAATTTTTCATGGGCCTTTGATGTTCCACCTCAGGAGCGCAAATCGCAATTTGGAGAAGACCGCTATACCCAGATCTACTATAAGTTTTTCGAAGACGACGTTGATAAACTAAGTGCATCGAAATCGGAAGAGAAAAATTTGACCAGAACAAAGTGGATTGGAATGAAACAGTTGTTTTTCACCTCCACGCTAATTGCCAATGAATCGTTCCCATCGGTTCAGGTGAGAAGCACCCGGGCAGATTCTGACGATAAATATCTCGCCAATTTTTTTGCAGGAATATCCCTACCCTGGGCTGGAAAAACAACCGAAAATTATGGTATGACATTCTATTTCGGGCCCAACCATTTCCAAACCCTAAGGCAATACCGTTTGGACCTGGAATCGCAAGTGTATTTAGGCTATGCAATCGTACGGCCAGTAAACAGGTACCTGATTATTCCCGTATTCAATTTTTTTAGGGATTATATTTCAAACTTTGGGATTATCATCCTTTTACTTACTATTTTTATTAAATTAATATTATTCCCATTTACTTACAAATCCTATATATCGCAGGCTAAAATGCGTGTATTAAAGCCTGAAATGGATGAAATAAGTGCCAAATATCCTGCTGATAAAGCCATGGAAAAGCAACAGGCAATTATGGCATTGTATAAAAAAGCCGGAGTGAACCCAATGGGGGGGTGTTTGCCCATGCTTTTGCAAATGCCGATTCTGATCGCCATGTTTTTCTTCTTCCCTACTTCCATTGAGTTAAGGCAGCAGAGTTTTTTATGGGCACATGACCTTTCCACTTACGATTCAATTCTCGATTTGCCGTTTACCATTCCATTTTATGGCAATCATGTGAGTTTGTTCACCTTGCTTATGACCATTACCACCATCATTTCGACCCGGTTAAACTCTCAGGCTACGAGTGGCGCTACAATACCAGGGATGAAAACCATGATGTATATGATGCCCATCATGTTCATGTTTATTTTGAATAGCTATTCTTCAGGATTAAGTTATTATTATTTTCTTGCCAACGTAATAACCATAGGGCAAACCTATATTGTCAGGGGCATGGTCGATGAAAGCAAAATCAGGGAGCAGTTGATGGCAAACAAAAAGAAACCTGTTGTTAAATCGAAATTTCAGCAGAGGTTAGAAGAACTTGCCAAAAAGCGTGGAGTACAGCCTCCGAAAAAGAAATAAAAAATTAGTTTAATCATCATCTTTTTTTAAACCATTTAATGGCTTGGTAGTCAAAAAAGACATAATTCAGAAATTTCATAAACCATAAAATTAATGAATGCAATGAAAAAGATTGGAATGTTTGTTTTGATGTTAGTCTTCGCAGCATTTATCGCCGAAGCACAACCAGGTGGCCAGGGCCGTAATTTCTCACCCGAAGATATGGCAACACGCCAGACCGAACAAATGGGTGAGTTTGTTAAAATGGATAAGACACTTGAAAAGAAAGTGTATGACCTTAATCTGAAGTATGCTAAAAAATCGCAGGAACTGCGCAGCGGCAGAAACTTTATGGATATGAGCGACAGCGAGCGTGAAAAAATGCGGGCTCAAATGACTGCACAACAGGAAGAAAAAGACTTGGAAATGAAAAAAATCCTGTCAGCTGACCAGTGGAAGCAATATGAAAAATACAGGGAAGAAGCCCGTCAGCGGATGCAACAACGACGCCCACAGTAATCAGGCTTGAAGGAGAAACAGTTCACTGCCCTGAAAGTCAGAACCGGTAGTCGGTTAGTTATTTTCAGGGTAGTTTTTTTTGCTGTTTTTTTATTCCACATCAAAAAATTGACCATGCCAATGATTCACTATTTTTTTGGGAAATAAATTTTCAAACAAATCTGATTTGAGGAAAGTAGCACTGTTCGCATTCATTTTTTTGCTGATTACGATACAAAATTTACACTGGTAAAATCAGGTTCCGGCTATTAATAATGTTTGGGAGCCTGTTGTTTTTGGATTGCTGGATGATGAAGTATATGAGCAAACCGTTCCGAACACATAATTTTACCAAAGGGAACCTTATTCAGGAGTGCTGATTTCGGAAATACTGAGGTTTATATTCCTTACAACAATCATACTTATTTTTTGGCTTCAGGTTTTATGATGATCCCGCCAGGATTTCAGCTAATGAAATGGCACGCGATATCAGTCTGGGAAAAGATGACAAAATGCTGATCATTCTTGATACACATGGCAACCTACGAATAGCTCACCGGTTTCAGATTGGGCCCCGACCAAGGAAATAGGGGATTATACAGATATTGTCAGGAATGTCGTACGACCATATACTGACCAACGAAAGCAAGTCTAAAACAGTCGATCTGAAGTTTATCCCGTTACGGATCAGATTTTCATGGGCGGAGAATTCACTTTTAGTTTTAGCCATCAGAATGAACTGTTTAACCGGGATTTTAATATTTACACAGGGATTGTTATTCCGGAAGCTGTTTACACATGGTGGAAAAACAAAATTAAAATTAAAACCAAAAGTAGTCGGAATATATTGGGTGAATGCTTTACCGGTGGGGAGAATTCTTTTCGGGCCAACGAAACGTAAATTAACTTAAATATGAATTGGAAAATCATGGTTCCATAATCATTTGTACGAAGTATCAATTGAGTATGGTCGATTTACCTCAGAGAGGTTTCAGGGCAAATATATATCAGGCAAACACTGATGTGCTTCTCAGCCCCGAAATTACTTTGAACAATTATCTTCAATATGATAATGCTTCTGAAATTAACGGCATTCAATCACAGTTTCAATAGTTAATGAAACCCGGAAACGAAATTATTCTGGTTTGGACATCAAGGTTCGGTCAACCAGGAGAAAATTGGCTGCGAAATGAGAGTATATCCCGAATTAATCTAAAGTATAAAATAAGGTTTTAAAACTAAAACCATGCAAATTGACTGTATGATTTTACTCTTTATTAATAATCTATCATTCGACTTGTATTGTTATTTGAAATCATTCATGATAACCCTTTAATTTCTAATTTTGTGTTTTTTATTCAAATCAGAAATGAAGGAAAAAGTTTTACCATTTAGTAAGGAGAAACTTGAGGAGATAATAAGCGTTTTTCCAACACCTTTTCACTTGTATGACGAGAAAGGTATCAGGGAATATGCCCGGAAGTTCAACTCAGCTTTCAGCTGGAATGAAGGTTTCAGGGAGTTTTATGCAATAAAGGCGGCGCCAAATCCTTATCTGATGAAAATCCTCAGGCATGAAAAATTTGGTATCGATTGCAGCTCTATGGCCGAGCTTGTTTTGGCCGAAAGGATTGGAATGAAGGGTGAAGAAATAATGTTTACGTCGAATGACACCCCCGATTATGAATTTGCAAAAGCAAAAGAATTAGGCGCAATCATAAATCTTGATGATATTTCACATATTGAGTACCTGGAAAAAAATGTCGGACTACCTGATTTGCTTTGTTTCAGGTACAATCCAGGCAGTCTTAAGGAAGGAAATGTTATTATCGGCCACCCCGAAGAAGCCAAATACGGACTTACCCGCAACCAAATGTTCGACGCTTACAGGATAGCCAAAGGAAAAGGTGTAAAACGTTTTGGTATTCACACTATGGTTGCTTCCAATGAACTCGATCCGGAGTATTTTGTGGAAACTGCCGAAATATTATTTTCTCTGGTGGCGGAAATATCTGAAAAAATTGACATTCATATAGAATTTGCAAATCTTGGCGGCGGGATTGGTATCCCATATCGGCCAGATCAGAAAGCTGTCAATCTGGATTATATGAGCGAAAGTATCCGGAAAAAATATAATCAGTACATTGTTTCAAATGGATTGCCCCATCTTAGAATAAATTTCGAATCGGGTAGGGCTATTACCGGTCCATACGGATTTTTAGTATCAAAGGTGCTTCATCTGAAAGATACCTATAAAAAATTTGCCGGGCTCGATGCATGCATGGTGAATCTGATGCGCCCGGCTATGTATGGTGCCTATCATCATATTACTGTTGTAGGAAAAGAAACCTATCCGGCAATTCATAAATATGACGTTACAGGTTCGCTTTGCGAAAATAACGACAAATTTGCCATTGACCGTGAACTTCCAGAGATCGAATCGGGTGATATTCTGGTTATCCACGATGCCGGAGCACATGGTCATGCCATGGGGTTCAATTACAATGGAAAACTTAAGTCGGCAGAATTATTATTCCGCGAAAATGGAGAGGTTGTACAGATACGCAGGGCCGAAACAGTAGAAGATTATTTTGCTACCCTCGATTTTGATGGACTTAAACAGTTTGATGTTTAGCCGGAAATTTATATTTTATACAATGGCCGGCATTTACCGGCTTTTTATTATATCCGATCACCATGAGAATAGGTTTTGATGCAAAAAGGGCGTTCCTTAATCAGGCAGGTTTGGGAAATTACAGCCGGAATACTCTTTCAGCCCTACAGAAATATTATCCGCAGCATAACTATATTCTTTATACCCCGGAATTCAAATCTGACCTCTTTAAAGAACATCCTTTATTTGAGGTAGTGTATCCCGAAAATTTTATCGCGCAGAATTTCAGATCATTATGGAGGCGTTATTCTCTAAGTAAGCGGTTCGAAACTGATAAGCTCGATATTTATCATGGTCTTAGCAACGAACTGCCAGCAGGCATTCATAAGAAAAAAATACCAACAGTTGTAACCATTCATGATCTGATTTTTATTAACTTTCCTCACTGGTATAGGAACATCGACCGGAAGATATATCTCGAGAAAGTAAAATATGCCTATAAAGTTGCTACCAGGATAATTGCCATTTCAAACCATACAAAAGATGATCTTGTCAATCGTCTTAATATAAATCCGGATCGGATTGAGGTAATTTATCAAAGCATATCCGAACGCTATTTTTTTTATTCAGTAAAAGACCAAATTGATGGGGTTCTTGCCAAATATAATCTTCCGGAAAAATTTATCCTTACAGTCGGTACTGTTGAGCCCCGGAAAAATCAGCTTGCAGTTCTGAAAGCAATTAATCGTGCCGACCTTGATATTCCTTATGTTATTGTTGGTAAATCTACATCTTACAAGGATTATTTAGTTGAATATATAAACATGAACCGGCTTGCAGGGCAGGTTTATTTTTTGCATGATGTACCAGATATTGATTTACCAGCATTGTACCAACAGGCAATTTGTATGATATATCTTTCTCATTATGAGGGTTTTGGGCTTCCTGTTGTTGAAGCAATGGCATCTGGGTGTCCTGTTATTGCTTCTGGGTTATCATGTCTTCCAGAAATTGGAAATAATGCCGCACTTTATTGTGATCCAAAGGATGAATTTCAGTTAGGAACGCTTCTTTTAAAATTGGTCGATAATTCTTCATTACGTACTGAGATGTCAGAAAAGGGGAAAAGGCGTTCGCAATATTTTCACCCTGAAGATAGGGTAAATGTTTTGATGGAAATGTACCAAAACCTGATGAATAAATGATCGACGATCTGCTGAATGCAATAGAAGTCCTCAAAAAAGGCGACATAATTTTATATCCCTCTGATACAGCCTGGAGTCTTGGATGTGATGCCACTAACCCTCATGCAGTTGAAAAGATATACAACATTAAAAAAAGGGCTGCTTCAAAGAGGATGATGGTTCTAATGGAAAATCCTGCTTTGCTTGACCGGTATATTGATGGCGTTCCTGAAATTGCATGGGATTTGATTGAAATATCCACAACACCGCTTACCCTGATTCTTCCGAATGCAAAAAATCTTGCACATAACCTTTTAAACGATGACGGTAGTGTTGGAATACGTTTCACAAAAGAAGGATTTTTGCAGGAACTAATCCGCAGATTCCGAAGGCCAATTGTATCCTCATCGGCGAACAGCAGTGGGATGAAAACACCTGTTAACTTTCATGAGATTAAAAAAGAAATTATTGGTTCTGTTGATTATACCGTACAATATAGGCAAAATGACCCATTTGTTTCAAATCCTTTCTCAATTATTAAACTCTGGATTGGAGGAAGAATTGAAATAATCAGGCAATAAACTTCTTTCTAAGGATAGTTTACTCAAATTCCAAACCATATCATTTGAATTTCAACCCTTGGTTCAGGCTTCGGTTTTGCAAAAAAAAAAAACCGTCCCTCAATAGGGACGGTTCAAGGTGTGAGACTATGAATCTACTTCCGGTCCAGAACAAGCTTTTTGATGATTGTCTGACCGTCTGCATCAATTTTCACGAGGTACATACCGGTAACCTGGCCCGAGAGGTCGAAACTAATTTTGTTACCGGCGAGGTATTCCC
>JBBIHB010000004.1:0-30932 GCA_037447215.1 Bacteroidales bacterium
CAATGAACTCCCCCTTTTGCGGCTGCAAAGGTATTGAGGTTTTTATCTCTTGCAATAACTCCCTGATAAAATTATCTGTAATTATTCAGAATATGTTGGCCAAAATCTTATTCATCAGTGTCTTAACATATCAAAAGAAATCACCTAACATTTTCTTAACTTTGATCGTTATGATTACGTTCAAATAACTCTTTAGGAATGTATAAAAGCAGTATTTCCGCCTTAAAAATGAAATATATATTTGAATTACAATGATATAACTAATTTGTGGTTCATAAAAGTTTCCTTTAAAACACCAACTGCTAGTTAATACTATGAAATGAACCGCACCATGTTAAAAAATTGTACTTAATTAAGAATAATAGCTTATTTTCGCATCAGATATACATTAATACACCTGCGAAAGTGATTAAAAGCCTGGTAATCATTCCTACTTACAACGAGAAAGAAAATGCAGAGAGGATGGTCAGAAAAGTATTCTCTTTGCCAACTTTGTTTCATCTTCTGATAATAGACGATAATTCGCCTGATGGTACAGCAATCATTATAAAAAGGCTACAATCTGAATTCAATGGAAAACTTCATCTGATACAACGCGAAGGCAAATTGGGTTTAGGCACCGCTTACATTACCGGTTTCAGGTGGGCACTCGAAAACGGATACGAATATATATTTGAAATGGACTGTGATTTTTCACATGACCCCAATGATCTTGAAAGGCTCCAGAAAGCTGTATTGAATGGAGCAGACCTGGCTATAGGGTCGCGCTATATTTCGGGGATCAATGTTATAAACTGGCCACTTGGAAGGGTGTTGATGTCATATTTTGCTTCTGTTTATGTAAGAATGGTTACCGGAATGAAAATCATGGATACCACTGCAGGTTTTAAGTGTTACAGCAGGAAAGTTTTACAGGCCATCAATTTTGATGATATAAGGCTCAAAGGTTATGGTTTCCAGATTGAAATGAAATTTACCACCTCTAAACTTGGATTTAATATTGTTGAAGTTCCTATAATATTTACCGACCGGAAAGAAGGAACATCAAAAATGAGTGGAGGAATATTTAATGAAGCAATGTGGGGTGTTCTTAAAATGAAAATCCGCAGTTTTTTCAAAAAATACAACACTCTCAAAATATGATTTTTGAGACTGCACCATACAGCCTTTTTTGTTTTTATGTTTACCTTTGAAAATAAATGAAAAGTTATGGAAACATTGATTATAAATGCGGTCATTGTTAATGAAGGAAAAACAGAAAAAGGACATCTTATAATTAGAGACGAATATATTGATGTAATTTTTGAAAGCGATGTACTTTTTATGAGCAACTAATAATTTTTCAAAATTATTGATACGGGCGGCAAATACCTGATTTCCGCGATTATAGACGATCAGGAACATTTCAAGGAACAAGGACTGACACACAAGGGAGATATTTCAACAGAAAGCTGTGCTGCCATTTCAGGGGAGTGACTTCTTAAATGAAAATGCCCAATACCAAACCCCAAAGTACAACACAACAACTTCGGGAAGAAAAGTATTTGCGCGCAGAAGAGGTTTCGGGTGCCAATTTTTCGTTTTACATGTGTGCAACAAACAATAACCTCGATGAAATACTTAAAACCGATCCCGCGAAAGTATGTGGTAAAAGGTATTTATGGTATCTTCGACTGGAAACATGCTGGTTGACAGCGAGGAAACACTCTTCAATTTTCAGCCATTCACCAGCATTGATTGCCACGCACTTCGGGTATGAAGCCACAATTCAGGCAAACATTGCTTTTGCATAAGGCAGGTACGGTGACCAAGACCCATTTTCGTAACATGCACATATCAGAAGCTCGGAAGCCTTTTTTTGCTCATCACCCAAAGCTATTGAACTGGCCACGAAATATAATACCCGGCTTCATGTTTTACATCTCTCATCGGAAAGTGAGATAAAACTTTTTAAAACCGGAAATGTAAAAGACAAGCGGATTATTGCTGAAGTTTGTGTTCATCACCTTTTGTTCACCGATAAAGATAATATCAGATTAGGCAGCCTGATCAAATGGAATCCATCCATTAAATCGGAAATTGACAGGGAGGCACTCAGGATAGCCCACTTATCCGGAAAGATCGATGTGGTTGCAACCGATCATGCACCACATTCCATTGAAGAAAAAGATACAGCTATTTCAAAGCTCAATCAGGCGGACCACTTGAACAGCATTCCAATGTTGCCATGCTACAGCTGTGTAAGGATGGTGTGCTCACTCCCGATAAAGTTGTGGAAAAAATTTGCCATGCACCAGCCGATCTTTTCAGCATTAAAAAAAGGGGGTAAATCAGAAAAGGTTATATGCGGATTTGTATTGGTTGATCATGCATGCAACTGGTCTGTTCCAAAGGAAAATATACCTTTTAATTTGGATGGTCGCCTTTTGAAGGCGCAAGCGTCAGCCATAAAGTTACACACACTTTCGTCAATGGTAAAATTGCATTTGAAATTGATTCATTCTATCCGGATGCAAGGGGCAAACGACTTCTATTCGAAACTTAATCGATCACAACAAGCAGGTACCGTGATGCTTTCCAGAACTCCTGTGCATCATCTATAAATAATGTATCGGCAGTTTTGTTGCCTGTAATATGGTACGATCCCTGCGGATGAACCGATATAACCCTTGCTTTTTTGGCATGCAATGGGATGAAGTTCAAATCCCGGAGATCGGAAAGTGTAAAATAATCACGGTTAAAGTCTTTCCTGATTTTCAGGGTTCGTCCCATTCCGAGTACCCCTCCTGTTTTTTCGAGTACCTGATTGTCAGTGAGTTCCTTTACATTACCAAGTGCATAATATACTTTATTAATGACTACGGTCTGCTGTTCAATTACCTGAGTCTTCTCCCGAACTTCTTCCCTTACGGTAATAACCTGATCGGCGAGTTGCGATATGTCAATATTAAGCCTTTCCACATCACGGTTCAACTGTGCTATTTCAATATCTTTCATTTCAACCTGTAAGTTCAGGTTATTAACCATCCGTTCAAATTCGGTCACCATTCCCTGCAACTGCCCGATCCTGGAATTAGCGCCCGAAAGTTTTTTCTGCAGATCGGCATTCAACTGTTTGTTTTTCTGAATTAACTGATTCAGAAGTGCAATGTCTTCAATGATCTGTTTCTTGCTTGAACCTTTTAGCTCTCCCTGATTACTGGCAGCAACCGATACAATTTTCTCGAGGCGCTTGATGGAATCCAGGTTTTCCTGAATTTCGTTGAATGCTATGAGAAAATCGAGTATGGCTGAGTCTTTTTCGGCTGTAATTAAAGATAAACTATCTTTTACGTTGGTTAATCTGGTGATTTCGCGTTTTTGCTGCTGACAACCAGTTAAAAAAATTACTGCAACAACAATAATTATGATCCTTTTCATCTCTGTAATCCGTTGATTATAAAAAATTCGTACTGCAAAAATAGTGTATATCCGATTCTTTTATCCCCTGCTTTTCACAATTATTCTTACAAAAAATTTTAAGCCCATAAACTAACTCTGATTGAATACTTTAGCTTGCAAGTGTCATGTTAATTTATTATTTTTGAGGATAGACCGAGTTGAAGATCGGATAATATCAATAAAAAACAGGATATGAAAAAGATAATCATGATGATCATTATTTTGATTTATGTTGACGCAGAAGGAGGAAAACAACCAGACCTATACAAATCGCTGCGTTACGATATGGTAAAAACACAGATAGCATCGAGGGGTATTACCTGTAATGAAGTTCTGAAGGCAATGAGGGTAGTCCCCAGACATGAATTTGTACCATATGAGTACCGTAGATATGCTTATGCTGACCAGCCTTTACCCATAGGCGAAGGCCAAACCATTTCACAACCCTACATAGTGGCGTATATGACTGAAATACTAAAAATTAAACCGGGTGATAAAGTACTCGAAATTGGGACAGGATCGGGTTACCAGGCTGCAATTCTTGCCGAAGTGAGTGCCGATGTTTACAGCATTGAAGTAATTGAACCTCTGGCAAACCGATCGAAAAATGTTTTGGAAAGCCTTGGCTATAACAATATTAAACTAAAAACGGGAGACGGATACCAGGGATGGCCCGATCACGCGCCTTTTGATGCCATCATGGTGACCTGTTCACCGTCGAAAATTCCCGAACCCCTCAAAGAACAACTTGCAGAAGGCGGAAAAATGATTATCCCGGTTGGGGAAACAAACACCATCCAGTTTTTATATCTGCTCGAAAAACGAAAAGGAAAAATAAGACAGCAAAATGTAATGCCGGTTAGATTCGTCCCTATGATCGATGAAAAAGGACAAACATATTGATCCTTATTTATCTTGATTTGAATTTTCTCCAGTTACAATACATTTATTACTCACATTATGTATTATATCCTTTAATTCACATCGAAATTTTAATAGTTTTGTTTCGGATCAAAAACCAATATTAATGAAGCCAATGACTTTACATTCTGATCGTATCGCCTCCATCGACATTTTCAGGGCATTTACCATGTTAGTAATGATTTTTGTTAACGATTTGTGGTCGTTGAAAAATATACCCGAATGGCTGGGGCACATGCCGGCAAAATATGATGGAATGGGCCTGGCCGACGTGGTTTTCCCGGTATTCCTTTTTATTGTTGGGCTATCGGTTCCACATGCTATAAAGGCCCGACGCAAAAAAGGTCAGAATGACAGCCAGATAGCCGCACACGTATTATTAAGGACGCTTGCACTTCTGGTTATGGGGGTATTTATAGTTAATTTTGAAAACATCAATGCAAGGCTCATGCCGGTAAGCAGACAGGTTTGGGAAATTCTGATGATCATTGGATTCTTCCTGATATGGAACATATACCCGAAAAACCGATTCTTTGAAATGGTCAGGCCTCATTGGTTTCAGATTGCAGGTATTGTCTTGTTAATAATATTGGCCACTATATATAAAGGTGGCACCTTAGAAAATCCTGCCTGGATGAAAAGGCACTGGTGGGGTATCCTCGGCCTAATTGGCTGGGCTTATCTGGTGAGTGCTACCATTTATATTTTATCAAACGGGAAATTGATCTGGATTATAGCCGGATGGTTTGTGTTGATGCTACTCAATTTAAATGAAGTTAAACCATTGTTCGACGGTGCACCCAGAATCCGAATCATTGTGGGAGCGTCAAACCATGCAATGGTAATGAGCGGAGTGCTGGCCACGGTTGTTTTTGAAAAATTAAAAAAATTGAACTATAAACATTTCAGCATAGCTGGCGTTTTAATAGCCATCGCAGTTATACTGGCAATTTATGGATTTGCTGTCCGTCCTTATGGGGGAATATCAAAAATTTATGCCACACCCTCATTTACTTCAATCTGTTCAGGTATCAGTTTTGCCGTATTTGCAATCCTTTTCATCATTGCCGATAAATTCGGATATACCAGATGGGCCGGAATAATTGCACCGGCTGGCAGAAGCACCCTGACTTGTTACCTTGTTCCGTATGTTGTTTATCCCATAATGGTTATTATAGGGTTCAAACTTCCGGATTATTTCATTTCAGGCGGAACCGGACTTGTCAAATCGGTAGTATTTGCCTTGTTTATTGTTGGAATTACTGCACTATTTGAAAAGATTCATATACGGCTGAAAATATAGGTTTACTTCCCTAAAAATGGTATCAGCCAGTATTCCAGCGATCCAATTTATTATAAACCACAGGCAAAATAAGATTACAAGGC
Organism: Bacteroidales bacterium; assembly: GCA_037447215.1. Lineage (GTDB taxonomy): Bacteria > Bacteroidota > Bacteroidia > Bacteroidales > Prolixibacteraceae > UBA1413. The sequence goes on from JBBIHB010000004.1 coordinate 5,749, forward strand.
TGGTTTCAGCCAGAAAAAAGGTTCATAAGGCAGGTTTCGTGCAATCCAGAATCCAATAATTATCAGAAGGATAATCCATGGCGTTTGTTTCATGTAAAATAAATCGGGTAGCATAATCCCGAATTTCCTTTTTAACGGCTTTCGGACAAAATGATAAATGATGAGTAAAACCGCTGGAAATATAAGCAGGTTATATTGAAATACATCCGACCACCTCATATGCAGAAGACTGTGGATTGCACGCTGTGAACCGCATCCGGGGCAATAATAACCTGTCAGCACATAAAATGGACAGCGGGGGAATAAAACAAGCCGGTTTGGATCATAAAAATAGAAAATCCCGGCAACTGCCAGAAGAATTCCGGGAATTATTATGAACTGAAGTTTTTTCAAATTATGAAAATGCTTCAAGGAAAAGCCCGCCAACAACGCCAACTATCATGAGTATAACCCAGACGAGCATACCAAATAGTCCCACGCCAAATGAAACCCACGCCCAAATTTTAGCATTTTTACTCGCAATATTGGCGCCGGCAAAATCACCTACCTGCCATTTTGAGTTCACCTGTGCAGCATAAACTATGGAAACAATTCCAAACGGAAGACAACATAAAATAGTGGTTAAAATTGCCCAAACCAGGTAGTTTGAAGGCGGTACCATATTGCTTTCAGCCTGATTTACATATTCATTCATATCAGTTTAACTGTAAATTTCATCAAAGGTAATCAAAATCCCCTTTATCTGTTTTGACATTCTGATTTAATACCAAAAAACAAATTTTAATAATACCGGAGCAAAATAACATCAGAATAATTTTTCTCGAATTAAACTATTTAAAGATATTATTGTCTTAATATATGTTTGTTGTTATTAAATTAAAATTAAACAAATGAGAAAACTTACAGCATTAATATTTTCCGTAATTACAGTAATGGTATCGGCGCAACGACCGCCGGCTGAGAACGAAATGGCCATGCGTTCGGGCCGAATCATGGGGATAGTAGTTGATTCGCAAACCCAGCAACCGATGGAATACGCCAACATTGCCATTTTCAGCAAGCGTGATTCATCTTTGGTTACCGGAGGCATAACCAACCGCAGTGGTGAATTTGATATCAACGGTCTTGGATTTGGAATCTATTTTGCAGAGGCCAATTTTTTAGGTTATGAAAAAGTTTCGTTGCCCGAAATCAGGATTTTCCCAACTAACCAGACGGTTGATTTGGGAAAACTTACCCTGAATACTTCATCTGTTGAAATGGCAGGAATCGATGTGGTTGCCGAGCGTCAGCGTATCGAATACCAGATTGATAAAAAAGTGATAAATGTGCGTCAGGATATTAATGCTGCAGGGGGAACAGCGGTTGATGTACTTGAAAATACACCTTCTGTTGAGGTTAACATGGATGGAAATGTTACCATCCGGGGATCATCAAACTTTACTGTGCTGATTGACGGCCGTCCAAGTGTTCTTTCTGGTACCGATGCCTTGAGGCAGATTCCCGCTTCGGTCATCGAAAACATCGAAATCATCACCAATCCTTCAGCCAAATATGATCCTGATGGTATGGCAGGAATCGTTAATATTGTGATGAAAAAGAACATACTGGCCGGATTCAACGGGATTGTGAATGCTATGATTGGTACAGGAGATAAATATCGGACTGACCTTACCATTAATTACAGGACAAAAAAATCGAACCTGTTTTTTGGCGCCGACTGGAGCGAAGACAATTCGACAGGAAAATTTTTCTCCGAAAGGGAGACTTTCAGAAACGATACCAGTTTTTTTCTTGTCGCCGATGGCAACCGGGATTTTCGTAGAAACGGATTTAACATCAGGGGCGGTGCCGACTTATTTCTTACCGAAATGTCAACTCTTACCCTTTCCGGTACCTTTGGTAGTTTCGGGAACGAACGTACCGGCGGATCGAACCTGCAGGAGTTCACAAGTCCGGCAACAAACAGCAGATACATGATAAACAACAATATTTCGGAGCGGGGAGGAAACCTATTCAACACAAACATTAATTTTCAGCAGAAATTCAACGATCAGGGCACACACAAACTGGATGCACTCTTCTATTTTTCCCGCAGGGTTACCGATGAAACTGAGTATCAGGATGAAATTCTTTCAAACGCTTCGTTTACAAGTACCTCAACAGTCCTCGATAAAATCAGGTCCAACGAAAACGATTTATCGAACAACATCCGTTTGAAACTTGATTATGTGAAGCCCACTGAAAAAGGGGGAAAAATTGAATTGGGAATGCAATCGACCTTCGACAGGGAAAATGAAGAGTTCAATTTTAATAATTTTGACAGAAATTCACTGCAATGGATAATTAATCCAATGTTTACAAGCACTTTAGACTTCAGGCACGACATTCATGCAGGATATTTCACTTGGACCGGAAAAGTACGGCAATTACAACTTATGGCAGGGCTTAGGGGAGAATATACATTCAGGGAAATAGACCATGCAAAGGTTGATAAACCTTACACCCTTAATCGTTTCGACCTGTTCCCCACAGGCCACCTTTCGTTACAGGCAACCAATTCGACACAACTTATGGCCAGTTACAGCCGTAGGATTAACCGACCCTCAGGAGGCGATCTCGATCCGTTTCCAAACTATATGAACCAATATACCATCCGTATAGGGAATCCCGATTTGAAACCGGAATATACCAGTTCATACCAGGCTAGTGTGATGCAACGATTCGGTACAAACTTTATTTCAGGCGAACTTTTTTACCGGTCAACCAATAACCTGATCAGTCAGATTCAGGAACTAAGGGATGGAATTGTTTACATGACAACGACCAATGTGAACCGCGATCACTCTTTTGGAACAGAGGTTACGGGAAATTTCAACCTTACAAAATGGTTTTTACTGAATACCAGTGTGAGTGTTTTCAGTTACCGGCTCGAAGGTAAGCTGAATGGTCAGAGCATCGACCGTGAAAGCACCAATTATTCACTACGGGCAAACGGTAACTTCAGCATGGCTGAAAACAGCCGTATTCAACTTACTGCATTTTACCGCGGACCTTCGGTTTCGCCACAAGGTGAGATGAGCAGCATGTTCTTCACAAACTTATCATACCGTCAGGAAATGCTGAAAAAGAAACTCACCGCAACATTAAGCATAAGGGATATATTCGGAACAGGACGCTTTGAAGGAACAACCACAACCCCCGACCTGAAAAACTATTTCCGTTTCGAACGTGAATCACAGGTTGTCCAGCTTACTTTAAGCTACCGTATTAATAACTTCAGGCAAGAAAGGACAAATGGGAACAATGGTACGAACAACGCCAGCGGCGCAGGCAAGATGGATATGGAGTTTTAGAATAAATTCTTTTGTTAAAATTATTACATCTGAAGATTGATATTTAATCAATGTTAAAAAGTATGCGACTGAAAAAATTTATCACTATCTTTAGCTGCTTTTAAAAAAAATTACAAAGTTTACAGATTAATATTTTTTAATTCAATCTTCTAACTATGAGCAACAATTCAGAAAAAAGCAGTGTTTCCCGGAGGGCATTTCTGGGCACAACCGCAGCGGCAGCAGCCGGAATTACCATTCTTCCCAGTAACGTAATAGCAGGACTGGGGCACAAGGCTCCCAACGACAAGCTCAACGTGGCCTGCGTTGGCTCCGGGGGAATGGGTGCAGCTAACTTGCGCAATGTAAATACCGAAAACATTGTAGGGCTTTGTGATGTGGACTTCAAGTACAGCAAGAGGGTATTCGATACATATCCCAACGCAAAAACTTACAAAGACTGGCGGAAAATGTACGATGAAATGGGAAAAACCATCGATGCTGTGATTATTGCCACTGCTGACCATACCCATGCCATAACAGCCGCTTATGCAATGGAAATGGGCAAGCATGTGTATGTACAGAAGCCACTTACCCATACTGTTTACGAGTCGCGTTTGCTTACCAAACTGGCCGAAAAATACAAAGTGGCCACCTCAATGGGTAACCAGGGATCTTCGGGCGAAGGTGTAAACCTGGTATGCGAATGGCTGGCCAATGGCGAAATCGGTGAAGTAACCAAAGTGGAAGCCTTCACCGACCGTCCAATCTGGCCACAAGGGCTAAACCGCCCTGAACCGGGCATGTGGGTACCCGACACCCTTGATTGGGACCTCTTTATTGGGCCGGCTCCGATGCGTCCTTACCACGAGCTTTACACTCCCTGGAACTGGCGTGGCTGGTGGGATTTCGGCACAGGTGCTCTTGGCGATATGGCTTGTCACATTCTGCACCCGGTATTTATTGGTCTTGAATTAGGCTATCCTACAAAAGCTCAGGGAAGCTCAACTCTGCTGCTGAACGACTGTGCACCCAATGCTGAAATGGTGAAACTTGTGTTCCCTGCACGTGTTCCAAACAGACCATGGAAAGGGATGAAGAGGGGAGCATCGCTCCCACAGGTTGAAGTTACCTGGTATGATGGTGGTTTACAGCCCATGAAGCCGGAAGGTTGGCCAGCCGGTAAAAATATGAACGATCAGGGTGGTGGGGTAATCTTCCACGGAACAAAAGACAAACTCATTTGTGGCTGCTACGGAGTTAATCCATGGCTGCTTTCGGGACGCGTTCCGGCTGCTCCGAAATTCCGCCGCCGTATTGAAAGAGCTACTCAGGGTGGACACGAACAAGACTGGGTACGTGCATGTAAGGAAAGTCCGGAGAACAGGGTACCAACCGCTTCCGACTTCAAAGAAGCCGGACCATTCAACGAAATGGTGGTTATGGGGGTTCTGGCTGTTCGTCTGCAATCGCTTAACAAAGAACTCGAGTGGGATGGACAGAACATGAAGTTCACCAATATAGGGCCCGATGAAAAAATCAGAACTGTTGTCCGCGATGGTTTCGAAATTAACGATGGCCACCCAACCTTTAAGAAAGACTGGACAGAACCTATATCGGCTCAGGAGTTTGCTGCCGAACTGATTAAACACACTTATCGCAAGCCCTGGTCGCTGCCTGCAATGCCAGCGTAAAAAAAGATGAAAGGTGAATCTGTCAGATAACGGATAAAGCTAAAGAATGCCTCTGTATTTTAAAGGCGATATAATTAAAAGAAAGTTTTTTGCTTATTGATATAGAAGGCGGAACGAAAGTTTCGCCTTCTTCAATTTACTAAAAAATCGTTTCTCTGTATAACCACATATAATTTGATGCTTTGAATTTCATTTTGGCTAAAGGACATACCCCATAAAGAATATATCTTTTGCACATCCCTTAATTTTTTCTACATTCAGCCCGCAATTGTAAGCGATCGGAAAACAATATTGTAATGAAAGAAAACAAACAGAAATCAGGAAATATCTCACGCCGGAATTTTTTGACGGTATCCTTAACCACTGCAGCAGGGTTTACTATTTTGCCCAGTCATGTTGTTTCAGGACTTGGGCATACCCCGCCAAGCTCGAAGCTGAATATTGCAGGTATTGGTGTTGGCGGCATGGGTTATCGTAACCTGAAAAACATGGAAACCGAAAATATTGTTGCCCTGTGTGACGTGGACTGGGATTATGCCGGTCGTAGCGCTTTCAAAGCCTGGTCGAGGGCCAGGCAATTCAAAGATTACCGCGTTATGTTCGACCAGCAGAAAGATATAGATGCTGTCCTGATAGCCACCCCCGATCATTCTCACGCTCTGCCTGCTGTGATGGCCATGCGCAACGGATACCATGTTTATGTGCAAAAACCATTGACACACAGCATATACGAATCGCGTGTACTGACCGAAACAGCCAAAACGTATGGGGTGGCTACCCAGATGGGTAATCAAGGCAATTCAGATGATGGTATCCGCCAGATTTGCGAATGGATATGGGCTGGCACTATTGGCGAAGTAACCCATGTTGACGCATGGACCAACCGACCGATATGGCCACAAGGGCTCGAAAGGCCTGCCCGAAGTATGCGCGAACCACGCAACCTCGATTGGGATTTGTTTATCGGCACAGCGCCATTCAGGCCCTACCATGAAGTATATACCCCCTGGAATTGGCGGGGTTGGTGGGATTTTGGTACCGGCGCCTTAGGCGATATGGCCTGCCATATCCTGGATGCACCCTTTACAGCCCTCCGGCTCGAACCACCCGTATCGATACAGGGATCGTCAACCCCGTTTAACCTCGAGTCGCCACCCAATGCACAGTTTGTAAAATATGAATTTCCCCGTCGCGATAACCTTCCAAAAGTTTCCATGCCCGAGGTTACTCTTCACTGGTACGATGGAGGGATGATGCCCCCCAGGCCTGATGAACTTCTACCTGGTGAAATTATGGGCGATACCGACGGGGGTTGTATTTTTCATGGAACCCGGGGGAAAATCATGTGCGGAGCCTATTCACGATATCCAAAACTATTGCCCGCAAAACTAATGGAAGGTTTCACCCCTCCACAGCGTACCGTCCGCCGAATCAGTAATGCCATGAACGGTGGACACGAACAGGACTGGATCAGGGCATGCAAAGAAAGCCGGGATACCAGGCTCGAAGCTTCATCGAATTTTGGAGTTGCCGGCCCACTTAACGAAATGATACTTGCAGGAGTGCTTGCCATCAGGCTTCAAAGCCTAAACCGTAAGCTGCTCTGGGATGGAAAGAATATGAGGTTTACCAACATAGGCTTCGACGACCGCTTAAAGGTTATGACCCATGACAGATTTGAGATAGTAAACGGTGATCCGCGTTTCAACCGCGATTTCATAACCCTGCCGGCACAACAAATGGCTGATGAATGGATAAGGCACAACTACCGTGAAGGATGGGAGCAGATATAATCCGGATGATTTTTCAGAACAGCTTGAATACCTGACTTAAACCAATTCCGATCAGAAAATTAAAATAATCTCCATAAACAAATCATTTGATTTTAAGATGTAATGAATTTATACAGGTAACCATTATGGTTTAAAATCGTATTTTAAAAGTGTTCTGATGATCTTCAGTTTGCATTCCGATTTGATAGGCTAATTGATTACCTGACAATATGAAAACAACGTTATTCCTCTTTCTTGCTGCTTTGTTAATCCGGCCCTATTGTTGCAATGGACAAAGCTTCGAAACTGAATGGGAGAAACAAACCGGTGGTAATTTGTTATATACATATACGGATGTAGTGGAAAATAGCGACGGGAGTTTTACTGTTTTAGGACTTTTGGATAAAAAAGGAAACTCCGGTCATGATCTCTGGCTGATACAATTCAACAGCCAGGGAGATACCCTGACATCGAAAGTTTTTAACCGTGAGGGAAACGACACACCATTCCGACTGGCGATCCACCCCGGCGGGGGCTATCTGCTGGCAGCCATAAATGAAACCGGGGACAATCATTACATTTCATGGGTATTGAGAATTAAAGACGATTTATCAGAGGTATGGCGGAAAGACTTTCCTGCAAAAGTGGAAACCAACCGTACCGATATTGCCGTGAATGAAGATGGAGCCTGGTGGTGGATGAACACAACCCGTGAAGGGGAACAGCCTTCAGTATTAAAAATTGCTCTTCTCGGCGCAGATGGTGAGTTGATCTCAACTTATCCGTATTCAGACAAACAACCGTTGCATGGCCATGCCATGAGGCTTTTGCCCGACCAGACCATTGCCATATCGGGACAGATTGAGATGGGCAAAGGAACTTCAAGCATGTGGGTAATGCGGACAAACCGTTCGGGCGAATTGCTCTGGAGAACCATCATACCGTCATCCGGTAAAAAAATCACTCCCGAATGTATATGTTGTACCCCCGACAACCATTTAGTGGTTGCCGGTTGGATAGGCAGTTGCATGAACCCCGACGCAGCTCCGGGCGACCAGATATTTGAATGGGACTTGGTGCTCACCAAAATCAGTGGTGCAGGAAAAATGGTCTGGACAAAGAATTTCGACAGGGAAGGTTCAGAAGGGGGAAATGCTGTGGCAATTTTGCCCAATGGAAATATTATGATTGCAGGAAAGTGCGAAACTTCATTTACCGGAACCATTGGCCCATGGTTGATCAGTGCCGACAAAAACGGGAATATGGTCAATGAACAGGTTGACAAGTTCAGGTTTAGTGGTGATCAGGCATCGAGGATCATCGTAACTTCCGATGGTGGGTTATTATTGGTTGGCCCCGGGAGAATACAACCCGATACAAGAAAAGCAAGTGGCTGGATCAAAAAAATTAAAACACCGGCTATTGCCCAATAATTCATAAAAAATTCAATAACGTCTGTTGAAAGCCTTCCTTACCAATTGTTTTATTTCATCCATCGGAATAGTCAGTCCGGTTTCCTGTTGCAGCGAGGTCACCGATCCCGGATCGAACCCGCATGGGTTTATGTAATTGAAATACCTTAAATCGGTATTTACATTAAAGGCAAAGCCGTGCATGGTTACATACCGGCTTACCCTCACCCCGATGGCACATATTTTACGCGCTCTCACCCGATGTGAGGCGTCGAGCCATACACCGGTAGCCCCTTCGCGCCGCGAACCTTCGAGACCGAAGGCTGAAAGCACATCAATTATGGCATCTTCCATTCGGGCTATATATTCTCTTACTCCGATACCGAAATGCTCCAGGTCAATAATTGGGTATCCCACCAGTTGCCCAGGCCCATGATAGGTTATATCGCCCCCCCGGTTGATTTTATATAACGAAGCATCGATCTTTTTCATAAAATCACTGTGGATAAGCATATTGTGTTCATCGCCGCTTTTCCCCAGTGTATATACATGCGGATGTTCAACCAACAGAAAATAGTTGGACGAAACAGGGTTTCGGCTGCTTTTCTTTTCTTCGGTAATTTTATGCAGGAGTTCTTCCTGAAATTCCCAGCACTCCTTAAAATCTATAATCCCTTTATCGATAAAATTGAAATCAGCCATGAAATTATTCTTTTCGTTTGCGCAATTCTTTCAGGAGGTCATCAACAACCTTAACAGCCGAATCGCCAATTTCGCGGGCACCTTCGGTGATTTTTTCAAGATCGCGTTCAAAATTTTCATCAAAATAATTTCCCATATCCTTTTTGAGTTTTTCAATATCCCTGAGTATCTGTTCATCAATTTTTTTTCGGAACTGCGTACCCTCTTTTGCTGCCTGGTACCTTATTTTAAAGGCTGCTACCTGTATCTGTTCCTTCAGGGTAAAATCTTCCCTGAATTTGTCATACCATTTTTCGGCATATAACCTGTACCGCTTTTCGGCCCATTGCCAGTCATTATTTTTAAATTTTGATGCGTTATTCTCCACATTCTTCACAAATCGTTCAAAATTTGCCAGATATCGCTCTTTGGTTGCCGGGATAACACAAGATGCAACGAGCAACGAAAGCAAAGACCAGATTATAATTCTGTAATATGGTGTTTTCATATCCGATATTAATAGTTGTTATTCTATTTCAGTGTTTTCGTAATTTTTTATGCCAACCTGGTTTCTTATCCGGTTCAGCAGCGATATTTCCTGTTCGTTTTGTTGCTTTGCCTGATAGATACTGGCGTTGAGTTCGAACCCTATCAGAAGGATCAGCGACAGAAAGTAAATGAGAAGCAGGATTATCAGCAGGGTTCCGATAGATCCATAGAGCTTGTTATATTGGTTAAAATTGTTGATGTAAAATGAAAAACCCACCAGTGTGGCAATACTCAGAAAGGTTGCAAGTGTTCCGCCCGCCGAAATGAACCGCCATTGCGACTTTTTGGCCGGAGCCAGATAATACAAAAACGAATAGGCAAAAAAGAACATCCCGACAATAATGAACCATTTCCCAAAGGTGAGGAGGTAATAAGTAAACCTGTCGAATATGGCAAAATTTTCGACCAGGTAATCGAGAGCTTGCTGGCCGAAAGTAATCAATGCAATGGAAACAGTAAGAAGAACAGTCTGTATCAGGAGTAGTACAACAGCAATAAGCCACTGACTGATCCATGAACGTCCCTGAATACTATGCACCGTAGCGTCGAATGCTGCCATCATGGATGTGATTCCATTGGTGGCAAAAATAAGTGCAAATAAAAACCCGATGGAAAGCAACGTTCCGCGTGGTTGCATAATAATATCCGCCACAGTTTCCTCGAGGGCATCGAAAGTGCCTCCTGGCAACAACGATTCGATCAGTTCGAATAGTTCGTCCTGAAAGTTGTGAATGGGTACATAAGGGATCAGGGTGAATAAAAAAATTACGGCAGGGAAAAGTGCGATGAAAAAATTAAAAGCTATGGCCGATGCCCGCGTGGTCAATGCACCATCGATTATACTGCGCCAGAAAAAAATGGCCACATTATAAACAGGTACACCATCGAGAAATGGGAACGAAACCCTTTTAGCCCACGAGCTGATTTGTTCAGTGAATCTACGTCCATATTCGGACAGGTGCTGTACAGGCCACATCCCCTATTCCTGCTTTTCGATGCGTAACTGATGAATGATATCCTTTCCGCCTGTTTTCTTCATCAGGAAATACACCCTGAAAGTTTCCTGTTTGGTTGACAGGTTTCCAATTACATAATGAGCGCCCTCTTTGCCCCGGCTGTGGAGTTCAGTGAAGCGGACCGGCTGATTGCGGCTGAAAAAATCGCTTACAATCTGTTCGGCCTGAGCCTTGCTGTAGATGTTGTCGTTATCGAGGATTACCAACTCAACATTCTGGTTGAAATAGCTTGCCAGTACCCTGGCATTTCCTGCCTGAAGGCTGGTGATAACTTCGTCGGGTACCTGCGAAAATGCCTGTGTGCCAGATAAAATTAATGCTAAAATTACCAATACAGGCAATAAAAAAAACTTTTTAACTGGTTTCATTACAATGTCATTTTCTAATTTTTTTGAAACGAAATAGCAAAAACTATGCAAAACGGAAATTGTGCTTCAATTTTAGTGTAAATTTAAACTTTTTCTGATAGTTATTACATGATGAAGATAACGCTGACAGTAACTGGAAAAACCGATTCCAAATGGTTAAGCGAAGGGATTGAAATCTATTTTAAAAGGCTCAGGCGCTATGTTCAAACCGAAATAAAGATTTTTCCTGACCTGAAAAATACCCGGAATATGCCTGTCGAAATTCATAAAGAAAAAGAAGGCTTACAAATGATGGACTTTCTTCGGGATAAAAATGAAATTTACCTGCTCGATGAATCAGGACAAACGTTTAACTCGAGGGAATTTTCGATGTTTATCGAAAAAAAAATGGTGGCGGGCTGTCGCGAACTGGTATTTGTTATCGGAGGTCCATATGGTTTCTCACCACAGATTGAAAAAATGGCAGCAGGAAAAATTTCACTATCAACCCTTACCTTTTCACATCAAATGGTTCGGTTATTGTTCGCAGAGCAACTTTACCGTGCTTTTACAATTTTTAAAGGAGAACCATATCACAACGATTAAGGATATGACAATTCAATTCAGAAAATACATTTTCCTCTTATTGGCGTTAATCCTTACACTTGCTGCCGTTTTTACCGAAAAGGGGTTATTTTTCAGGGATCCAGGCAAAAAACTGGTTGAAAAATTTCAACAAAAACTTAATCAGAAAGAAAAGTTACTCGACCTTGAACTTCAGAATATAAGAAACCTGACCCATTACCCGGGATTCTCTTTCAGTTACCTCAGCGAACTTGCCCCTTTTAACCGAAGCCTTGAAGATCATGGTTCAGGATTCCTGATTTACCGGAACAACAAGCTTTTCTACTGGTCGGACAGAAATATTGCCTTTCGTGAAACATTGCCCCTTTCAGTCGAATCCGACAGTAAAATTGTTCACTTCCCAAATGGTTATTACCTTACCAGGAGCCTTGAGGCAGATAGCCTAACCCTGATCGGAATGATACTGATCAAACATGATTTTCCGCACGAAAACCAATTCCTGGTCAAAAATTATTTCGAAGGGTTTAATCTCCCCTCAACATTTGCCCTGGTCAGGGCCGGATCGGTTAATGGCATACCCATTACCAACATTCATAATGAAGTGGTTTTCGACATTGTGCCCAAAGGTGACTTGTATTGTTTAACCAGGCAGTTATACATTCCAGCCATTCTCTATCTGGCTGGACTTGTTTTTCTGATTCTTTTTTTCCGAAAGCTCATTTCCGAATATAATCCCGGTATGGGAACCAGAATGGTTCTCATGGGCAGTTTTCTGTTTTTCATCTACTGGTTACACATTCTATTCAGATTCCCGGCGGTTTTTTACCATCTCGACTTCTTCTCACCATCGCAGTTTGCATTAAGTTTCTGGTTGCCGTCATTAGGCGATTTTTTTATCCTGTCGGCATTTTTCTTTTATTTTATGATAAATATCTATAGGGACCTGAGAATTTTGCAACTCGAAAAAAGCCTTGAAATCCCCCGTCTGTATCTGTCGGTAATTCTTGTCTCCCTAACCGGGTTGCTATATCTGCTTATCAATTACTTTATCCGGAAACTGATCTACAATTCGAGTTTTTCGTTTACCCTTAACCAGATCAATGAAATTACCCTTCAAACCGCCATTGGCATGGCATCCATTATGCTGCTGCTGTTCGGCCTGGTGCTGCTCACTATTAGGGTTATCAACGAATCGCGCAGGTTTCTTTCAATCCGTTCCACAATTGCAATAATTGTATCGGTAGCTGCGCTATTATTTTTTCTATATCACACCATTTCAGGCAGTAAATTCCCCGAACCCATTCTATTATTTGTGGTTATAGGTGCGTTGGCCACCACTTTCAGCCCATCGGGTTCAAAAAAATTCGGAATGACCTATCTGATCCTGATAATTTCGGTTATCACTGTTTTTTCGCTTGAAGTTATTTACAGGGTTACAGTAGAAAAAGAACGCGAGGTGCAGCAATTACTGGCCGTAACACTGGTGGCAGAGCACGATCCGGCGGCTGAGGTATTTCTGGCCGAAATTCAGCAACAGATTAATGTTGACCCCAACATTCCGGGTTATTTAATCCAGCCTTACCAAAACCTCGAAGAATATCTTGAATTGACCTATTTCAGCGGATATTTCAGGCAATACGACCTCCAGATTACCATTTGCAGCGGCAGCGACAGCCTTATTGTTCAGCCACAGAATACCCTCGTTCCCTGCTTCCCGTTTTTCGACGACATGATAGAACGTGAAGGCAACCCCATTCCGGGTACAAGTTTTTATTACATGGACAATATGAACGGCCGTATTTCATATTTCGGAAAAATCCATTACCCGCTGACCTCCGACTCAATCGGGATTTCCATTTTTGTGGAACTCAATTCAAGGATTTTTTCGGAAGGTATCGGATTCCCCGAACTTCTCATCGACAAATCGATGCGGAAGCCTGCTTCCTATAAAAGATTTGAATATGCCAAATATTACGGAGGCGAATTGGTTGACCGCCATGGCGACTACCTCTACAATTATTATATTTACTCATACGACTTCGACGATGCTGAATTTACCTTCAGGACATGGGATGGATATGAACACCTGATTTATGGTACCCATCAGGATAATTATATCATTGTGAGCCGGAGCCGCTATAAATTTGTCGATTACCTGATTTCGTTCCCCTATCTGTTTGTATTTTATTTTGCCTTTTCGTTGTTGGTGCTGCTGTTAATCCGACCCACATTCCGGAAAATGAAATTCCAGATCGACCTGAAAGTGCGTATCCAGGTGGCCATCATCTCCATCGTTTTTGTTTCCCTCCTCTTTGTTGCATTGGGTACCATCTTTTACAATGTGGAGGAATACCGTTCACGGATGCTCGAAGACCTGGACGGAAAAATGAATTCCATAGCAGCTGAAATTGATATGCGTCTCGAAAATCTTGAACAGATTACCCCCGAGCTGGAAGACTGGTTTACCCGCGAACTGGTTAAACTCAGCAATATATTCCGTACCGATATCAACATTTACGGGGTCAATGGGGAACTTATCGTTTCGTCGCGCCCCGAAATTTTCAATAAAGGACTGGTTTCGAAAAGGATAAGCTCACAAGCCTATTACGAATTGTTTGAGAATTTTCAGACCAATTATTTTCAACCCGAAAAGATTGGCAAGCTCAGATACATTTCGGCTTATTCGCCCATTATCAACAACACCGGCGATTATCTTGGGTTTATCAACCTGCCCTATTTTACCCATCAGGACAAATACAGTCAGGAAATATCCACATTTATTGTGGCTTTTATCAATCTATACGTTCTTCTCTTTCTGGCCAGTATTATGGTTGCGCTGTTTATTGCGAACCAGATAACACGACCCCTGGTTGCCATCCGTGAAAATCTCCGGAAAATTGAACTGGGCAAACGTAACGAACCCATTGATTACCGCAAGGATGACGAAATTGGCAAACTGGTTAAAGAATACAACAAAAAGGTTGATGAACTTGCTGTGAGTGCCGAGCTACTGGCTCGCTCCGAACGTGAAAGCGCCTGGCGAGAAATGGCCAAACAGATTGCCCACGAAATTAAAAACCCGCTTACTCCCATGAAACTCAACATCCAGCATTTGCTTAGGTTTAAGGGGAATGATGATGATTACCGGGAAACCGTAAGCAAGGTTGCCAGTACTTTGATTGGTCAGATTGAAACCCTTTCAGAGATTGCCACTGAATTTTCGAATTTTGCCAAAATCCCCACCGCCCGAAAACAGGAGTTTAATCTGGCCGACCAGATTACCAAAGTTATTGTACTGTATGAAAACGACAACCGGATTACCATCCTGTTCGACCCGGGAGAGTGCAGGCACCTGATGGTCAATGCCGACCGGGAACAGCTTTCACGGGCATTTATCAACCTGATAAAAAACGGAATTCAGGCCATACCACCCAACCGTGAAGGACGGATCGACATCAACCTCCGGCGCCGCGAACACATGATTGTAATATCGGTTGCCGACAATGGTACCGGTATTCCAGAAGAACTGCGCGAAAAAATGTTCAGCCCCAACTTTACCACCAAAACAAGCGGAATGGGCCTTGGGCTGGCCATTGTAAAGAATATTGTGGAAAATTTCAGAGGCCGTATATGGTTTGAAACCGTTACAGGAGAGGGTACCACTTTCTATCTAGAAATTCCATACAACGATGAGCCCGAAAATGATAAGAATAACAGTGATTAACGACAATATCCCGGGTGATGTTTGTGGTTCGGAACATAGACTTTGATATCTGATTGAAACCGGTATCCATTTTTTATTCGATACCTGCCCTTCTGATATCATCATGAATAATATGCACCATTGCGGTATCGATTCCTCCGGAATTGAAACCAATGTATTAAACCATGGACACTACGACCAAACCGGTTGATTACCCTTTTTACCGGGCTGGCGGCTTATCTGCTATCCGGCAGCACCCGAACCCAAACACCGCAAAAGAGATGGCGCATGGAACGATAATACGCTATTGGCTGATTAAATCAGAAAATATTTTATGGTTTCGGTATTGCGTGTACCCATGTGGTTATTGCCCGATGAGGTTTTCTCCGGTGAAATTCCCCGTATGAACAATTTCGAATCAAAGCAAACAGCCTTTGTATTTTTTTAAGAAGACGACGATTTTATGCCCGACGAAATGGGTATTACTATAATAACTGACGATGGACTTGTTGTGGTTACGGGGTACACCCGCAGTAAAATAGTGTATATGGTAAATCATGCGATTTAATTCACCGGGATCGAAACTTTCGCAGTTGTGATGGGAGGATTTCACCTGGCCGAAGATGACGAAAATTCCCGAAAAACAATCGATTATCTGAAATCGTTAAATGTAAGGCAAGTTTATCCGGCACATTGCACTGCCGGACCGGCAAGAGGGACATTTTCAAAACAATGGCCCCTTCAGGATGTTCGTTCCGGAATGGTTTTTAATTTTTAAAACATAGCAGAGTGATAAACGATGATTTCCGATCAACGCTCGGGAGTTGGGTTAGCTTTTTAGTGTTTGTGACGTGTGTCACAATTGGGTCTTCTGTCAGATAACTTCTGTCATTTTCATCTCAAATTTTTATTTTTGCCTTATAACTTTAACCTTTATACTTATTACTTTAACCTTTTATCCCATGGTTCAAATATCATTTCAGGAGATAACCGAACGGCTGCGAAATGCCGGACTTCCCGAAACCGACCTGGTAATCGGTATCGGCAGCGGTGGTGTAGTACCTGCGGCGCTGGCAGCCTTTCACCTGAATGCCGGATTGCGTATTATTACCCTGAATTACCGCGATGAACAGAATACACCCCTTTACGAATATCCGGTAGTGCTAAACCTACCGCCCGATCTGGAGCTTGGAGGCAAACGCATTTTGCTGGTTGACGATGTTTCGGTTTCGGGGAAAACGCTGAACGCGGCACTGGCACTGCTTAAAGGCTATAATGTGAAAACCCTCACCATGAAAGGGAAAGCCGATTATGTGCTGTTCCCCGAGGTAAAGGATTGCGTGATGTGGCCGTGGAAGTAAGGTAAGAGAAAAGCAGTTTGCGGCAGTAGGGAGAAGACAGCTGTTCGACTACGATCACCAAGCAAAGGTAGTTGGCAGAATAATTTAATCTAAGGTAAAGGCGGAGGCACCGCGTCCCGGGTTCAGGTGGAAAAGGCATATTGCGATGTCATTTCGGCTGCCCATGAGGAGCAATATGTTTACAGAAAGCAGCGCAACCGCAATACCCCCCACTTTTTGCGTAACATGATTCCTTCCAATCGCCTACAAACAACCCACCATTAAAATACGGATATATGAAAATCATTATAAAAAGCCTGTTCCCGCTGATATTTTGCGTATTGCTAATGGTAATCATTACCTTGTGCAACCACCAGGCCAAAAATAAAATTGAAATCAGGGGGATATAATGACAGCCGCAGCCACTTTGGGAAAAAGGTTACGAACTCTCTGAGCTGGGCGTTAATGCCGTGTTTCTGCATAGCGGCTCCAAAACCCGCGAAATAATGGAACGGGCACGTGCCAATGGCATGAAAGTGTATGCCTAATTTGCCCGCCTGAACGGCCGGAACCATGTGGAAGAACACCCCGGAGCATAGGTCATCAATGAAAAATATAACCAACGAACTGAAACCTGGAACCCTGATCGGGCTAAACCATTGTCTCTGGGCCGATGACGAATTTTACGGCACCCGGCGGCGTATACTGTGCCTCAACCACGACCTGCTGCGCGAACCTATTGACGTGTTTCCGCCTCTAGTATATCATGCCAACATGGCCAGGGAACGGCAGTGGGTTGCCGAAAACATAGTGTGGTTCTGCTGGCGGGTAAATATCGCAGCGGCCAGTTCCCCAAAGTGTGGCCAATTGTGCAGGCCTACAACTGCTCCTATAACGTTTCTCCCGAAGAGTTTGAGATTATGCTCAGGGGTGGTATGGCTGCTCTATCCAGTGGGGTAATTATGTTTACCACCCGAGCCATAGCCGAAGTAGAAAGTAAGCTTGAGGTATTGAAAAGGGTTTATCTGGAGTTGGGGGAATAAATTTTCGTAGAAGTTACTTATAGTCCGTTGACAAAAGGGGAAGCAATTGCTTCATTTGTATTAAAAAAAATGAAGAAGTTTATCATTGAATATATGTACCAGGATGCTGGCAATTACAAGTTGTTTGGTGAATTCGAAATTAATAATCCGCGAAATCTTGATTCCGCTGAATTTGAAAATTGGATGCGTTCAATAATTATTGACAGAATATATTTTATTCCAGAAGAATTTGGGATTCCAATGCTAAGCTTTCCAGATTATGATCCTGAATTAGACCATGATTGTTGCGAATTAGTTAGAATTAGGGAAAAATAGTATTTTCACTATTTCTAATCTAAACATAATGGCATTAAAACTTTGGACAAGAGAAGAGCTCATTTTAGGGTTAAATCTTTACAGAAAACTCCCGTTTGGTAAACTTCATTCAAGAACTCCAGAAATTGTACAATTAGCTGAACTGGTAGATAGAACACCTAGTTCTGTAGCAATGAGGCTGAATAATTTTGCCAGCGTTGATCCTTTCCATCAACAGAGGGGTATTGGAGGTTACCTAGTGGTAGAAAACAGGTCGAGCCAATTTGAAATGAGTTTATTCATAATATTGAAGAACTATTATTTGATAGTGAACGGATAATTTCTAAATTGGAAAACAAGAGTATTGAAACAAAATTTGCTCATGAATTTAAAGGAGTGGAAGGACTACAAGGTGAAACAAAAATCAGAGAAGTAAAAACAATGGTTAACCAAAGTGTTTTTCGGCAGATTGTTATTGCCAATTATGCAGGGAAATGCGCTATTTCAGGAATCAATATCAGGGAATTATTAGTAGCTAGTCACATTATTCCATGGGCAAAAAATGAAAATGAAAGATTAAATCCTGAAAATGGAATATGCCTATCAACACTTTATTATACTGCATTTGATAAAGGTTTTATTGGCTTGAACGACAAATATGAAATACTTATTTCCAAAGAGTTAAAACAATACGAAAGAGAACCTTTTTATAGTACAATTTTCGGATATTTAACAAAAAAATATTACAGCTCCGTCAAAATACTTACCAAAAAAGGAATTCATCCAATATCACTAAGACACAATTTTTAGGAAATAAAAAATTGATCCTTCCATCACTTCCCATGCCTGAATAGCGTTTCTTTTTCCTGCTTTGACAGACTGTCGTAGCCATCCTGTGCAATTTTGTCGAGGATACGGTTTAATTCTTGGTGATCGGCGGCACGCTGGCGGTTGTATTCGTAGTCGTCGCGGGGTGGTTGGCGGTACACCACGCGGAAATGGTGCCGCGGTTTGGCCGCTCCGGCAAGTCTGTCAATAGCACGCGTAATACCCGACGTAATATCGCTGCCTTTACGCTGCCGGGCCACAAACCAGTAACCGGCCAGAACGCCCCCAAGGTGGGCAATATTCCCGCCGGGATTGGAGGTTGATATGCCGATAATATAACTGAAAATCATAAAAAGGGCGAGGTATTTAAGGGGTACGCGCCCAATCAGGAACAGGTGAATCTCGCGGTTGGGATCACGGAAGGCGCTGGCTATAAGTATGGCAATTATTGAGGCCGAAGCACCCAGTAGAAAGGAACTATCAACCACCTTTCCAAAAACCGGCAGGGTGTTGTAGGCAAGCAAATATAGCAATCCACCGGCCAGACCGCCGATAAAGTAAAGCCCGAGCAACTGTTTCTGTGTGTTATAATCGAGGAAAATCCTGCCAAACCAATAGAGCGCAAGCAGGTTGAACAGAATATGCAGAAAATCGAAATGGAGGAACATATAGGTTACCAGCGACCAGGGTTGCCGCAGCAACTGCGAAACATCCGAGGGCAGTTCGAACCACTGGATCAGCGATGAATCGGTACCGCTAAGGAAAAAGAAAACGTAGATTATCCTGAAAATCAGAAAAACAGCCAGGTTAAAGTAGATCAGCCGGGTAATGACCGACCCCTCATTAAACGATTCTTTTATTTCTTTCCAGATTTCCATATCGGCTCAATAGAAAGTCCTCGTTGTTTTCGCCCAGTATTTAATGAGGATAAATCCAAAGAGCATCCCTCCCAGGTGGGCAAAGTGAGCAATACTCCCCCCCGAATTGGTCAATCCCAGATAAAGTTCGATGGCGCCATAGCCGATCACAAAATATTTTGCTTTAATTGGAATAGGCGGGGATATCAGCATCAATTGGGTATTGGGGAAGATCATTCCGAACGCCAGCAGAATTCCAAACACAGCGCCTGAAGCCCCAACCGTCGGAATATCCATTTTCATGCGAAGGATTCGCTCCATCAACTGCTCACCTTCCTGGGCAAAACTCACTGAAGCCGGATGGTCATAATAGCTCTGTATAAAATCAATCAGTTGAGGAGAAAGTTTCCCCAGGTGCTTGCTGGCAAATTTTTCGAGCAAATCGGGCGCCGGAGTATTGCTGAACGCAACCAGTTCATTCTTTATCGACATGATTTCGAGATGGTTGACAAACATGTGCAAGGCCACGGCGCCAAGGCCTGTCACAAAATAATAGATCAGGAACCGGCGTGGCCCCCAGATGCTTTCCAATACCCGGCCAAACATCCACAGGGCAAACATATTGAAAAACAAGTGCATAAACCCACCATGCATAAACATATGTGATACAACCTGGTATAACCTGAATTTTTCGGATGCCGGATAGTGCATCCCGAACATTTCGGTAAAATTGAAACCCATTCCCTGCATGGCATAAGAGGCCAGCATCATCA
The DNA here is from genome assembly GCA_037447215.1 of Bacteroidales bacterium. GTDB lineage: Bacteria > Bacteroidota > Bacteroidia > Bacteroidales > Prolixibacteraceae > UBA1413. The sequence goes on from JBBIHB010000004.1 coordinate 25,978, forward strand.
GTACATTGATGATGATCAGGTTTTTGACCACCATCGGGGTGTTTTGAAATATTGGACGATATTGCATATTATATAGAATTTACGGTCCGACAGTGGGCGGACAGGTTTTTCGATTTACAATTTATCCCGCCTGAAGCCGGGCCACACGATTTACTTTAAATATTACTTACAGTCATTCTCAGTTATTCTCAGTTTACAGTTCACAATACATCAACCTATTTACCACTTAACTTTTCAACCATTAATTTATTAACCTCTCAACAAATTAACAATTACCTACTAACTACTCAAACAATCTACCAATTAACTAATTAACATCAACAACACCCATAACTACAACGATTACAACGAAAACATTTTATTCACCTTCCAAAAAGCTTCTCAATTTCCTCCATAGGGATAATGGTGAGTACTGACTTTCCGTCGGGTGAAAAATTGGGTGCAGAACAACTAAAGAGCTGATCCACCAAGTGATCCATTTCTTCGGGCTTAAGGTCAACCCCATAATCGACAGCCGATGCTTTTGCCAGCGAAATAGCCACCTGTTTCCTCACTTTCTCTCTGGCATCAACCTGGGAAGTTTTGAATTCCTCAATGAGCTTCTCCACCAGATCGACCGGCGAGCTGGCAGCCAGGATTCCAGGTACACCATTAATAATAAAGGTATCCTTTCCAAACTCCCGGATATCAAACCCAAGGGAAGCGATATCGGGAAGTATCTCTTTTAACAATGCTGCATCGGCAGGGTTCAATTCAAACGTATATGGAAACAGGATTTGTTGTGTGGCCACCCTTTCACTTTGCATCACAGACAGGAACTGTTCAAAAAGGATCCTTTCCTGTGCCCTTTTCTGATCGATGACCATCATCCCGGATTTTACGGGCAAAACCAGGTACCGCTGCTTCAGTTGAAGTATTTTCTTCCCCGAAAAAACCATTGGCTGGTCAGTGAACATGGTATTTGATTCTTCCTTCCCGGATGTTTCGAAACCCTGACGGGCATTTTCCATTCCGGCGTACAAATTTTCCCAGTTGCGCAGGTTACCCGATTCACGTTGTGGCCCGGGTTGTTTCCGGCTATCAACACTCCAGTTTTCATTAAACGGATTATAACCGGGGGTCATATCCACCCTGGGAACAGGTATTACTTCGCCCCGCCGTGGAGGAAGGGGAATATCGACACTGCCCTGCTGGTCGAAATCGATGGATGGAACAATGTTGTGCTTACCCATGGCTTCCCTTACCGATGCATACAAAATCTGCCAGATGGAGCGTTCGTCTTCAAATTTTATCTCGGTTTTGGTGGGATGAACATTTATGTCGATGGCACACGGATCAATCTCGAAGAAAATATAATAGGAAGGAAAAGCTTCGGCCGGTAATATTTTTTCATACGCCTGCATAACTGCTTTATGGAAATAGTTGTGGCGCATAAATCTTCGGTTTGTGAAAAAAAATTGTTCGCCCATTATACGCCGGGCATATTTCGGAAGGCCTGTGTAACCCGATATCAACACCATAGGGGTTTGGCTGTCGATTGGAACAAGGGCCTGAGAAAGCGATTTTCCGAACAGGTCAACTATCCGTTTTTTCAGCGGCGAAACCGGCAATTCGTATAGCAGTGTATTATTATGGTAAAGCGAAAAAGCCACATCGGGGTTGGGAATGGCCACACGCTGGACTTCGTTGATAATCAGTTTAAGTTCCGTAGCATCCGATTTCAGGAACTTACGCCGCGCCGGAACGTTGAAAAACAGGTTCTTAACCTGTATGGCAGTGCCATTGCTGCAGCCTGTGGGTTCCTGTGTAACCACCCGGGTGGCGTTGATGTGGAGAAAGGTTCCGGTTTCGTCTCCGGTACGCTTTGTGCGTAATTCCACATCGGCAATAGCAGCAATCGATGCCAGGGCCTCGCCCCTGAACCCCAATGTGCGTAGGGCAAACAGTTCGTTGGCCGAGCTGATTTTTGAGGTGGCATGCCGTTCGAACGACATACGCGCATCGGTAGGCGACATACCACACCCATTATCTGAAACCTGGATCAGGGTTTTTCCGGAATCTTTAATGTGGATAACAATTTCGCTGGCACCGGCATCGAGGGCATTCTCAACCAGCTCTTTCACCACCGAGGCAGGACGCTGGATAACTTCACCGGCCGCAATCTGGTTGGCCACCGAGTCGGGCAATAATCGGATAATGTCGGTCACGGGCAATACAGATTAACGGAGAAAAAACAGGTAAACCAGCAACGATAGAAACAGGATCAGGAAAATCAGCCTGTAGTTACTGTTTCGCTTGGCATCTTCGACCGTTTTCGACGAACGGCCCATGGAAAGCCTGAACTGGCCTGTTACATTGGGTTTATAAGGCTTATCCGGATACACCTCCTCAATTATGCCAAGTTCCTCTTTCATCCTTCTCTCGCGGTCTTCGCGCTCCTCCTTGTCGGGATCGTAAAATCGGTAAGGAATGTTAAACTTTTTTGCCTTCTGAAGATGAAAAAACTTTAATGCCATAATTTTTATTCATTTCTGTGCACACAAAGATAAGGCTATTTTGTGTTGAACCGCTTTTTTGTACCGTGTTATCCCATTTTGAAGGTATCTGTTTTAAACTGAATTATTTTTTGAATCGAGAAATATAAAAGTCAAAAATATCTTAAATTATAAAAGCATTGTTATTCAACCACTTAACACATATATCTATTTTACTCACAAAAAATTTAAAAAAATATTATAAGATATATAGCTATTTTTTTCCTATTTTGAGAATTTGTATTAAATTTGGTAACAGATTTAAAATTCAAAAAATGAAAAACATGCACATCAGATAAAAACTGCAATTACCTCCATAGAACGACAACTTCCTGATTTGGGGATTGAACTTGCTCTTACCTGCATGAAAACTTCCCTGAATGCCCTGACCCGTTTTACGGATCCCGTGTGGAAACACATATTAAAAAATTCAACTAAGTTCTCACTTACAAAAGACACAATTTTCAAAAAAGCAAAAAATTAAGTACAAATTGTTAATACATTAAACTATGAAAGAAAAATTTTTACCGACACAAAATTCGAAAGACTCCTGTACCGCACACACAGGAAAGACTTCCAACACACTCACCATGAAAGGTATGCGTTGCCTGCTCCTTTTGATTGCTGCTATGATATTGTTGCCGTTTGCCGCATTTACACAGAACATTACCATTGATGGCAATCCATCGGACTGGCTGGCAGTATTGAACAACCGGCCCATTGCCACCTTTGTCAAGGATAAAGATCAGAGCAACGATAACCAGTTTACACAGGGAACTAAGGATTATGACTTAGCACCAGGAATGGCATGGTCATACAGCCCAGTGGGCGATAAAGTAAACCTGGTAAATGGTGGTGCTGCCATTATCGATGGATGGCTTCACTTTTTCGGTGACCGTACATCGAGCCTTGGATCCGCACAAATCGGTTTCTGGGTATTTCAGAATGGTACTTCACCCAATGAAACCACTTTTGGCTTTTCGCCTGCTAAAACCCCTGGCGATTTGCTCATCCTGAGCGAATTCACCAATGGTGGCGGGGTTGCAACCATTAAAGCTTACAGGTGGCTTGGATCGGGAAGTGGCACTAACAGGCTGCAGGAAATTCCTTTATCACAGGCTCAGGCATTGGCGATGGTTAGTGCCAACTCATCCGGTTTTCCGGTTCCAAACTACCCTGAATGGAATTATTGCAACAAGGAAATGAAAGACTGCGGATTTTATTATCCGGGAACCTTCTTTGAAGGTAAAGTTGACCTGACCGGATTACTGACACCGGAACAACTTTGTAAAGCTACATTCCTTCTCGAAACCCGGCAGTCGTTTTCGCTCAACGCCATGCTTGGTGATTTCATAGCAGGTTCATTCAATATCTCACCAGACCCTCCGACATTGCAAGCAGCTCATTCATGTACACTGGGGGCACAGGTAACGTTATCTGTAGTGAATCCCAAACCAACCGAAACTTACAAATGGTATTCAAATGCAGCATTGACAAATCTTGTACATACCGGAACATCTTATTCATTCAATATTTCCCAGAATACCACTTTCTGGGTAACCGGATCAGAAGGCACATGCGAAGGACTTCCATCGCAGGTAACCGCTACCGTTACCCAGTTGTCATGTAACATTATTACATACACACCGCCAGTATTTGGTAAAAGTCTTGGTTCTGCCACAGTACAAGTATTGGTGAATGGCCAGCAGTCCACCCTTCCTTATACCATTTCATGGTCCACCGGCGGCTCAACTGCAACAGTTAACAATATTACCAACGCAGGGGCTACTGTTACCATCACTTTGGGGGATTGTTCAACAACTTGTAGTATTCCCGCCACTCAAGGTTGTCCAGATCTTTCATACAACCTTGGCTGTAACCCAACCTTACCCAACATGGCTCGTGTAAAAGCTGACCTGGAAGCCCATTATGGACAGGGATCGGTTATTACCATAACCAGTTTCTCAGCCGGGAGTGTGGTTTCTGACGGATGTTCAAGATCACAGGTTATCACCTTAGCCTATCAGGATCAGCTTGGTAATGCTGAAAGCGGATGTTCAGTTACTTACACCTGGAAAGAAGATACCACCGCTCCTGTAATTACAACTACCGGACAGGGTGGCGACTTAGGTTGCAACCCAACTGCTGAAGCCATCAGTGCTGCTTTAGGTTCTGCCACTGCCAGCGATGGTTGCGATGGCAATGTTGCGGTTTCAACTTCAACCGGTTCGGTTGTGGCAGATGGTTGCTTCAGGTCACAGACCCGTACCTTTACCGCATCGGATGCTTGTGGAAATTCCGCTTCAAAATCGGTAACCGTAAGGTGGAAAGTGGATACCACTGCTCCTGAAATTTCAACTACCGGCCAGGGTGGCGACTTAGGTTGCAACCCAACTGCTGAAGCCATCAGTGCTGCTTTAG